>JBEKZM010000107.1:0-34623 GCA_049509875.1 Verrucomicrobiota bacterium | reverse complement strand
TTTGAACACCAGCTTCAATGTTTATGCCGATCTGAGCTATGACGATGAAGTCCTGGCCGACCTGCCGGTGCGCTACTACAAATTGAACGAGACCAATGGAACGGTGGCCTACACGCAAACCAGTGGCGGGGATACAGTGAATACCAATGGCACGTATCAAACGCTGTCCATCCTGACCAATGATGAAGTGCTGCCGATCTTGGGCGTGCCGTCGATTGTGCCATCCGCAGTCAACGACACGGCGGTCACATTTGTCACGGGTTATAGTAACCAAGTGGCCGTGCCGAACAACGGTGACATCAATATCACCCGTGGCCCGTGGTCACAGCGGACCATCGAGCTGTGGTTTAACGCAAACAGCTTTCCGATTGGCCAGCAGCCGGGAGACAGCACGACGCTGGCTCAATTCCATGCCGTCAGCGGGCTTTGGGAGGAAGGGGGCAACCTGCGCGATATTGGAATCTACCTCTGGAATCCCACCCCGGCCGCGGATGCTTCAACCGCCCCGCCGCCGACGGCGTTGTTGTCGTTCACGGCCTACAACTCGACCGACGACGGCCCAGGATCGCCATTCGGTCTGTTGCTGAATCCGCCGGTTTACATCACGTATCCAGTCGCTACGAACGTCACCTACCATGTGGTTGCGGTACTGGATGGTGATCCCGTGGGGACGAGCGGCGAACTCCGGCTCTATGTGAATGGTGAATTGGCGGGGCGCACCACCAACGGAGTCGGCCAGATTTACGACCATAACGGGTCGGTTCACATCGCTTCCGGCAATGGGCGTTCACATTTGAACGTGAGCGGGCAATGGGGTTATTTTGACGGAACCGAGCAGGACGTTTCCATCTACAACACAGTTTTATCATCCAACGATATCCTGGCGCACTATCAGGCTGGCACCGGAGCAAGTCTGGTGACCACCGTGCCGCCGACGCTAGTGTCGTCGGTCAATACGCAGGGCAATCCGCGTCAGTTACAAGTAGTATTCAACCAGCCGGTATCGCCAGCGTCCGCCACGAACCTGGCCAATTATATCCTCAGAACCAGCGGCGGCAGCACCTTCAGCATTCAATCGGCACAATTGGGCGGCGATCTTAAAACGGTAAGTTTGAATCTGAACGCCGCCAACATCTTCGTGGCGGGGAACAATTACAATGTCACGGTGAGCGGCGTGGCCGATATTTTGTCAGCCGCAAACACGGTTGCGACGACGAATTTGTCGTTTTCCTTTGCTTCAGCCGGCGCGGTTGGAATTGTGAGCGGCGGCAGCAGTCTGGGCAATCAGATTGTGAAGGAAAATCAGACAGTCCAGTTTTCCGTGGCGGTCGAAGGCCAGCCGCCGTATGCCTACCAATGGTATTACAGTAATGCTGGGCTGAGCGGCCAGACCAACGCCACCTTGGCGTTTACGGCCGCCTGGAATTCCGGCGGGAATTACACGGTGGTGGTGAGCAATCAATTCAGCTCCATTACCAGCAGCCCGGCTGCGGAATTGACGGTGCTGCCGGATGTCACGCCTCCGTATTTGGCCGGTCTGCACGGATTCGCCGGGACACTGAATGAAATCGTGCTGACTTTCAACAAACCGGTTGATCCGGCCACGGCTACCAATTTGGCAACTTATGCCATTCCCACGAGCGGCCTCACGGGGCTGGCGCTGACGGGGGCATCAATTTCCGGCAACGGACTGCAAGTCACGCTCTCGACGACGGCGCAGGTGCATGGCCAGACCAATGAAATCACCATCACGAACCTCAAAGACCGCTCACATGTGCCCAATACGCTGACGGTAACGGCACAGTTCGTCTCCACCATCAGCTATCGTGAAGAGGTGCTTTCCGAGCCCGGAATTGTGCGCTATTTCACATTCGATGAGACCAATGGCAGCACTACCGTCAACTCTCTGGTTTCCAAATATGACACATCACCGCTGAATATCGTGGGCACGGTCAAGGGGAATACTAATTCCGCAGGCGTTCCGGTTTTGGGTGTGCCGGGGTTGGTTCCCAATGTGCCCAACAACACGGCCATCAGTTTCAACGGCGCGGGCGGAACTAATCGCGTTGAGCTTCCCAATGGCGCGGACATCAATTCCACGCTGGGCCCGTGGTATCAAATCACCACCCTGTTCTCCTTTAAAGCCAATGGGCTGCCGCAAGTGTTGCTTAATCCCGGCGTCTCGACCAATTATCAAATTCCAATCCTGTTCTCGGACTTGCAGTACGCCCTTTACCTATATCCCACCCAAACCAACGTGAACAACCCCTCCTCAGCGAAACTGGTGTTTGAGGCTGAGCAGACCTCCAGCTTGGGGGCTGGCTCTCCTTGGGGTGGCAACACCCCGGCGACCGCCACCTATATTCCTTATCCGATTACCACCAACCAGACCTATAATGTGGTCGCGGTATTGGACGGCAACTCGGGTTTCGTCAGCGGGGCGCTTCGCCTTTACATCAACGGGGCCAGGGTTGGCACTGTGGATGGCATCGGGGCGATCTACCAAAATCCGAATGATCCGCCCGGCTTCAGCCAGGGATATGTCACCGCTTACACCGGACAGGCCGCGACCATCAACCCAGAGCTGGTCTCCGGCACGACACCCATTGGCACGCCGTTTAACGGGGTGATTGATGAGTTTGCCTACCTCAACCAAGGCACGCTCTCGGACGCGCGGATTAGCCAGCTTTATTCCTACAGCCAGACGAACTGGGCCGATATCGGATTTACGATTATCACCAACAACACGGCGGTCTTCCGTCCCAGCCTCAGTTTCTCGCCGGTCAGCGGCAATGTGTTGAATCTGAGCTGGTCCGGGAGCGCCACCGGTTATTATTTGGAATACACCACCAATCTCGCCTCGGGCATTTGGACTTCCAATCCTGCCGATCCCACCGTTCTGAATGGCTCCAACGTGCTCACGCAACCAGTGAGCGGCAAAGGCAACCTCTTCTTCCGCCTGCATAATCCCTGAGCCCGCAACCAAACGAACCATCAACCAGACCAATTCAATGAAACGTGCGATCGAATTTAAAGGCCTGCCGCATCTGCTGGTGCTGGCGCTTACGCTGGCGGCACTGGAAACCCAGGCCCAAGTCATTCACAAATCCATCACGCCGGAACAATTGGAGTTCTTTGAACAGAACATCCGGCCGGTGCTCGTTCAACACTGCTATGAATGCCATTCCGAGGAGAAAGGCAAAAACAAGGGCGAGTTGACACTGGACACCCGGGATGGCATCCGCGCCGGCGGAGATCGCGGGCCGGCGGTGGTGCCGGGCAAGCCCGACGAGAGCATTCTTATTAATGCCATCCGCCAGGTGGGCCAACTACACATGCCGCCCGATTCCCGGGGCGGAATGCTGCCAGACGAAGTAATCGCCAATTTTGAAAAATGGGTCAAGGATGGCGCAGCGGACCCGCGCGATTCGGCCAAAATCGTCAGTGCCCAGGCCGCCAAGCCGGAGAAGGTTTATGATTGGCAAAAGGAACGCGAGTATTGGGCGTTTCGCGAGCCCAAGGCGTTCCCTCCGCCGAGCGTGGCGAACGTGAAATGGCCCAAGACCGAGGTGGATCGTTTTGTCCTGGCCAAGCTGGAGGAGAAAGGCCTCAAGCCAGTGGAGGATGCCGATCGGCGCACGTTGATCCGCCGTGTTTATTATGACCTGATTGGCTTGCCCCCGACGCCGGAGCAAGTTGAGGCTTTTGCGAAGGATACCTCGCCCAAAGCATTGGAAAATGTGGTGGATCAACTGCTGGCGTCGCCGCGATTCGGCGAGCAATGGGGACGTTACTGGCTGGATGTGGCACGCTACGGTGAATCCACCGGCCTCGACCGCAATTTAAATTATCCCTACGCCTGGCGCTATCGCGACTATGTCATTGAATCGTTCAATGAAGACAAGCCTTACAACCGATTTGTGACGGAACAACTGGCCGGTGACCAGTTGCCGTATGCTGACCAAAAGGAGCGGGATGAAAACCTCACGGCCACTGGTTTTCTGGCCATCGGACCCAAGGGACTGAATGAATCCCGCGTCAAGTATTCCAAGTGGCAGGTGGTCAATGATCAGGTGGATGTGACCGCCCGCGGGTTTCTGGGCCTGACCGTGGGGTGTGCGCAGTGCCACGATCACAAATTCGATCCGATTCCACAGAAGGACTATCACGCACTAGCGGGAATTTTCGCCAGTACGGAAACATTATACGGGACGGTGGGGGGGCGCGGTAATCGCCGCCCAACTTCTCTGCTTTCATTGGATGGTGCGCCGGAACTCGCCGTGCTATCCACGGGAGAGCCGACGCCGAACATGTTCGTCAACACCAACCGCAACTTCACCATCGGCACCAACAACGCGGCGGGAAGACGGCGTGGCGGCGGCTTTGCGGGCGGCGGGGGCGGGGGGACGAATGGTTTTGCCCGGCGCGCTGGTTTTGCCCGGAATTTTACTACAAACCAGATTGAACGCGTGCCCGCTCACCAAACCTATGCGATGGGTGTGCGCGACTATGACGAACCGCAGGATGTGCCGGTTTATTATCGCGGCGACCTGACCAAGCCCACCGATGCCGTGGTGCCGCGCGGGTTCCTGCGCATCGTGGCCCTGCCGGAAACCCCGGTTATTCCCACCAACGCCAGCGGCCGCCTGCAATTGGCGCAGTGGATTACCAACCCGGACAATCCGCTGACCGCGCGGGTAGCTGTCAACCGTGTCTGGCAGCATCTCTTTGGCGAAGGCATTGTGGCCACCCCGGATAACTTGGGCCATCTTGGCTCGCGACCAGTGAATCAGGATTTGCTCGACTATCTGGCGGTTAAGTTTGTCAACGAACAGAACTGGTCCGTAAAACAACTGGTCCGTTCGCTGGTGCTGACGCGGGTGTATCAGTTGAGCAGCGACACCTACGCGAAGGCCGAGGAGGTGGATCCGGCGGACACCCTGAACTGGCGGGCGGCGCCCCGCCGCTTGCTGGCCGAACAGTTGCGTGATTCCATTCTGGCCGCGAGTGGCAGATTGGACCTGGAGCCGCCGCATTTCGGCGTGACCGGCGAGTTTGGCGATGGGTATTACGGCGTGAACATCTGGGAAAGCGACCTGCCGCAACACTATTACAAGCGTAGCGTCTATCTGCCCGTGGCGCGCGACTTGGTGCCCGAATCACTCGCCCTCTTCAATCTACCCAATCCGAATTTGGTTGGGGCCAAGCGCGAAGAAACCACTTCTCCGAGCCAGGCATTGTTCCTCATGAACAACGCGCTGGTACAGGACGAGTCTTTACATCTGGCCCGGAATCTATTGCAAAACAAGCATCTCTCGCAAAAGGTGCGAATTGAACGGGCGTATTTATCCGTGTTTCAGCGCGAGCCCACTGCGGCGGAAGTGAAGCGGGCGAGCAAGTTTATCAAAGATGAGGCCCGCTTGCTCGCATCGCAAAAGCCGGAGGAAATCGTGCCCCGCACCTCGACTCCGGAACCCGTCCCGCCGGCGCCACTGCCAGTCCAACCACAGGTGGCAATGGCGGCCACCCCGACTTCCGTCGCGACTCCGGCGCTAGTGCCGGCAGCGGCCAACGCCACTTCCGCAGCGGCAGCTCCCGCCACAACCGTCGTGGCGATGAATGCGACCACCAATACGGCGCCTTCGGATGCCGGCGGCGGTGGCCGGGCTGGCCGGGGCGGCTTCCGCTTCCCCCGCACTTTCAACGGACCGGGTTCGGCCAGCGATGTTGTGGTGGGCAAACTTGCGCCGGGAATCGCCCGACCGAAAGTATTCCATCAGGCCTTGCCAGAGAAACCGGCCAGCCCGGAAGAAGGCGCCTTGGCCTTGTTTAATCAGGCGCTCTTTAGCAGCGCAGAATTTCGTTACCTCCAATAGCCGGTTAACTCATCAACCATCATGAAAAATCAACATTATCAGCCTCAACGTTGCGACGGTGTCAGTCCCAGGATTTATACCCGGCGGCAGATGCTCAAAAGCTTGACAACCGGTTTTGGCTACATGGCCTTTGCCGGCCTTGCGGCGCAGGCAGCCTTGCTGGATCGCGGCACCAAAGTATCCGGCGGGGCGGACGCCGCGCCACCCGCAGGTGGCGAGATCAATCTTCTCCTGCCCAAAAAGCCGCATTTGGCACCGCGCGCAAAACGCATCATCTTCCTGGGCATGGAAGGCGCGCCGTCGCATGTGGACACCTTTGACTACAAGCCAAAATTGCAGGCCGACGACGGCAAACAGTCGGCCGACAATGAAGACCGGCAGTATCTCGGCTCCCCGTTTAAATTCAAACAATATGGCCACAGCGGCAAATGGATTTCGGAATTGTTTCCGAAAGTGGCGGGGCACGCGGATGAACTCTGCTTTCTCCATGGTATGTGGACCAACGCGCCCGCGCTCCATCCGCAAGCCTGGCCGGCGCTGCACACCGGCAGTCCGGTGTTCGTGCGGCCCTCAATGGGGTCGTGGCTGCTCTATGGCCTGGGCACGGAAAATCAAAACCTGCCCGGCTTTGTCACCATCAAGCCGGCGCTGTCCATCGGCGGCGGACAATCCTATGAATCCGGCTTTCTGCCGTCCGTGTTTTCCGCGACCCGCATCGGGGAGTCGAAGACGGACATCAAGAATTGCAGCGTTAACAACATCAAAAACGCGAACATTACAGCCAAAGCCCAACGCAAAGAACTGGACTTCATCCAGGAGTTGAACCACGACCTGCTCAAGCAAGGCACGTTGGACCGGCAGGTGGAAGGCGTGATCCAGTCTTACGAACTTGCCTTCAAGATGCAGGCGGAGGTGCCCGAGGTGACGGATATTTCCAAGGAATCCCAGGCCACGCTGGACCTCTACGGCATTAACCAGGACGAGACGGATGACTTTGGCCGGCAGTGTCTGCTCGCCCGTCGTTTCAGCGAAGCCGGCGTGCGTTTCATCGAGGTCTGCTATGATGACTGGGATCATCACGGCCAACTGTATGCCGGTTTGAAGAAAAGCACGCGGGCCGTGGATCAGCCAATTTCCGCGCTACTCACAGACTTGAAGCAGCGTGGTTTGCTGGAAGACACCCTGGTCCTCTGGGGCGGTGAATTCGGCCGTACCCCGGACAGTCCGAAGCCGGACGGCCGGGATCACAGCACCAAAGGCTGGACCATGTGGATGGCCGGCGGCGGCGTGAAGCCGGGTTTTTCCTACGGCGCGACCGACGACTATGGCATTAGCGCGGTGGATGGCCGCATGGATTACCACGATTTACACGCGACACTGCTCCATATTTTCGGCCTCGACCACGAAAAATTGACCTATCGCTATGGCGGCCGCGATTTCCGCCTGACGGATGTCTATGGCGAAGTTCACCAAGAAATTCTGGCCTGATGTAATCCACCAAAACAAAAAACACTACAATAACTGACGACTCAGTCTCCCCAAGCAAAACTATGAACAAACAAACTGTATTGAATTATCTCACGGGCGCAATTTTGTTGATCGGAAGCGCGGCGCCGATGCTGGCGGCGGATGCGGATGGCAACTGGATTTGGACCACGCCGGGCCGCAATGGTGGCGTACCACGTGAATCGGTGCTTTCCCTGAAAACGGACGGCTCCACGTTGACGGGGAAAATTTCCGCCCCGGGCCGCGATGGCAAACCGGTGGAGGTGGATATTGCCGATGGCAAGGTGGACGGCAACAAACTCTCGTTTGACGTGATCCGGGTTTTCAACGGCAATACCAACAAGACTACTTACACGGGCGCGGTGGCCAATGGCCAGATTGCCGGGACGATTACCACCGAACGCAACGGCGAGACACAATCGCGCGACTGGACCGCCAAAAATGCCGGGGATCAGACGGAGGCGACCGCCGTTGCGGTCGTGGCGCCCAAGCCGGGTTACGATGAAAACGGACACAAGATTGTCAATGAAACGCACTACAAGGAAATATCCGTGGAGGACGCGTTGAAGTTCCTTGCCGATCATCCTGACGCCATCATCATTGACGCTCGCTCGCCCCGCGAATATGCCGCCGGTCATTTGGCGAACGCCAAAAACTACAACTTGACGGAGGATGACAAATACAAGGATGTGCTGGCCACCATCACCGACAAGACCAAATGGTATCTCGTCCATAGCGCCGTCGGCCACTACCGCACGGTGCGTGCCTTGGAATACTTCGAGGCGAATGGTTTTGAACACGCCGTGGCCCTCGACGGTGGTTATGCGGCCTGGGTCAAGGCCGGCCAGCCGACTGTAAAATAATGGTTTGTCCAGACAACCGTTCCTTTCGACCACTTGTTTGCAGCAACCTAAAAACACAAATAAACACAACCAATGAACATTAAACATCAAATGAAAGCGGTTATCCTCGGCGGTGCCACGGCCCTGCTGTTACTGACGGCGTCGGCGCAGGCGGCGGACCCCACGGGCACGTGGACCTGGAGCACGCCGGGACGCAATGGCGGGCCCGACCGCGTGAGTACACTGACTTTGAAGGCGGACGCGTCCGCGCTCTCCGGCAAAGTCTCCGCGCCGGGGCGGGACGGCTCGCCGGTGGAAACTCCCATCACGGACGGCAAAGTGGAAGGGGATAACATTTCCTTCAGCCTCGTGCGTTCTTACAACGGCAATTCGAACACCAACAAATACTCCGGCGCGGTCACGGCCGACAAGATCACCGGCAAGGTGGAATCGGTGAACCGCAACGGCGAGCCGCAGTCGCGCGATTGGGTGGCCAAGCGGGCGGCGGCACAATGATCCGGGCAAGGGCTGGCAGGCAAGTTTTGATTGCTTGCCGGCCACCGCTGCGGCGCAGTTGCCCTTGCGGTGAAAATGGCCAAGCTAAACCCAATTGAAATGAACCTGATAAACTTTTTGCTCCCTCGCTCCCGAAACCAAGTGGCCGCGTGCTTGCTGGCCATCACCTTCACGGCGAACGCCCAACAAAGCCGCCAGGATTTTTCCAAGGTGGAAATCAAGGAGACCGCCATCGCTGGCAAGGTGCATTTGCTCGAAGGCACCGGCGGCAATATCGGTGTGTCGGCCGGGCCGGATGGAATTTTGATCGTGGACGATGAATTTTTGCCGCTCGCGGAGAAAATTGACGCGGCGCTTGGCAAGTTGAGTGACAAGCCGCTGGAATACGTGATCAACACGCACATTCATGGCGATCACATTGGCGGCAATCCGTACTTTGGAAAGAAGGCGAAGATTATTGCCTCGGCCAATCTGCGTTCCCGACTCGCGGCCCAGACCAACACGGTGCCGGCGGCGTTGCCAGTCATCACCTTCACGCATGACACGTCGCTGTATTTCAATGGCGAGGACATCAAGATCATTGCCTTCGGCCCCGGACACACCGATGGCGATGCAGCGGTGTATCTCACCGATTCCAAGGTGCTCCACCTTGGCGACCAGTTTGTGACCGGACGGTTTCCGTATGTGGACGTGGCCAATGGCGGCAACGTCAAAGGCTACCTGAACAATCTCAATTCCATTCTTGCCTGGGTGCCGGTGGACACCAAGATCATTCCCGGTCACGGCGTGGTCAGCTCAGTGGATGATTTGAAGAGATTCCGCGACTTCGTGGCGGAGAGCATCGCCGTGGTGCAAAAAGACATCGCCGACGGCAAGGCGCTGGACCAGATCAAAGGAAACCCGGACTTCCTGGAAAAATACAAGCAATGGCGCAACGGAGGCCGCTGGCTGGAGGCGGTCTATCGCAGTCTGGCCGCGAAATAACCTCCTGCTTTTTATCTCAAACCGACAACGAATGCTTACCTATTTTGAAATGAAAGTAACTCCTGCCACTGCCGGTATTGTCACCGTCCTGACTCTGGCCTTGAGCACGCTAATCTTGCGCGCGACGGACCAACCGCCAAAATACACGGTGGAAGAAATCATGAAGGCGGTGTTCAAAGGTGACGACTCCATCGCAAAACGGGTCGGCCAGGGCAAAGGCACGAAGGCGGATTTGGACAAGTTGGCTGAGTATGTGGGTTCGCTGCCAGCCAATGATCCGCCCCAGGGTGATCCCGCCGGTTGGAAGAAGAAAACCACGGCGGTGCTCGATGCCGTAACTGCGCTCAAAGCCGGTCAACTCGGCGCTCTGGGAAAATTCAATCTGGCCGTGGACTGCAAATCTTGCCACAGCGTTTATCGGCCGACGGAGTAATCGGTTGACGGCTGCGATAGCATTCACTCGCAAGGAACTGCCCGCAACACCGCGATGGCTGAAGGGAAATTTTCTTGCCCTTGGGGTCAAAGATGACCCGGTGTCATGCGGTCGACCGGCTGAACCGGCTGATTCTAACATCAAATAGCGTTTGCACATCGTAGCGTCATACGCTACGATGTGAAAACAATGATTAAAGCCCAAAGCCCACCAAAGTCCCGCTTGGTCGGTGCAGCGTCGGCTTATATTGACAAACGGATGGCATTGGGCCACGTGGCATTTTCATTGTCTGAATTAACCCAGGAATCGGGTCTGTCGCCCGTTGCGGCCAGATTTCAACTGCTAAGACTCCGGGGCCAGGCAGTCCGGGTATCGCCGAGGCAGCCATTCTATTTAATCGTCGGTCCGGAACACCGCAGCTTGGGCGCGCCACCGCCGAATTGGTGGCTTCAGGATTATTTTGACTGGCTGGGGCGGCCATACTATTTGGCGCTTCAATCGGCGGCCAGTTCCTACGGTTCCAATCCCCAGGCGCTCCAAGTCACACAAGTCATGACCAACCGGCCCTGCCGGCTGATCAAAATCGGGCGAATATTCATCCAGTTCTATGTGAAGCACAGAATTGAGCGGACGCCGACGCAGCAGCCCGCCGGTGCGCCCGCCCCCCTCTGCATCAGCACGCCGGAGGCCACCGCCTATGATCTAATACGCTACGCGCCGCGCATCGGCGGCATCGAGCGGGCGGCAGAAACCATCCGCCCGCTACTGCCGCTGATGCGCGTCCGTGAACTAAAGCGGGTGTTGGATGCAGAGAATGAACCCGGCGTTGCCCAACGCTTGGGGTTTGTGATTGAAGCGAATGGCAACCCTTCACTGGCGAATACTGTTCATGACTGGCTGCCTGATGAATTGACGCCGGTGCCGCTTGCTCCGGCAACGGGTAGGCGTCATAGCCTACCCCTCGTCAAGCGCTGGCAAATATTAAACAATTCCAACGAACTGAACCCATGACGCCCATTACTCGTCAGGATATTTTGGCCCACCAAGTAGTGGTACCGTGGGCTGCGCAATATCAGGTGGAGCAAGACCTCCTCTTGTGCCGCGCCATGGTCGCGCTGTTCGACGACAAATTCCTGAATCCGCAAATTGCCATGCGCGGCGGCACGCTCCTGCACAAAGTCCATCTCGCCCCTGCCGCCCGCTACAGCGAGGATATTGATCTGGTTGTGGTGGGGACTCGCCCCGAGGCTCATGTCCGCCGCGCCATCCGGCGCGTGTTGTCCGATGTCCTGGGAGCGCCAAAGACATCGGTTTGGGAGACCCTTAAATTGGCAATTCGCAATTCCGTCAATCCATCACGCGTGTTGAGAATGACCTACACCGCCCGTTCCATCATGGAACCGAACCGGACACTGGAGATTGTGATTGAAGCGAACGTCACCGAACGCAAACCGCACCGGGCGGTGGTCGAGATGCCATTCAGTTTCCCATTCCGCGGCAAAGCAGTCCGGACGAGCGTCAAAGGTTTTGACATCCATGAAATGCTGGGCACGAAAATGCGCGCATTGTTTCAACGCAAGCGCGGGCGGGATTTGTTCGATTTGTTCTGGGCGCTGACCAAATCGCCGACGCGCGTTGATCCAGCAGAGGTGGTTGCGTCCTTCAAGCATTACTTGGACCAGGAAGGCACGCAGGCGGGGCGCGATGAATTCTTGGGAATCCTGGATGAACATCTGAAAGACCGCGGATTTTGCTCGGATATGCAACCGCTGCTCCGCACGGACATTACGTACGATCCACAAGCGGCCGGAGATTATGTCAAATCCCATCTGCTGAACCTGCTTTCCCCGGCGCCCGCGAATAAGTGATTTTTCCCGGCCTTAGGCCTGAGGTTCCGGTCGCCCGATCATGGCTTTAAAGCCGGTTCATAAGGTTAACAACTCACGCTTGATTCCTGCCGGGCATCTCGCCACTTTTATGATATGAACAAGGTTGAGCGGTGTTTGACCCGGGAGGAATTTTACGACCGGATTTGGAGTACACCGATTGTAAAACTCGGCAAGGAGCTCGGGTACTCGTATTTGGAAATGATCCAGCTTCGTGAGAAGCTCAATGTGCCCCGCCCTGAAGGCGGCTAACCGGCGAATGAAAGCGGTCCCGGATCGCTGCACTGGCCGTTCGGCACGTCGCTTTTAGCCCGTTTACGCCCTTGGAGGCTTTGCATGTGGATTCAGGCACAAGCCGGTCAGCTTGGATCAAAATGCGTCGGCGGCCCAGCATGGGGCTTAAACGGCCCACCGGCAGGCGTTGGCTGAAGGGTTGAATCCACAATCGCGGTGTACCAATGACCTTCCGGCATCATCGGGCTGATTGTATGGATCATGCAACCGCACAGCCCCTTGGCTTCAGCCCCTTGGCTTCCCCGCGCGCATGACCCGCGACGAAAAGCCCCTTCCGTTCTCGAACGGCTCAACCTTGGCTTCCACCTCCAGCACCGGATAAACGAGGGTCAAACCTATTTTTCTGAACATCATCGTAAACCGGTTGAAGATCAATCAGTGCAATTCCCCAACTTCATGTGTTGACGGCGTGCCAATTTCCGTGAAACAAATGACTTGGTCCAACCCGGGAAGAAATCACGGCGTCAATAGGTGAAACACGCGAAATTGAAAGACCGCACCCAATGCCCATTGCCAACACTTGATCGTTTTGGAAAACCTTGATCCTCAATCAATGGTGGGTGTACTCGATTTTCAGACAGCATGATCTGGTCGTTTTGGACACCGTGTTGTGGACCGTATGGTCGACATTCAACGCCGCCTTTTTTGTTCATATATTCCCGTCGCTGGAAGTTCCATTAAAAATGTGACCAAAATCCGGTCACCAGTTCGGCAAACCATCAGGTGGGCCTTTCGTAACTTGATCCTGCTGTCATTCAGAATTTGGCGAACATGCCGGAACAGCCGAGCCTGGTCGCCGATGTGTTCAGCCGTTGTGCGTTTTAAATGTACAACGAAAACGGGATGGAATTCCATTTTCTCAGCCCTTAAAACTCTGTAGCCAGCAGTTTGAAATGCCCGATTCGTCTGGATGCGCAGAAAAATTTCGCCGGTTTCGTCATCAGGAAAGGCAACTTCCTTGGCATCGTCCCGGTCGGCGTCTACCCATTCTTGGGTTTCGGCAACCTCAGCGTCCGGTAGCAGTGTTTGTCTCATATCGGAGTGGTTCGACTGTTGACGAGGCACAGCCTCATCACTGTTTGTTTGCAATTTTCACCTGGATAGCGGTCTGGCGCGGTCCCATCGCCTCCTGAACGGTTCTCCGCGCACCGTTGCGGGGAATTTCGGTTCTTTGCTGCATGACGACGAATATTGCCCAAACCCCAGCGCCCATTCTGCATGAAGTAAAGGCCGCCGATGGCCTCTTGACCAAGCACCAACTCGCCATGCGCATCGGAGTGTCGATGCGCACGGTCGAGACGTGGATGGCCAGGAAGCTCGTTCCGCATATCAAAATCGGGAAAACCGTGCGATTTCATTGGTCCGACGTGGAACAGGCACTGAAACGGAATTTTGGCGTCGGCTACGCGCCGGGGGCGACTGGGACGCCGGTTCAGCACTGATTTGCTTGTTTACTGCCATTGCCTGACGACATGCCCCGGATTCCTGTCCGGACACTATTGGCAGGCGAAATACCGGCCTTAAATCGGCGTCAGGATAAAGAGCAAACCAGCGCGTCGCCTGGATTTCTGTGACCACTTTTCGATAATGTTTGAAAACCATCGAAACGGAGTTTCCCATCTCGTAGGAGACCGTAGCGGGGTCTTTCTCAGCAGCCAACCGATGAGAGCCGAACAAATGTCGCAGTCCGTTGTGCTTCCATTTAATCTTGGCATCACCGGCCAACTTGCCCAATTGGTTGGTTACGTTGTCGTACGGAACAACCCGTCCACTTGATTGCCGGAAGGGCCGGAGCCATTCGCTGAGGTTCGCCAAAATTGGCACATGCCGCTTGGTCTTGGTCTTGGAAATCCCCCCCATCACCACGATGTGATCATCTTTGACCTCATTCCAGTCCAGTTGGGCAACTTCGGCCTGCCTCAGTCCCGCGAAGGCAGCAAGGGCCAGATAAGGAATCATCGCGTGGCGGGCGTGCTCCAAGATGAGCTTCAGCTCGTCTGGGGAGTAAATCTCAACTTCACCGTCCGCTTCCTTTGACCAGGGGATGTTGGCCAGCGGGTCAAAATCGCTGGCCGCATGGCCACGGAGTTTGGCGTGCGTAAACAAATTGGAGATCGACATCCGATAATTGTTCATGCTTCGGGCCGATAGCTTTAGCTCCAATAAAAAATCCTGAACCTGCGGGGCGCGGATCGTATGGACATCACATTGAAACGCCGTGGCGAACCGGTTGAGCCGGGACTTCAAATCTTGAAGGTGGCGCTTGCTGGCGTGATTGGCTTCGCGGGCTTTGATCAGGTCATCAACGAGCGCCTGTGTGCCCATCGGAGTAATTTCACCAGCGCAGGACGAAGAAAAATGGCGGACCGCTTCCAGGAGAGTGCCCTTGCCTTTCAAGACCGCCATGGCTTGGGAGAACTCGCTGGCAGCAACGTCCAGGCGCACACCCTCCTGGTAGAGGCATTCCTTGGCCCGCAAGTATTCAAGCAGATCGTCGCCCCGGAGGTTCAGCGTGCTCCCGTCGTGGCGGGCCAGCCGGTCGGCCACCCGATTGGCCTCTTCGCGAGCCACCGCCAGGTCGCCGAACGACACGCGTTTCCTCTGGCCCTCTTCGTAATATGCCACCGTAAAAACGCGAACTTTTTTCTGGCGGAAAATTCTGACGACCACGCTGCCGCGCCGGACCTGGATTGGGAATGTCGGTTTCATTGCCATACCTCCCAGAACCAAATTCCCGGGCCAAGATCGGGCGCGGCTGTCAAGTTTCTGTCAAGTGAACCGGTGTATGGGCACGCGCAAACACGCAAATGCCTGATAATCAAGGGGGGTAGATGGCGGGAGTGGCGGGGCTCGAACCCGTAACCTCTGCCGTGACAGGGCAGCGCTCTAACCAGTTGAGCTACACCCCCGCGAAGGGGGACGTGAAATTAAGAAATGGCAGCCAAAACGTCAAGATTTGCTTTGGAAATTTTGCGGTCGAGAAACCGGCCTGCAAGGTACAATCCACACTCCCCAATCGCCGGTAATAAAATCCGGGCAGCAGACGCCAAGGAGGTGGGGGTGGGGAACCCCGCTGAAGAAACGTACTGCTACCCGAATAACGCAATGTTGCAGTTCAGCAACGGTTTGTCAACCTCCAACACCGTAGAAGGTTCCTTATTTTGAACAGGTTTTGCAGATTCCTCCGCCACCGGAAGTGTGCTCCTTACGTCGTGCCCTACAAACCCGCAGTCCGCATTTCGAAATCAGGCTGTACCCACATCTGGTGACATGCCGGAATCCACCCCTGTGGTATGCTTTGGTTGTTGTTGGACGCGAGACGGCGGTTGACCGTGTGCAAACTTTCGACCGGGGTGCGCGTCGGATAATTTTGAGTGCTTGTTCTCATTGAGGCCGGAGTAGTGTCCGGCCTCTTTTCTTTTCCTTTGAATCTCTCCCAAACCTCTCTACTTTGCTGATTTTTCAATGCCGCCTTGTCTGGCCACCATCCGCCGGCGCCGCCCGCACAGCCATTATCGGCACGGGTTGCGACCCCTTTCCGGCTGAGAACCATGCCCGCGTTTCCCAAATTGCTCGTCGCCACCGAATTCCCGCCCAATGCCGCCGGCGGCGGCGGCGCGATCGTGCGGCAGATGCTGAAAGAATGGCCCGTCGAAAAACTTTTTTGGTGGAGCTGCCTGCCGGATCAGAGCCAGACTTTTGGCCAGCGCGTCGCCAGTCACGCCCTGGCCGCCATCCCGCCCAAGCTGAACCCCAAACGCCGCGCCCGCCGTCCCAAAGGCTGGGTGCTGGACACCTTCTGGACGCCCTGGGCCGCCCGGCATTTCCGCCAAACCCTGACGCGCCTGCGGCCTGACGTGGTCTGGGTGATCCCCCATGGCTGGAGCATTCTCCCACTGGCCCGCGCGCTCCCCGCCGAGGGCGTTCCCTTCCATGTTTCCATTCACGATTATCCGGACGTCCGCGGCATGGTGGAATCTTTGGGCTGCGACCGCTGCCGCCGTCTGGCCGGCTTGGTAGACCAATTGTACGCCCGCGCCAACACGCGCGACACCGTCTGCCGGCAAATGTCCGACGACATGCGGGCGCGCACTGGCGTACCCGGCGACATCAGCCGCGCCGGGCTGGAGGCCGACGATTTCGCGGCCTTGGATGCCACGCCGCCGGCGGGCGGCGACGTCATCCGCATCGCCTACGCCGGGACCGTGAACGTCGAGCGCGAGTTTGCGCTGTTTGCCGCCGCCTTGGACAAAATCCGTCCGAAGCTGCCGCGGTCCGTGGCGCTGGAATTCTTCGGCGATCATTCCTATCGGAATCGCGCCTGGTTCAATCCCACGTGGATGACCGAGCGCGGCAACCTTTCCCGCGGGGAACTATCCGCCGCCCTCCGCCAGTGCACCTGGGGATCTTCGCTGATGGCGCTGACGGATGACGATCCGCGCTACAATCGATTCAGCCTGCCCAGCAAATTGGTCAGCTATCTGGCGGCGGGACTGCCGGTCATTACGTTGGGCCATCCGGAAAGCACCTTGGTGAAAATGGCCACCGCCTATTCCGTGGGCTTTTGCTCCACCGCCGCCGGGGTGGATGCGCTAGCGGCACAACTGCGGCCCGCCCTGGCGGAACCCGACCCGGGCGCCAGGTATCGGCCCGGCATCCGGCAATGCGCGCAGGCGGAATTCAATGCCGCCCGCCTCCGTTCTACCATTTGCGAAAACCTAAGAAAATCCGCAGCCGCGCGGAGCGCGGGCGGCCGGCCCGCGAGTTTCAAATTTGGAGCCTGAAGCCGCGAGCGAAAGGCAGATCAGGATCAAGTCCTGATTTTGATTTGTCACCATGATCTTGGCAGCCTTGGCGGCGAGAACGTGACTCGTTACCAGGAGCGGGAGAAACGGTTGCTGCGTCCTGACAATATGTAGAACTCGGGTTCAAGGGTTGCTTCAGCCTCTCACTTCACCGCACCGTCAAAATTTCCGGCTGCAACTGCCCGATGCACTCGTTTGGCAACCGCTTGTCATACGAACCCGGCACGGCCTGTTCCAAACTCACATGGCCGTCCGCATAAGTGACGCCCGCCCGTTGGGCATGACGGAAATGGCCATTGGGCTGGTTGTTGAAATTGGCGTAGTTCGTCGCCAAATCCAGGTAGTACCATTCCTCAAACATCGGATTGGCCGGCGAGGCCGGCGCTTGAAACGTGTTCACCTGTGCGGCGTCGGCGTACAGCGCGGTCTCCGCCGGACGCGAAATCTTGTTGGCGCTGATCGGACTGCGGTTCTCGGCCGCCAACAGGAATGAATTGCCGCCGTAACTGAAGATCACGTTCGTGCCCTTGCACTTGAATTGCGGCGAATTCCAAACCGGCGACGGGCAAAGCCGCACGTCCGTTCCGTTCAAGTAAGGAAACAGTTCGCCGGTGGACAGGTCGAACCCCCGCTGGCCTTCCGCGCCGGCCGCCAGCCAGCCAAACCACCATTGCTGACCGGCGCTGGCCGGCGCCGCGCACAGATTGAAAAACCACCCGCCGTCGTCGCCCAGGTACAGCTCCGTGGCCACGCCCAGTTGCCGCAGATTGCTTTCGCACGCGGCGCGCTGGGCCGACAATTTACTTTTGGCCAGCGCCGGCAGCAGCATGGCCGCCAGGATGGCGATGAGGGCGATGGCCACCAGCAGTTCGACCAGCGTGAAGGCCGGCGCCCGCCGCGCGGCCTGCGGCACGCGCGGCAAGGCGAACCTTTTCTCCAGCCGGAGTTTTTCCAGGCAGGACCGGCACACGCACGCGCGGTTGCGCAGGTGCGCCGGGACCCGCGCCATCAGTTCCGCCGGCATTTCCTCAGACATGCACCAGCACCGCCCCTGGCAGGCCGCCGGCGAACAGAGCAGGCAGTCGTTCGCCCCGCCGCACAGCGGACAACGCGCCGGGTCCAGGAAATCGATCGGAGTCATGGCAGATCCGCCCGCACGCGGTAAAACGCCGCGCCAGCCACCGGATTGGTCGCCTGCAACACCAGGTTCGTGCCGTTGCCCGGCATCACGATGGCCGCCGCCGTCCAGCTTTGAAAATTGGTGGTCTCTTCCAGCGTGTAAACCCAGTTGGTGTCGCTGAGAAATTGCACCTGGGCGGGGCCGGTGGTTTGGGCCTGGCCCACCGGCAGCGGCGACGCGAACGCCAGGTTGCCCACCGAGCCGTGCGCCAGCAGCAAATCGCCATAGGGATCATCGGTGGTCGTGTAGTTGAGCACCGCCATCGTATCCAGTTGAAAGTCGTCCGCCCCGCCGGGATAGACTTTCGGCAGGGTTGTCATGGGCACGCCGTTGGTGAATACGGTGGCGCTGATCGTTGGCGCGCCGGCGGGGTGAATGAGCACCACATGATACGTCACATCATTGTTCAGTGGCTGCGTGTCGTCATAGCAGAAGTAGAAGTTGTCGTTGCTGTCCACGAGCGTGGCGTCAATGGAAGGCCCATAGCTCGCCATGCCAATCGGAAAATAATCGAATTCGCACAGGTCCGGCGACACGCCGTTGGCGCGCGAAAAGTTCGTGCTGGAGGCTTCGGAAAAATTGCAAAGGCCCACTGCCAGTTCGAAGTAGCCCACGGCCACGGAATCGGCCAGGTTCAAATCGAATTGAAGGCAGAAGCCGTCAGCCTTGGTGTAAGTGCGGTCCAGCGGAAGATAGTAATAGCTATTCACCTGCGTGGAATCCCAGGTTACCTCGAGGACCTGGTTGGTGGCATTCCATTGAAACAGGTTGGTG
Source organism: Verrucomicrobiota bacterium (assembly GCA_049509875.1). Taxonomy (GTDB): domain Bacteria; phylum Verrucomicrobiota; class Verrucomicrobiia; order Limisphaerales; family UBA11358; genus UBA11358. The sequence goes on along the minus strand of JBEKZM010000107.1, from coordinate 15,527 downwards.
TCGCCATAGGCCTGCCAGCCGTCCAGCGCGGGATCGTTGGTGAATGGCTCGTAAATGAGGGTGGCGTGAACGGTGGCGGCGGCCAGCAGGCCGGCCACCAGAAACAGACGGAATTTTGTCATGACTGATCTTTCAATGCTTGTCCGCAAGCGGCTTGCGGGGTGGTTTTGGTTGAGAGACCAGCGGGGAGGCAGGCGTTTGTTCAGCCGTTCGAGGGCTAAAACAAAAAACCTTCATCCCGCGAAACGGAGAATGAAGGCATTCGACGAGTTCCGCCAAAACAGTCTGGCGGACTGGCCCCATCCTTCTCTTGGCGGAGAAGTGCCCCGAGACGTCCGGAGCTGACGAGTGCAATCAAACCGGTATCCTGACTTCGGCTTCAAGCCTTCTTCCCGCCTTCCCGCCCGTGGGCAGTGGCCTTGGGAGTTGTAGCCGTTACAGTGGCGCAACCGTCCCGGATCTTCACCGGGTTCCCTGACATTTGACCGCAATGGAGGCGAAAAACTCTGTCTTTTCGCCGCTTTCAAAGAGCACACCCATTTGTACGCCGATTTAAATTTTTGCCAAGCAAATTTTTTTGCGCCAGACTGCCGCATGGCTTTTCGCGATTTTTCGGCCCAGTCCCAGGGCGTCCAGCTTTTGCAGCGCTCGCTCGCCCGGGGGCGCCTCGGCCACGCCTATCTGTTCATCGGCGATCAAATCGAACCGCTCGAGGACCTCGCCCGCACCCTGGCCAAAACCCTCAACTGCCGGCAGCCGGTCAAAACCGGCGGCGCGGCCACCGATTGCTGCGATCAATGCCCGAGCTGCCAGAAAATCGCCGGCGAAAATCACGCCGACATCCATTGGGCGCGGCCGGAATCCAAATCGCGCGTCATCACCATCGACCCGATGCGCGACCTCATGCGCGAAATTCAGTTGAAGCCGGCGGAAGCGCCCTTCAAGGTGGCCATCATCGCCGGGGCCGACCGCCTGAATCCGCAGGCCGCCAATGCGTTCTTGAAGACGCTGGAGGAACCGCCGCCCCGGTCCATCCTCATTTTGCTCTCCACCGAGCCGTCGCGGATTTTGGAAACCATCCTGTCGCGCTGCCTGCGCCTCAATTTCGCCGCCGAATCCGTGCGCGTGCTGGACACCGAGCAGGCGGTCTGGCTGCAGCAATTCAGCGCCGCCGCCGCCGCCGAACAGAAGAGCCTGTTCGGACGCTATCGCCTGCTGGATTCGCTGCTGCAGCGGCTCGGCGCCATCCGCGCCGAAACCGAGGAACGCCTTTCCGCCCGTTCGCCGCTCGAAAAACATGGCGACGCCGAAAAGGACCTCCGCGAAAAATGGGAGACGGAGCTGACGGCCGCCATTGAAGCCGAGTACCGCCGCCGCCGCGCGGATGTCCTGCTGCTCGTGCAATGGTGGCTGCGCGACATCTGGGTGCATACGCTCGCGGCCGGCCAAGCGCTGCTCCACCTGCCGCAGATCGCCGGCGCCGATGACATCGCGCGCCGCATCACGCCCCGGCAGGCCTGCGAAAATCTCCTGGTGTTTGAACAAACCCAGCGCCTGCTGCACACCAACGTGCAGGAAGCGCTCGCCCTCGAAGTCGGCCTGCTCAAATTGCAGCTTTGATCGGCGTCCCCGGCACCCGCCGGCGCATGGAACGCTTCGACGTCCAACCACGGACGCGTATTGGAGTCCTGCTTTCTTGACAGATTTTTGTCGGATTTCGTTCCCGGCGGCTTCTGATAAATGTATTAGCGATGACTGATGACGCTCAACTACTGGCCGCCTTTGCCAAGGATCGCTCGGAGCCGGCTTTCGCCGGGCTGGTGGCCCGGCACATCGATTTGGTCTACGCCGCCGCCTTGCGCACCGTCAACGGCGACACGCATCTGGCAAAGGACATCACGCAAGCGGTGTTTGTGGCCCTGGCGCAAAAAGCCGGAAGCCTGCCACCGGACGTGGTGCTGGCGGGCTGGCTGCACCGCCATACCTGCTATGTGGCCGCCACCGCCATTCGCACCGAGCGACGCCGCAAAAACCGCGAACAAATCGCCCTGGAAATGAGAGAACTCGACGACCACGCCGAACCGCGGTGGCAGCAGATCGCCCCGCACCTCGACGACGGCCTGAGCCGGCTGAACCCGAAGGACCGTGATGCCTTGGTGCTGCGTTTCCTCAGGCAGCAGGACCTCCAATCCATCGGCGCGGCGCTCGGCATCAGCGACGACGCCGCCCAAAAGCGTGTGAGCCGCGCCTTGGAAAAGTTGCGGCACATCCTGGCTGGCCGGGGCATTGCCCTGTCGGCCGTCGCGCTGGCCGCGGCCCTGGCGGCTGGACCGGTCGCCGCCGCCCCGGAAGGGCTCGCTGCCGGCGTCGTGGCCGCCTCCATATCCGCCACCGCCAAATCCGGCGTCGCTTTCACTCTCGTAAAACTTATGGCTACAACCAAAATACAAACCGGATTCGTGTGTGCCATCATCGTTGCCAGCGTGGTGGCGCCTCTGGCCATTCAGCAGCAGGCCGACGCGACACTGCGTCAGGACAACGCCGCTTGGCAGCAACATGCTGCCGAGCTCGCGCAATTGCAAGCGGAGCATTCCCGGCTCGCGAGCTTGCTGGCCGGCGGCCAGCCGGCAGCGCCGGCGGCCGGCAGCCCGTCGCCCGAAGTTCTGCGGCTCCGCGGGGAAATCGGTCGCTTGAACTCCGAGGTGCGGGAATTGGTGGCCGCCAAATCGAATCAAACGCTCTCCCGGACCGAAGTGCTCGATTCAATGAGACAATTGTACGCCGAGCGCGTGGATCGCTTGAAACAACAGTTTGCCGCCAATCCCACCCTCGCGGTTCCTGAAATCCAGTACCTATCGGCCGAACGATGGCTGGAACTGGTGCAATACGACCATCATGCGATCGACCCGGACGGCCGCAACGCGCTCAGCTCCGTCCGGGGCTCGGCCCAGCTCGACTTTGGCATGGCGGTTTTGAACCCGGCGTTGACTCAATATATGAACATCAATGGCGGTCAGTTTCCAACGGACGTTGCCCAACTGGCACCGTACTTCAAATCGCCGGTCGATGATTCGGTACTGCAGGATTGGACCATTCTGCCCTCAAGCGCGTTGCCGGCTCAATTTCAAGGGGTCGGGCAATGGGTCATCACCCAAAAGGCCCCCGTGGATGCGGAAAACGACCAGCGCTTTGTTTTCGGCGCGAAGGGAACCTGTTTGGGTCGGGGCGGTTCCGGTCCCAGCCAATGGGCGGTAACGCAATGAAGGCCATGAAAAAATCGGTCCTGTTCTTCGCCGTGTTCACCGTCGCCGCCGGTCTGGCCGTTTCGCTGACCTTACAACACCGCGCCCAAGTCATGCACCGCGATCAGACGGCCACGCTGCGGCAGCAGTCAAAACAAATGGCCGATTTGACGGCGAAAAACCGCGAGCTGGCCCTGGAACTGGATCGAACAACTGCCGACTCCAGGACCGCAGTCAATCCAGGCGCTGAACTGCCGCAACTGCGGGTGCAGGCAGAGTCGTTAGAGGCGCAAAAAGAGCGGCTGGAGAAGGAACTGGCCCGGGATCCTAGGGCCGCAGGTTCACAAATATATGCCCAAGGGGATTTCGACCTGAATACTCGCAATCACGAGGCCGCCATGACCATGGGCGGCGGGCCGCGGGCCGCAGGCAAGTTGAACGATGCCCGGGTGCTCATCGCCGCCCTGCGCAAATTCGCGGACGAGCACGACGGCGCGTTCCCGCAAAGTCTCGATCAGGCCGCCGGTTATTTCGCACCACCATTGGACGCTGACTCGCCTCCGTGGCAAAACGCGCCTTTGAGCGGCACCAATGGTTTTGAAATGATCTATCAGGGATCGCAGTCAGACTTGACCAACATTCCGCCGCGGCGGGTGGCCTTGATTCGCGAAAAGCAACCGTGGCTGGCGCCGGATGGCAAATGGGCCAGGGCTTATGGCTATGCCGATGGCGCCGCCAGCATCGTGGAGTCCGATGACAATTTTCAATCCTGGGACGCGCAGCATGTCATCCCGCCGGCCGCAACCGGACAATAGAAGATTAAGTTTTTTGCCGTGCCTTACCCCCCGCCCGACGGCACACTGAAAAGCGCGTGAAACCTGCCAGCCCCGGCCGGCCCCTGAAAGTCCATGCGCTCGCATTTGGATTGTTTCTGGGACTTTGCATCTGGAAATTTGGCGACCCGGTCATTCTCGACCGCGTTATTGGCACGCCGGCCACGCTGCAGGATTTTTGGGGCGACGCCTGGCCGATCCATTGGGCCAATTGCCTCTTGCTCCCGCTGGTCGTCTGGGGGACGGTATTGATTTTTCAGCAGGGCGCCTCTTCTGCCAATTTGCTTCCGCAGTCAAAATGGCTCTGGCTGCTGCCGTTGGCCTGGCTGGCCTGGCAGTTTGCGTCCGCCACCCAGACCGTTGCCCCCGCCCTCACCGCCGTTACCCTCTGGCAGTTTGGCGGCTGCGTGGCGTGCTATTTTCTGGGCGTCTTCCTGTTAGCCCGCGAACAACTGGTGCGCTGGCTCCTGGTCGGCGTGCTGGCCGCTTTTGCCTTCTGTTTGGTCCGGGGCGTGGATCAGCGCCTGTTCGAATATCCCCAAAATTACCAGTCGCTGGCCGAAGGCGAACGGACCGGGTGGACCAATTTCCCGCCGGCAACCGTCGCCGAAATGAAGAGTGAACGCCTCATTGTAACCACCAACGGAATGGACGTGGCCAATCCGACGATTTTGGCGAAGTTCGCCCGGGGCCGCGTTTGCGGAACCCTCGTTTATCCAAACGCCCTGGCCGAAATCATTCTCCTCCTGTGGCCGGTATCCCTGGCACTCGCGTTTGGCGCCACCAGACCGTTGAGGCCGTTCGTGAAACTTGCCGCCATGGCCATGACCGTCTTTCTGGGCGCCGCCGCCTTTTTCTGGACCGGTTCCAAGCTGGGCTGGTTGCTGGCGATCGGCCTGGCCGGCGTCGCGTTGCTTCGGCTTGATGGGTCCAAGAAGCTCAAGTTCGCCGCCGTGGCGGCGGTGCTCATCCTGGGCTTGGGCGTTTTTGCCGCCCGCTTTCACCACTATTTTGCCGCCGGTGCCACCAGCGCCGGGGCGCGCTTCGATTACTGGCGGGCCGCGGCGCAGATCACGGACACGCACCCGGCCTTCGGGACCGGGCCAGGCACGTTTAGCCAACCCTACTCACACATCAAGTCGCCCGAGTCCGAAATGGCCCGGCTGGCCCACAATGATTACCTGGAGCAGTTTTGCGACTCCGGTATTCCCGGCGGTCTGGCTTACACAGCCTGGATTGTTCTGGCCCTGGCAGTGCTGGCCCGGAAGTTCTGGCCGGGATTAACGGTTCGTCCCGAAGTGCTCACGGCTGGGAAATCCAAGCCCACCGGCTCCGGTCGCCGCGAGGGGAAGGCCGACGTTGACGATCCGGTCCAATTTGCGCTGTTTCTCGGTCTGGCCGGCTGGTTCGCTCAAGGCTTGGGCGAGTTCGGACTTTACGTTCCGGCGCTGGCTTGGACGGCCTTCACGTTATTGGGCTGTCTGATTGGCCGAATCCGGCCTGCGTGAGCAGAATCGGAATTCAAATCGACAAACCCCCGCCCGGCCGATACCATGGGGTAGTGAAAATCCTGTTTCTGAACGGTCCGAATCTGAATCTTCTCGGCACCCGCGAACCGGAGGTCTATGGCCGACTGACACTGGCCGACATTGAAGCCAAAGTCCGGCAGCGGGCAGCAGAACTGAAGGTGCAGGTGGACTTTCGCCAATCGAACTTGGAGGGCGAATTAGTCAGTTGGATTCAGGATGCCAAGGGCACGTTTGCCGCCATCGTCATTAACGCGGCTGCCTACACCCATACCAGTGTGGCATTACGGGATGCGATCTCCGCCACCGGCATACCGACCATCGAGATTCATTTGTCGAATATTCATGCGCGGGAGGAGTTCCGCCATAAGTCCCTGATTGCACCCGTCTGCCGCGGACAAATTTGCGGGTTTGGGGCAAAATCGTACCTCTTAGGCCTGGATGCTGCAGTTGACGTTAACGAAGGCAATAAATAGCTTAATATATGCCAAAAAGTGCTGGAAAACTTTTTTAGCATTACGGCTTGACGCCACCGTCAGCCAAAAATAGAATTCCGGCACATTTGAATTTCACCTCAAAGCAAAGGCCATTATTCGGACAAAGCAAAGTGGATTGTTGTCGGTTTTAGGTAAACTTTAACGAAAACGCCCGTGGAACTTAAAGATATCAAGGCCATCATCGATTTGATGAAGAAAAACTCCATTACGGAGTTTGAGCTGGAAGAAAAAGATTCAAAATTGCGACTCAAGCGCGGATCCAATGGCTATCCGCCTCCTGCCCAAACGGATGAGACTGCGTCCCTGATGGCCATGCCATTGTCAACACCCATGCTGCCGGCTTCGGCGAACACCTCCGCCCCGCCGCAGGCGCCCAACACGGGGGAGATCGACATCAAGTCGCCCATGATCGGGACGTTTTATCGTTCGCCCTCCCCGGAAGCTGCCGCCTACGTGGAAATCGGAACGGAGGTCAATCCGGACTCAATTGTCTGTATCATCGAAGCGATGAAAGTGATGAACGAGATCAAGTCCGAGGTGAAGGGTTTGGTCACGCAGATGCTGGTCGAAAATGGCAAGCCCGTCGAGTTCGGCCAACCGCTGTTCAAGGTGCGTCCAAACTAGTGCGCTGATGGCGTTTAGTGGCCCCGCGTCGAACCAAATGGTGATGGATTTCGGATGGAGCCTCAACGCGTTACGCTTCAACAAACTAACGCTTTTTAACAGCCCATAACATGTTTGAGAAAGTTTTGGTGGCCAACCGCGGAGAAATTGCCGTCCGCATCATTCGCGCCTGCAAGGAGCTGAACATCCGCAGCGTCGCCGTCTATTCAAAAATAGACATGAATTCCATGCATGTTCAGATGGCCGACGAGGCCATTTGCATCGGCGAGGCGCCCTCGGCCGAAAGCTACCTGAGAATCGATCGGATAGTCAGCGCCGCCGAAGTGGCGGACGTGGACGCCATCCACCCGGGCTACGGTTTTCTTTCCGAGAATGCTCATTTTGCCGAGGTCTGCGAAAGCTGCAACATCCGCTTCATCGGCCCCAGCCCGCAGGCCATGAGCGCGCTTTCCGACAAGGCCGTAAGCCGTGCGCTGGCCAAAAGGGCCGGCGTGGAGACCCCCCCCGGCTCCGATGGCACGGTCGAAAACGAAAAGGATGCCCTCACGGCAGCCAAAAAAATCGGTTACCCCGTCATGGTCAAGGCCGTGGCCGGCGGCGGCGGGCGCGGGATGCGCATCGCCCATAACGATATCTCGCTCGTCAAAGGCTACTATACAGCCCGGGCGGAGGCGGAAAAGGCCTTCGGCAACTCCGGCGTGTATATCGAGAAGTATATCGAGAATCCGCATCATATTGAGATTCAAATCCTGGGGGATCACAAGGGAAAGATCATCCATTTGGGCGAGCGCGATTGTTCCGTGCAACGGCGCAACCAAAAGTTGATCGAGGAGTCCCCCTCCCCGCTGCTGGAGAACAAGTTCCGCAAGCTGCGCGACAAGATCGGCAAGGCGGCGGTGCGGATCGCCGAAGCGGCCCGATATACCAACGCCGGCACCGTGGAGTTCATCGTGGACGACAACGGCAATTACTATTTCCTGGAGGTCAACAAGCGCATCCAGGTGGAGCATCCGGTGACCGAGGAGGTGACGGGCATCGACTTGGTGAAATATCAGCTCCTGCTGGCGGCGGGGGAACCACTCCAGCATTCGCAGGGTGACATCGTCTTCAAGGGCCACGCCATTGAATGCCGCATCAATGCGGAAGACCCGTTTGACGATTTCCGGCCCAGCCCGGGCCGCATTGAAATGTATTATCAGCCCGGCGGACGCGGAGTGCGCATGGAAACGCACGCTTACGCCGGCTACACCATACCGCCGACCTACGATTCGATGATCGGCAAGCTGATCGTCACCGGCAAGGATCGCCGGGACACGATCGACCGAATGAACCGGGCCCTGAACGAATACCTCATCACCGGCGTCAAGACCACGATTTCGTTCCAGCAGGCGATCATGCAGGACCCCAATTTCCGGCGGGGCGTTTACTCCACGAATTTCGTGGAACAATTGCTGGGCAGCGCGCGGCGGGACCTGATCGAATAGTCGATCCGATGACGTCCAGGGATGTGCGCTGATGATAAATTGCAGGGGCAGGCGCAAGGAATCATTGAAATCAGCGGGCGACATGCCTATGATGCGCCGCGCATTGCGTGGACCATGCGAGACGATTTTTTGTGTCATGAGCGCTAACAACTCTGTTCCTTACAACGCCACCGTCGTCGGTCGCGAGGAAATCAATCCGCAGCTTTTGATTTTGCGGGTGCGGCCTGACGGGGAGCTGTTTGATTTCCGGCCCGGCCAGTTCGGCGTGCTGGGCATGTTGGGCAGCGCGCCGCGGGTGGAGGAGGCGGCGCCGGAAGAAACGCCGGGCGAGCCGGACAAGATAATCCGCCGCGCTTACAGCATCGCCTCGGCCAGCGTGGAGCGGCGGTATGTGGAGTTTTATCTGACCCTGATCACCAGCGGCGCGCTCACGCCGCGACTGTTTGCACTGGGCCACGGTGGCCGGCTGTTTCTCGGGCCCAAGGCCAGCGGCATTTTCACGCTCGACCGGGTGGCGCCGGAGAAGGCGGTGGTGCTCGTTGCCACGGGCACCGGTCTGGCGCCCTATGTTTCCATGCTGCGCACCATGCTGGTGAACGACAGTCGCCGGCGTTTCGTGGTGTTGCATGGGGCGCGTTACAGTTGGGACCTGGGTTATCGCGGCGAATTGGAAAGCCTGGCCCGGCTGCGCCCGAATTTCACGTACATCCCGAGCATCACACGGCCCGACCAGGACCCGCATTTCATTGGGTACACCGGGCGGATCCAGACGCTGCTCGAGCAAGGGGTGTTGGAGCGGGAATCGGGCGTGGTCCTGGACCCGGCGCAGGCGGAGGTCTTCCTGTGCGGCAATCCCGACATGGTTAAAATTGCGATCACCGCGCTGCAGGGAAAGGGCTTTGCGGCCAAGGGCGGCGCGGAGCCGGCGACGATCCACGTCGAGGAGTACTGGTAAGGGAGTGGGCGCAGGCCCGAGATCCGAAATCCGAATCAGCGGCCGGGGGCCGAAGTCCGGCGTCCTGCCTGGAGCGCGAGCCCAAGTCATTTTGGCATTTCGGCATTCGACATTCGGTATTCGGATTTTCCACCGCGCCTCTTTTTCCTTGGCCCTTTTTCGGCCCGGCGTCATCTTGTGCGGGTGGAACCTACCCTTGCTGAAATCCGCCGGGCGGTGCGGGCCGCACTCGAGGAAGACGTTGGCAGCGGCGATGTGACCACGCTCGCGACGGTGCCGGCGGGCGCGCAGTCCGTGGCGCTGATGGATGCGCGCGAACCGCTGGTCGTGGCCGGCCTCCGCTTTGCGGAAATCGCGTTTCGCGAATTATCGTCCAAAATAAAAATCGAGCGGTTCGTCCGCGACGGCGCGCGGGCGGCGGCCGGCGGCCGGCTGCTGAAAATTTCCGGTCCGAGCCGCGCAATTCTGAGCGCGGAGCGGGTCTCGCTGAATTTCGTGCAGCGGCTGTCAGGCGTGGCCACCGCCACGGCGGAGTTTGTGGCTGCCGTCCGCGACAGCGGCGCGAAAATTCTGGATACGCGTAAGACGACGCCCGGCTGGCGGCGCTTTGAAAAATATGCCGTGGCCTGCGGTGGCGGCCAAAACCACCGGATCGGCTTGTATGACCTCGTGCTGATCAAAGACAATCACCTGGTGGCGCTGCGGGGCGAGCAGCCGAACGCCGTGGCCGCGGCGGTGGCCCGGGCCCGGGAGAAGTTTCCGAAACTGAAGATCGAGGTGGAGGCGGATAATCTGGAGCAGGTGGAGCAGGCGGCCGAGGCGGGGGCGGACATCATCCTGCTGGACAACATGGCGCCGGCGCGGTTGCGCCTGGCGGTGGAAATCGTCCGCGGGCGGGCGCAGACCGAGGCCAGCGGCGGAGTGAATTTGAAGACGGTGGGCGCGATTGCGGCGACGGGCGTGGATTTCATTTCGGTGGGGGCGATCACCCATTCCGCCCGGGTGGTGGACATTGGGCTGGATTTTGAAGGTTAATCAACCACAGATGAACGCAGATAAACACCGATGGGCGAACCGGAGCGACCGGCCCGAGGTGCGCGCGGAGCGTGATCAAACGCCGGCACGTTCGGTCTGGTCATTTCACATCGGCGTCGCCCGGCCTCCATTTGAGGTTAAGATTCTGTGACCACCGACGCCAAAATTCTTTCCGCGCTGCGGGCGAATCCCGACGGGATCTCCGGTTCGCAGCTCGCGGAGCAACTGGCGATCAGCCGCGCCGCGGTTTGGGCGCGCATGGAGGAACTGCGCCGCGTGGGGTTCGACATCGAGGCCGGGCCGCATTTGGGTTACCGCCTGGTGGATGAACCGGATGCGTTACTGGCGGATGATTTGCTCGCCCGGCTGGGCGCCGCCAAAGTGATCGGGCGCGACATCCAGGTGTTTGAGCAGACCACCTCCACCAACGATGTGGCGGAGAAGCTGGCGCGGGACGGCGTGCGGGAAGGGGTGGTGGTGTTTGCCGAAGCACAGACCAAGGGACGCGGGCGGCTGGGACGCGCCTGGCTTTCGCCGACGCGCAAAGGGCTCTGGTTTTCGGTGTTGCTGCGGCCGCAATTGCGGCCGCAGGAAACGACGCAGTTGACGGTGATTTCCGCCACGGCCTTGCGCCGCGCCATCAAGAAGGTCACCGGCTTGAACGCAGAGATCAAATGGCCAAACGATTTGCTGGTGGGCGGCCGGAAGACTGCGGGCATACTGACGGAGATGAGCGCGGAACTGGACCGGGTGAGGTACGCGATTCTCGGCATCGGCGTGGACGTGAATCTGGACGCGCCGGCCTTTCCGGCGGAACTGCGCAAAGTCGCGACCTCGCTCAGCCTGGAGGCCGGCGCGGCCATTTCCCGCGCCGAACTGGCGGTGGAAATTTTGCGGGAACTGGAGGTCGATTACGCGCGGGTGGTGGCGGGGAAATTTTCCGAAATTGCTGACGAGTGGGAAGCGGCCTGTGTCACCATCGGCCGGAATGTGACGGTCCACGTGGGCGAGCGCCGTTTTCGCGGCCGCGCGGAGTCATTGGATGATGACGGCGCGCTGTTGGTCCGCACGGAACACGGGCATTTGGAGCGCGTCATCGGCGGGGATGTAATGCTGGAGAAATGAAATCTTGATCCTGCTCTTCGACATTGGCAATACGCACACGCACGTGGGCCTGGCGGACGGGCAGCGGGTCGTGAGGCAGGGCGACATGCCGACGTTCTCGTGGATGGCCGGCGGAGCGGCCGGCCGGGTGAGAAATTTCATCGGCGGCAGCAAGATCGAGGGCGCGGCTCTGTGCAGCGTTGTGCCGCGGGCAACGCCGTTCGCAAAAAAGCTGGTCCGGACGGCGTGGAAATGCGAGCCGCTGGAACTGACGGCGGCGACCATCCGGGGCGTGGGGATCGACTATCCCAAGCCGAATTCAATCGGGCCGGACCGGCTGGCCAACGCGGTGGCGGCGCGCCAGCGGTTTGGGGCGCCGGTGGTGGTAGTGGATTTTGGCACGGCGGTGACTTTCGACGTGGTGGACGGGCGCGGCAGTTACGTGGGCGGCATCATCGCGCCGGGCCTGTCGGTGATGACAAATTACCTCCACGAGAAGACCGCGCTGCTGCCGAAGATTCAAATTCGCGACGTCCGCACCGCCATCGGCCGGAGCACGGAAGAAGCCATGCTGGTGGGCGCCGTGCACGGCTACCGCGGCCTGGTGCGCGAACTCATCGGCGAGCTGAAACGGGAGCTGCGGGCTCCGAAGCTGCCGGTGGTGGCGACGGGCGGCTACGCGAAATTAATCGCCGCCAAACTGCCGGAAATTGCCGCCGTCGCGCCGGATTTGACGCTGGAGGGGTTGCGGCTGGTTTGGAAGGCGACCTAATCTCGCCCCACCTGGCGCCCCGCCTACCTTTGGTTCGGTCTCACTGCAACGTCTTCACCGATTCGGCGCGCGTGATCAACCAGTCCCCGTCAATCCTCCGGAATTGAAAACGCAGTTCCTGGACTCCGATGTCCTTGCTGTCGTTGGCGGTCACGGTGGCAGTGCAACTGACTTCGGCGGTTTGCCGGTCAGCGGCCACGCGCGCGGTGGCATCCTGGAACCGGACCTTTAACGAACCTGCGCCGGCGAATCCCCCGGCGGCGGCCTCCCTGATTTCGTCGCGGCCAGACAATGAGCGCGCGCCGAAGCCAGCTATGTCGTAGTGGATTTCAGCGTCGGTCGAAAAAAAGCCGATCAGGTTGCTGACCTTGTTGGCGCGGGTGAGAGGGCCGTCGCCGGCGTTGACCGTGGCGATGGCGGCGAGGCTTGAGATTCTCTTCAAAACGATCTTTTCCGGGCTGGGAAAGAGCACCGTCCACAGCCAAACGCCCAGGCCGGCGAGCGCGGCGGCCAGCGCGACCCGGATGGCCAATTTCATAACAGCACTTTGCCGATGATACGATCCCGGCTGGCGCGGCCCTGCACATGATATTCGAAAGGCATCGAACGGTTGTCGCCCACCACATAGTATTCATCCGGGCCGCACCGGATGGACGCGTGTTCCCAGTCGCAGGGCGTCTTGAGATAAGGTTCGTCCAACAATCGGCCGTTGATATAGACGCGGCCGTCATGGAAGGTGACGCTCTCGCCCGGGAGGCCGATGATTCGTTTCATCAGCATCTGACTCGGCTCCGAAAAAGCCCCGGGTTCGGAATAACGAATGGCCACCACATCGCCGCGATGCGGTTCGTGCCACCAATAAGCGAGCCGGTTGACGCAATCAATCTTGTGGTTGCGATAGGTTGGCTCCATGGAAATGCCCTCGACGCGGATGGGCAGCAGGACAAAGTATTTCGTGACCGCCACCGCCGACACCAGCACGAGTATCCGGATCAGCGTGAATTTGGGACGCCGCCCAATGAGGACAATCTGCAAAGGGCCCGGTTCAGCGTCCGATTTGTTTGATGCTTGCATTGCTGCCCCAAAAGTAAACCAGCCTGAACCAACGGGCAACTTTTTGCCCCGTGCTTTCGCGCGTGCGAAGACCTTCCTTTGTTTTTCAGTGTGTGGTGCGGCTGAACAGCGGCGGTGAATGCTCCGCACGCAGAACTCTTCGCGACGACGGCCGCGCTTCCCTGAAGTTTTGGGATGGGGGACAACGCTGCCAGTTGAAACAGCGGCCCTTTGCCATACTCCGCCCGGCAGGCGGCGCGAAGTCTGTTGCCTTCGGCGCCCGTATGGCCGCATTACCCGGCGGGCTGGCTCAATTGCGGTGCGCCTGGTGCTGTTCGTTGCGCACTTCGTCCAACTCGGCCAGCACCTGGCAAAGCGGACAATTGTGCGTCAGCAAAAGGCAATGCGCCCGGTGTTCCTGTTCGGCGGTCTCGGCCACCGCGTTAAGGGCGGCATATTCCGCGTCGAATTGAGAGGAGGTCACCACGTCATTGCCCATGTCGTCGGTGATGTGCGTTCTGCCTGGAGCTGCTTTCATGCATACCATCGTACCGCATCGACGACGAAGTATCAATGTTAATCGATGCCGTCAAATTAATCATAAGTGCTAACTCGAATTGAGCAAAGGCCTAATGCTCCTTCGCCACGTAAACGTGCAGGTTTTGGAATTCGAAGGCCGCTCCGGGTGTCTTGGATTGGGCTTCAGCCCGTTTCAATGTCCATTCGGATCGCAAGTCGTAAATCGTCGCAAAAAAAAAGCATTGCCAATCCAACCACTTGCCGCAACCATTCGGCGTTCCAACCTTGAATGATTTGACATCAACCTAAATACATCACGCTCGCCTTTATGAAGAAGTTTCCAACCTCGAAGCATTTGAATCGCCGGCAGTTTTTGAAGGTTGCCGGCGCGGGCGCGGTCATGCCCGCTCTCCTGCCCGGTTCGGTGCTGGGCCGGGACGGCAAGATCGCCCCGTCAAACAAAATCAACCTGGGTGTGCTGGGCTGGGGCATGCAGGGTCCGGGCAATACGCAGGCGTTCTTGGCGGAGGAAGATTGTCAGGTCGTCGCTGCCTGCGATCTGGACAAGAACCATTTGCAGAGCGCGGTGGATACCATCAACGGACATTATCAAAACAAGGACTGCGCGGCTTATCACGACTATCGCGAAATGCTTGCGCGTCCCGACCTCGATGCGGTGATGATCGCCATCCCGGACCACTGGCACGCTCTGGCGGCCACGGAAGCGGCGCGGCGCAAAGTGGACGTTTATGGCGAGAAACCGCTGGCGCGCACCATCGCCGAGCAGCGGGCCATCGTGCACGCCGTTGAGGAGCACAAAATCATTTGGCAGACCGGCTCCTGGCAGCGCTCACAGCCGCCCTTTCACAAGGCGGCGGAAATCGTCCGCAATGGACTGATCGGCGAGGTGACGCGGGTGGAAGTGGGGCTGCCTTCCGGGCATTATGACTTTGCGGGCTCGGCGCCCGAATTGAAGGCCAGGCTGGAGGCGCTCCCCGGTAAAATCTCCGACCTGGCGCAGGTCCGCCCCGGCAGCGAAGCCTGGAAACTGGCCGTCAGCGAGCCGCCGCCCGAACTGGATTATGAGACGTGGATCGGGCCGTCGCGGATGGAGCCCTATATCAAGCAGCGCGTTCACATGAACTGGCGCTGGAATTACAACACGGGCGGCGGCCAGTTGATGGACTGGATCGGGCACCATGGCGACATCGCGCATTGGGGTTTGGGATTTGATCGCTCGGGTCCCTCCGAGATTGAAGGTCACGGCGACTTTCCGGCGCCGGATGCGCTCTGGAACACTTGCACGAAATACCGCATCGAGCTCAAGTATCCGGCCAACATCACCATGATCATCGCCGGCGGGTATGATGACATTCGCGGCGGCACCAAATGGATTGGCACGGAAGGCTGGGTGTGGGTGGATCGCGGTGGATTCGAGGCGTCCAATCCGGACTGGAAGAAGGGCCGGAACCTGCCGGAGGAACTGCGCAAGGTGAAGTTGTATGATTCGCCCGGCCACCAGCGCAATTTCCTCGATTGCGTCAAGTCGCGCCAGCCCACCATCGCGCCGGTGCAAACGGCGCATCACTCGGCCATACCCGGCCATCTCGGTTTGATTTCCATGCTCACCGGCCGGAAGCTCCAGTGGGATGTCGAGCATGAGCGGATTCACGGCGACCGGGCGGCGAGCGAATTCCTGTCGCGGCGCTACCGCGCGCCGTGGCATTTGGCGTGATTCGGCTGCGCCTGACTGGCTTTCTCCCCCAAACCTTAGCCAGCCCCAAGGAAAAGCATTTTCAGGTGAAAAAGCGCTTGACAATACATCACCTTTATGGTGATATATAGCGATGCCGGCTTACACGAAGCGAAAAACCAAACTGCAC
>JBEKZM010000106.1:0-22076 GCA_049509875.1 Verrucomicrobiota bacterium | reverse complement strand
GATCTGCTGGCCGGAAGCGCGAGTGGATGAGGGCAACTTTCTCGCGGTCATAGAGCGGATTCTTTCCCGTGGTGAGAGCTTCAAAAATTTCCCGTGCCCGTTTGACACGATTCACGACGACGAGCGTGAGCGTGCCGGTTTTGTGACGCTCTTTGACGAGCTTGGCAAGTTGCCCAGCGTAATCTTTTGTTGCGGAATTGAGCGTGAGCGGAGCAGACGCGTCTTTAAGTGCAGCCCGCGATAATTTCTTCGCAGCGGTGATGAGATCATGCGGCCTGCCGCTGGATTGTTCGGTGTCGCTGAGTTGTTCAACGAGCCAGCCATCAGCGGGCTTCGGATGATCTACGGTGGTTAGGCGCGCGTCATCAAGCGTCGCGCTCATCCACCACGTCGGACACACGCCGAAGGAGGGCTTTGCCCCCATGTGTCGGAAGCCGTCCAGTTGTGCGCTGGTTTCCACGCCGACGCCCATGAGTTGCGTCTCGTCCATCACCCAGAGGCAATCGTTGTTGAGCAATCCGAAGTGCATGGGCCAGCGGTAGCGACTCATGCCATAGCCGCGATTCAACGCGCGACTGAGTAACATGTCTTGTGTGCCAATGAGGATTGCGGGGCGTTCGGGACGGACGTCCCAATCGCGATCCAATTCTTCGCCACCCATGAGGACATGGATGCCAACGGCATCGGCCAGTTTCAATTTGTCCAGCCATGAACGAACGCTGGTTTCAGTTTGCTCCACGAGCGTCCGCATCGGCAGGCAATAGACGAGCCGGCGCGGCCATTTCGGGTCTTGAAGTTGGACACGATTCCAAAGCCACGCAAGCACCACGGCGGCGGTCTTTCCCAATCCGGTCGGGATGTTGATGAGTCGCGATACGCATTCACCACGGGCCAGACGGACTTGGTAGTCATAAGGCTCATTGCCCGTGGCGTCATGGAAAAAGACCGGAAATGTCATATTTGACCTCAAAATCGCGTTTGACCTAACTGCTCATGGATTGCCATCGGCGATTTGCCATCGCGCCAAAGCCCAAATCCACGAGAATCTTCTTGGGCGGGATTATTGGTTCTACCAGACGCCGCCCCTCATGACCAGCCATAAAATCGTGCCCCGTCGAACAGCCCCAGCAGCCTGCAACGGGTGGCTTGGCAACTGCTTTACGCGCGCACCGCGTATTGTGTTGCGTTGGACCGGGCGAAATTGCTTGAATGACAGCCGAAAAATCCATCCACAAACCAACCAAACTTGATGTCGTACCAAACGGCACTTTATCATTCCCTGGTGGACGAGATGCCCGTAGGCATATTCCGAAAGGACGCCGCCGGGCGCTACGTCTTCGTCAATCCCTTCTTCTGCCAGTTGTGCGGACTCTCCCCTGATCAATGCCTCGGCAAGCTGCCCGCCGAGTTGGCCGGGACCGGAGGCCAGTTCAAGGCGGAGGCGCCGGATCCCCACGACCAGATCCTGCGCACCGGGAAAACAGTGGACGTGATGGATGAGTTTCATCACCGCGATGGTCGCATCCTCTACCTCCATGTCGTCAACACGCCGGTATTTGACGCCAACGGGACCATCATCGGTTCGCAGGGAATATTATTCGATGTCACCTCCCGCAAGCAGGAGGCCGGGGTGCTGGCCTCTTCGGTGGCCCTGCTGCGCACCACCATGGAAGCCACCAACGACGGCCTGCTCGTGGTGGACCTCAACCAGCGCGTGACCAGTTTCAACACCCGCTTCCTGGAGATCATGAACATTCCGCGGGCCCTGGCCGAGGCCGGAGAGGATCCGGCCGTGCTGGCCTTGGCGCAAACCCAGGTCGTGGACCCGGAACAATTTCTCGGCCGCGTCAAAGAACATTACGCCGATCCGGAAAAAATCTCCTCCGACATTCTCAACCTGAAGGACGGCCGGATCATCGAGCGCGTTTCGCACCCCCAGCGGCTGGGCGACAAAATCATCGGCCGCGTCTGGAGTTTTCACGACGTGACGGACCGGCGAAAGGCCGAAGAGGCTGTGCTCGACCGGGAACGGCTGTTGCGGCAGGTCATCGACTTGGTGCCGCACTACATTTTCGCCAAAGACAGCCAGAGCCGGCTCCTGCTCGTCAACCGCGCCTTTGCCGCCGCCCACGGCCTGACCGTCGAGCAAATGATCGGCCGCCGCGATTCCGAATGCATGTCCGACCAGGCGCAGGCGGAGGCCTTCCGGCGCGACGACCTCGAGGTGATTGAAGGCGGCCGGCCAAAATTCATCCCTGAGGAGCGGCTCACGTTGAAGGATGGCGGCGTGCGAATCCTGGAAACCATTAAAATACCGTTCGCCATGCCCGGCCAGAGCGGCCCCGCTTTGCTGGCGGTGGCGGTCGATATCACCGAGCGCAAGGCGGCGGAACAGCAATTGCAGCAAATGGCGGTGATCGTGGAATCATCCGAGGAAGCCATCATCGGCAGCAATCTGGCGGGCGTTATCACCAGTTGGAACCACGGCGCCGAAGTCATCTTTGGTTATGGCGCGGCGGAAATCGTCGGCCTCCCGGACCTAAACCTGTTTCCGCCGGACCTGCAGGCCGAACACGCCCGCATCCTGGACCGCATCGGCCACAGCGAAGGCTTCAGGCAATTGCACACTGAACGGGTGCGCAAAGACGGGAAGCGAATCCGCATTTCCGCCAGCATTTCCCCCGTTAAAGACGGCCACGGCAATGTCGTCGGGGCGGCGACCATCGCGAACGACATCACCCGCCACCAACTGCTGGAGGAACAATTGCGGCAGTCGCAGAAGATGGAAGCCATCGGACAGCTGGCCGGCGGCGTGGCGCACGACTTCAACAACATTCTCGCCGTCATTCAAATGCAGATCGAGCTGGCTCAGATGGACGCGAAATTTACGCCCGAACAGGAGCTGTGCCTCGCGGAAATCCAGACGGCCGCCAAGCGGGGTGCCAATCTGACCCGCCAGTTGCTGTTATTCAGCCGCCGGCAACGGCTGCAACCGCGCGAGCTCGACTTGGGCGACTCCATCGCCAACATGACCAAGATGCTCCGGCGAATCCTGGGCGAGGACATCCAGATCCAGTTCAAATACGCGCCCCAACCGGTGTTCATCCTGGCCGATGCGGGCATGATCGACCAGGTCCTGATGAACCTCACCCTCAATTCCCGGGACGCCATGCCTGCCGGCGGCCATTTGGTCATTGAAACCGCGACGGTGGAAATGGACGAGCTGGCCGTGTTGCAGTCGCCGCAGGCGCGCCCGGGCTCCTTCGTTCGCTTGAGCGTCAGCGATACCGGTTCCGGCATCGCCCCGGAAATCCTACCGCGCATTTTTGAACCGTTCTTCACCACCAAGGACGTCGGCAAGGGCACCGGCCTGGGGCTCGCCACGGTGTTCAGCATCGTTCAGCAACATCAGGGCTGGATCCACGTTTCCAGCGAGCCCGGAGGCACGACTTTCGACATCTATTTCCCGCGCCTGCTCAAGGCCCCGGGCCAGCCGCCGGAGGCCCCGCCCACCCTGGCCTCGGCCGCGGGCGGCTCCGAGACGATTTTGCTGGTGGAAGACGACGATGCCTTGCGGGCCTCGGTCCACCGCTGCCTCGCCGAATTGGGCTACCGTTGTTTTGAAGCCGCCACCGGCGTCGCCGCGCTCGGTCTCTGGCAGGACCACGGCCTCGAAATCAACCTCCTGTTGAGCGACCTAATCCTACCAGGCGGGCTGACGGGAAAAGAACTGGGCCAGAGACTGCAGCAGAAAAATCCAAAATTGAAAATCGTTTTCGTCAGCGGCTACAGTGCGGACACTCTCACGGGCGGCCTCCAGCCGGGCGGCCGCGTGCAGTTTCTCGCCAAACCATTTGCCGCCCAGACACTGGCCCGCACGGTGCGCGCGTGCCTCGACGAAAATTGAAGCCGACAGGAAAAGATGTCATTAAAATCCCCGCCCAGTCCGAAGGCAAGCCTTTGCGAAGTCCAGGCCCAAAATTTTTCTGAAGATATTTCTTGAGTACCTCCCCCAAAAGGACGATGTATTTAGCAGAAATTGATCTTTGATTAAAAGCAGATTTTCCCTGCTTTGTTCGTGATTCGTAACAGTCCTTGAACCGTAATAAAAACGATCGCGGAGTACGTTCTGTTCGCGGCCGACACGCCTTAACTGGAAGTCGAAAGCGGATAAACAAGTTCCACATGTAGCAATACATGTTCAAAGGATCGAGTTCGACACGGCAATTGCGGGGGTTCTTTCGCCCGTCCTCGGACGGGCTCTTTTTTTGCCTGCTTTAGATTTCCTTCGACGTAGGGTGTTGAATGTTGAGCGTTAAATATTTCCGTTTTCCAGCCTTCCGCCATCCGGGGCAATTCGTCATTCTGCAATCGTCCTTCGCGCCCACCGTCCCGTCGCTGCGTTTGTTGAGACACACCTGTCTTCACCCCTGTCTTAAAGCAATCCAACGCCATCGCAATTACTAATTCGAATACTTCAACCCGCTTAATTTAAGCGGTCCAACGAAAAACGCCCGCCTGGCCTTAAGTGCCTGATTTTACAATTGATTTTTCACCCCCCTCCCTTCCGCGCGCCGCCCCGCCATCGAATCGCTGAAATTGCGCATCACTTCCATTAGATTGGCAGGCCACTTGCGTTGCCACAGGGCGTGCGTCCTTTTTGTTTTAGTACGTGGTTCCTGCTGAAGAACACCTTCGTGAACCGGTTCGCCTCGTTCCTGCTGGCCGCCCTGCTGCCTGGCACGGCCGCCGGCATGGTCGGTGCGAGCCTGACTTGGACCGCCAGCACCGACCCGACGGTTACCGGCTATAACATTTATTATGGCAGCGCCAGCGGCCAGTACACCAACAAGGTCGCGGTCGGCGACGTCACCAATGCCGTGCTGCCCGACCTTTCGGAAGACATCACCTATTTCTTTGCCGCCAAGGCCTATAACGCCGCCGGCAACGAAAGCCCCTTTTCTAACGAGGCCATCTTCTGCGGTTTCACCGTCACCCCAGGCACGTACGATCAGCAGTCCGTCATTCCCACTAATACCACGGGCGACCAACTCACGTTCAGTCTCGCCGGCGATGTCCCTCCGGGCGCCACGATTGACCCAACCAATGGAACCTTTGCCTGGTGCCCCGGGCTCGACTATGCGTCCACCACTAACGCCCTTATCGTCACCATCAACGACAATACCAACCCCAGCCTCAGTTCATCCGAAACCTTGTTGATCGTGGTAACCGATTACTTGCAGGTGGGTCTGGGTACAACCGCGATCCAGACGGGCCAGCCGGGAGTCCTGCCCATCATACTGGGCGCGAGCGATGAAATCACGAATCTCCAGTTCACCGTGGCCTGGCCAGGCGGCCAGCTCGGCACGCCCACGCTGACGTTTGCCCCGCCGGTCGTGGCGGGATCGTTGCAGATGCAGAATTCCACGGCCGTGGTTCAGATGCAGATCGATCCCGGTCAATCGTTTGCCGGCAGCAACACCATCGCACAACTGAACTTCCAGGCGCTGCCCGCCCAGCCGTCCGCGTTCGTCAACGTGCCGATCACCGGCGCCAGCGGCATTAAGAGTGACGCCTCATCGTATGCCAATGTCATCCCTGGGTCCGGTCAGGTCGTGGTGGTGGGCGCTAATCCGCTTTTGCAATTCCAAGCCTCCGCCAGCCAGGGGGACGTGCTGAATCTGTTCGGCCATCCGGGCGCAACCTATCAGGTGCAGTCCACGACCAATCTCACGCCGCCGATCGTCTGGGCGCCCCTGCTAAATCACGAGCAGAGCGACGTCAACGATTCGCTTAACCTGGACGGCAGCCAGCCCGCGATTTTTTTCCGTCTCCAACAGCTTTGATCCGGCGCGGGATTTCGGCATTTTTCTTTTTGGACGCCGCCGGGCCGGTGCTAATTTTGAGGCATGGCACGAGATGACTTGTTTTCACACACGGCGGAAACCTCGCCGCCGGAAAACAGTGCGCCGGCGCCCGACACCTTTGCCAGCCAGCCGCTTGCCGCGCGCATGCGGCCCCGCAACCTGGACGAATACGCCGGCCAGTCCCATATTCTGGGGCCAGGCCAGTTGCTGCGCCGCGCCATTGAGGCCGACCGCATCCAGTCGCTGATCTTCTACGGCCCGCCCGGCACCGGCAAAACTTCCCTCGCGCAAATCATCGCCCGCCAGACCAAAAGCAAGTTTGAACGGTTGAGCGGGGTGGAATCAAACGTGGCGGACATGCGGCGGGTCTTGTCCGCCGCCGCCAATCGGCTTGAAAACACCGGCTTGTCCACGATTTTATTCATCGACGAGATTCACCGCTTCAACAAAGCCCAGCAGGACGTCCTCCTGCCGGATGTCGAGAGCGGCGTCATCAAGCTGATCGGCGCCACCACGCACAACCCATTCTTCTTCGTCAATTCCCCGCTCGTCTCGCGCTCGCAGATCTTTGAACTGCGGCCGTTGACGGAGGCGGAACTGCGGGCGCTCATCCAACGCGCTCTCGCCGACGCCGACCGCGGACTCGGTTACCTCAAACTCGCGGCGGACGACGACGCCCTCCGGCATCTGGCCCGCATCGCCGACGGCGACGCGCGCAAGGCGCTGAATTCGCTCGAAATTGCCGCGCTCACCACGGCCCCCGGCGCGGACGGAATCATTCGCCTCACGCTGGCCGTGGCCGAGCAGAGCATCCAAAAGAAGGCCGTGGTCTATGATGGCGACGGCGATGCGCATTACGATACGATTTCGGCCTTCATCAAGTCCATGCGCGGCAGCGATCCGGACGCGGCGCTGTACTGGCTGGCGAAGATGATCCACGCGGGCGAGGACCCCCGATTCATTGCCCGCCGGATCGTCATTTGCGCCGCCGAAGATGTCGGCCTGGCCGATCCCATGGCCCTGGTGCTGGCCACTTCCGCCCTCGCCGCCGCCGACTTTGTCGGCTGGCCCGAGGCCCAGATTCCGCTCGCCGAGGCCACGATTTACATCGCCACCGCCAACAAGAGCAACAGCGCCGTGATGGCCATTGGCGCGGCGCTGGAGGACGTGCGCTCGGGCCGCACCATCCCCGTGCCCGAACACCTGCGCGACGCGCATTATCGGGGCGCCGAAAGGCTGGCGCACGGCCAGGGCTATGAATACGCCCACGAGGGCAGGGACCATTTCGTGGCGCAGGATTACCTTGGCGTGGACCGGAGATTCTACGAGCCCACCGACCAGGGCGTGGAAAAGAAAATCAAGGAACGCGTTGAAAAGTGGCGGGCCGAGTTCGCAGAAAAAAGAAAAGCAACCGACGCCCGGAAATGATGCGCCCCAACCAATCATGGCGAACCCTGAAACCAAAGCCGAACTCCGTCAGCAAATCCGCGCGGCGCTGGGCCGGGTTTCGCTGGCCGTGCGGCTGGCCGAATCGCTCGATTTATGCGCCCGGCTCGAACCCCAATTGCAAAGCGCCCACACGATCTTGTTTTTCGCGCCGCTCGTGGATGAACTCGACGTCTGGCCGCTGCTCGAAAAATTATTGCCGGCCAAAAAAATCTGCGCTCTGCCCGCCTTTGATGCCGCGTTGCAATTCTACTCCGCCCGGCGCGTGAAAAGTCTGGAGACCGACATTGTCACCGGAAAGTTTGGCGTTTCAGAGCCGCTGCCCGAATGCGAGCAGATCCCCCTGGACCGATTCGATCTGGTGCTCGTGCCCGGTGTGGCTTTCGACCTGGGAGGCAACCGGCTGGGCCGCGGGCGGGGATTTTACGACCGGATTCTGGCCGTGGCCAGCGGCGTGAAATGCGGCGTGGCTTACGACTTTCAACTGCTGGAAAAAATCCCCGCCGAAGCGCACGACGCCAAAGTGAATTTTATTTTTACCCCCACCCGCTGCGTGCGGCGAAGCGGCTGAATTCCGAATTCGGCGTTGGCCTTACCGATGTTGCTGGTCCATCAGACCGTCGAGCGCCCCGCCCTGCCAGCCTTCCGGCGAGTTCCAGGGACGGACCGACGCATTATCCGGTTCAGTGGAGGAGCAACCCGTAATAACCACCGCCAGAGCGGCCAAGAGAAGCACCAACAATAGCGGTGTGGCGCGGAGTTTCATGTTAAGAAGAGGCCGGATGAGCCGGCGTCACAATATCGCCTTCGATGACTTCGCCCATTTTCCAGCCGGGGACAATGTTGGCAATGCAGCGGTCTTTCTCGACCGTGCGAATCACCACTTTGGCCACCAACTTGCCGTCGCGGCTCACGAGCATTTCGCCGTCCTGAACCGCCCCTTGCGTCGCCCCCACGCTCAGAACCACAAAATCCCATTTCGGATCAACCACCAGAATCTTGCCCCGCAAATCGGAGGGGAGGAGAATATCCGGACTGGTACCCACAATCGCATCGTACTTGGCCTTGATGGTGGCGTACTGCCGCTGCAAAATTGACTTCTCTCCGTTGATCACGGCGATTTGTAGTTGAGCGTCCTTGAAGTTCTTATCGAGCTTGACCACCTCATCCGCGGTCAGGCCGCTTGCCTGATAGGCCACGAGGGAATCGTGCGATTGCTGCAGGTCGGACGTGGTCTTGGCGAGCTTGTCGGAAAGATCGTCCGCGCGTTTCTGCTGGGCGTCAGCCCGCGCCTCGGTTTTGGTCAACTGCGTCTTCGTGTCGGCCAGGTCCTGCTGGGTCTGGGCCAGTTCGCCCTGGGTCTTCTTCAGTTCGGCCTTGGTCTTGGTGTGCGCGGTGACTTCTGAATGATAGTCATCCTTTTCTTTGTCCCGCTGTTGCGTCAACTGCGGAATCTGCGTGGTAAACTCGTAGTAAGCCACACCCCCCGCGCCGAGACCGGCTAGGATGGCCAAGATTAAACTGATACGAAGTAACATGGTCTGTTGCTTTTCCGGGAAATTAAACCCCCGGCGCAAACGTGTCAACGCCCGTTTCCAGGTTTTCACTTATTAGCGCTTGCAATCCGCTGATTAAGGCGCATCTTGGCCCCGGAACCCATGCAACTTAACCATTCGCTTCAGTTCGCTTACTGCACGAATGTACACCGGGGTGAAACCTGGCCCGAGACTTTTTTGTTCCTGCAAAAAGACACCCTCGCCGTGCGCGAGCGGGTCTGCCCCGGGAAACCCTTCGCCATCGGCCTGCGCCTGGGCCAGCAGGCGGCGACGCAGCTGAGCGATCGCGATACGCTCCTGGAGTTTCGCCGGTGGCTGGGCAAAAACTCCTGCTACGTTTTCACGATCAACGGCTTCGCCTACGGTCAGTTCCATGGCAAACGCGTCAAGGAGCACGTTTATAATCCCGACTGGGCGTTTGCCGACCGCGTGGCCTACACCAATTTGCTCTTCAACCTCCTGTCCGAACTGGTGCCGCCCGGCCTCGAGGGCAGCGTCAGCACGGTGCCCGGCACGTACAAGCCGCTTTCCCCTTCGCTTGACGCCATCAAAATGATCCGCCAGAACATCTGGCGCACCGTGGAACACGTTGCCCGCATCAGCTCCCGGACCGGCCGCAAACTGCACCTGGCCCTGGAACCCGAACCCCTCTGCCTGCTCGAGAGCACGGCCGAAACCATCAATTTCTTCGATCATCTGCGCGAGGAACATCCCCGCGACGAGCGGCTGGCGGCGCATCTGGGCGTCAATTACGACACCTGCCATTTCGCCGTCGAATACGAGGAGCCGCAAAATGCCCTGGGCTGCCTCCTCAACCACGGCATCAACATCAGCAAGATCCAGTTGAGTTCCGCCCTCAAGGTGGTCCCCACGCCGGAGGCGTGCCAGGAACTGAGGAAATTTGCCGACGATATCTATCTCCACCAGGTCGTGGCGCGGGACTCGGCGGGCAACCGGACGATTTTCCCGGATTTGCCGGACGCCCTGGCCTATGCGCGGTCCGCGTACGGCGAGGGGGCGGAATTGCCCGAATGGCGGATTCATTTTCACGTCCCGCTCCATGCGCCGGCCGCCCCGCCGTTTGACCATACCAAAGACCACCTGCTCGGCGTGCTCGACCTTCTTTCCCAGACCCCGCAGCTCTGTTCCCACCTCGAAATGGAAACCTACACCTGGGAGGTGCTGCCGCCCGAACTGAAATCGCAAACCGTCGTGGATCAAGTGGTGGCCGAGTACGAGTGGACCCTGGGGCAGCTGCGGGAGCGCGGCCTGGCCTGACCGAACTTCCTTTCCACTCCCGGCCGTTTTTGGTTTCATTCGCGGTCGATGAACCCATGGTTCCGCACCCTGCTCGTCCTGGGCCGCGTCTCCAATCTGCCGACGGTCTGGTCCAACTGCCTGGCGGGCTGGTGGCTCGGCGGCGGCGGAACCTTCGGGAAACTGCCCCTTCTCATTCTGGGCGTCAGCCTGCTCTACACCGGCGGCATGTTCCTGAACGACGCCTTCGACGAGGAGTTTGACCGGTTGCGGCGGCCGGAACGGCCCATCCCGGCGGGCCGGATCACGGCCGCCAGCGTGTGGAGCTTGGGTTTTGCCCAACTGGCCTTCGGCATCTTCCTCCTGCTGTGGTGCGGCAAGCTGGCCGGCGCCGGGGCCGTGATGCTGGCCTTGTTCATCGTGCTTTACGACTTCAGCCACAAATTCTTCATGGCGTCCCCGTGGCTCATGGGCGCCTGCCGGTTCTGGGTCTATTTTATCGCCGGGGCCACCGCCTTCGAAGGCCTGAACGGCTTGGTCATCTTTGGCGGCGCGGCCCTCGCCTGCTATGTGGTCGGGCTCACTTACGTCGCCCGGCGCGAAAGTTCCCGCGGTCGAATCCCCCTCTGGCCCCTGGCTTTGCTGGCCGCACCCATCCTCCTGGCCCTGGCCATAAACACCGGTGAATACCGCCTGTCGGCCATCTGGATATCCGTCGTGCTGGTACTGTGGATCGGCCGCTATATCCGGTTCATTCTGGCGGGGGGCGACATTAATGTTGGCTGGGTCGTCAGCAATTTCCTGGCCGGCATCGTGCTGGTGGACTGGCTGGCCGTCGCGCCGCAAATCCAGCATTGGCTGAGCGCCGCCATCTTTTTGGCCCTCTTCGGCCTCACCAAATGGCTCCAAAAATTCGTCCCCGCCACTTAAGGATTCTCATGGTGGCAGCAGGTGGGCGTCCTTTTCCTCGACGTAACGCAAACCAGGAATGCGGCGTTTGCCGACGAGCAAGATCCCCAAACCGATCCAGGAGGTCGCGGCCAGCACCAGTGTCACCGGCAGCATTGTGTGCGAATCAAAGACACCGACGCTGGCGGACGCGAGGCCGGAGACGCCGATTTGGAGGAAGCCCAGCATCGCCGAGGCGCTGCCGATGTTGCGGTCGAAAGGCACCAGCGCCAGCGCCGCGGCGTTTGGGTACGCCAGGCCGAGGCTGGCCAGGGCGATGAACAGCAGCGCGAGCGTCGTGCCCAGGCCGAACCAACCGCACAGCGTCCCCGCCAAAAACAGGAGCGCCACGGGACATTCCACCAGCAGCGTGGCCCGGAAAATCTGTTCGCTGGAAAATTTGCGCAGCAAAAAGACGTTGAGCTGGTTGCTGCCGATAAAGCCCACGGACAGGCCCGCAAAGATGGCGCCAAAGCGTTGCGGGCTGACGTGAAACACCTCCATGAAAATGATGGGCGAACTGGCCACATAGACCAGCAGGCCCGAGAACGCGAACGCGCCGGCGAGGGCATAGGTGATAAATTGCGGCTCCTTCAGCACGGTGGCGTAATTGTGAAGAATGGGCCGGAGCCGCAGCGAGACGCCGCGGTCGGGTTGGTGGCCTGGTGGCAAACACCACCAGCAGACCGCCAGCATCAGGGCCACGAACGCGGACAGGACGATGAACACCCATTGCCAGCCGAGCTGCCCGGCCACATAAACGCCGAGGCTGGGGGCCAGCAGCGGCGAAGCGCTGATGATCAGAATCAGCAGCGAGATGATCTTGGCGGTTTCTTTCACGGGAAAAAAATCCCGGACCATCGCCAGGGCCGCAACTTGCGCCGCGCAGCCGCCCAGCGCTTGCACGAAGCGCAGCGCCATGAGCCATTCCACGGTGCGCGAGCACAGGCAAAGCACCGACGCCGCAATAAACAGAATTAGTCCGGCATACAAGGGCGGTTTGCGGCCAAAGCGATCCAGCAGCGGCCCGTAAAAAAGCTGGCCGGCGGCCAGCCCGGCGAAATAGCTGGAGAGCGACAGGGAAATCCGCGCGGTCGAGGTGTGCAGCGCGGCGGCGATTTGGGGAAACGCCGGCAGGTACATGTCAATGGCGAACGGGCTGATGGTCGAAAGCGCGCCCAATATGACGATGATCAAATAACGATTATGAGATTGGGCCATACGCGCGTCGGGCAGGAAGCGATGAAGTCGGATAAATAGTGCGGACCTCCTAAAGCCCCAAGGGTAACTTCAAGGCCATCCAAGCCGGCACGATGCCCATTCCTTGGTCTTTGGTCAAGATTCAATCAGTTTGCGAAAAAAGCACGCTCCGCGTTGACTTCCTTCGCCCCCGGCCAAATCCTGATCCAATGGTATCAGCTTTTTAGTTGGGCCGGTCACTCAAACTGCCTCGGATCAAGCGCCAGCGCCGACGGCGGGAAATCCTCCGGCCTGCTGCCCAATGACTGGTTCGGCGTATCGCCCATCTGCAAGTCCAGCTCGCCACCGCTCACCACCTCCCCATGCCGTATCCAAACCCTGGTTTGCGGGTGGCCGTTCAGCTTGATTTCTTGAACGTATTTGTTGTTCGCGGAATTGTGGCGGCACACAATCGAAAACGTCTTCCCGTTATGCAGCTTGATATCGACGCGGTCGAAGACCGGGCTGGCCAGATCATAAACCGGCAGTCCGGGCGTCACGGGATACAGGCCCATCATGGAAAAAACCACAAAAGCCGACATGCCGCCGCCGTCCTCATCGCCGGGCATGCCCAGCGTCGTCTCGGTGAACCACGTATCCAGCAACATGCGGACCCGCTTCTGCGTCTTCCAGGGAGTGCCAAGATAATTATAAATATAAGGAATGTGCAGGCTGGGCTCGTTGCCCATCGAAAACTGTCCCACCAAACCACTCGCGTCGGGAAATTTTGCCCAGAACTCATATTTGCTGCGGCCCAGCCCCTCGCGGAAAAGCTGGTCCAGCCTGGCCTCGGCCGGCCCCTTGCCGCCCATCAGCTCCACGAGTCCCTGCAGGTCGTGCTGCACGTCCCAATCGTAAGTGTAGCCGTTGTTTTCTGTTGTGTAATCGCGTCCGCCCATGCCGCCCGACCAGCCCGGATCGAAAGGCTCGATCCACTTGCCGTCGGCGCCCTTGGGCCAGGCGTGCCCCTTGTCCGGCCGGAAAACGTTTTTGTAATCGGCCGCCCGCTTCAGGAACAGCTGCGTGTCGGCGTCTTTGCCCAGATCGCGGGCCAGCTGCGCCGCGCACCAGTCGTCATAGCTGTGCGCCTCGGTGACTGAAATCGCCTGCCGGCGTTCGAAGGGATGGACCAGCGACACCGTTTCGGCCTCGCCCGGCTTGAGGGCCGGCATATACCCATGCTCATTCAGGAAATCATCCAGCGCGCACTTCGGACCGCGCCGCCAAGGCAGCCAGGTCCCTTCGAGCGAGTTCTTCCGCACGCCGGCGTACGCCGCGGCCAGGTCGAAATTCGTCACTCCCTTGGCCCAGCAATCCGCAAACCAAGGCGCCGCCTGGTTGCCCGTCATGCACTCGTTGTTGCCCCACAGCACCGCGAACGACGGCAGCCAGCCCGACTGCTCGAACATGCGGACGTAGGACTGGGCCTTGTCCGCTTCCATCTCCGGATTCAGCAGCGTCTGCAACGGTTCGAGGGCGCGGTACATATCCCACAGCCAACTGTCCACATAAAACGGACGCGCATCCGCGTGCACCTGATGGTCAAACGCGCTGTAATAGCGGCCATCCTCGCTGATATTGACCATTCGCTCGTAACATCGGTACAGCGCCGTATAAAAAACCCGCTTCTGTTCTGGCGTGCCGCCGGTCACCTGGATCTCCCCGAGGGCCTCGTTCCACCGCGCGCGGGCCGCCTCCTTGATGCCGTCGAAATTCCACTCCGGAATTTCCTTTCTTAAATTGGCCTTCGCCTGTTCGACGCTGATGAACGAAATGCCATAGCGAAATTCCAGCACGTTCTGCGCGCCGGCGGAAGTAATCGTCAGCCGATTCCCATTGCCGGCCGACGCTTTTTCCACGGTCACAGGCGCGCTAAATTCCCCATACACAAAGACCGCCATTTTGCCGGACGACATCCGCCCCTCGCCCTGGATTTCCTCGAAGCCGGACACCGCGCCGTCGGAATTGTCCTTCAGCTCCCCCTCCCGCCGGTTGGCCAGCAGCACGGCCGGCTTGCCCGATGGAAACGTAAACCGGAAATAACCGCAGCGTGCCGTCGGCGAAAATTCCGCCCGGATGAGCGAACCGTCGAAGCGCGCCGAATAATAATAGGGCGTCTCTGTTTCCTGGTCATAAGCCAGCGCGCGATCCCACGCGTCCGGACCGCCGTCGGACGGCAGCAACCAGAACAACTCGCCGAGCCGATGCGAAATGAGGGTGAGCGGGAATGAATGGATCTGGTCATCCAACTGGTCATTGCGCACCGGATAGACCCGCACCATGCTGTTGGGCAGCGACACCGTGGGCCGCGTGGGCTCCAGCAGGACCCCCTGCCCGCCGATGGACGGCACCACCCACTCCACCTGCGCCGGCGCCGCCGCCGCGCAGCTTAACAGGGCCAGGATCAACAAACGGACGAATTGATTTTTCATGTGCTGGTTTGGAAATTGTTGCACCTCATTTTGAAAAGGCGCGCCCCCCGGCGCAATGACAATGTGCCTTCGATTCCGGCACCCCGCTTTCGGGGATGGACACTTTTCCTGGATTCACGATTCACAATGCGGAACTCTTTGAGTGCGGAGTTCGGAATGGGGTTTGAAGTTTGCGATCTGCCACGAAATGTTTTATCTGGAAGGGAGGGGAAAAAGGCGAGAAAGCAGAAACGGGGCATGCGGAAAAGCAGAAGGCGGAAAGAATTTCAGCAATGGTCGCGAATCGCGGAACCGGAAGCGCCAAAGTTCGGCCGGCAAAATCAATTCAATATTGAAGAGTTCACAGAAGGAAACGAAGGTAAGAACGGGAGAGCGGATGGCCGTGAAATCCGAGGGCCGAGATTCGAAATCTCGAAGGGGAGAATGACGAATGAAGAATGCCCGCCATTGACGACCTGGTTAAGCAATTTTTAAAACCGTGAAAATTCAGGCCCCTGGATCGCGTTTGCCGCTTGACTCAAACCAAATCTGAAGCCATCGTTGGTTAAATGAGGAGATTAAACAAAATGGGATCATGAGTTTCGTGTCGCAACATTTTGCGATTTTTTTAAGCGCGGCGCTTCTTACTGCCTCAACCATCGAGTCAAGTGCATTTGCGCTGCTCGGGCCAATTCAGCCGTGGATGCAGATGACCAACGGGGTCATTTCCTCCGACGATATTGGAGGGCCGATGTATATCAGCAACGGGTATCGTTGGAATGTGCCGGTGATTACTTACGGGTTTGACCAATCTTTTTTGGATTACTTTGGATCCAATGGCGTTGCGGCGGTGGAAAGTGCAATCCAGCTTTTAAATGATTTGCCTCCCGCTTCGCAGATTGTGCTAACAAATTATCCATACGATTCTCGACACCAAAATTTTGAAGCCCAAGCTCAGTCGCTTTTTGACCTGAAGTCGCAAACCGTTGCCTTGTTGTTAGAGCATCTCGGATTAGCGCAACCCACTCCATCCATCTATGTATTGCGTCAATGGAACCCCATCTTAACAAACGAATCCAGCTTGCTTTTAGCTGTTTTTAGTGGCACAACGCTGACTAACTATATTGTTACGCTGAATTATGACCCGCAAAACTTGGCCCCAAGTCCATACGTGAACGAAACCCTTTATTCAGGTCAAGAATATGACAGCGTTCATGAGCATGCAATCTTTACCTCTCCTGCCTATTTTGGTGCTGAAGCATATGACGCCGTTGCTGATGACCTGTCTGCCAATCGTATTGGCACTGGAGATTTTTATACTGGTTTAACCTATGACGATGTTGGTGGACTTGCTTATTTGCTATCAACCAACAACGTCAATTATGAACCTTTACTTTCAGGCGTCGTGGGTGCCGGCACCAATGCCAATTCCTTCGTAAACGGCGCCTGGCGACCAGGCGTGGATAAAATTATTTTCATTCGCCAGAAGGTAGATTCACAGTCCGGCGCATTCTTGCCAACCACTAATTCTTTTACGGACAACTACCTGGTTAACGGCCGATTGAGACAGCAACAAATGGCGCGTATCATTTGGCAGCCAGATTTTATCTTCAGCGCCGGTGATGTGACGACGGGCACGCCCGAACTTCAATATTTTAGTCGCACCGGAACAACCAACTGGCTGAATGATGCCACGGCTAACGGAAACACAAACGATGCAGGTCCTGGCATTATCGAACCGCCGGTGCAAATTGTTTTCAACAAACTTGGCCGGATGTTTTTCAGCGATTCTCATACTTCCGAGAATCAGGCCCTTGATGATTCACAGTTTTGGGGGTCTTTTGACGGTTCAACCAATGCGCCGTTTATTTATCCAATTTTACAAACAGGCACGAATCAAATGACGGTTCGCCTATGGCTTACCGAAAGTAGTCCGAAAAGAATCGTTTGGGAGCCAAAAAGTTTGTCGGGCACCCTGCTCACTATGCAAACGTCCGCTAATTTTACAAATTGGACTACCTTGTTCACTGTTACAAATAATGGCAGTGTTTGCACCTATTTCAATGACAGTCCTACAAGCACAAGTCGGTTTTACCAGTTGATATCCAACTGATTACATATTATCGTTAGGAACCGCAGACGCGGGCGGTTCGTGGGTTGGCAAGGCGCCGCTTCCCCTCACCCCAGCCCTCTCCCCCGGGGAGAGGGAGACGTTGTTCCCGCTGCTTGACGTTGCGTCGGCACCGGATTTGTGCAGGTTCATGGGCCGTGAGCAGGTCCGAATGGGATAGGGGACTTCCCATGAATCGGAGGCTGGGGCAGGAAAGACGACTGCGTTCGAGAAAGAGAGTTTTACGCTCACCCTCACCCCGGCCCTCTCCGCCAACGGCAAATGCCGGGCCTACATGCCGGGGATACCAGCCTCACGCCAACGCCAAACCAATCTCAAAAACGGCCGCGCATTTCGTCATTCGCTTTCAATACCCACCCGCTATGACGCGATAGAAAAATGGCCCGGGACCAACGGCATTCGTATCTTTGAAACTGAGCGTCGTTCTGAATGGGGAAGACAAGGTGGTGGCGATGGTCGAGAACGCGGGTTGCGCTGCGAGGTTCGTACTGCACTGCAGAGAATAATTCCTGGAATTTACGCACTGCCATGTCACGGTCGCGCCAGAAATGCTGTTTGAAATTGAGGTCATTCTTAGCACCGATGCCGCGTTGGTGGGGTTGGTCCCAGCTTCCGCTTCCTGAAAGTTGTCCATGCCGTCTCCATCGGAATCTATTGTACCATCCACGGACAAACCATATTGTTGCGCAAAGTAGAACGGCAGGATGGAGCTTGCCGCCTGATATTCATAGGCTCCAATGTCCACGAATCCATCGATAGTTCGCGGGTTGCCATCCAGGTCGGTTTGGATACTGGCTGGATTACGGCCGGAATTGATGCAGGGAGAATTTGATTGGAGATGATAATCTCCGTTGGCACAATCCACAAAGCTTGGGGCATTCGTAATGATGATATAAAATGTTCCGGAAGGTTTAGGCAGAGTGCAGCAGTTTTGAAATGTTGAGCCGGCGGAATAGTTCGAAGCAGTGCCGGTGCTTACCGTGTTGTAATAAATAATACAATTGAACACGGAACTGAACCCGGCTTGGAGACCGCCAGCCCCACCGGCTGCATTATTGCCGATGATGGTGCAATTCATAACGCCGTAAGGACCGCTGCCGGACATGTACACGCCGCCATAGGCGTTTGAATAGTTGCTGGTCACCAAACAGCCATACAGCGAACTCCAATAGGTGCCGCCGCCCATATTGGTCGACGCATTTTGCGTGATGATGCAGTTGGTCAGCACGGCTTGATGTGCGCCTCCGCCCATCGACGCGACATTATTTGACAACAAACAACTGGTCAGTGTCACCCCAGACACTCCTCCTCCATAGTTGGAGGAGACGTTTTGCAGGACGGAACAACTCGTCAAGGTCCCACATGTGGTTTCGTAGGAGCTACCGAGGCCAAAAGCTCCGCCACCAAAAAAATATGCTGAATTGTGCGTCAAGATGCAATTTGTTGCGATGGAATTGCTACAGCAGAGCAGGCCGCCACCGCTATCTTCCTGATAGGAGTCGCCGGTATTCAAAGTGGCCCCGTTGGAAAGTGTAAAGCCGCTGATAACTGCGTAATTGGTCAGGTACACACAGCGGACCGGTTTGCTGCCAATACCCGGATTCCCCTGAATCACAGTTGTTGTTGGACCACTCACGCTTTGCACGGTGACCGCTTTGCCGATGACCACGCGGTTGGTCAGCGAACCATAAACGACTCGTCCGCCGGTGTTGTAAATGCCGTTGGTGACAAGAATCAGGTCGCCGTCCGTGGCTGTGTCAATGGCCGTCTGGATGTCCGTTGCCGCCGTTGACCAATTGGTGAATGGAGCAGCGGGTGAAGGATTGGCAACATTCACATAAAATGTCGTCGCCCCGGCGCGGATGGCAAGAAGGATAGCGACACCCAAGAGCGGCAACAGTTCCATTGTCTTCATATCAAATTAATGTCAACCATCCATGACCGACGTTCTGGATGCTAACCACGAGAGGTAGATTTCTTTGCATTATTTGCCATGGCTGTTACCAGCGGCCGACAAGAACCGGCATCATTGGCGTTTTCATTTTTTCAGCAAGTTTCGCATGTTGGCCGGTCAAACGGTGACTGAATTTGGGTATAGGGATTCTACAAGAGGCCTCAGCTGGCGACTAGCGGGCGGGCGTTCGGCACCGGCCCGCCGACACGACGCCCAAGGAATCCATGCAAACAGAGATCGTCTCGTTCTCGAGCATCCGAGCATCTCCCTCGGGAAGAGGGAGGTATGCTCCCCGCTTGGCAAGAAAACCTGCGACTGGATTGGTGAGAGCCCGTTTCGTTTCTCCCCCGGCCTTTTTCCCAAGCTGCCACCTTGCAATTCCGCGCAATTCCTTCACATTTAACCATCCGACGCTTTGGCGTTATACGCTCTGGACAACATGAATTACGGCTTGAACATTAAAACTTCCGGTGCGCTCGATCTTCTTTCGCTGGGCGCGCTCGTGCACCGGCTGGACACCGGCATCATTCCGTTCCGCAAGGCCACCCGCTGCGACCTCCATGTCAGCGGCGGTGAGTTCAACGTGGCCGCCAACCTCGCCGACTGCTTCCGCCTCAATACCGGCATCGCCAGCGCCATGGTGGACTATCCGATCGGCGACCTGATCGCCGAACGCGTCCGCGCCATGGGCGTCAAGTCTTTCTACCAGCGGTTCGCGCACGACGGCGTGCGCGGCCCCAACATGGCCACCGTCTATTCCGACCGCGGCCAGGGGGTGCGCGCCCCGGTTGTCTTCTACAATCGCTGCAACGAAGCCGCCGCCCGGCTCAAGCCCGGCGATTTCAATTGGAACGAAATCTTCGGCGCGGGCGTCCGCTGGTTCCATGGCGGCGGCATTTTTGCCGCCCTGTCGGAAACCACGGGCCAGCTCATCCTCGAAGCCATGGCCGCCGCCAAAGCCCATGGCGCAGTCGTCTCCTTTGATTTGAACTATCGTCAAAAGCTCTGGGAGACCTGGGGCGGCCAGTCCCGCGCCCTCGATGTCCTGGGCCGCATTGTCCGGCAGGTGGATGTGCTCGTCGGCAACGAGGAGGACCTGCAAAAAGGCCTCGGCATCGCCGGCCAGGACGTGGAAACCAAATCCAAGCTCGATCCCGCGGTGTTCCATGCGGTCATCGACCAGGCCGTGAAGAAATTTCCCAATATCAAAATCGTGGCCACCACGCTCCGCCAAGTGCATTCCACCAACCGCCACACCTGGGGCGCCGTTGCCTGGATCAACGGCAAAACGTATCAGTCGCCCGCCTGCGAACTGGACGTGCTTGACCGCGTCGGCGGCGGCGACGGCTTCGCCGCGGGTTTCTTCTACGGTCTGCTCTCCGGGGCTTCCGAACCAGAGGCTGTCAATCTGGGCTGGGCGCACGGCGCGCTGTTGACCACCTATCCCGGCGACACCACCATGGCCACGCTGGAACAGGTCCAGGCTTTCGCCCGAGGCGGTTCCGCCCGTATCCAGCGCTGACTTATGCTCTATTTCGCCCGCGGCTCCGTGACCGACAATCTGTCCGACGCCGATTTGCGCGCCGGCCTCTTGGCCGCCTTGGAAAAGCTGGGACCGCGCCGGCGCGTCCTGGCGGTGCCGCCGGACTTCACCCGGTTTCATTCCCAGGCCGGTCGCCTCACCCGGCTGGCGTTCGATTTTTACGGCGAGAAGCTCACCGATGTCCTGCCCGCGCTCGGCACGCACTCGCCCATGACCGGCGGGCAAATCCGGGAAATGTATGCCGGGGTCCCGGAAACACGGTTCCGCATCCACGACTGGCGCACCGGCACCGTCACCGTCGGGGACGTCCCGGGTGATTTTGTCCGCCAGGTCTCCGAAGGCGCGGCCGATTTTTCCTGGCCCGCCCAAATCGCCAATCTCATCGCCACCGGCCATCACGATCTGATTCTGTCCATCGGGCAGGTGGTGCCGCACGAAGTCGTCGGCATGGCCAGCTACAACAAGAACATTTTCGTGGGCACCGGCGGACCGGAAGGCATCAACAAAAGCCATTTTATTGGCGCGGCCTTCGGCATGGAACGGATGATGGGCCGCGCCGACACCCCCGTCCGCCGGATTTTGAATTATGCCTCCGAACACTTCACCCCGCACCTGCCGATCGTCTATGTCCTTACGGTCGTCGGCCGTGACCATGACGGCCGGCTCGCCGTGCGCGGCCTGTTTGTCAGCGACGATGCCTCGGGCTTCGAGCGCGCGGCTGCGCTCGCGCTGGAGGTGAATTTTGAAATGCTCGCCGGGCCTTTGAAAAAAGCCGTCGTGTATCTCGACCCGGCCGAATTTAAAAGCACCTGGCTGGGCAATAAGGCCATCTATCGCACGCGCATGGCCATGGCCGACGCCGGCGAACTCGTGATTCTGGCGCCCGGCCTCAGGGAATTTGGCGAGGACCACGAGATCGACCGCCTCATCCGCAAGTACGGCTATCGCGGCACCCCGGCCACGCTCGCCGCCACCAGGGCCAATCCCGAACTGCAACAAAACTTGAGCGCGGCGGCCCACCTGATCCACGGCTCCAGCGAAGGCCGTTTCAGCATCACCTACTGCCCCGGCCACCTGTCCCGGCAGGAAATTGAAAGCGTGAACTTCCGATACGCGGACCTGGAGTCCATGAGCCGGCGCTACGATTCCAAGACCCTGAAGGACGGCTGGAACACTCTGGCTGATGGGGAAAGGATTTTCTATATCTCCAACCCCGCCCTCGGCCTGTGGGCCTGCCGGAGCCGCTTCGCCTTCCCCCAATGATCTCCCTCTCCGAAGTCCAGCCGTCCGGCGCCGACCTCGTTTCCCAAGTCGGGGAGATTTTTTCGTCCACCGGCATTTTGTCGCGTGCGAAGAACTTCGAATTTCGCCCGCAGCAGCAGGAAATGGCCATGGCGGTCGCCCGGGCATTGCAGAACCGCGAACATCTCGCCGTCGAGGCTGGCACCGGGGTGGGCAAATCCCTCGCCTACCTGATTCCCTCGATTTTGTTTGCCGTGGCGCAGCGGAAGAAAGCCGTGGTCTCGACGCACACCATCAATCTTCAGGAGCAGCTTACGGAAAAGGACCTGCCCATGCTCGCCGGCGTGCTCGGCGCCCTGCCCGAACCGGTGCGGTTCAGCTACGCCATGTTGAAGGGCCGCGCCAATTACCTCTGCACCCGCCGGCTGCAGAGGGCCATGCAGCAGAGCGGCAATCTCTTCACCTCCTCCGAAGCCGAGGAA
>JBEKZM010000105.1:0-22155 GCA_049509875.1 Verrucomicrobiota bacterium | reverse complement strand
CAAACTCAGGCGGCCAAAGCAGTCCCGACCCTTCCTATGTCATTATTTCCGAAAAAACGATCAACTTCCCGCCGTGTTATGTCCGCCGCGCCAGTCGCTCGAACTTTGGCTAAGGATTGGGGGGGTAACGAGAACGCGTTTGAATCAGCTGGCGGCGCCTGGACCTGCGTTCCATGATTGCGGTTCTTTGCCGGCGTGATATAATCTAATCCTGATTTTTGAATGACGATTTTGCATTACATATTGATTGGCTTGGAAGTGGTCTTGATTTTCAACCTGATCATCGGCGTCCATGAACTCGGGCACTTTCTGGCGGCGCGCTGGCGCGGGCTGAAGGTGGAGCGGTTCGCCATCTGGTTCGGCAAGCCGATTTGGAAGAAAACGATCGGCGGCGTGGAATACGCGCTGGGCACCCTTCCCTTTGGCGGCTATGTGTCCCTGCCGCAGATGGCCACGATGGAAGCCATCGAAGGCAAATCGGAAACGGCGGAGCCGCTGCCGAATGTCGCCCCGCTGGACAAGATCATTGTGGCCTTTGCCGGTCCGCTGTTCAGCTTTTTGCTGGCCGTAGCGTTTGCGATCGTGGTCTGGAAGGTGGGCAAGCCGGTGAGCAATGCCGGCAATTCTACAGTGCTCGGCTGGGTGGCACCCGACGGCCCGGCGTGGAAAGCCGGACTGCGCCCGGGCGACAAGATTCTGGAAGTGGACGGCCACGCCGTCACCGAATTTTCTCCGGCTGATGGCGGCCGCAGTTCGGACCGCGCCCAGGACAGCATCAAATGGTGCGTGATCACCAGCCGGGGAACCAATATTCCGGTAAAGTACGAGCGCAACGGCCAGGTGGCGATGGCCTATCCGGTGCCCATTCACCAGCCGACGCCGTGGTATATGCGAAAGTCGCTGCGGCAGATCATGATTGACACGCAGGCCCCCGCGCTGGTCGCCGAAACGCTGACCAACAGTCCGGCGGCGAAGGCCGGATTAAAGCCGGGCGACGAAATTGTGGCTGTCAATGGCGAAAAGGTTTACAGCTATGACGCGCTGTTTCAACTCGAGCAAGACCTGACCAACGGCCCGATCACGCCGGCCAAGTTGAACGTGCGCCGGGGCGGACAAAATCTCGACCTTTCTTTGCTGGCTGAAAAACCGGTCCAGCCAACCAATGCGCCCCCGTCCTTCGGCATCGTCTGGCAGGTGGACACGAATGTCACTCTGTTTCATGAGAGCCCGATCGATCAAATCGCGGCCAGCGCGAGCACCATTTTTGCCACCTTTGGCGCTTTATTTGCGCGCCACGGCGAAATCGGGGTCCAGCAGCTTGGCGGCGCGGTGATGATCATCCGCGTCTATTACAATTTGTTTCAGGACGACGACGGCTGGCGGCGCGTCCTGTGGTTCAGCGTGGTGCTCAACGTCAACCTGGCGCTGCTGAATCTGCTGCCGCTGCCGGTGTTGGATGGCGGACATATCCTGTTGTCGCTGATTGAAGCCGTCCGGCGCCGGCCCGTCAGCGCGAGGGTTCTGGAGAAAATTCAGTCCGGTTTTGCGGCGCTGCTGATTGTCTTCATGATTTACATCGCGTTCTTCGATGCCGGCGACTGGCTTCGCAGCGCCCGCTCCGACCGGAATGTGCCGGTGGCGTTTGCTCCCGAAAAATAATCCGCCATGCGCTATTGCGACTCCCCTTACTTTTATCAGCGCCGGCCCACGCGCGAGGTGGTCATCGGGGATCCGGCCAACGGCGGGCTGGTGCTGGGGGGCGACCGTCCCATCGTCAAGCAATCCATGCTGACCTGCGACACCATGGACACGGCACAATGCGTGAAACAGACGCTGGACCTGGTGGCCGCCGGCTGCCAGCTGGTGCGCATTACGGCGCCCACGGTGAAAGATGCCGCCAACCTCCAGCAGATCGTGGCCGGGCTGCGCCGGCAGGGCTGCCACGTGCCCATCGTGGCGGACATTCACTTCAAGCCCGAAGCGGCGATGGAGGCCGTGAAATGGGTCGAGGTCGTGCGCGTGAACCCGGGCAACTATGCCGATTCCAAGAAGTTCGCCATCAAGGAATACAACGACGGGCAGTACGCCGCCGAACTCAAGCGGATTGAAGAAAAGTTTGCCCCGCTGGTCATCGAGTCAAAAAAACTCAAACGCTGCCTGCGCATCGGCACCAACCATGGTTCTTTGAGCGATCGCATCATGAACCGCTACGGCGACACGCCGCTGGGCATGGTGGAGAGCGCGCTGGAATTTGCCCGCATCTGCCGCCAGCACGACTTCCATAACTTCAAATTCTCGATGAAGTCGTCCAATCCCAAGGTGATGATCGAGTGCTACCGCCTGCTGGTGGCGCGGTTGATCGATTTGGGACCGGATTGGAATTATCCCATCCACCTCGGCGTGACCGAGGCCGGCGAGGGCGAGGACGGCCGCATCAAGTCCGCGATAGGCATTGGCTCGCTGCTGTGTGACGGCTTGGGCGACACGATCCGGGTTTCCCTGACCGAGGATTCACCGAACGAAATCCCAGTCTGCACGGATCTCTTGTCGCTCGTCCCCAAACTGACCCAGGCGGCAACCGGAGTTTCGCGCTCTGAATTTCCGTTTGATCCGTTCCACTTTGAACGCCGCCGAACGCCCGAAATCGATCTGGGCGATCAGGCAAAATGTGGCGGCGAGCAGCTGATCCGCGTGGTGGTCACCCGCGCCGCGTTCGACCAGGTGGCGCCCAAGATCCGTTCCCGGGATGATGTGAGGCCGGAAGCGGTTTACGAGGATTTAAGCGTGGCGGAAATCGACCCGACGCAGGAATTTGAAATCAACTGCGAGACGCAGTTGGTGACCGTCAAGGACGGCGTCCAATTGCCGGCCATCGCCGCCTTCCGGCTGCTGGCCGCCAAGTTAAAGCGAGCGGGCCGAAACAACCCCATTTTGCTGAAGGATTGCATCCATTTTGACCCGGTGCCGCTCGCCCCGGGCACGGCGCTGTTGCAGGCGGGCGTCGTCATTGGCTCGCTGCTGGCAGACGGCATTGGGGACGCGATTCTCGTTCGGGGGGAAAGCGGGGCGGGCCAGTCGT
The DNA here is from genome assembly GCA_049509875.1 of Verrucomicrobiota bacterium. Lineage (GTDB taxonomy): Bacteria > Verrucomicrobiota > Verrucomicrobiia > Limisphaerales > UBA11358 > UBA11358. The sequence continues at coordinate 19,076 of JBEKZM010000105.1, read as the reverse complement.
TGCGCCTGGCCTATAACATATTGCAGGCGGCCGGTTGCCGGAGCTTCAAGACAGATTACGTGGCCTGCCCGAGTTGCGGCCGGACGCTGTTCAATCTCCAGACCGTGACGGCGGGCATCAAGGCACGCACCGCGCACCTCAAAGGCGTGAAGATTGCCATCATGGGCTGCATCGTCAACGGCCCGGGGGAAATGGCGGACGCCGATTTTGGTTATGTTGGCGGCGCCCCGAACAAGATCAATCTCTACGTGGGCAAGCAGGCCATCAAGTTCAACATTCCGGAGGCCGAGGCCGTGGACCGGCTGGTGGATCTCATCAAGGAACACGGGAAATGGGCGGAGCCGGAACTGAAGGAAGCGGCGGCGGCGGCCTCCATTGAGAATTGACAAGTCCTTCGCCGGGAGACGCCTTCGTCCTCCAACTTTCATCTGGTTTCTGCGGCGGCAGGCTGTGAAACGAACGTCCCGCACGGCCGGTTCGCCTCCCCGCGGGAGCCCGTTGCCCCCGGCCGGCGATGACGACAGCGGATCCGGCCGCCCCGGCTCACCGTCCTGCGATCCGCTATTTCAGCACGAAAGGGACAATTAAATGGGCTAAGGCACTAAATAAGGTTGAAAAGCCACCGGCGGTCATTTAGGCTTGGAGTTACGTCATAGTCGATCATGATGGGAGGCAGGAGGCGCAGATGGAAAAAATTCCGATTGAAAAACGATTGGGCAATTCCGTGAAAAATTGGCGATCCCGGCTGAAGATCCCCCAGGACGAACTGGCCCGGCGCGCCGGATTCCACCGGAGCTATATCTCCGACATTGAGCGCGGCTCGCGCAATGTCTCGATCAAGAGCATCGAAAAACTGGCCGCCGCCCTGGGCATCTCCGTGGTCACCCTCTTTGCCGACCTCGACAGCAAGGCTGGTTCAGTCCCGCTTCGCAACGACGAGATGGTGGACATTTTGCTGGTGGAGGACGACGATAATGACACCCTGCTGGTGATTCAGGCCTTGAAGAACGGAAACCTGACCAACCGGATTTTTGTGGTCCGCGACGGAGCGGCCGCGCTGGATTTTCTTTTTTGCACCGGTGAGTTTGCCTATCGCCGCATCAACGATCATCCGCAAGTGATACTCCTGGACTTGAACCTGCCGAAAATTGACGGAATGGAGGTGCTGCGCCGCGTGAAGACCGACACCCGCACCCGCCATATTCCCGTGGTCGTGCTGACCGCATCGAAGTTCGACGACGCCATCGCCGCTTGCAAGCGGCTGGGCGCCGAGTCGTTCATCGCGAAACCGGTGGACTTCCAGAACTTCAGCGCCATGACCTTGCAACTGAGTTTGCAGTGGGCGCTGCTGAAGCCGGCGCCGCTCGTCGGCGCCTGAGCGCGGATATTTTTCGCTTTCAAAAGAATTTCTTTTCCATTTCGACTCTGGATTTATCAGTCGGTGCGCTACACTTATATCCGTCGCTGGGGCTTGGCATCGGTCTTGCAAGCAGCCCGGCATGAACCACTTATTTCGTCTTTTGTACATTTTGGTTTTCCTGCCGGCCGCGATTGAAAAGGCCCATGCAGACTGCTTGATTCTCGATTGGAATGCCAGCACCTCCATGAATGTGGCCGGCTACAACGTATATTATGGAACCAACAGTGGTAATTATCTATACAAGATCGATGCCGGCAATGCGATGTCGGTCACGGTCTCCAATTTAAGTTATGGTGTGACCTATTATTTTGCGGCCACCGCGTATGACGCGAACGGCGACGAAAGTCCGTTTTCCCCCGAAGTCAGCTTCATCGTTCCGGGTGCCCTGTATATCTCTCCTGCCGGTTCCGCCGGCGGACCGCTGTCCCTATCGTTTCCCGTGGCGCCGGGCCACTGGTATGAAATCCAGGCGACGACCGATCTCGAGGACTGGACTTCCATCTGGCAATCGGACGTGATGACCACCAATGCTTGGGCACAGTTCACCGACCCCGACACGGCTTCGTTTGCCCAACGATTCTACCGATTAGTCCTGCATTAGCGGACACCGCCTCGAAATCCGAAAAGGCAACCGGCCAAAGCCCGCGAGCGCGCCGGCAATAAAAACCGGCCCGTTGCTTCCAGATATTTGCCAGTCAGGTTACACGAAGGTTAAAATCAGGTTACAAGCCCACTTCTTCATTGGCTCGGCGATGCACCTTATAGCACAGTAGAGTTGTTAAGAGTCTATGGAAGAGAATCAACAAATTCTGAATCTGAACCTCGACGAGCCGCTGGCCTGCCGCTCCGTTTGGATTTCTGACATCCACCTGGGCACGCGGCACGCGCGCGTGGAAGAGTTGCTGGATTTTCTGCGGATGGTTGATTGCAGGTACCTTTATCTGGTGGGCGATCTTATCGACGGCTGGGAACTCAAGTTTCGCTGGTACTGGCGTGACAACTACAATGTGCTGATCCAGAAGCTGCTGCGCAAGAGCCGCAAATACACCCAGGTCATTTACATCACGGGCAACCACGACGAGTTTATCGAGCACTTCGAGGGCATGCGTTTTGGCAGCGTCACCATGGCGCGGGAGGCCATGCATACCGCCGCCGACGGCAAAAAATATCTGGTGATCCACGGCCACCAGGCGGACGGCCTGACGCATTTCAACCATCTGCTCGAAAAGGTCGGGTCGCACCTGTACAACTGGATTCTCGATTTCAACCTGTATTTCAACCGGCTGAGGCGTGCGCTCGGCTTTGGGTACTGGTCGCTGGCCGCGTTTCTAAAATCCAAGGCCAAGTCAGCGGTGAAGTTCATCACGGAATATGAACAAACGCTGGCGAGCATGGCCCGCCATCATCAGGCCGACGGCGTGATTTGCGGGCACATCCACCGGGCGGAAATCAAAATGATCGATGGGGTGCAGTACCTCAACTGCGGCGACTGGGTGGAAAGCTGCACGGCCCTGATCGAAGACTTCGACGGCAAGATCAAACTCGTTCACTTCCATGAAGATGATGTTCTGCGTTCTCGGCGAGGGTCGCGGCCACATGACTCAGGCGATGGCGGTGAAGGAGATGGCGGACGCGGCGGGCCACCAGGTCGTCGCGGTCACGCTCGGCGTCAGCACGCACCGGCCGGTGCCGGCATACTTCGAATCGGCGATGAAACTTCCCGTCCGGCAACTGCCGACGCTGGAGTTTAAGTACAAGAACAGCCGCGCTGTCAGCAATGGCGCCACGCTCGCCTGCGCCCTCGCCAGCCTGCCCAAGTACGCGCGGTTGATTGGCCGTTTGGACGAGTTGGTGCGCGCCGCGCAGCCGGACGTGATCATCAATTTTTTCGAGCCCATCGCGGCGTTTTACGCACTGGCCCGGCGCCGCCGGCCCCCCATGGTGGCCGTGGGGCACCAGTTCATGTTCCAGCACCCCGCGTACGTCCGCACTCCCCAGCTTTGGAAACAGCTGTTGAGCATGAGGCTCTATACCTGGCTGGTGGGCGGCCGCGCCACCAAACTCGCCCTGTCGCTTTACGAGGCGCCGGACCTGCCTGCCCGGCGTCTTGTCGTGGGGCCGCCGATTTTGCGCCGACAGCTCTTTGGACTCCGGCCGAATCCGGCGGGCCGCTTCACCTTGGTTTATTTGCTGAACCATGGTTACGCGGACCAGATCATCTGCTGGAGCGACGCCCACCCGCAAACGCGGCTCCACTGCTTTTATGACAAGCCCGGTGCGCCGGCGGAATTTGAGTATTCGCCGGCGCTGACGTTTCACAAGTTGGACGGCGAAAAATTTCTAAACCTGATGGCCGATTGCCGCAATGTCGTCTGCACCGCCGGCTTTGAATCGGTCAGCGAAGCCGCGTGGCTGGGCAAACCGATGTTGCTGGTGCCGGTGGAGAACCACGTGGAGCAGCAGGTCAACGCCATCGACGCACAGCAATTCGGCATTGGCCTGGCGGAAAGAAACTTCAACCTGGACCGGTTGGCTGAGCTGCCGGAACACGTGCCGATGGAGAAATTCCGTGCCTGGATGGAATGCGCGCCGCGGAAATTCTTCCAGGCCGTCGAGCAGGCGATGGCGAACAGCCGCCGCTAGCCGGGAACGCTTGAGGGCACCCCGCCCGGCGGCGGGGCACGCTGCCTCTGCCGCGGTCAGGTCCCCTGCAGGGCCTTCATTTGGACCTCCAATTCTCCAATGGTAAGGCCGCCGGGGGTGTTGCCGGTGGATTCAATCCAATCGTTGTCGGCAATGGCATAGACTTCGTCCACAAAATGTGCGAAGAATTCCCAAGTCATTGTGTAGTACTGTCCCCATGAAATGACCCTGGCCCCATTGGCGTCGTATCCGGCCAGAACCACCGCATGGCCGCCGATGATGTTTGCGGCGGTGGGCACATAATCCCAGACCGCGGGCGGCGGTTGGCCGGGCGGTTGGACGCTTTGGGGCACATTAAAACCGATATAGGCCAGGCCGCAACCGTTGATGGTGCGTTTCACGTCATCGGTGTTGCGCGGATCGACTTCCACAAACGCGGCGATTTTTTGCACCTGGGCGCCCGTCGGCCCGATGGGCGCACCGGTGTTGAGCAAATAGGTCAGGACATGTTGTTCGTTGCCGCCGGGGCCCTCGCCGGAAACACGCGGATTATATCCGCAGGCCAGAATGTAGAGCTTCTCCACGTCGGCGTCCGGCTGGGTCACAATTTTACCCCCGGCGTTGAAGGTCCAGACTTGCAGCGCGTGGTACACGGCCGCGCAAGTGCAGTCCCCCAGCGTGTCGTTTAGCATCATCCCCAGATTGGCGGGCATGCCCTTGGTATAATCCACCGAGGCCGGCGGGGGCGGCAGGGTTTGTCCGGCCACCAGTGCGCTGAGGTGGGGAATGCGGGGATCGTAAGTACGGTGTAGGCGGCCCAGTTTCAAGGGCCCGGCAGCAGGTGTTTTTGTTTTCATACCACTCCTTTGTTACTTGGTTGATTGCCTCGCGGTTGTCCGCGCCATGCGGACAAAGACACGAGCATTTCCGGGAACCTCGCCAGCGTAAGTTCTTGCCCGGTTGCTTGGCAAGCGATTTTCCCTGACAAAATTCGCGGCGCTTGCATGTTTTTTTGTGTCGGGCCCATCGGGCGGCACGTTATTCTGTCCGGGCAACCATGCCGGTCTTGACACAGGAAGAATGCCTACGGTTTCCCGAGAATTTTCTTTGGGGCACCGCCACTTCGCCGACGCAAGTGGAGGGGCACGTGGACAATGAGTGGACCCGGTTCACGGCGCAAGACGGCGGCCGGTGCCACATTGCTTGCGACCATTATCACCGTTACCCCGAAGACATCGACTGGATGACCCGGCTCGGGGCTAACGCTTACCGCTTCGGCATTGAGTGGTCGCGGCTGCAGTCGGCCCCGTTTGCGCCGCTGAACCAAAACGAACTGGCGCGCTATGTGGATATGGTGGATCGCCTGCGCGCGGCTGGCATCACGCCCATGGTGGTGCTGCATCACTTTTCGAATCCGCCTTGGATCAATGCGGCCGGGGGCTGGACGCGGGCCGCGACCATTCCGGCGTTTGTCGATTATGTCCGCCAGCTCGTGGCGGCACTCAAGGAGCGGGTCCATCTTTGGAACACGTTTAACGAGCCGGATACCTATGCCTGCGTGGCCTATCTGCTCGGGGGCTTTCCGCCGCAACGCCGGGGGAAGCTCGGCCAGTTTCGGCGCGTGATCGAGCACATGGCCCGCGCCCATGCGCAGGCCAGCCGCATCATCCGCCGCGAGGGCTGTGCCGGCCGCAAACCGGAGGTGGGCATCGCCAAAAACTGGACCTTTTTCCACGCGTACCAGCATTTTTCGCCGTGGGACCGGCTGACGGCTTGGGTGTGCCATTACACGTTCAACAAATTCGTGCTCGACGCGTTTCTGGGGGGATGGCGGCGGCGCGCCTCCACCTTCATCGGCTTGAATTATTATGGCCGCGTGCGGTTTCACCATTTCCGCGCGATGATTCCGGCCAGCGGCACGCCGATCAGGAAACTCAAGGATTTCGGGTTTGTTTGCGACGACATGGTGGAGCGGTATCCGGAGGGGATGGAAAAAATTCTCGGGTATCTGCGCCGGAAATTTCGGCTGCCGATTTATATCACCGAGCACGGGTCGGCCTCGGCGGATGAGAATTTCCGGGCCCTCGACCTGCGGCAGAACCTTGCCGCGCTGCATCGCTCGATGCAGGCCGGCGCCGATGTGCGGGGATTTTTCTACTGGTCGTTGCTGGATAATTTCGAATGGCAGTTCGGCTACACGAAGAAATTCGGTCTGCTCGCCGTGGATTTCGCGGATCCCCGGCTGCCGCGGTCGATGAAGCCGCTCGCTGAAGTGTATTCGAAAATATGCCGGGAAAATTCGTTCACTGCGGAAGCCCGCGGTTTTGGAAACAGCAGGCAGCCGCGAGGCTAGCGCACTATGGCCGTCAGATCCCAGTACTTGAACTTCACCATGTCAAAGCCGCGGACCGGAATCTGCAGCCCGTTTGTGTCGCCGAGTTTGGCCAGTTCTTTCGTGGGCAGCACCAGGATGAACGGCGGCGAATTCGTCAGAAAACTGCCGGCGTCTTTTTCCCCGCCCAGCGTGACGGGGTTGGTGATCACGCCGCGAAATTTCCAGACCAGGCTGGATTCGGTGAAGCCGTAGCAGCCGATTTTGGTGTCCGCGCGCAACTGGGGTTGCAGGGCACTCCAAAGCCGCTCCGTTAGGAATTGATTTCGGACCAGGGACGTGGCTCCGAGCATCAGGACCAGCACTAGGATCACCATGACGGCCAACCGCCTTTGGAACCAGGCAAAAGCGTGCGCCTCGGTGCGCAGTTGCAAGGCCAGCCACAGGGCGATGCACGGAAACGCGGGCATCGTGTAATGCGGCAGCTTGGTCCGCACACAAGAAAAAACGGCGAAGACAAACAAGGCCTGCATTAGCAGGTACCAGCCCAGGTTGTCGGTCGGGCGTTCGGCCCACCAACGGCGCAGCGCCCCTGGTACGCGGGTTGACCAAGGCAAAAAACTGATGAAGAAGGTCCCAAAATACAGCGGAAGCAGGGCAATGAATCCCAGGATGCCGGCCAGCCCATGTCCGTCATTCACCCCCGTTGAGCGCTGAAAAACATGCACACCCAAGCCAACTGTCAAATATTGCCAGTGCGTTTGTTCGATCGCCGGAATTCCCCACCACGCCGTCAGCGCGCCGGTCAGACCGATTCCCAGAACGGTTTCCCAGACCGGCAGACGGAAGGACCGCCCCCGCAGGATGCGGGCCAGCACCACCGGCGCAATGGGCAGCCAGGCGACCGGGCCCTTGGCGAGAAATCCAAGCGCCAGCGTTCCATAAAAGACGCCCCACCAGATCGTGCGCCGGGAGCTCTCCGGGCGCGTCAGCTCCCACCCGCTCCAGACCGCCAGCATGAAAAAGAAAATCATGGCCATATCCGCCGTGGCGACGCGCCCAATGATGGCGACGTGCAGCGCGGCGAGGAACATAGCGCCCGCCATGAACGCCGTCCGGCCGTCGGCCACCTTGCGGCCCCACCGCACGAGCAGCAGGGCGGTCGCGGTGGTGAACAATACCGAGGGCAGGCGGGCGGCAAAGGCGTTGACGCCCAGCAGGCGGTAGCTGGCGCTCTGGCACCAGTAGATCAATATGGGCTTGTCGAAACGCCAGTGGCCGTTGAACCACGGCACCACATAATCGCCACGCTGGAGCATTTCACGCGAGGCCTCCGCGAAGCGCGTTTCGTCACGGTCGGTCAGGGGCAGAATCCAATTGCCCGCCAGCAGGAGGATCAGGCCCAACACCAAAGTTGAGCGCAGCGGTTTGGCCGCCAGTTTCTGAACCACGGATTCCATTAGTCCGCGTAGAATAGGCCACGGCGGGAACCGGCTCGAACCTTTTTTGCCGCACGAATTGAATTCGTTTTTTGCGGCGCAGACTTTACATTCGCGCATGACCGCGCCGCGGAAATGGCCCTGGGTCGCGCTGTTCTGGCTGCTGGCCGGGGCCGCGGGGATCGCGCTGGCTTGGCCGCTGGATGGGACCGTGGACACGGCGCTGGCGGTCAACCGCAACGGGCGGTTGCACGAGCTGGCCTGGTGGTGCTCCAAATTGGGCGAAGGCTGGGCGCCGGCGGTGGCCGGACTTTGCGCCGCGTTTCTCCTGGTGCGGATGAACCGGCCGGTCCCGGCGGCCCGGATCTTTTTCGTGGTGCTCGCCTGCGAATTCACGGGGCTGGCCGGGCTGGTCTTGAGGATATTAATCGGTCGGACGCGGCCGCTGGCCGATGTGCCACCAGGGTTTTATGGCGTCTGGTATCACGGCCATTGGATCATCGGCAAGTATGAATTCAGCGCCTTTCCATCCGGCCACGCGGCCACGGCGGCAGGGCTGGCCGTGGCCGCGTGGCTCGTGCATCGGGGCTGGGGAGCGGTGGCGGCAGCCTACGCCCTGGCGGTCATGTGGTCCCGGATTGCCCTGCAATGCCATCACCTCTCGGACGTCGTGGCTTCGGTCGCGCTGGCGGTTCCGCTGGCAGTGCTGTTCAAAAAGATTTTGCTGCCGTCCTTGGAATTTCAATTCGTCAATTGGCGGCGATCCCGGCCGGAAGGCGTTTAAGAAAAAGGAATTGGGGAGGGAAAAGACCCACCCAGCGTGGGCGCCTCATTTTGAAAAACTGCCCGTCGTCGCCTGCCCGGCGCGGCGTGCGCCGCAGGCCGTCAATATCCGCCGGCCGTATTCCATTTGGCCAGCTTGCGCTTCATCCAGACGGTTCCGAATAAGCCCATGCCAAGCAGGCCAGCCGTTAAACCGCCGTCGGGAACCGCCTTGGGGTTCCTGCCCTTCCCTCTGCCGTCGGCCGTCGTTTCAATGGGCGGCGGCTTTGGATGCCGATTAGTGGATCGATCGAGAAATTCCGGCATAAATCCGGTACGGCTGATCAGCGTAGTCGCTTGGACGCCATCGCGGCCGCTGGTGATTGCGGACAGCACGGGTATCACATTGCCGCCGCCCCGCGCTGTCGGGGAATAGTTCTCTATCACCCACGTTTGCCCCAGACCGGGGTCGCGCACCACGGGCGGGCGATCCGTGCGCACATCGTACGGAAGAGTCGTCGCGAAGACACACCGTGCCGGCAGCAGCAACATCACTAGGATGGCAGCATTTGCAAGCTGGACATGTCTTTTCATGCGCAAGTTCTTTTCTTTACACCTTCCGTAAACAGCGACCACGGGCGATGCCAATGCCATTCTTGAGTTCATGCCTCACCCTCCCGCTTGGCGACCGCCACCGTTAATAGGCCTAATTTCAAGCATTTTTTTGCCTTTGTCAACAGTTACTTTTGGCGTGGCTGGGAACCCAGCCTAGCTTCGGAACAGGGTTTTTGCCGGCGGCTTCCCCGCTCGAATCAGTAGGCGGGACCTCTGGTGGACGAACATTTGCAATTTACGATTGCGGTTCTTCCCGGCAAACTACCGCCTTGGGAGAAACAAAGGCCGGGAATTCAAGGTTCCATCGGCCACCGGAAGCCGCTTTCCGCGGACGGATGAGGCGGCGGCGCCGGCGGGCGGCGGGCCGTCCGCCGGAGCCTCGGGCCGGCTTTAAAAGAGTTAATATCGTAAATCACAAATTCTATGGCTGCCATCGGACGATTTCAGCAAGGCGGGGAAATTTTTCACGCCAAAGTGGTGGACGGCGAACTGTTTCGCCTGCGCGGCGACGTTTTTGGCTCGCCGGCGTTTGACAAACACCCCCTGCCGCGAAAAGGCATCAAGACGCTGGTCCCGGTGGTGCCGGGCAAGATCATCGCCGTGGGAGTCAATTACCTGGATCACGCGCGCGAGATGAACCGGGAATTGCCCAAGGAACCGCTCATCTGGTTCAAAGCCCCCACTTCGTTGCTGCCCGACGGCGGCAAGATCGAAATTCCCTTTCCCCAGCATCGCACGGACTTCGAGGCCGAGCTGGCGATCGTCATTGCGCGCAAGGTCCGCAGCGTATCGCCCACGCAGGCGCCCCGGTATGTCTTTGGCTACACGGCCGCGCAGGACATCAGCGACCGCACCATCCAAAAATCCGAGCCGCAATGGGCGCGCTGCAAATCGTTCGACACCTTTACGCCGCTGGGACCGTACGTCGAAACGATGCTGGATCCCGGCGATCTGACGATTCAACAATTCCAAAACGGCCAGCTCCGCCAGAATTCCAGCACCAGCCAGCTCATTTTCAAACCGGCGGAAATTGTCAGCTTCGTGTCCACGAACATGACGCTGCTGCCGGGCGACGTGATCCTGACCGGCACGCCCAGCGGCGTCGGCCCCATCCACAGCGGCGACCAGTTGGAGGTGCGCATCCAGGGCCTCGCGCCCTTGATCAACACGGTCAAATGAGGAGTTTTCAGCCGCGCCGTTTGGTCAGGGAGACAGAGACGTAGCGCGTCTCGGGGATGATGAATTTTTTCACCTCGATACTAACGGCGGCGGGTTTGAACTCGATCAAAAGGGTGTTGGCAATGTCGGTGGCCAGTTTTTCGATGAGCCGCCAACTCCGGCCCTCGCCAAACCGCAAAAGGCGCTGGCAGACCGCAAAGTAATCGATCGTGTCGGCGAGATCGTTGCTACGCGCGGCGGCGGCGAAATCGAATTCCATCTCCACGGTGAGCAGCAGGCGCTGGGCGGTGGCGCGTTCGGCATCCGGCACGCCCACGCGGTAAAAAACCTCGAGGTCAACGATCGAGATTTTGGAGTTCATTTTACAGGCGCCGCCTTCATTTTCGTCTCCGCGCCGGGCCGCTTTTCAGCACCGCGTCGAGCAGGATTTTCGTCGGGCGGTTCAGCGGTAGTTTTCTGGCGGCGGCCAGCGCCAGCCACTTGAATTCAAATCCTTCGTCGTTGAGCACCACGCGCGGATTCCTGGCGGCGGCCCGCGCGGTGTAATTGAGCAGCACGAAATGCGCGTCCTTGTAAAATTCCCTGGAGTGGATGCAGTCCTGCACCAGGACAAACCGAATGCCGGCGACTTTCAGGGCGGTTTCCTCGATGATTTCCCGCCGCAAGGCCGCCTCGGAGGTTTCGCCAAACTTGATCTTCCCACCGGGAATGCCCCATTTGTTGGACCATTTGTGCGTGCGGATCATCAGCGCCTCGTTGCGGTCATTGAAAATGAGCGCGCCGACCGTGGCCAGCGGCATCTGGTCCGCTTCCGGCTGGCCCGCGGTCCGCGGCGGCGGCTGGAGATTGAAGCCGTTCCTTTCGAGAACGCTGCGCAACTCGGAGAGATGCTCCACGATCAGGTCCGGCCCGGCGGCGCGCAACTGTGCGAGCGTGTTGTAGCCGGTGAGCACGGCGCAGGAACGGACGCCGCCGTGCTTGGCGGTGGCAACGTCGTGTTCCATGTCGCCAATGAAGAGCGTTTCTTCCGGGCGCAAATTGTTATCGCGGAGGATTTCATGGATTTTCTCGCGTTTGTCCCAGACGCCGGTGTAGGGCTTGTCGATGTAGGCGTCGAAGCCGTTGCCCTGGCATTGGGACTTAAAATGGTCGGCATGGACAGTGCTCAGGAGAAAGGTGCGGAAGCGGTTGGCGCGGCAGAACTCGAGAAACTCGCGGGCGTGCGGCAGCTCGGTGACGGAATCCTGCGACTGGCGGAACTCGGCGTGGAACCATTTCTCGAGTTGCGCCAGGGGCACGTCCGGCGTATGGCGGTCGTAAAACTTGGTGAAGGGCAGTTGAAACTCCTCCCGGAACTCCTCGATGGACATCGCCGGCTTGCCTGACTGCGTGAGGACAAAATTGGAGGCCTTCAACACAGCGGGAAGGTCATCCACCAAGGTGCCAGACCAGTCGAAAATGATGTTGCGGATCACAAAAGGATTTTATGAAGGAACCCATGCTACGGCGAGCGAATCCGATAGTAACGGCCCGGGTAATTGGTTGACTGCGGATCAACGAAGTCAAACGAGCCGTTGGTAAGCACGACGCTCGCGACGGCGGTCCACGAGCCGGCGGCCAGATTGGTGGAAGTTTCCACGACGACCGGAATATTGGCGGCTCCGGCAATCGTAAAACCGAATGGCTGGAGCAGCGATGCGGCCGGTGCCACCTGGACCTGCGGATTCCACAACTCAGTCGGCAGTCCGCCGAGAGTCGGGCCCCAGTTCGAGGTGCCCGCCAGACAATAGACCTTGGCCGCATCGTCCAGGTCAAACACGCTGTCTCCAAGAGCCGGGGCGTTCCCCTCGAAAAAGAAGCCGGCCACTTCCGGGCAATTACAGAACGCCAGCGTTTCGAGGTTGGTTAGGCTGGCGGGAATCGTGACGCTCGTCAAAAAATACGCCGATACAAACGCGGTATCGGCCACGCTGGCTGTACCGGCCGGAATCGGGTAGCTGCTCCGGGGATTGTTTGCCGGATATTGGACCAGCCGGGCTGACCGCTGATCAAACAAAACGCCAGCATTGCTTTCATAGGCTGGATTGCCCGGGTCCACGGTGATGGCGGTCAGCCCTCCACAAAATTCAAAGACCCGGTCCCCAATACTGGTCACGCTGGCCGGAAGGTTGATGGTGGACAAACTGTCGCAATACCAAAAGGCCTGGCTGCCAATCGTGGTCACGCCGTTCGGAATCGTCACGTCGGGCAGGGCGAAGCAGTAGCTGAACGCCGAATCACCGATATTTGTAAGGCTGCTGCCCAGGGTCAGGCTTGCGAGCGACTGGCAATACTCAAAGGCATTGATGCCGAGGCTCGCCACCCCGTTGCCGACCGTCACGCTGGACAGACTAGAACAACTGGCGAACGTGCTGTTCCCAATGGCCCTGACGTTGTTGCCAATAGTGGCATTGGTGGCTCCGCCGCAGGCGAAGAAGGCCGAGAACCCCAGGTTGACAACGCTGTCGGGGATGACTAATTGGGTCAGGCTTTGACAGCCGGAAAAGGCCTCCACCCCCACGTTGGTCACTCCCTTTGGAATGCGGGCAGCGGCCAGCTTCGTGCACCCGGAGAACGCAGCATCGCCGATGTTCTCAAGAATGGCCGGCAGCGAAAGGTTGGTGAGTTCGGTACAATCATAAAAAGCCCCGTAGCCAATGGATTGGACGCCCGCCGGGACGGCGTAGCAGCCGGCGGTTTTGCCTTGGGGATACTGTACGAGTGTAGTCTGGTCTTTGTCGAACAACACTCCTCCGACGCCACTGAACACGGGGTTGTTTGTATCCACCATGATGTCGGTAAGGCTGACGCAGTTTTTGAAGGAAAGCTCGCCAAGGCCAATAACGCCGGAGGAAATGGTAACGTTGGTCAGGCTGGTACAAGAAAGAAAAGCGAGCAGTCCGACGTTGGTCACGGTGTCGGGAATCGCGATGCTGGTCACCCCGAAGCTGTCGGCAAACGCCCCCTCGCCAATGCTGGTTACCGGCAATCCATCGATCGCGGGCGGGACCCTCACCGGCCCGCCCGGGCCGGTGTATCCAGTGATGGTCACGGCGCCGGTGTTGATGGTAAAAGTGTAGTCCTGAGCCGCGGTCGTGAGATGGGACGCCCCTACGACCAAGACTGCCAAAAGCCAAATGTGGCCGCAATCTCCCCGCTTTTGCTTGAACTGTCGAACGGTCATCAAATCCTGCCTGTAACTCAAAGAATACACGGTCGGATTTAAAATGACCATGCCATTATTGCAGCCCCGCGATCCTGTTTCACGGGCGCAGGCCCTGATGCCGCAGCATTGAAAGCCCCTGGTTCAAGAGCTTCTGCACCTCGGCGTCGGATTTGGCTTCGGCATAAATCCGCAAAACCGGTTCCGTGCCGGAACCGCGCAACATCAGCCAGGTGGAATCCTCGGCCACGAACTTAACGCCGTCGCGCGCATCCACCCGGGCCAGTGGCGAGCGAAGGAGCTTTGGGGGCGGATCGATCCTGAGCGATTCCATCAGCGCGGCGCGCTTCTCCAGCGGGTAAGGCGCGTCAAATCTGCTGTAGCGGTGCGGACCGAATTCCCTTTCGAGCAGCGCGTAAATTCGGTTTACGGAGGTGCGCTCGGTGGCCAGCAGTTCCAGCAGGAAAAGTCCGGCCGCCAGGCCGTCGCGCTCGGGGATGTGATTGGCAAAGCCGACCGACCCGCTTTCCTCGGCGCCGAACAGCGCGCCGGGTTTCATCAATTCGGGCGCGATGAAGCGAAAGCCGATGGCCACCTCGGTCAGCGGCAGGTTCCAGGCGGCGCACATCTTGTCCACCATCGCGGTGGTGTTGAACGTCTTGGTGACGACGCCGCGGCCGCCGCGATGGCGGACCAGGTGGTGCAGCAGCAGCGCGATCACCTGCTGGTTGGTCAAGGGCCCGCCATGCCCGTCCATGGCCCCGATCCGATCCGCATCGCCATCGGTGACCAGGCAGATGTCATGCGGATGGCGCCGGAGTTGGGCGCCGCCGAGGACATAGTTCCGGGGCAGCGGCTCAGGCGAGAGGCCGCCAAAGAGTACGTCATATTTGCCGTTGAGCGTGGTGACCGTGCAATTCGTCTTGGCGAGGAGGGTTTCAAACACCCCGGCCCCCACGCCAAACAACGCGTCATGAGCCACGCGCAATCTGGATCTGGCAATGAGCTGGAAATCGACCAGGCGTTTGATCGCAGCGAAGTGCGCGGGCCGAACATCCTGGGCGCAAATGCGAGATGCGGAATGCGGGATGCGGAATGATGGCGGAGCGCCGGTCTCCGCCCCGGCTCGCTGTCGCGGAATCTCTTCGAGCTGGGTCGGGGACCGACGCTCCGGCGTGTCCAGGAAGCGTTCCACGGCCTGGCATTCCGCGGGGCCGCTGGAGCCGCCGAAGTGGGACTTGAGCTTGAAACCGTTGAAAATGGGCGGATTATGGCTGGCGGTAATCATCACGCCCCCCACGGCGCCGAGGTGCTTTACCGCAAAGGAAACGCTCGGCGTGGGCGTCGGCTCCGGCGTGAGGACCACTTGGTAATCGTTTTCAACAAAGACTTGGGCGGTGATTTGTGCGAAGCGGTCGGAGAAAAAGCGGCGATCATAACCCACGACCACCTTCGGCTCGCGGCCGAAAATGTCGGATTTCGAATTTCGGATTTCGGATTTCCAGAAATCCGCCGTGGCCTGGGCGACGCGCGCGACGTTTTCGAACGTAAAGTCCTGCGCAATGACCGCGCGCCAGCCGTCCGTGCCGAATTTGATTTGGCTCACGCCGCAGTCTGGCAAAACGACGATTCGGTGCCAAGCACCCGTGCGACCCGCTACCGCCTTGATTTGCCATCGGACCGCGGGCTTCAGCCCGCATCAACGCCTGTTTGCAAAGCCGCCTCCCAGCGGCGTGAACGCCGCGGTCGTGTGCCCGGCAGGTAGTCAGTCTGGCGGGATGAAATGTTCCCGACGGGGGCGTTGGGCCAACCGAAGCTGAAGGTTAGGGTGAAACCGTAAGGGATCGCCCGAAAGAACCGGAAGCGAACTCTCGGCTGCAGGCAGACGAACGAGTGATGAGGCTGTGAGACGCGGGCGAGCAGGCGAGTACACCCAAAGCCCAACTCCAACAAACGGCTCACAGTAGAACTCGGCGGCATGAGAGGAAAGACTGGCTACTGACCCGGGGAGATCCGGCCCTTGAGAGGGCGCCGGAAGTCAGCAGAGGTCGTAGTAGCGAAGAAGTCCGGTGAAAGCCGGATGAGCGAAGGACCGAAGAACGAAAGAACGAAAGAACGAAGCTCAATGAGCAGCTGGAATCACCAACCGAACAGTCTTCCGAAGCAGCGGAGCGCGGCAACTGCGGCCACGGCTCAGCGGCGGGTCAAGCATCACCTCGGCGATGTCGTCGCCTCCGGTGAAGCGAGCGGGGAGGCAAGGCCGGAGGTTCCGCGCAACTCACCACAGAAAGTAACGTGCGAGGGACTGATGGAAGCGGTGGTCGCCCAAGAGAATGCCACGGCGGCCTGGCTGGCGGTCAAACGCAACGGGGGTGCGCCAGGCATCGACCGGATGACCACTGGGCAACTGGGCGAACACCTTCGCCAGCACGGGGAAGTTTTGCGCGCCAAGCTGAGGGCCGGCACCTACGTGCCGGCCCCGGTCAAGCGCGTGGAGATACCCAAACCCAACGGCGGAACGCGGATGCTGGGCATCCCGACGGTGGTGGACCGGTGGATACAGCAAATGCACTTGCAGGTGCTGCAACCCATCTGGGACCCCACTTTCAGTGAGCACAGTTATGGGTTCCGACCTGAGCGGAGTGCGCACGAGGCGGTTCGCGCAGCACAAAGATACGTTCATGGGGGCAAGGACTGGGTGGTGGACATGGACATCACCAAATTCTTTGACCACGTCAACCACGACATTCTGATGAACCGAATTGGCAAAGTGATTCGGGACAAACGGGTCTTGCGGCTGATCGGAGCGTATCTGCGGGCAGGAGTGATGGTGGAAGGATTGTTGGTCGCAACCGAGGAAGGCACGCCCCAAGGCGGGCCGCTCTCGCCGCTGCTGGCCAATATCTATCTGGACGCACTGGACCGGGAGCTGAGCCGGCGCGGACTGGCCTACTGCCGGTATGCCGACGACTGCAACATTTATGTGGGCAGTCAACGGGCCGCGCAGCGAGTGCTGGAAAGCGTCAGCCGGTGGGTGAGCCAACAGCTGCGGCTGGAAGTCAATGTCGCCAAAAGCGGCACGGGGCGGCCTTGCGAACGAAAGTTCCTGGGCTTTCGCATCAACCCGGAAGGGCAAATTGAAGCGGCCCCGCAAAGTGTGGAGCGATTCAAAAACAAGGTTCGGGAACTGTGGCGCAGCTGCCAAAGTCTAACCAGCGAAGAGCTGCGGGACAATTGGCGCGCCTACCTTCAAGGTTGGTGGGGTTACTATCAACTGGCCGAGGAACGCCGCAACATCTACGACCTGGAGGGTTGGATTCGCCGCCACATTCGCAAATGCTTCTGGCTGCGCTGGCACAGCCTCAAAGGCAGGCTCAGAGCCTTGCGCCGACTCGGGTTGGGGGGCCGACTATTGAAAGTCGCTCACAGCTCCCGTGGCGCTTGGCCCTTGGCCGCCAGTCCATCCCTGCACACGGCCTTGAATAACGCCCGCTTGCGTCAGCACGGGTTCCTCATGCCATCAGACCCCGCGGCCCATGCGTAAATAAGCCCGCTGCGTTCACCCGCCGGATGCGGAAAACCGCACGTCCGGTGGCGTGGGAGGGTGCCGAGGCGCAATCCTCGGCACCCGACCCGATCTGGGGGCAGTGCGAGGATGCGCCCAATGCGCCCGGATGCACGGTCTGGTGCTTGGCAAATGGGAGATACTGCACTATTAATATCCATCACAAACATTGCGAAACTGCGCTTATATGAAATCTCATTTGACTGCCCTTCTCATTTGGCAGCTATTTACGGCCGGCTCAATCGCCCAGGAAGCGAACGTTCCTTACGGCGCCAATCCGGCGGCTGGGAAATTTTACGACCTCCGCGGCATCAAGATGTATTGCGAGATTTATGGAAATGGCCAGCCATTGCTGCTGATTCACGGTAACAATGGCAGCATCAAAAGCTTCGAACACAACATTCCGTTCTTCGCCGCACGATACATGGTAATCCTAGCCGACAGCCGGGCGCAGGGAAAATCCATGGATGGCGGCGAATCACTCACCTTCGAAATGATGGCGGACGACTACGCGGCCTTGCTGGACGCTCTCAAGATCGATTCTGCCTATGTCATCGGCTGGAGCGATGGTGGAATCAATGCCCTGCTTTTGGCGATGCGTCATCCCGGCAAGGTCATCAAGCTGGCTGCGACCGGCGCCAACCTTTGGCCGGACGCCTCGGCTTTTGCGCCCGGGGTATGGGAGGCTGGGCAGAAGCATTACGAGGCATGCAAGAGTCGAGTCTGGCATACCGAAAAGGAGAAAAACGACTGGAAATTATTCCTTCTCGATTGGAATCAACCCAACATCCCGCTGTCTGCCCTTCATGGAATCCGTTGTCCAGCGCTGATTATTTGCGGCGATCACGATGTGATCTCCATCGAACATACGGTCCAGATTTTCCAAAACATACCGCAGGCCGCGCTCTGGGTGGTGCCGTGCTCCGGGCACGCGACGCTAATCGACCAAAAGGACGATTTCAATAGGAGCGTGGACGACTTTTTCTCCAAACCGTTCAAGAGGGTGCATTGACCTGCTGCCCTTCCGAACGAGGAATGTCCAATTGCACGGGCATTGATTGTGCGAGGCGATCCGATTATTTGGGGACTTGACGAGCGGGGCAATTGAGCAAGCCGGGCGAAAAGGGAGCAGCCTCGGCGCTCTTGAGCAGCTGGAAATAAGCCTTGAACCCAGATCATCGGAGTGATTTACTCGGCATCGAAAGTGTTGGGACAATTCGCGCCCGGTGCGTTTATGCACTTTTTGGAAACAGAGGTGCACGTGCGGCAGCTTGTGCCACAATAGGGGATTTGTGCTGGCGGCGCAGGAAGCCCCGAAGCCGTTCAATCGCATTGGGCAGATTCATAATTGGCCTGATTGTGGCAGGTGGGGTTGGACAAAGGCTGTCCAAGGCTCGATTTCGATATACTATCCGGCAAACGCTCAATTCGGGGCAGGCGGGTTGATTACCAAGCACTTGCGCGACTTTGGTTCCGACATTGGAGCGGTTTCAATATACTATCCGCTAAACGCTGAATTCGAGGCAGGTGGGTTGATTACCAATAACTTGCGCAATTCTGGCCCCGAGGTCGGGGCGATTTCAATATACTATCCGGCAAACGCCGAAGCAGGAAAGAATGGTTGATTATGAATGGTTTACGACTCTTGGATTGGCCGAAACGCCGGTTTCGATATACTATCCGGCAAAAGTTCAATAACAGTTGAACAAAATCCTATGAACGCACGTAAGCATAGATGGATTTCAGGAATTCTCGTGGGCATACTCGGGAGTATTTTGTGGCAATTCGCATTATGGCTTCTAGCCCCAGTTTACGAGTTAGCATAGGCAATTCTCTTTAAGTTATTTTGGTTTAAGCATTTGTGTGTCTCGCTTACTATGCCCTAAATAACAAAACGTAAATTATGCATAATGACTCAA
>JBEKZM010000104.1:0-22522 GCA_049509875.1 Verrucomicrobiota bacterium | reverse complement strand
TCAACGAAATCCTGCCGCACACGGAGAACCCCGCGGTGCCGCAGTTTATCGAGCTTTACAACCACAGCGCCAACAGCGTGGACATTTCCGGCTGCATATTGACGGACGATCCCGTGACGAACAAATTTATCATCCCCTCCGGCACGGTGATCAGCGCGGCGGGCTTTGTTTCCTTCACTCAGCCGCAATTCGGATTCACGCTCAATGGCGCGGGCGAGACACTGTATTTCATCAAGCCCGACGGCAGCCGGGTGCTGGATGCCGTGCAGTTCGGGGCGCAGGCGGACGGCGTTTCCTATGGCCGCTGGCCGGATGGGGCAAATGATTTTTACGCGTTCACCACAGACACCCCCGGCACGAACAACAGTTCGATTGTGATCGGCGACATGGTGATCAATGAATTGGTGTACGACCCGATCAGCGGGAATGACGATGACCAATACATTGAACTCTACAATAAGGGAACCAACACGATCAATCTGTCCGGCTGGCAGTTCACGACGGGCGTCGCGTTTACTTTTCCGAGTGTGGCACTGGCCCCGAACGGTTATCTGGTGGTGGCCCGGAACATGACCAATCTGTTTGCGAAATATGCAAATCTAAACAGCGGCAACACGGTGGGCAATTACAGCGGCAAACTGTCGCATGACGGCGAACTGTTGACGCTGTGCCAGCCGGAAACGCTTGCCACCAACACGCCGATTCTGGTGGCGGAAGACCAGGTGAGTTATGGCACGGGCGGGCGCTGGGGCGAATGGTCCGGCGGCGGCGGCAGCAGCCTGGAGCTGATTGATCCGCACTCCAACCACCGGTTGGCGGCAAACTGGGCGGACAGCATTGAAGCCTCCAAGTCGGTTTGGACGAACCTCACCTGCACCGGGGTGCTCGACAACGGCGCGAATTACGATCCCTCGATTGACTATGCCCAAATTGGCATTTTGGATGTGGGCGAATGTCTGGTGGACAATGTTGAAGTGGAAAATTCGGCGGGCGTCAATTACGTCAGCAACTCCACCTTTGAAAGTGGCGCCAGCGGCTGGACGTTTCAAGGCGACCACTCGCGTTCCAGCCTGGATAGTCCGGGCTACAACAGCAGTCACGCCTTGCACCTGCGTTCCAGCGACAAGATCTGGACGGGGGATGATTCCTGCGAGGTCGCCCTGAACGCCAATGCGCTGGCCGCGGGACAAACCGCAACCGTAAGCTTTGAAGCGCGCTGGATGCATGGCTGGCCGGAACCGCTGATGCGGTTGAACGGCAACTGGCTGGAGGCCGCCGGAACCTTGCCCGTGCCGAACAACTTGGGCAGCCCCGGAATGCCCAACAGCACCTATATCACCAATGCGGGTCCGGCCATTTACAATGTCACCCACGTTCCGCCGCTGCCGGCGGCCCGCCAGCCGGTGGCGGTGACGGCCAACATAAGCGACCCGGATGGAGTGACTAATCTGACGCTTTATTACCGGCTGGACCCGGCCACGAACTACACCGCGGTGCCAATGAGGGACGACGGCACAGGCGGCGACGCGGTTCCCCGCGACGGGGTTTACAGCGCGACCATACCAGGACAGGCGGCAAATCAAATCGCGGCATTCTATATCTCGGCCACGGATGGTTTGGGCGCGGTCACCCGTTTCCCCTCCTTGCGTCCGCAGGACAATGAACCGGTGCGCGAATGCCTGGTGATGTTTGGCGACGGCAATCCGGGCGGCAGCTTCGGCGTTTACCATTTATGGGTCAGCCAGACGAACGCGGCACGCTGGGCCAACCTCGGAAACTTGAGCAATGAGGGCATTGATTGCACCATGGTCAACGGCAACCGCGTGATCTATAACATGCAGGCCCATTTTGCCGGGAGCCCTTATCATCAGGACTTCGACACACCCTATGGCGCGCTCTGTCATTACAAATGGATATTCAATGACGATGACAAGTTTCTGGGCGCGACGTCGTTCAACAAGATTCATCAACCTGGCAATGGAGCCGGTGATGACCCCAGCCTGCAACGCGAACAACTGGCGAACACATTTCTGCGCGCGCTGGGCGTGCCGTGGCTCAACCGCCGATATGTGGTAGTGTATGTGAACGGCGACCAGCGCGGTTATGTAATGGAAGACGCGCAATGCCCCGACTCAGACATGGTCAAGGAATGTTTTCCACATGATACCGGCGGTTTCCTGTATAAAATGCAGCCGTGGTTTGAATTTGCGCCGCAACTTTCCGGCGAGGACATGGGTTTTGACAATCAATCCTGGTGTACGCTCAACAAATATACCACGACCGGCGGTGCGGGAAAAAAGGCGCGGTATCGTTATAACTACGAAATTCGCCGCACGCCGGATTCGGACAACAACTACACCAACGTATACGCGCTGATTGCCGCGGCTAATGCTTATGGCGCGTCGAATTATGTGGACGGCCTGGAAAATATCGCCAACATGGAAAACTGGATGCGGGTGTTCGCGGCCAATCACGCCGCCGGCAACTGGGATTCCTTTGGCGCGCAAAACGGGCAAAATCTCTACGGCTATATCGGCACCCAGGGAACCAAATATTCGCTGATGATGTGGGACTACAACATCGTGTTCGGCAATCAAAACTTTTCGTGGAATCCGGGACAGAATCTGTTGTCGGTGGACGGTTCCGATCCTTATCTGCAGGATATCTACAACACGCCGGTTTTCCTCCGCATGTATTGGCGCGCATTGCAGGAGCTGGTGAATGGCCCGCTCAGCGTGGCTTACAGCGAACCACTGCTCAGCGCCAAATATAATGTGTTCACCGAAAATGGATTCACTGTTGAAGATCCGGCGGCCAACATCGAGCCTTGGCTTTCGCAGGCGCAGGGCAGCATTGCCTCGCAACTGGCCGCCGTGAACGCCGCCAGTTTTTCGGTGAATCCGTTCGTGGCGACCAATGGCGATATGGCTTATATAACCGGATTGGCTCCCGTAAACGTGGCCGCCATCTGGGTCAATGGCGCAGCCTATGTGCCTGTTTGGACAACCTTCACGTCTTGGAGCGTAGCCGTACCGCTGCAGCACGGCACCAATGTGCTGCAAGTCACCGGCGTTGACCGGCACAGCCAGCCCATCGCTGGCGACAACGGCAGTGTCACGGTTGTGTATGGTGGCGCCGGCGCGCCGTCGCTCGACTACATCGTCTATTGGCCGGCGGGTTTGGTCTATACGCAAAGTTTTGATTCGTTGCCCGATCCAGGAGCAACCTCAGTCGGTTCAGGGAACCCGGTGACCATCAACGGCACCAATTATTCCCTGGCCAATCCCTACGGTTTTGCGCAGCCCGTGGCCGCCAGCGGCAGCACCGGGGGGCTGGGAATTTCGGCGCTGGCCGGCTGGTATGGCACCAGCGTCCTGCTTTCGAGGTTTGGGGCAACCGATGGCGACCAGACTGCGGGCGGCCAGATCAGTTTCGGATCGCCCAGCAGTTCCAACCGTGGGCTCGGCTTGCTCGCCACGAGCACGACGGCTGGCACCGCCTTTGGCGTCAAGTTCGTCAACGGCACCAGCACCACCTTGAACCGGATGAACCTGCAGGTCACCGGCGAAATCTGGCGTCAGTCCGACAAGCCCAAGACCCTTCAGTTTTACTATTTTATAGATCCGACCGGCACGAACGCTTTCCCCGCGAATGCGACCGCGTTTATTCCGGCACTGGATGTGAACTTCCCGACGGTGGCGGCCGACAGCGGTGGGGCGGCAACGAACGGGACACTGGCCATAAACCAGACCAATTTGAACGTGCTGAACCAGGCGATCACGAATTGGCCGCCCGGGACGGCGTTGTGGCTGGTGTGGCAGATGACTGACTCGACCGGGAAGGCGCAAGGTCTGGCGATTGATAATTTAAGTTTCTCGGCCAATGAAGCGCCCCCGATGGTGAACGCCAGCATTGCGGGAACCGGCCTGTCACTGAACTGGCAAACTGTTTTAGGTCAGAGTTACCAGATCGAATACAAGAACAACCTCACGGATCCAGCCTGGACGGCCTTGGGCACTCCGATCTCCGGAACAGGGGGATTCATCTCGGTCACCAATAACGCCGCCTTGGCCATACAACGGTTTTTCCGGATTATTGCCCAATAAATCGCCGGTTTTGAATATCGAGCGAGAGTCCCGCGCCGCAGCGTTGACGAAGACGGTAGCGTCGCGCCGATTTGCCGCGAAGGTCCCGGGGTGGGGACGGCTCGTCCCCACTTTGGCATCCTTCATCCTCCATGCTCCATGGGCGATTCGGACTTCTTTCGTGGAGTCGGTTTTCAGATTTGAGACTTCGCCATTGCCATGGGTGGCTGCCCGGCATTAGATTCGGCCGCGATTAATGCCATGAGGGACATTTGCCGCCAGCTTCTGCTTGCCGCCCTGCTGTGCCTGGGCACCAGCCTCGCCGCCCGCGCGCAGGAGCCTGCGCCAGCACGGACCGTTGAGCAATTGCGCGAACAAATCGAAAGGCATCTCGCCCAGCCAAAATTCTCCGCCGCCGTTTGGGGCATCAAAATTGTCTCGCTGGATTCCGGACGGACCCTTTTTGAAGACCACGGCGACCGGCTGATGAGCCCGGCGTCCAACACCAAACTGTATACCGGGGCCCTCGGCTTGGACGTCCTGGGCGGCGATTACCGCTTCGCCACGCCAGTTTATGCCGTCGGAAACATAAGCCGCTCCGGCACCTTGCGCGGCAACCTGGTCGTCGTTGGCCAGGGCGATCCCACTTGGAACCAGCGGCGCCTGGGTACGAATTTTTGGACCATCTTTGAACCGTTCATCACCATCCTCACCAATGCGGGTGTCCGCCGCATTCACGGCGATGTCATCGCCGATGCCACCTTTTTCCGCGGGCCATCAACAGGTTCAAGCTGGACGATTGATGATTTGGACGAAGGGGAAACCGGCTTGATTTCGGCTTTAACGCTTGACGACAACCTCGCGCAGCTTCGCGTGGAGCCGGGCGCCGGCGTGGGCTCGCCGTGCCGCCTCGCGCTCGTGCAGCCCGGCACCGGCCTGATTTTCAGCAACCAGGCCGTCACGGTCGCTCCCGGCAGCCGGCCGCGCCTTGAGGTGTATCAACCGCCCCATGCCGACACGATTTATGTCCTCGGAGAACTGCCGGCTGGGAGTTCCGGCCAAACCCTCGACGTGGCGGTGCCGCAGCCAGCCGGTTGGTTTGCCCGGGCGCTGAAGCTGGCGCTGGCGCGGCATGGCATCGCCGTTTCGGGCAATGCGCTCGACCTGGCGCCGCCGGCTGCGACAACCCGTCAATGGAACGCCGCCGCCCTCAAGCTCGGCCTCGTGTCCTCGCCGCCGCTCCGGGACGTGGTCCGCGGCTTCATGAAGCTTTCCCAGAATCTCGAAGCCGATCTGCTGCTGGCCGCCGTGGGCGAAGTGGCGCGCGACCCGGCGGGGCCGCCGGGCCAGACTTCCGAGAAGGCGGGTCTCGCGACGCTGCAGCGCTTTCTGGGCACCGCCGGCATCGCGCCCGGCGATGTCTATTTTGACGAAGGCTCCGGCCTCTCCCGCAATAATCTGACCACCGCCAATGCCACTGTCGCGCTGCTCCAGTTCATGGCCACGCATCCCGCGGCGCAGGATTTTGCCGCTTCGTTGCCGGTCGCCGGCGTGGACGGCACACTCCGGTCCCGCTTCCGGAATACCGCCGCCGCGGGCCGGGTCATGGCCAAGACCGGCACCTTGCGCTGGGCCCACGCACTGTCGGGCTACGGGACCACCGCCGCCGGCGAAAGGCTGGCCTTCAGCATCATGCTCAACCGCTTTGCCGCCCTGCCCGGCCACAGCGGCCATGAGGAAATCGACCCGCTCGTGCTCATGCTCGCCAATTTCGCCGGTCGTTCCGACCAATCCCTTGCCGATACATACGCCCCTTGGGGAACTCTGCTCGTCACGCAATTTGTCAACGCGCCTTTTCCCCATCCCGACCGCGCGGCCGGCCACCGCTATCACGACGAGTTCTTCCCCGCGGCCGAACATTACTCGGACAGTACCGTGGCCCTGTTCATTCCCAAACAATTCCGCGCCGCCGCCAGGGTGGACGTGGTCGTTCATTTTCACGGCTGGCGGCATACGGTCGCCGGCACGCTTGAAGAATATAAATTGATCGAACAGTTTGCCGGCAGCGGCAAAAACGCGGTTCTGCTGGTGCCCCAGGGCCCGCGGAACGCCGCGGACTCCTTCGGTGGAAAGCTGGAAGACACGAACGGATTCAAGGCTTTCATGGACGAGGCGGCCGGGAAACTCCGCGCCGCCGGTGTCCTGGCCCGGACCAATTTCGACATCGGCAGCGTCATCCTCTCCGGCCACAGCGGCGGTTACCACGTGATGGCCGCCATACTCAATCACGGCGGCCTGGCCGGCAAAATCCGCGAAGTCTGGCTGTTCGACGCGCTCTACGGCAACGCGGACGATTTTGTCGCCTGGCAGAAAAATGCCGATGGCCGCTTGCTGGACCTCTATACTGACCACGGCGGCACGAAGGAGGAAAGCGAACTGATAATGGCCAATTATCAGACCAACGGCGTCAACGTTTTCGCCGCGGAAGACACCAATGCCATTCCCCAAAACCTCGAGACCAACCGGATCGTCTTTCTCCATTCGGATCTGGCGCACGACGACGTCCTGTCCAAACGCGGCGCCTTCGGCGAATTCTTGAAAACCAGTTGTCTGCAAAACCAATAAGCCCCAATGAACGCGCGTCTGTTGCTTCTTTGCCTTCTGGCCGCAACGGTTGCCAACTGCCATTCCATGCCACCCTCTTCGAAATCCGCCGCGCGGCCGCCGGTGAAGCTCGGCGTCGAAGTCCTCTTCGAAAAAAGGCTTGATTTGATCCGGGGCAAACATGCCGGCCTCATCACCAACCCGACCGGTCTCGACAGCCACCTCGACAGCATCATTGAAAGATTCCGCGCGGAGCCAGGCGTCAAGCTCGTGGCGCTTTACGGGCCGGAACACGGCGTGCGCGGCAACGCGCAGGCCGGCGAATACGTGCCGTTTTATTACGACGAAGATTTGAAGCTGCCGGTCTTCAGTCTTTACGGCCAGGCCCGCAAGCCGCCAGTGGACATGCTGACCAACATTGACGAATATATGCGTTCGTTTGACACCCAACACGCCGGCAGGCAGGTCGAGGCAGACATGATCAAATCCGTGGATGTGATGGTGTTCGATTTGCAGGACGTGGGCACGCGCGTTTACACCTACCTCACGACCATGGCCAACGCCATGCAGGCGGCGGCGGAAGCGGACATTCCCTTCATTGTGCTCGACCGGCCCAATCCGCTTGGCGGGGTGACGATGGAAGGTCCGGTTTTGGATTATCCTCAATACAGTTCATTCATCGGCTTGTATCCGATTCCGCTCCGGCACGGCATGACGGCGGGCGAACTGGCGCAATTGTTCAACGCGCAATTTCTAAAGAAAAAAGTAAAACTTGCCGTCGTGCCCATGGAGAACTGGTCGCGCGACGAGTGGTTCGATGAAACGTCGCTGCCGTGGGTGCTCCCATCGCCGAATTTGCCCACGCCGGATAGCGCGACGGTTTATCCCGGCCAGGTCATGCTCGAAGGATCGAATCTGTCCGAAGGCCGCGGCACGACCCGGCCGTTTGAATTGTTCGGTGCGCCCTGGATTGACGGCTTCGTGCTGGCTAACAAACTGAACGAGTTGAAGCTGCCCGGTGTAAAATTTCGCGAGGCCTGGTTCACGCCCACGTTCTCTAAATTCTCCGGCCACCTTTGCGGCGGCTGCCAGTTGCACGTCCTGGACCGGAAAGCGTTTCAATCGGTTGAAACCACCCTCGCAATTTTATCGGTCGTGAAACAGGTTTATGGTGATAAACTGGAATTTCATGCTGATTATTTTGACAAAGTGATGGGCACTGCTTCGGTCCGCGAGGCGCTCGAACGCGGTGAACCGGTGGAGAAAATCGTCGCCGGCTTCAAACCCGGGCTGGCTGAGTTCGCCCGGCTTCGCGAGCCGTTTTTGCTGTATCGCTAACCATGATGTGCATTAAAAGCGACTTCCATTGGCTGACGGCTAGCCTGGTTCTTCTGGCGCTGTTGCTGTCCGGCTGCACTGCGCCGCGCGTCGCGCATCCGGTCTTTTACCGGGACAAACTGGAAGCGATGGATGTGGCCATCAACGAGGCCATTGCGAGCAACCGCTGTCCCGGTGGCGTGTTGTGGCTGGAGCATGACGGCGTCTCCTACCATAAAGCGTTGGGCAATCGCGCGCTCGTGCCCGCGCGCGAGCCGATGACCGAGGACACGATTTTCGACGCGGCATCGCTCACGAAAGTGGTCGCCACCACGCCCGCCATCATGTGGCTGATCGAGCGCGAGGAGATCCGGCTGGATGCGCCGGTGAAGGTGTATCTGCCCGAATTCACCGGCGAGGGCAGGGACCGGGTCACCGTGCGGGAATTGCTGACCCACACATCGGGCCTGCCGCCCGACCTTGAGACAAAAAGTGACTGGCATGGCGAAGCGGAGGCGATCCGCAAAGCGTGCGCTGAGAAGCTGCAGAGCCAGCCGGGCACCGCCTTCAAATATAGCGACATCAATTTCGTTCTGCTGGGCGAAATCGTCCAGCGAGTCAGCTGGCAGCCGCTGGAAGTTTTTGTGAAACGCGAGATTTTTAGACCTTTGAAAATGACTGATACCGGATTTCTGCCGGCGGCGGAAAAGCGGCCCCGTATCGCGCCGACGGAAGTGGTGGATGGAAAACCGTGGCGCGGCGTGGTCCATGACCCCACGGCCCGGAAGATGGGCGGGGTGGCTGGTCATGCGGGATTGTTCACCACGGCATCCGATCTGGCCCGTTACGCCCGAATGCTGCTCAACTCGGGTGAATTGGGCGGCGTACGTCTTTTCAAGCCCGAAACGGTGAAGCTGATGACCAGCGTGCAGACACCAGTCGAGATGTCCGCCCAGCGCGGCTTGGGCTGGGATGTTGACACGGCGTTCAGCGGCCCGCGCGGGGACATTTTTCCGATCGGTTCCTACGGCCACACCGGCTGGACGGGCGGCTCCATATGGATTGATCCGGGTTCAAAGACTTTTGTGATTTTTCTCTCCAATCGAAATCACCCGACGGAAGCCGGCAATGTGGTTGCCTTGCGACACCGGCTCGGCACCTTGGCGGCCCAAGCCGTGGCGAACCCTCGTCTGTTCCGGGGCTCCAGACCGTAGGTTTCTCTCGCATGTGCAAGCCGGCGCGGACTTTGCATAAACCAGCCATGCGCCCTGGTGACGCGCGTACTTTTGGAACAGCACCGACGAATTGTAACAACTCATATTTTTTAATGGATCATTTCATAAATTTTTATTGCAAATTCAGGACTGCTGGCGTAGAAGGAAGTTCAGGTTTTGGTCGAACCTAAGCCAAAGCCGCGCGAGCCTGTTTGGTTTGCGCCAACGAAACCATGGAGAAGGAGAGCTATGAGAACAACTTCCGGCGTGAGCCATGTGCTGGTATTTGCCGCATTTCTAGCGGCCTCAACCCTGTCGAAACTGCAAGCGATGCCCTACGCATCCTGCCTTACCAACACTGCGGGGACCATTAACTTTTACCTGAATGAACCGGGAGGCAATGTCACCATCACTTACGAAAACGGCACCACCAACACCAGCTTCAATGGCGTCACCACCGGTACCAATCTGCCGTCGGGACCGCAATCCTTCAGTCTGGGAAGCCATTCCACTTACACCATTTCCGTAGGCAAGACCGGTTCCGGTTCGGCCAGTTTTATCGCCGGAGATTCACTGGCTGGGTCCCTGCGCGGAGTGGATGTAAATAAAAACGCGAAATCGCCCTATTTCGGACATGTGTATGAAGGGTCAACCGCGCCGAACATTTATCATTTGAACAGTGATTTGTCGGGCATCAGAACCAACACGGCCGGGGTTTCCTGGACGACCTTGACGCGCCTTTCCGTGACCCCCGATGATTTTCTTTTGGTGGGGGATTATTCTTCGGCCGGGGCGGCGGTGTGGCGCATCGCGCCGGATCTGTCGGGCAACCAGTTGTTTTTGGGGCCGGTGGGCGATAGCGCCGGGACAGCGGCCGGCGTTCATGGTGAACCATTTTCCAGGCCGCTTCAGGTGGGCTCGCTCGCGAACGGCGGCAGCGTAGCCCTCTACGAGATTGACAATGATTTTCCTTCCGCGCAACCCAACTCCATCCTGGTTTATTCCAACATCACGCTGGCGGCCCTGCCTTGGGAAACGCCGCCCAGTCTCGTGGGTCCCGAAGTCGGGTTGAATGACGCTTATCTGAACAATGTCTATCCCGGCCTGACGCAGGGTCCCAGTGGCTATTTCTATGCCAGTCAATATCGTAATAATTATTCTCTGGCGTCGTTGCAGATCTACGACCAATATCTGAACCCGCTGTGGAATTCGCTTTATGCGCCCGGCACGGGGGATTATTTTGTAACGGCGCCTCCATCCGCTCCCTTGGATATCGGTGGCGTGTGTGACTCGGCGGTTTCTCCTGACGGCCGGTACGTTGTCGGTCTGGGCCTGAATAATCAAATGACCATTTGCTCTCTGACCAACGGCATTCCGGATGTATCCACGCTCTATACTGTGAGTCCCATTTCAACTACCGGGAACGGTCGCGGCATTTGCTGGGATGCCGCAGACAACCTTTATATCAGCAGTTCTGGCCAGGGCCAGGTGCAGTCGTGGACCCTTGGATTTACTGCCACCGCTGTCACCACCGGCAATTCGAACGGTCCGACCGCGTTTTCCCTGGTCTTGCCCGCCACCGTGGTATCCGTGGAAGCCACCAATTCGATTGCCAGCGCGACCGTGTCGCAGGCCAATTCCTATGGCAATCCAACGAACGCGACGTTTGTCATCACCCGCACCGGAGAAATCGCCGCCCCCCTCGCCTTGTCATTCTCGCTCAGTGGAACGGCCGCCGCCGGAACTTATACCGCTACCTCGACCAGCAACATTGTGTTCACCGCCGGCCAGAGTTCGACCAACATCACCATTGCCGCGGTTACGGATGGCATCCCGCGGCCGACGACGACTATCGTTTTGACGCTGGCGACTTCCGGCGCTTATACCCTGGCTCCGGCCAGCGCCACGCTGGCGTTGATTAACACCGCTCCCGATCAAGTGGTCGCTTCCGCCCTCAGTCCCACCGTTTATAACGCTTATTCAAATGACTACGCCAGCTTCACCCTGACGCGCTGGGGCGACACCAATGCCGCCGCTTTCACCGTCAGCAGCTTCACGTACGGCGGCACGGCGGTTGCGGGCGTGGACTACACCTTGCCTACGCCAGTAACGTTCAATCCGGGCGACCTATCGTACACGAACAACATTTATCCTTTACGCAACGGGCAGCCGCCCGTTGACAGCTCGACCAACCCGTACGTCGGCAACAAGACCGCCATCATCGGGGCGGCGAGCGGCTCGGGCTTCGCCGCGTCCGGCACAAACACGGCATTGCTGACCATTTTGGACAGCGCTTACCCGACCACCACCGTTCTGTATGCTGATCCGCTAACCAGCCCTACGGACGCTGCCAATTGGGGCATGACTTCCGCCAACAACAACATGCAGACCAATGCGATTGATGACACGGTCACTTTCGGCTACAATCTGCAAAATGGCGACCCCGGCGATTATGGAGCCATCCCGCTGCCGCCGAGTGGCGCCGCCACCGCTTTGCGGGTGACGGTCAACAAGGATTCCAGCCAGGGCGACGGCGCGGCCGCAGGCGTCAACCTTTATCCGACGGGTAAGACCTTCAGCGGCAATTACGCCGTCCGCTTCAGCATGAATTTCATTCAAGGATTTGATTATAGCGTCACAACCGAAGGCCCAATTTTTGGCATCAATCACAGCGGCCTCGATACCAACTGGTGGAGCGGCAGCGGCATCTCAAGCGGCTGGGGCACGCCGCCAACCAATGTCTGGGGCAGTGACGGCATCTGGTATTGGCTCGATGCCGACACCGGCAATGGCGGCGGCGAATATCTGGAATACACCGGCTTGGGCGGGACTAATAATAATACCGGCTGGGAACAGCTCGACAATGCTTACGTGACTCCTTTTACGGACGTATTTAGCACAAATATATTCACCGGCGGCGTCGAGTTTGGTCCCGGCCTGGTCAGCAATGGTTCCGTGGTCAATGGTTTGACCGCCAACAATTGGGCGGACGTTGAAATCAAGCAGCTCGAGAACATCGTCACGTTGTCCATAAACAAGACTCCGGTCTTCGTCTATACCAACACCACGTCGTTTACGAGCGGTACATTGATGTTGGGCTACGATGATCCGTTCAGTTCGGTCGGCACGCTGGATGCCTGCGTTTATTATTCCAATTTGCGCGTGGTCTCGCTGGCCTCCCCCATCATCAGCCAGATCGCGGTAAACAAGGCGAACAGCACCGCCGTCATCAATTTTACGACCGTGGACGGGGACGCGACGACGGCGTCTTTCACCCTGCAGAGCGCCTCGGTCGTGACCGGCCCGTATGCCAACACGGCCGCTGCCAGCATCACCCAATTGAGTGCCGGGGCATTCCAGGCGGTGGTTCCGCAGAGCGGGTCTGCTCAGTTTTATCGCATTAGCGAGCAATGAGCCGGTGTGGTACGTTGGACCGGTTGGAATGTTTGTCGCGACGGACATTCCGGTATCGCGCGAACATGAAAACTGAGAAACGTCCATTTGCGGGAAGCTGCGGCAAGACCGGAGGCTTCACCCTGATCGAATTGCTCGTCGTCATCGCTATCATCGCCATTTTGGCGGCCATGTTGTTGCCGGCACTTTCGGCCGCCAAAATCCGGGCGCAGGCGATGCAATGCGTGAGCAACTTGAAGCAACTCCAGATCGGCTGGCATATGTACGCCCTGGACTTCAGCGATTTCATGGTGCCCAACGCGCCGCTGACGGCCCTCAATGCGGCTTCGACTTGGTGCGGCAACGTTAGCGAAGGCTGGGAAAACCAAAACGCGAATACCAATGCAACCGTTTATACGGCATCCATTGTCGGGCCCTACATGGGCAATCAGCTTGGCGTCTATAAGTGTCCGGGAGACTATCTTCCTTCTGCCAATGGCAGCCGCATCCGCAGCTATTCAATGAACGCGCAGATGGGAAACGCCTTGCCCAACGTCTATTCCGAGACCGATAACAACAACAACGGACAGTATTACGTCTTCAAGAAATTTATTGAGCTCGGCGTCAGCAGCCTCTCGCCGTCGGACGCCTTCATCTTTTGCGAGGAGCACATGTGCAGCTTGTCTTTCGACGGCTATCTTCAGGTCGATTGCCTGTCCGGCGATTGGCCCGACGTTCCCGGCTGCTATCATGCCAACACCAGCGCCGGCTTCGGCTTTGCCGACGGCCATGTCGAACTGCACAAGTGGCTCACCCCCTCGCTCAAATCCCCGCATGTCCCCTACGTGGTGGGATATTATTCAGACTCTGGCGGAGCTTACGTTTCGGCCATCTCGCCCGGCGGCAAATCCAACCCAGACTGGCAGTGGTTTACGACTCACGCCACCGCTCCAAAGTGAAGGCCGCCTTCCGAACTGAAAAGCCCCCTACCGCGGGCTGGCTTGAATCCCCAGTTTCTCTTTCGCCGACTTAAACGAAAGCACTCCGCTCTTCGCCGTGACGCCCGCAAACGGATCGTTGGTGATGAGCAGGCTTCCGTCCACGTCCAGGTAATCGGCCAACTCCGCCAGATGGGCGGCCGCGCTGATCTCGATGCTCGTCTCGATCATGCAGCCAATCATTGTTCGCAGTCCCGCATTGCGCGCCGCCTCCAGGGTCTCCTTGGCCATCGTGACACCCCCCGTCTTCACCAGCTTCACGTTGACCCCATGAAAACACTCCGCGCACCGCGGAATGTCCGCCACGGTATGGCACGCCTCATCCCCGAAAATTGGCAGCGGCGAACGCTCCTTGAGCCATTTAAGATCCGTCTCGCTGGCATCCCGCGGCAGGGGCTGCT
The DNA here is from genome assembly GCA_049509875.1 of Verrucomicrobiota bacterium. GTDB lineage: Bacteria > Verrucomicrobiota > Verrucomicrobiia > Limisphaerales > UBA11358 > UBA11358. Next base: position 8,510 of record JBEKZM010000104.1, on the reverse strand, counting down.
CCACAAACTGGATCTTCTGGTCCGTCGCCGCGAGCCATTCGAGGTTTCGCAGCGCGTCATCCCGCGTTTTCCACCCCTCATTGGCATCCAGCCGGATCGGCTTGTCCGGCGCCACCGACCGCAGCGCCGCCAGGTTCTCGCGGTCGCGCGGGTCGCCAATCTTGAGCTTGATCACCGGGTAATCGGCCGCTGCCAACACCTTCTTGCGGATGGCTTCCGGGGCATCAATGCCTATGCTGTAGGAGGTGAGGTAATGCTCTTCGCGAAATCCCAGACCCAGGAAATCATGCAGGTTCTTGCCACTCCGCTTCGCCGCCCCATCCAGCAACGCCAGATTCAAGGCGCACCGCGCGGCCATCGGCAGGTCACGCACTGTCTCCAAGTACGCCATGCTGCCCGGCACATCCTGAAAGGACAGCTGCGCGGCATTCACGCGCGGCAATGCTTCCAGGACCAGGTCCGCCGACTCACCGTAAGTTGTTGAAGGCGCCGCCTCGCCCATCCCCGCCGCCCCCGCGCTGTCGCTCAGTTCCACGATGACCGTTCGGTGAAGACCAGAACCTTTCGAACTGGCTATCTTCCATGGGTTGGCGAGGCGCAACTCGAAGGCGCACGCATGAATCTCCATGCCCAGATTCAACCATAATCCCATCTTTTCGGGCAATGAATAATTCACTTTTCTATTCCCCGGGCTCCGGCAAAATCCGTCCGTGCTTGAGCCGCAAACACGGGTGCACCTCGCCGTGGAGGCAGTGCTGAAGAAGTTCGCCCCCGCTCGCCTGGGCGCGGAGGAAATCGCCGTGTCGCTCGTTCATTGGGCGGACGGCCGGGAATTGTCCGGCCATCATCGCGGCGACGTGCCGCTGTATCCCGCCAGCGTGGTCAAGCTGTTTTATCTCGCCGCCGCGCATCGCTGGATCGAGGACCAAAGGATCGTTGACACGCCCGAATTGCGCCGCGCATTGCACGACATGATCGTGCACTCCGGGAACGAGGCCACCGGGCACGTGGTGGACGTGCTGACCGGAACGACCAGCGGTCCGGAGTTGCCGCCGGCCGAACTGGCGGCCTGGCATGAGCGGCGGGACGCCGTCAACCGCTATTTTCGTTCCGTCGGCTATCGGGACGTCAACGTCAATCGAAAAACCTGGAACGACGGACCGTATGGCCGCGAAAAGCAGGCCAGGGACGACTTCAATCCCGGTCGCAATTCATTGACCACCAACGCCACGGCCCGGCTTCTGGTGGAGCTGGCCACCGGCCGATGTGTGTCCGCCGCGCGTTGCCGGGAAATGCTTGAATTGCTGGAGCGCGACGTCGCCCATCCGCCCGCGCACGATTATCAGGCCCGGGAATTTATCGCCGCCGGTCTGCCGCCCACGGCCAGATTATGGTCCAAGGCCGGCGACATGAGCACCGCGCGCCACGACGCCGCCATCGTGCAACTTGCCGACGGTAGAAAGTGCGTCCTGGTCATTTTCACCACCCGGCCCGATAACAAGAAGATCATCCCCGAAATCGCCCGCCACCTCATTTCCACCTGGCCGTAGCCATCAGCCGCGGCGGAGAATGCGTCTCCCGCCCCAAAGCGCGCCGAGGCCCAGCAACGCGCCGGCGGTTGGCTCGGGAACGGCCGTGATCGAAACGCTGAAGTCCGCATCTCCGGCGTAGCTGAATGCGTTCAAATAGCCGCCGCTGATGTAGTTTCCCGTGGTGTATTGGTATTGACTCTCCGTCCCGTAGTTTGAGGCGGGATGATAGTTGCCGTCCGATTCCAGCACATAGTTGGCGGTCAGCGCCGAGACCAGCACCGGGGTCAAGGTCCCCCCGGCTCCGACATTCACAAAATAGGCGCTGTAATCGTTGCCATAGCTCAACTGAAGATCGCCGAAAGTGAATATGATCGGACTGCCTGTGGCGATTGGCCCCGTGCTCGCAATCGTATTGTCCGACAAACCCACGAAGGAACTCGAACCGGTGGTAAGGCCGGTGGTGTCCGGGTACATCGTGTTGAAGATCGCCAGTTGAATGTTGGCAGCGCTGTCGGCATCCCCGGATTTGAAGAATTGAAACTGCGTCAGGTCCACCGCCGTGCCGTCCGCCACTCCGGGCGCCGGCGTGGCGCCCAGCGACGTCGAAAAGCCCTGTGCATAGACCGTGCTCCAGGTTCCTCCATCGGTGTAGGAAATCGCGTAAGACTGGGCCTGGGCGGAAAGCGTACAACCCGCCAATACCGCGAGAATCGAACCGGGTGTGGCAATGGTTTTCATGGATTTTGGATGGATGTCCTGCTGGCTGGTCAAATCATGCTTCAATAAATCGTTTTGCCTAGCCTCACAAATGTGTGGTTCTGATGGCGGCATTTTCAAGCTGCAATGCTGCCCGGGCCAAAATAAGATACGAGAAATGCGCACGCCTTTTCCCATCTGCCTGCTTGCCATTTTTTGCTGGCTTCCCCGACCGCTTCCCGCCGGTGAGTCCAGCGACCTCATCACCAACGCGGCGCAGCTCCAATCCGCCGCCCTGCGCACTTTTCCGGCCAACTATTCCATTCATTGGGAAGGCCAGGTGTGGTGGGCCGACCCGGCGGAAGGGAGGCTGGTTCTGGCCGACAGTTCCGGCAGCGCCGAAGTGGAAGCCGTGTGGCTCGGGGCTGTTCCGCACGCCGGCCAGCGGGTGCGGCTCGAAGGCGGCGGCACAGTTGCCAGGGCCGGCGGCGGCTTTAAAATCGGCGGCAGGGACGCAGTCGTGGACAACGATGGTGTCCATGCGATGATCGAGAAATCAGGAACGGTGTTCCTGCCGGCAGGCCGGACGCCCATCCGCGTTGATTGGTTCAACCGCACGGAAAGATATGGGCTGGAAGTGGCCTGCGCCGGGCCGGAGTTCCCGCGCCAGAGCATTCCCGACGCCGCATTTTTTCGCGCCGTTCAAAATCCGGCGAACGGGGCCACGAATTTCGTCAATGGGCTGGACTACGAATGCTATCAGGTGGCTGGCGAAGCGCTGCCCGATTTTGGCAAACTGCCAGCCATCAAATCGGGCGTTGCCTCCAATTTCGATTTGAGCGTCCTTCCCACCCTGGACCACATCGGCTTACGTTTCACGGGCTGGCTCGAGGTGCCGCGCGAAGGCCTTTATACCTTCTTTACCAAGTCCGATGACGGCAGCAGGCTGTTCGTGGGTGGGCCCACTCTGCGGCTGACCGCCACGGGCAACGCCGAATTTCCGGCGCCGAATATAATCGTCCCCGGTGAAATTCTCCCCGCCGAGCGCGATTGCCAATGGGCGCAAGCGGAGGGCGCCATCACCTTTGCCAGCCGCCGGGGCGCGCTGTGGGAGCTCGAATTGACTTCTGGCGCGGGAAAGCTTCTGGTGGAAATGCCCGATGACGCAGGGTGGTCAACCGCCTCACTGCCAAACGGGCGCATCCGCGCCACCGGCGTTTGCCAGGGCGTGCTGACCGCCGACGGGCTCGAAATCGCAGGTCGGCTGCTGGTTCCCGGCCCCGCGCAAATTGAGCGGCTTGAGCCGGAGCCCGGCGCGGCCGAAATTTCCCAGACCAATCCCCTGCCCTTGCTCACGACCTGTTCCGAGGTCCACCGGTTGAAACGCGACGAGGCCCAACGCGGCTATCCGGTGAAGCTCCGTGGCGTGGTGACGTCCGTCTTGCCGGAGCGCCAGGCATTCACGCTCCAGGATGGCACGCGCGGGCTCTATGCGGTGGACTGTGCCGAAACCCGCTCCGCCCCCCCACACATTGGCGATTTTTTGGAAATAGAAGGCCGGACTGACCCGCTTTTTTTTGCGCCCATCGTCAACGCCTCGCGCCTGACGTCCCTGGGCGCAGGACGTCTGCCCGCACCGGTCCGGCCAACTTGGGACCAATTGCTCAATGGCAGCCTCGACGCCCAGTATGTCGAGCTGCAAGGCGTCATCACGGCGGTTGCCACCAACACCGTGATCCTCGTCACGCGCGAGGGTCAGATCAAACTCGACCTGCGTCTCAACGGCCTGCCGCCGGAGACGCTGGCCGGCTACGAAGATGCGCTGGTCCGCATTCGGGGTTGCCTGTTCGCCTCCTGGGATTATGTCACCCACGAGGTGAAGGCCGGTGAAATCCGAATTTATGGCGCGGACGTGGCCGAGGACCAGCCAGCGCCGGCGGATATGTTTGCGCTGCCAGCCAAGAACGTGGCCGAGTTGCAGTTGTTCGATCCGCAGGCGGACATTTTGCAGCGCGTGAAAGTGGCCGGCCAGATTCTGCATGTCAACGGCACGGAATGCCTCCTGGCCCAAGGCCAGGACAGGTTGCGCTTCCTGACCAAAAAAGAGCCGGGGTTGGAGCCTGGCGACCTGGTCGAGGTCGTCGGGTTCCCGCAATTGAGCGGCGCGTCCCCCGTTCTGCGCGAGGCCGTGGCGAGAAAAACCGGCCACCGCTCCCTGCCACCGGCCAGCGTGCTGGCGGGCGACGATCTGGTCCGGCCCGATTGCGACGCCACGCGCGTGCGCGTGCAGGGGGTGATGGTCAGCGTGCAGGCGACGCCGACGGAACAAATACTCGAAATCCAGAGCGGCGTGCGCACGTTTCTTGCGCGGCTGGGCGGCAGAAATCGCCCGAGCCCACCGCCGGTCGGCAGCCGGTTGGAACTGACCGGAACTTATTCGGGGCTCGGCGGGGACAAGGCCATCGGTCAGGACATTTCGTCCTTCGAGCTGCTCTTGAACTCTCCCGCCGATGTCCGGGTGCTGTCGCGGCCGCCGTGGTGGACTCTGGAACGTCTGCTGGTCATCGTCGGCGCGCTGCTGTGCGTGCTGGCGATCACGGCGCTATGGATTACGCAATTGCACCGCCGGGTCGAACAGCGCACCGTCGAGTTGGAAGCCCAGATCCGCGCCCGCCAGCGCATCGAGCAGCAACACGCCATGGAACAGGAACGCGCCCGGGTCGCCCAGGATTTGCACGACGAACTGGGTTCCAGCCTCACGGAAATCAGCATGCTCGGCGCACGCGCCAAATCCGCGCCCGAGGAAAAGCGGAAATTCTACCTGGAGCAGATGAGTGAAAAGGCGCGAGGCATGATAGCCGCGCTGGACGAGATCGTTTGGGCCATGAACCCCCGGCACGATTCGCTGGCGTCGCTCGTCAGCTATTTTTGTCTCTACACCGACCGCTTTCTGGGACTGGCCAGCGTGGCCTGGCGCCTCGAACATTCGCCGGACGCCCCCGATTGCGCGATGGACTCCCGGCACCGGCACCAGTTGTTCCTGGCCTTCAAGGAAGCTCTCACCAACGTCGTCCGCCATTCCGCCGCCACCGAAGTGCGTTTGAACATTCGCCAGCAGGACGGCGAAGTGCGCCTGACCATTGCTGACAATGGCTGCGGCCTGCCGCCAGCCGGGCGCACCGAGGAAATGGACGGCGTCATGAACATGCGCGCGCGACTGGAGAAACTGGGCGGCCGCTTCGAGATCACCAGCGCCCCCGGCTCCGGCACGGTGGTCGAATTTCACTTTCCCGCCCATTTTCCATGACCACCATCGCCATCGTTGAAGACAACAAGACCATCCGCGAAAGCCTCGCGGAATTTGTCCAGACCGACCCCGAATGCCGCTGCATTTATGCCTGCGCCACGGCCGAGGATGCCCTGAAACAAATTCCCCGGCACAACCCCGACCTCGTGCTGATGGACATTCAACTGCCGAACCTCTCGGGTATTGAATGCTGCGCGCAGCTCAAGCAGTTGCTGCCGGCGATCCAGATCATCATGGTCACGGTCTATGAAGATACGGATCGGATCTTCAAGGCGCTGCGCGCCGGGGCCTGCGGCTACCTGCTCAAACGCTGTGCGCCGGAGGAATTGGTGTCGGCCATCCGTGAGGTGCGGCAGGGCGGCGCGCCGATGTCCCGGGAAATCGCGCGCAAGGTGATCGCCTCGTTCCAGGAGCCGCTGGCCGCGGCCGCCGAAGTGGAGGAACTCTCCCCGCGCGAACGCGAAATCCTGGAACTGCTGGCTGAGGGCTTTCCCAACAAGGAAATCGCCGGCCGCGTGGGCGTGACCGACGGCACGGTGCGCTGGCATCTGCGGCACGTGTATCACAAGCTGCACGTCCGGTCGCGGACGGCCGCGGCGCTGAAATTCCGCTCGGCCAAATAAGCCGCCAATAAAACAACACAATTGTGAGGCTGGTAATACGCCCCTCCTTGGGCAACGATGCGGATACAGCAAATGTCCAGACACCCTGCCCATGAAACCGGCGGTGGGAGCGAGGCGTTCACGCCGCTTCGACTTCCAATCGTGCGATTCCGCCCTATCTCGAAGTGGCCTAAACGCCGCGCTCTGGTTCAGGGGTTCAATCCGCGGCTCGTTTCGGGAAAATCTCACCCGCCTGCGTTCAAACTTCCGCGGCCAGGTCGCCTGGCCTTCACGCTGATTGAATTGCTCGTGGTGATCGCCATCATCGCCATCCTCGCCGCCATGTTGCTGCCTGCCCTGGCCGCCGCCAAGTTCAAGGCCAAAGTCACCAATTGCACCTCCAACTATCGCCAGTGGGGCGTGGTTGCCAACCTGTATGCCGGCGACGATATCCAAAGCCGTCTGCCCTCCTGGCCGGTTGCTTCCGGCCAAAAAGAACCGTGGGACGTCTCACCCAGCCTGATCACCCAACTCGTGCCGCTGGGCGCCACGGTGCCTCTGTGGTTTTGCCCGGTGCGCCCCTCTGAATATGAATTCATCAGCAGCGAGTTCACGACCATTTATAACCATGCCATTTCCAACGCGGCGGATTTGACCAACGCCCTGAAGCTGCCGCACAGTTCCGGCGAGCCGGCCACCGCCTTTCCCGTGCTGTTTCATTGCTGGTGGGTGCCCCGCCTGTTCGACAATTTCTCACCGCTCACGTTCCCTTCGCCGTCATCGGGCAATTGCCGCATCCCGGATGGCTGGCCGGCCAAGACCACCGACCTTGTTGCTGGCCGGCAGCCTATCATTAGCGACTACTGCTATTCCAGCGGAGGGGCCGGCGACACCAATGTGGCCGATTGCCTCGCCGGCCATTCTTTGGGCACCAATCTCCGGTCCGTCAATGTCACTTACGGCGACAGCCATGTCGAAACGCATCCGCGCGGGCAGGTTCAATGGCAATATTACGGCGGCAATGGCACTGCCTTTTATTAGCCCAGGCTAAAGAACCACACTTTTGTGAGGCTGGAAAAAACACCAGAATCGGGCACGGTAGCCAGACAGCAACTGTTCGGCACATGACGCCTCATGGATCATTAATCAACCATTCAACATTATGAAAACAGGCATTAAAACTCTGGCGGCTCTGGCGGCGGCCATTTTCACCGTCACCGGCGTCGCTTCGGCGGTTTCCGTCACCTACGACGTGGACCTGTCCGTGCAAACCGCCTTGGGCAATTTTGATCCCGCCACGGACACCGTTTTGGTCAGCGGCACGTTTTGCGACTGGACCACCACCAACGTCATGACGGCCACTGCGGATCCCAATGTTTACAGCCTCACTTTCAACGATACGGCCGACGCGACGGGCGCTTACGAAAACCACAAGTTCATCATCGATTCCGCGGGCACCCTGAACTGGGAAAGCATTGCCAACCGCTATTTCCCGGTGCCGGCCGGCGCAACCAATTTGCCGGTGGTCTTTTTCAACGACCTCAGCAACCTGCCCACCTCCACGATCAGCCTTACCTTCCAGTTGGACTTGCAGGTTGCCATTCAGCAGGGTCTGTTCGACCCAGGATCAGATTATGTGGACGCATTCGGCTCGTTCAACAACTGGGCGGAGACCGGCATCCTGCTCACCAATGTTCCGGGCACCAGTAATTATATCGGCACGTTTTCAACCACGTCGCTCGTAACCAACACCGTGGTGAATTACAAATATGCCATCGACGGCTATGGCGGCACGTGGGAGGGCAATGTCGGCGCCGGCGGCACTGCGAATCGTTCCGTCACCATCACCAACGTAAATCAGACTTTTCCGCTGGATTACTGGAACAACGTCACCAACGCCAATTTGAGTTTCACCGTCGGCTTCGAGGTCAACCTGGGCGTGGAAGATGCCTTCGGCGTCTTCACGCCGGGCTCGGACACAGTCTTCGTCAACGGCGACTGGAACTGGAGCGGCAGCGCCATGCAGTTGATGCCGGTCGGCAGCTCGGAGCTTTACACGGGAGCCGTGACCCTGGCTTATTCGCAGGGCACGACGATCAATTACAAATATACGATTGATGGCGGGTTGATTTGGGAAAACAATGGCGTCGGCCCCGGCGGCGCGCAAAATCACCAGTTCATCCTTAATAGAACCAATTTGCCGATGGATTATTTCAACAATTACAGCAATTTGGGCCCGTTAACCATCAGCGGACCGCCGGGCCAGATCGCCCTCTATTGGGCTGCTGGCACCAACGTCAACAACCTCATCTGGCTGCAAACCGCGACGAATTTGTTGGGCACCTGGTCGGATGTTCCCAACTCCCAGGGACA
>JBEKZM010000103.1:0-22602 GCA_049509875.1 Verrucomicrobiota bacterium | reverse complement strand
ATAAAAACGCTGGGGGGGGAGCCGGATTTGAAAACCCTGCGTCAATTTTTGCATGATGTGGTCGCGGTGCGGCGGGGCGACCTCGGCGCCGCCCGCTTGAAACTGGAGCAGGACCGGTTGGAGCGCATATCCTCCTTGCGCGCATCTTCGCACTGCCCGGGGAGCGCGGCTCTGTGAGCAGCAGCAGCGTGGAAATTCAAGACCGCGGGCCATTCGCAAACCTTCTGACGGGCGAAGTCGCTGCGAGTCACGGACTCGCGCCCGGATACCGCGACGCACCGCTCGTTTTTTGCGGGCCAGTGTCGAGTGGCGCCCTTTCGCAGCTCGCGCTCCTGCCGCCGCGTTGACAGGGTTTTGCCCGGCTGTTAACGTCTTTCCTTCAATTTGCAATGGAATACAAAGATACATTGAATCTTCCGCGCACCGATTTCGCCATGAAGGCCGACTTGGTGACGCGCGAACCCGCCCGCCTCAAAAAATGGGAATCCGCCCGCCTTTATGCCCAAATCCAGCGGCAACGCGACGGACGCGAGAAATTCGTCCTGCACGACGGCCCCCCTTTCGCCAATGGCGATGTTCACATCGGCACCGCCCTGAACAAGATTCTCAAGGACATCATCGTCAAGTACAAGACGCTCCGCGGTTTCAGCGCCCCCTATGTCCCGGGCTGGGACTGCCACGGATTGCCGATCGAATTCAAGGTCTCCCAGGAAATGCGCAAAAGCGGCGACGACATCTCCTTGCCGGCTGATGTCCGCAAGGCCTGCGACGCGTACGCCAGGAAGTATATCGACCTCCAGCGTATCCAATTCAAACGCCTGGGCGTTTTGGGTGATTGGGATAACCCCTACCTCACGCTGAACAAGGAATATGAGGCGGATGAGCTTCGGCTGTTTGCCGATATTGTCGCAAAAGGCTTCGTTTACCGGGGCAAAAAGCCCGTCTATTGGAGCATCCCCTGCCGCACAGCGCTGGCGGAGGCCGAAGTGGAGTACCAGGATCATGTGAGCCAGAGCGTGTATGTTAAATTCCCGGTGGTGGGCCGCGAAGAAACGTTCATCGTCATTTGGACCACCACCCCGTGGACCTTGCCCGCCAACCTGGCCGTGGCCTACCACAAGGACTTTCAATACGTAGTGGCGCGAGTGTCCCACGCGCGCGTTTCTGAAGACGAGAAGAGTGCGGAAACTCAGGGGCAGAACACTCGTCCCGCCGCTGACACGGTGGAGAATTATATCGTTTTCCGCGGCCTGTTGCCGACCGTGGCCGAAAAATGCGGCTGGGCCGGTTACACGGAAACCCCCTTTCCCACCGAAGAGCTCGCCAAACTGGAATATCAGCATCCGTTCATCCCCGCACGCAAAGGCCGGGCTTTCGCCGCGGATTTTGTCACCGCCGACACTGGCACTGGATTCGTTCACATCGCTCCCGGCCACGGCCAGGACGACTACAATCTGGGCCGCGCCCAGGGTTTGCCGGTCTACTCGCCCGTGGATGACGACGGCAAATTCGCGCACACGACCGATCTGCCGGTCGGGCAACAGATGCCGCTTGCGATGGTGGGCAAATCCATCCTCGAAAAACATGGCAAAAGCGACGCCAACGAAGTGGTCCTGCATGAACTCCGCGCCCGCAACGCCCTGCTGCACCAGGAAAATTATCATCACAGTTACCCGCACTGCTGGCGCAGCAAAACGCCCATCATCTTCCGCGCCATGGATCAGTGGTTCATCAAAATTGACCTGGAGTGCGGCGACACGTCGCCGCTTCCGGGCGCCGCTACAAGCCGCGCCGAACCCGGCGCCACCCAGCCGGCGCAATCCCAATCGTTCCGGCAAGCCGCGCTGGCGGAAATTGACCGCGTCAACTGGATTCCCGACTGGGGCGTGAACCGTATCAAGGGCGCCGTGCAATCGCGCCCCGACTGGTGCATCAGCCGCCAGCGGAGCTGGGGCGTGCCATTGCCGGCCTTTTACGATGCCCAAGGCAACGCCATCCTCGACGCGAAAATCGTCCGGAACGTCGCGGATTTGATCGAGAAGCACGGTTCCAACGTCTGGTTCGAGCAATCCGCCGTCGAGCTCTGGGGACAAGTGAAGCCGGCAAACTGGACCGGCGCCGAGGGCGTGGCCAAATCAAACGACACGCTCGACGTCTGGATCGATTCCGGCTCGTCGTCCCGCTCGGTTTTGATGCGCCGTCCGGAACTTTCCCATTCCGCACTCCGCACTCCGCACTCCGCACTCGACTGGCAGTCCGACATGTATTTGGAAGGCAGTGACCAGCATCGCGGCTGGTTTCAGTCATCGCTTCTGCTTTCGCTGGCGGGCAATGGCGCGGCGCCGTACAAAACCGTGCTCACCCATGGCTTCATGGTGGATGCCGACCGTGAGAAAATCTCCAAGAGCAAGCAGGCCGCTTACGAAAAGCCCCAGACCGCGGAAGCCTATGTGAAAAAATGGGGCGCGGACGTCGTCCGCCTGTGGGTGGCGTCTCAGGACTTCCGCAGCGACATCGTCGTCAGCGAGGAACGGGTGAACAAGGTCGGCGAAACGTATCGGGCCATCCGCAATGCCCTGCGCTACCAGCTTTCCAATCTGTACGACTTCGATCCGGCCAAACATGCCGTGCCCGACGAAAAACTGACCGGCCTGGACCGCTGGATCCTCGGCGAATTCTCCCGGCTCGAGGGCGATGTCCTGGTCGCCTACGACCAGTACGAGTTCCACGTGGTTTACCAGAAGGTAAGCCAGTTCGTCGCCGTAGAGCTCTCGTCCGTATACCACGACGTCATCAAGGACCGGTTGTACACGGATCCGGCGAACTCGCCGCGCCGCCGTTCGACGCAAACGGCGTTGCACCGGCTGGTGACGGGCCTGTGCCAGATGCTGGCGCCCATCCTGGCCTTCACGGCGGACGAGGCTTGGGAATTCGTGCCCGGGAAGCCAACCGGGTCTGTGCATGAATGCGAATTCAAGCCTGGTGATTTTGAGTTGACGAAATCTGAAATCGAAGAATGGGAATATTTACTAAAAGCACGTGAAATTTTGTTGAAAGAGTTGGAGTTGAAACGACGAGACAAAACAATTGGCAAATCGCTTGACGCGAAAGTCAAACCGTTAGCGGAGCATTTTCCAGAATTGGCAAAAAGTTGTCAGCTTCTGGACACGCTTAAGGAATTGCTAAACGTATCGCAGCTTGAACTCGTGTCTTACGCTCCACAAACGGATGATTCAGGCAAGCTTGTTGTTCATGCAGACGGCCAGAAATGCGAGCGCTGCTGGCATTGGGAGACGGACATCGGCCAGAGCCAGGAGAATCCGACGCTGTGCGGGCGGTGTGTGGAGGCGGTGAGGCAATTTTCTATTTCAAAGATGTAGGCCGATGTAGTGCATTATTGATGTTGCTGGGAGAGATAATCAAGGGAAGCGCAGGCGCAATTCGCAGGTTGGTTGGCAGGAGGGACACGGGTGAGAAAGCAAGTTTTACGCTTACCCTGACCCCGGCTCTCTCAAGGTGAAAAAAGAGAAATTGTCTCTGAGTTTTGGGGCAAACCTTTCCGCGTACGCATGACTATGTTGAGACCCGCGCCCATTCGGCTGCCAAGCCCTGCCGCTGAATCCATTCGTCCAACGCCGGGCGGTCGAGTTGATCGCCCGAGACGGCGAGCATAGCGCGGATGTCGCGCAGATGCTTATCTGAACCGCCTTCGCGAAAATATTCCAGTTTGCGGAGGATGACGTATTCAGGCGGCGCGATGGTGATGGGTTCGCCGCGATATTTCATCTTCCGGGAATGTCGGAAACCCCAGGCATTCAATTCATCCCGGCCGGCCAGGTAAAAATCCGCCTTGAAGCCGGTGTCGGCGTGAATCACGTTGAACTGTCCTCTGACCGGGCGCGCGATTTCCGCGGCGATGATTTCCTCCGGCGGGAGGTAGAATTCCGGCGCGGGAAACACTTCCTGCAGCCGCGCGATGTCGGTGTCCCGAAGAAAAATCACGAAATCCACGTCATTCGTCAGACGCGGTTCGCCGTAAAGAATCGAAGCCACGCTGCCACTGACGATGTAACGTCCGCCGATCCGATTCAGCGGCCGCAAAAACAACAGGGAAAGTTCAGGTTCGGGCATTGCGAAAAATGCGGGTGACTTCCCGGGCAACCTGCTCGTCCGACCAATCGGCGTGTTGGGCGCGCAACCAAGCCTTCTTCATTTCGCGCGCCGTCCAGTAAAGTCCTTCCGCCAAAGCCAAGCGGCGTTCCGGCGTCATCCGACGGAGAATGGCAATTTGTTCCGGGCTAGTCTGCTCGTCCAACAGCATCGGTTTACTATGAGCCAAGCAAGACGTCCATGCAAGCATCCCGACTTCGGTCGCTTCGGTTCTTCGGCTCCTGAAAAAGCACCTGCGCGACTTCCAGTTCGAACCTGCGCCGTTTTGGAATTGTTTGCATCGGCTAATGGGGACGGGGCGTACCTTCGGATAGGTGGGCTTGGAGTCATATATGCATTTGCTTCTCCCCCGGGGAGAGGGAGACGTTGTTCCCGCGTCTTGAGGTTATGTCGGCACTGGATTTGCGGAGGTTCATGGCCCGTGAGCAAGTCCGATTGGAATAGGTGACTCCCCCACGAACCCGATGGCTGGCGCGCGGCGTTTACGCCGCTTCAACTCCCTATGCCACTAGTTCTTTGCAAAATGAAGCGGCGTGACCGCCGCGCGCCGGTTCAGGGGTTCAATGCGCGAATCGTTCGGGGCAATCTCACCCCGGCCCTCTCGAAAGACAGGAGGGGCAGATATGCCGCTACGATTTGAGCGGGGGCGGCAGGGATATTCTTTTGAACATGGCCCCATTGGATTATTGGCTGGGGCTGATCTCCAATCTTACCAGCTCCCGGTTAACCACCAATTGGGGATCACCCCCATGCACTTGCAGACCGATTTGATTGAAAAGCTTGGAACAGGTCTGCAAGGCTGGAATGGAAGCCGTCTCCTGCCCCAAAGCCTCGCCCCACGTCCAGACCTCGCCTTGGGCGGTCAAGGTGGCCCCAAATCCAAACACATGTCGCCCGCCGCAAAAGGCTACGATGCCCTCTGGCGCCTGAATCCATTGAAGCCGTGCTGGTTGAGTTCCGGACGCAAACTTGGCAAAATCGCGAAACAGTTTTGGATCTCCGTACAGGGCGCTGATAATGGTCAGAGTTTCCCCGGTACCTCCGATTCTTACGGTTGAATTCTCTTTAAAGGTCAGCACTTGATTTGTTTCTCCCAATTGAAACGCAATTCGCAAACTTTTCGCCATTCCTCCGCCTGGATCATCGCCGATAGTGGCGCCATCGGCCACGAAATTCAGTTGGTTGTTGGTGACTAGACCGCTGACGATGGAGGTCACCGCGGCAACCCCGCGATCGCCGGTTGCGTCCAAAACCCATAGCGAACCATTGCGCTTCAAGAACAGAGGCATGGAACCTGCGAAAGAAGTGCAGGCTTGCCAATCGCTGTCTGTCCCCACACGCGACGGCCATGAATTCATAGCCGGGCTGGGCTCGCCCGTGTAAAGATGCGCTAAGCGCCCCCAGGCCCAGAGCGTGCCATCGGATTTAATCGCAAATACCATCCAATCTCCCATGCCGACGCTCACCCAATTTTTGTCGGGAGATACGCGAGTTGGAATGGGAATACTGGAACCTTTGGGAGACCGAGAGTAGTCCCATCCCCAAAACCAAAGGGTGCAGTCGCTTTGTTGCCCGATATTTTGCATCAAATGTGACCATATCCTGACCCAGTTGGTGGAAAAGCCAACTTGTATGGGGACATGGCTGGCGTTGGTAGAGCCATTGCCCAGTTCGCCGTGCCAGCCGGCACCCCATGCCCAAAGTGTCCCATCACGCTTCAGCGCCACACTGTGAGTGGCTGTGGCCGCCACTTGCTTCCAGCCATTCCCGAAGAGAGCGGGAACCGGCGACGCCTGTTGCAGAGCCGTGGTGCCATCTCCAAGTTGGCCATAGTAATTTGCACCCCACCCCCAAATGGTTCCGTCCGATTTTAAGGCCAGGGTGGTTGAACCGCCCACAGCAACATCCACCCAATTGGTTTCCATCCCTATCCGTCGCAGGCTGGCTTGTGTGCGAACACTGCTGCCCAGACCCAATACTTGCCAACTCGATTTGCTCCCGCCCCAAGTCCAAAGACTGCCATCTGGTGCCAGGATTACCCCATGCGTATCGCCGAGCGCCAAAGCCGGTTTTATGGATCTCGCCGGCAACCGCCAACTTTTTTGATCCGCGTGAAAAGGGCGCCAGGGAAAGCTGACTAGTCCCGAGGCCAAGGTAAACACCAAAAAAACCGCTGCCCATTTAAAGTATTTGCTTATAAAGTATTTTCTCATTGCACAGAGGCGGCCGTCATCACCGTTCGCCTTTAAGACAGTGCTTCCAACCTTGGCAGACAAGGGCGTTTTGTTGAAACTTAAGGCAAAGCAGGACCCTACTCCCTCGCCGTGCCGGGGCGCTTCCGAACCGCTTGGAAATTAAACAACTCTGGACGAAAATAGTTGCATGAGGTTTTGTTCAATTGCACCGTCGCCATTTGCGCCTTGTGTCGTTCCGGTTTATCAAAAGGGTGCGTCATGACGGACGTTGTCCCATTACCGCGGCAGCCAGGGGCCGACAGCTACTGGCTGACGCGATTTGTCATGATGCGATTGTTGGGCTGCGTTTACGCCGTGGCGTTTCTGGCTGCGGCGAAGCAAATTCTGCCGCTGATCGGCTCGCATGGAATCCTGCCGCTGGATTTATTCGTGGACCACGTTCAGGAAGCCTTGGGCTCGCGCGCGGCGGCCTTTTTGCGATTGCCCTCAATCTTCTGGTTCGGCCATTCGGACGCGTTTTTGCAGACCGCCGCCTGGGCCGGATTCAGCCTCGCCTGCGCCGTCGTGGCCGGTTACGCCAATGCCATCGTGATGGCTGTCCTCTGGCTTCTCTACATGTCGTTTGTTCACGTCGGGCAGGACTGGTACGGCTATGGCTGGGAAATTCAATTGCTCGAAACAGGCTTTCTCGCCATTTTCATGTGCCCATTGTTGGACGGCCGCCTCTTCCCAAAGCGCGAGCCGCCGGTGGTGATCATCTGGCTCTTTCGCTGGCTCATCTTTCGCATCATGCTGGGGTCGGCGCTGATCAAGCTTCGCGGCGACCCCTGCTGGCGCGACCTCACCTCGTTGTACTACCACTTCGAAACCCAACCCATCCCGGGCCCGTTGAGCCGCTGGTTTGATGACCTCCCCCACTGGATGCTCAAGGGCGGGGTGCTGTTCAATTTCCTCGCGGAACTGGTGGCTCCGTGGCTGGCCTTTTACCCGCGGGTCGCGCGCCGGATTGCCGGCGTCATATTCGTGCTGTTCCAATTCACGCTCATTCTCAGCGGCAACCTGTCTTTCCTAAACTGGCTGACCATGGTTCCGGCGCTGGCCTGTTTGGACGATGGTTTCTGGGCCCGGCTGCTGCCGCGGTCCATGGTGAAATGCGCAACCGGCTCTCAAAACACAGCGCAGGCCAGCCCGTCGATGCGCCGGGCAGCCTGCGTGGCGGCAGTGATCGTCGGTGCCTTGAGTGTGCAACCGGTGGTGAACCTGATCTCGCCGGCGCAAGTCATGAATACCTCGTTCGATCCCCTCGACCTGGTCAATACTTATGGTGCATTTGGCAGCGTAGGCCGCGAGCGATTGAACGTGATTTTTGAGGGTACGGACGATAATGCTTCTGATTCCGGCGCGGCGTGGAAAGCCTATCCCTATCGGGCTCTTCCCGTCGCCCTGAATCAGCGGCCGCCGCAAATCGCCCCATATCAACCGCGTCTCGACTGGCAGATGTGGTTCGCCTCGATGAGCACGCCGGACGAATATCCCTGGACGTTGCACCTCGTGTGGATGCTGCTGCACAACGATGCCAACGCCCTGGCCCTGTTTGGCGCCAACCCCTTTCCCGGCAAGCCGCCACGTTATGTTCGGGCCGTGCTTTATCGCTATCAATTCGCCCGGCCGGCTGATCCTGCCGGCAACTGGTGGAAGCGCCAAGAGGTTGGCCTCTGGCTGCCGCCCTTGTCAGCCGATGACCCGCGTCTGGTCCAACTGCTGCAACAGGCCGGCTGGCTGCCGACCACGAACTCGCCCGCCGGCAAATTCGATGAAAAGTCAACCTGACGCCATCGTCGTCGGTTCCGGTCCGAACGGTCTGGCGGCCGCGATCACTCTGGCCCAAGCCGGTCTCTCGGTGTTGCTGATTGAAGGGAACCGTGAAGTTGGCGGGGGCGTCCGGTCAGCAGAATTGACATTGCCAGGCTTCGTGCACGACACGTGCTCTGCGATCTACCCGTTTGCGACCGCCTCGCCTTTTTTTCGCTCGCTCGATCTGGGGCCGTACGGCTTGGAATGGATCCAGCCGGATTTACCCCTGGCCCATCCCCTGGAGCAGGGCGCTGCGGCATTTTTGGATCGCTCGCTTGACACCACGGCCCGAGAATTGGGCGGCGACGGCCGAAGTTACACCAGGCTGATGCGGGCGCTGGTGCAGAACTCCGATTCGCTGGTGGCGGAGACTCTTCAGCCGCTGTTGCATCGGCCCGCCGCGCCGGCGCTGCTTTTGAGATTTGGCCTGCTGGCGCTGCAACCGGCCCATGGCTATTGCCGCCGCTACTTTAAACAGCCGGCGACCCAGGCGCTCTTCGCGGGCCTGGCCGCCCATTCCTTTCTTTCCTTGCGGCAGACTGCCTCCAGCGCGGTCGGGCTGATGCTGAACATGCTCGCCCATGCCGCCGGCTGGCCGTTGCCGCGCGGCGGCGCCGGAAAGTTCTCGGCCGCCCTGGCCTCGCATTTTCAGGCGCTGGGTGGAACCATTCAGCTCAACCATTTCGTGCGAAACATCGACGAATTGTCCGGAGCCAAGGCCATTCTCTTTGACGTTTCGCCGCGCCAGCTTTTGGCCCTGGCCGGGCATCGTTTTCCCAACCGATATCGTTCCGCGCTGGTCCGCTTTCCGTGCGGCCCTGGCATTTTTAAGGTGGATTATGCCTTGAATTCGCCGGTTCCGTGGGCCAATCCGTCATGTCAACACGCCGGGACTGTGCATGTCGGCGGCACCTTGGAAGAGATTACGGCTTCTGAGGAACAGGTTGCCCAAGGCGCTCATCCGGAACACCCATTTGTTTTGGTCACGCAACCCAGCCGGTTCGACCCGGGCCGCGCGCCGGCAGGGAAGCATGTCGCCTGGGCCTATTGCCATGTGCCATCGGCGTCAACTTTCAACATGGCGGACCGGATTGAGGCGCAAATCCAGCGGTTTGCGCCCGGCTTCCGCGATTGCATCCTGAAACGGTCGATTAGGACTTGCCACGATTTGGAGTTGTCGAATCCCAATTTGGTTGGCGGCGACATCAACGGCGGTCGTGGCGACCTCAAACATCTCCTGGTCCGTCCCATCTTGTCCAGTGTCCCCTACCGGACCCCGGTCCACGGTGTTTACCTTTGCTCCGCGTCCACGCCTCCCGGCGGCGGTGTTCATGGCATGTGCGGCTATAATGCGGCCCGACACGCGTTGCGGGACGTATTCGGGATTGAACCAGATCTTCGCGAGAGATCGGGCGTCGCGGTTTGGCGGAGTGTCATGGACTGCGGCGGGAAGCGGAGCGCCACGCCGCTTTCGCGCGAGCCGAGGACTTGATAGTTCGTTCAGCAGGGACGAAAGCCCCATCGCCGTAGTCGGCGCCCTCCAAAACATTTTTCGCAGTTCAGGCGCTGTCGCAAAACCCGCCGACGTCAACGGATGCGATGGCGTTTTCTATTTTGCCGACCACCAATTGTACCGAAGGTCGGGTTGAATGGACCCGTCGCAACGAAGCACGATCCCGTTGAGGCGATCGATTACCAGAACTCCCTGGGGATTCGTTTCTGTGAGGCTTGGGCCGGATCCCATTTGGTCGGTGTCGTTGTCCGATGTCTGACCTGGGAACTCAGCCGCCTCGTTGGGGCAAATCAGAATGTTGGAAAAAGGAACGAGCCGTGCTCTTACTTGTTTCCCGCCATAGCGTCGTCCATGGTTCGCGGATTCTTTATGCGCGGCAGGGCCATGTAATCCCAGAGCAGACGCAGGTGGTCCTGATCGAAGCTGCCCGGGACCGAGGCTCCGTAGGCCACGTGGCCATACATGAACGCCAGGTGCTCCAACGCCGCCGCCGCCTCCGGCAATTCTTCGCCGAGCCGGCGGCAGAATTCGCGGGGCGTTTGGGGTGAGGCCGGGTCCTCTGCTTCAAGCGCCCAGCTCTGCAAGGCCTCATAACTGCAGGCAATCAACTGCGCCGGCGGCCAAATTCTGTTGGCGCCGGTAAGGAACGGGTTTTTGAAGCTCTTAAACGGCCGGACCTCAGCCTTCCTGGAAGCCGCCGACGCCGTCGCGGAGGAGGGGCGGAACAAGGCGAGCAATGCCGCGATGATATTACGAATGGCTGCCCAGTCATTTCTCAACATGGCCAGGACCATCACGCGATAACGGTACAACAACCACAGGGCGACGGTAATGACAGTGAGATAGAACAGGAGCTTGAACAAGACATAAAGCGGGCCAGCCGTCGGAGCCAGGCCGGGCATGGGCGGTTCCGGTTTTTCACCGCCAGCCTGTCCGGGCGGTGCACCATGCTCCGAAGCCGTGCCGGCTTTTTGGCTGTCCGGGCTTTTGGCGCTGCTGTTGTCGTTTTGGTCCGGACTGGGCGTCTGGCCCGAGGACGATGGCGAAGCCGCTGGTTGGTCGCCCGGCGGCGATTGGTTGCCAGTTCGACCGGAGCCCTGGCCATGGGGATTGAACCGGGCCGCGTACTGGCTGGCGCGGCGCAACTGATTGTCCACATGATAACGCAACGTCCCCCAAGCCTCGCCGGCTCCTGGCCGCGGCATTAGCAGGGATGCGCACAACACGATGAGCGCACCCACCACGCCGAACTGGACCCACCCGAGCGCGATTTTGGCGGGCATCACCACGTACCGCTGGCGCAGATAGCGGCGCAATCCCAAGAAACTGGTGGTGATTAGCAAGCCCAAGGCGGCGGCGAGATAACAGAAAAGATAAACGAAGCCCCGGTGTCGCGCGGCCAGGTCGCCTGCTGGCAACAGTGTTTGGCCCAGGCCAAAAATCGGCAGGGCCGCGAGCGAATAATAAATCAGCCAGATTCCCGGGACCTGCGAGCTGGACTTCCTTGCCTTTTTCTCAGGGACCGGAGGGGACGCGCGTCGCGTTGTCCCAACCTGAATGCGCACCTGGGGACGGGGTGGGGCAGGGGGCGTGTCTGTCTGGAGTGCGGATTTTTCAGGAAGGTTTGGCGAACCGCTGGCCCGCTTGAACCACTTTGGCAATCGTCGGAGACTTTGCATCAAGCCTTGGCCGGAAGCGTCCGCCTCATCGTCAATCAAGGTGCAGTTGCTGGTGATTTTGTGGGCCGTGAACCAGACGATGCCGAGCAACAGCGCGCCAAAGACCGGGCTGTGCTGGACGACCGACAGGTAAAACCAGGTGGCCACCGCCAGCAGCAGGCCATAGGCCATTGCTTGCGTATCGCCCTGTTCAATGCCGATGCGCGTAATGAGCACCACTGCCAGCACAAACCAAAACAACACCCAGCGGGCACCGCCGCTGCCTTCGCCCCGGTAGAAGACATCCACCAGAAAGAAGCACACGCTATGGACCAACGCCATGATCAAGACCGGACTTGCGGCCATGACCATGTAATCGGCTGGCGTCCTGGTTGGTTTGCCGGTGTCCATGTTATCGGGCATTTGCCCATTGACGGATAAAGAACAGAACCGCCGCCCCAAGGGGGATGCCTCCCCAAATCAGGAACAATATTCGGAGTCGAAGGTTCATTTCTTCTTCATCGTACGAGGGATTGGGCGCACAGATTGGTCACGCTTTCCTCGGAATTGACCATGTGGAAATTGACGCCTTGCGCGAGGAGAATTTCCGCCCATTCGGGCGGTTTGGCCCAATCCGGCAGCACTTCCGCGCCGCAGATCACCACGATGGCCGTCACCAAAAAGCCCTGCCGAACCAGCTCGCCCAGCGACAGCGCCGCCTCGGGCGTGACCTGGCTGAAAACAGCCACCGCGGTGGCATCCCGCGGAATCTGCACCGCCGCCTCGCGAATCAAGCCCGAAAACTCCAGTCCATCGGTCGGCTCGAGCCGGGCCAGCGTTTCGAGGATGCGTAGAAAATTGTCTGAACTCCTTCGCGTTGGCACGATCACCGGCCGCAAGCGGGTGTTTTCGGAGGCGGTCGCGGCCTTTTTTTGTGCCAGGGTGCGGTTCAGGAATTCACCCTGCCACCCCTCCTCCCGGATGCGGTCGGCGGCATCACGGCCATTCGTGATCAGACCAATCTGCTGGCCCTGGAGAAACACCGCATTCGCCAGGGCCGCCACCGTCATGATGGCCAATTCAGCCGAATTCTCGCCGATCACTCCCGGATAACTCGTCTGATGGAAGTCGAGCAACAGGGTGGCGCCCGCCACGCGCGAATTCTCGTACACGCGGCTGTGCAGCATGCCGGTCCGGGCCGTGGCGCGCCAATGTACTCGGTTCAAGGGATCGCCCTGCTGGAACAACCGGACGCCCGCCAGCCGCGTGGGATCTTCAAACAGCCGATGCGCCACGCGGATTTCGCCCATCGGCCGTCGGGAGGCGAGGTTGTACCCTTGCAGCGGCAATACCTTCGGCAAAACGAGCACGAATTGCGGTTCGGTCAGCAGCCGGTACCGCCTATGCAGTCCGAAAACGTCGCCCGTTTCCACCAGCAACGGGCCGAATTGGTAATAGCCCCGCTGAAAGAACTTCACGTCGTAGTCCAGGACGGTTTCCTTTTCGCCGGGCTTCAGCCGGGTCAAGGTGACCCACGGACCCTCCACCTGCACGCGTGGCCGCGCTGGATGCCCGCGACGGTCGGGAATGGAATCCTCCAACAACACCCAAGGAACCGACAGCCGGCCCTGGTTCTCCAGTTCAACGTTCATTTGGATGGAATCGCCGATTTCACAAACGCGGTTCACGCCGGCGCGGCGGGCGGCCAGGTTTTCGGTCCAGGTTCGCGACAGAAACCGGCCCAGCAGCAGCACGCCGCCCAACACATACATGGCAAAGACCAGGAGATTCAGATGGAACACCAGCCCCACGAGCAACAAAACCACGATGGCCAGGCCCCATTTCATTTAGCGCACCTCCGCGGCCACCGTCGGCACCGGCACCGAATCCATGATCTCTTCCAAAATTGCGGCGACGGTCTTTTTTCGCAGGCGGCTTTCGGGACGCAAAATGATGCGGTGTCCCAGGACATACGGCAACACCTGCTTGATGTCATCCGGCAAGACAAAACCATATCCGTGAATGGCGGCGAACGCCTGGGCGCAGCGCGACAAGGCCATGGAGGCGCGCGGACTGCCGCCCAGCATGACGTCGAAGTGTTCCCGCGTGGCCCGCATGATTTCCACGACGTAGCGGGACACTTTTTCATCCACGTGCACCTGCCGCACGGCCTGCTGGCAGGCCAGGATGTCTTCCGTGGCGACCGCTGTCTCCAAGGTGTCGAGCGGGTCCTGCGTTTCGAATCTTTGCAGCATGGCCACCTCGTAGTCCAGGCCGGGATAACCGAGGCTCAAGCGCACCAGGAAGCGGTCAAGTTGCGCCTCCGGCAAGGGGAAAGTGCCTTCGTGATCAATCGGGTTTTGGGTGGCAATCAGGAAGAATGGCGCGGGCAGTTCATAGCGGTTGCCGTCCACCGTCACCGCCCGCTCGGCCATGGCTTCCAGCAGGGCCGCCTGGGACCGCGGGGTGGCCCGGTTGATTTCGTCGGCCAGCACAATCTGCGCGAACAGCGGCCCGGGCCGGAATTCAAAATCCGTCGTCTTGGGATTGAAAATGGAGCTGCCGGTGATGTCATTGGGCAGCAGATCCGGCGTGCATTGAATGCGCTTGAAAGTGCCGCCGATCGTTCGGGCAAAGGCGCGGGCCAGCACGGTCTTGGCCACGCCCGGCACATCCTCCAGCAAGACATGCCCCCCGGCAAAATACGCCATCACCGTCAGGAGTATCTCATTGTGTTTGCCGACGATGACCTTTTCGATGTTGTCCACGATCTGGCCGGCGACGGGCGCCACGGGCGAATCGACGGGTTCGCGTTCCGCCGCCGGCCGGATCTGGGGCCGGAGCGGGGAGCGGGCGCGGCTGGCCGCGACGCTGTTGTCTGAGCCGCAGTTGGGACATTTGACGGCCTGGCCGGCGGCAAGACGGGCGGTCTCAATTTCCTGGCCGCAATAAACACAGTTGATTTTGGGCATATTTGAAGGTGGCGACTGGCATGGACTGTTGCGCTCTAAAGTGGACCGTGTCAACCGAATAACCTCACGGCGGTTTTGTCCCGGCGCGCCCGGGCGCATTTTGTTCCGCAAGCTGCGCTTGAACACGCGCTGACGGCAAGTTATCTTACCAATTCGTTTATGATTACTGAAGCGCCCGTCAAATTGACGCACAACGAAGACATCAAAGCGGCCATTCCCACCCTGGCCGGCACCATCGCCGCGACCCTGGCCGATGCGAGCGCGGACCATTTTTCTGAGGACGACAACCAATTCCTGAAATTTCACGGCAGTTACCAGCAGGACGACCGCGATTTGCGCAAGACCGGCAAGAAGTACATCATGATGGTTCGCAGCCGTGTCCCAGGCGGCGTGATGACGGCCAAACAATACGGGATTTTCGACACGCTCGCCTCCACCTACGGCAACAATACCCTGCGCATCACCACCCGTCAGACGATTCAGTTTCACGGCGTCGTAAAAAGCCATCTCCGCGCGGTGGTCAAGGGGATCAATGACTCCCTGCTCTCCACGCTGGCGGGCTGCGGCGACGTGATCCGCAATGTCCTGGCGCCGCCAACGCCCGCCTATACGCCCGCGCGGGAGCAGGTCTATGCGGATGCGAAAAAAGTGGCCCTGGCGATGGCGCCGCAGACCCGGGCTTACCATGCCATCTGGATTGATGGCCAGCAGCTCGACCTCGAAGCCGACGAGAACAAGAGCTTCGTGGACCCGCTTTACGGCAAAACCTATTTGCCGCGCAAATTCAAGGTGGCCTTCGTCATTCCGCCGGTGAACGACCTCGACGTATTCACGAATTGCCTGGGCTTTATCGCCATCGTAGAGAACGACCAGGTGGCCGGCTACAATGTGTGCGTGGGCGGCGGCATGGGCCGCAACCAGGGCAACACGGCCACTTATCCGCGCCTGGCGGATGTCATCGGATTTGTCGCCCCGGACAAGGTCGTGGACCTGGCCAGGGCTGTGCTCACGATTCACCGCGATTTCGGCGACCGCACCGACCGCAAACATGCGCGGCTGAAATACGTCATCGCCGAACGAGGCGCCGACTGGGCCCGGACGGAAATTGAAAAACGCGCCGGCTTCATCCTGGGCCCGGCCCAGCCGTACCGTTTTACCACCACGGCGGACTTGCTGGGCTGGCACAAGGCCGTGGACGGGAGCGCGTTTCTGGGACTGTTTGTGGCCACCGGACGGATCAAGGACGTGGGTGGATACAAGCTCAAAACCGCGTTGCGCCATGTCGCCGACACTTTTGCGCAGGTTGAGTTTCGCCTGACGGCCAACCAGAACATCATCCTCGCCAACGTTCGCGAGGAGGACAAACACGCCATCAACATGCTTTTGTCGGCTTACGGCGTGAGGACGGAAAAACAGGCGACGGCGTTGCAGGCCGCCTCGATGGCCTGTCCGGCTTTGCCGACCTGCGGGCTCGCGCTCGCCGAAAGCGAACGCCTGCTGCCGGGACTTATCGACCGCCTCGAGAAGCTTCTGTCCGATGTGGGATTGGCGGGCGAGGAAATCATCATCCGCACGACCGGCTGCCCGAACGGCTGCGCGCGGCCGTACATGGCGGAAATCGGATTCGTCGGCAAAGCGCCCGGCCGTTACCAGGTCTGGCTCGGCGGCGACGTGACCGGCACCCGCCTGAATCGCGTCTGGAAGGAGACGATCAAAGAGGCCGATTTGGAAACGGAATTCCGCCCGGTCTTCGCGCGTTTTGCCCGGGAACGGAACGCCGGCGAGCGCTTTGGCGACTGGTGCCAGCGGGTATTTTTGCCCGAACAGGCCACCGCAGGCAAGAACGAGCACGCTGAAAGAGTGACGAAATGACCGCTGACCAGATTGCCAAAGCAAACGCCGAACTGCGCTCGAAGCCGCCGTTGGAGATCATCCGCTGGGCCATCGCCCACGCCCGGGGCCGAACCATTGTATCCACCAATTTCCGCCCCTACGAAGCGGTGATCCTCCACCTGGCCACCCAGGCACAGCCGGAAATTCCGGTGCTGTGGGTGGACCACGGCTACAATCGCCCGGCGACGTATCAGCACGCCGAATTGTTGAAGAAAATTCTGAACCTAAACCTCAAGCCGTTCCTGCCCCGCTACACGGCGGCGCACTACGACGCGGTGTTCGGCGGCATGCCCGAGCCGGCGCCGGACAACGAGGAGCGCATCAAGGCCTTCAGCACTGCCATGAAACTGGAGCCCTTTCAGCGCGGCATGAGGGAACTGGCCCCGGTCGTCTGGCTCACGGCCCTGCGCAAGGTGCAAAATCCAAACCGCGCCGGCCTGGATGTTCTGAGCGAGGACAAGAATTTCCACACGCTGAAAGTCAGCCCGCTGTTTTATTGGAGCGATGCAGACATGGAAAACTACCTGGGCGAACACCAGCTGCCCAACGAGTGGGACTATTTCGATCCCGCCAAGGCGGACGAAAAACGCGAATGCGGCCTGCACGCCAGTTGGGGCGGCGGCGCCGTCTCCGCCGGCGCAGGCATCTGAGCTGTCCAACCGCACGGAACCAAGTGGAATCACAACACGAATACACGTCCATGCAGACGAACGAAGCCGGACGCGCTGCCCATGAAATAATTCGTGTTCATTCGTGTCTATTCTTGGTTAAAATCTTTTTCCGATGAGCTCCTATCATTTAGACCATTTGCAGTTTCTTGAGACCGAGGGCATTCACGTCATGCGCGAAGTGGCCGCCGAGTTTGAACACCCGGTCCTGCTCTTTTCCGGCGGTAAGGATTCCATCTGCCTCCTGCGCCTGGCCGAAAAGGCCTTCCGGCCATCGGACATTCCCATGCCGTTTCTGAACATTGAGACCGGCCACGAGTTTCCGGAGCTGATTCGCTTCCGCGACTTCCGGGCCCGGGAACTCGGCGCCCGGCTGATTGTGCGGACGGTGGATGAGGCCATCGCCAAAGGGTTGGCCCAGCCGGTCCCCGGCGAAATCAGCCGCAACAAACTCCAAACCCCGGCGCTGCTGGGCGCCATCGAGGAATTTAAATTCGACTGCTGCATCGGCGGCGCGCGGCGCGACGAGGAAAAAGCCCGGGCCAAGGAGCGCTTCTTCAGCTATCGCGATTTGTTCGGCCAGTGGGACCCCAAGAATCAGCGTCCCGAAATCTGGAATCTCTATAATGCCCGGGTCAATCCCGGCGAGAACATGCGGGTATTCCCCCTCTCCAACTGGACGGAGATGGACGTGTGGGAATATGTGAAAAAAGAGAAGCTCGCGGTTCCCTCGATCTATTTCAGCCATGAACGCGATTGCTTCCGGCGCGGCGGCCAGTGGCTGCCGGTGCCGCCGCCGCACACCGACGCGGCCAAACCCGATCCTTACGCCGGCGCGCGCCCCAAACCGAACGAGCCGATCAAAAAAATGGTGGTCCGAGTCCGCACCATCGCCGACATGATCAGCACGGGCATGATCGAGTCGCGCGCCGACAGCGTGGACGATATCATTGCCGAGGTGAGCGCGGCCCGCGTGACCGAGCGCGGCACCCGCGCCGACGACAAGGCCAGCGAAGCGGCGATGGAGGACCGGAAGAAGGCGGGATATTTTTGACCGGTTCGGCCAGGGCGGCGGGCCGGCGGCGCCGGCAGCTTATTCCACACCTGGATCCAGCCGCTTGTCCAGCACCAGATACTTGCGCACGTAATCGTGCACGGCGTTTTCGAGTGAGGTCACGGGCGCCGCGTAGCCCGCGCCGCGCAACCGCAGCAGGTTGGCCTGCGTGAAATACTGGTACTTGTCCCGGATCGCCGGCGGCATCTCAATGAATTTGATCACCGGCTTTTTCTTCAGCGCGGTGAACACCGCGTGGGACAGGTCGATCCACGTCCGTGCCTGTCCCGAACCGATATTGAACAGGCCGTTCGCCCGCGGCGTCGCCGCCAGGTGCAGCGTCATCGCCACGCAATCCTTGACGTAGAGAAAATCGCGCTTCTGTTCGCCGTCCTGGTACTCCTTGCGGTAACTTTCGAACAACTGGATGACGCCCTTGGTTTGCACCTGGGCAAAACTCTTGTGCACCAGCGATCGCATGTCGCCCTTGTGATCCTCGTTGGGGCCGAAGACATTGAAAAACTTCAAGCCCACCATGCGGTTTAAGAAGCGGTCGCGCTTGGCGTGCAAGTCAAACAGGTGCTTGGAGTAGCCGTACATGTTCAACGGACGAAGCGTGTCGAGACTCGCTTCATCGTCCTCCATGCCCGCCGAGCCGTCCCCGTAGGTGGCGGCCGACGAAGCGTAAACGAAGCGCACCTTGTTCGCCAGCGCCCAGTGCGCCAGGTCCTTGGTGAATTCGAAGTTGTTCTTGATGAGATAGGTCGCGTCGCGCTCGGTGGTGGCCGAGCACGCGCCCATGTGCAGCACCAGGTCAAACCGGCCCAGGCTCCCGCTCTGCAAGCGGGGCAGCAGGTCGATCGCCTCGACATAATCGGCAAAGCGCAAGGGCGTCAGGTTGCGCCATTTTTCGTCCGTGCCCAGGATGTCGCAGACCACCACCTGGTCGCACCCGCGCCGGTTGAGGGCCCACACCAGGGCGCTGCCGATAAATCCCGCGCCGCCGGTGACCAGGACCCGCGCCTCGGAAAAGTCGTTAGGCTTCATTTGATCGGAACCTACCAGCCCAGGACATGCGCAAAAATCAGCGGCGCAACAATCGTGGCGTCGGATTCGATGATGTACTTGGGCGTGTTGATGCCGAGCTTGCCCCAAGTGATTTTTTCGTTCGGCACGGCGCCGCTGTAGCTGCCGTAGCTGGTCGTCGAATCGCTGATCTGGCAGAAATAGCCCCACAGCGGCACGCCCGTGCGCTGCAAATCCTGGTGCAGCATCGGTACCACGCAAATCGGAAAGTCTCCCGCAATTCCGCCGCCTATCTGGAACATCCCCAGCGGGCTTTTTTTGGTGGTGCGGGTGTAGAACTCCGCCAGCCACGTCATATACTCGATGCCCGTGCGCACGGTGTGGACCTGCTTCACGTCGCCCCGGATGACGGCCGCGGCGTACATGTTGCCCATGGTGGCGTCCTCCCATCCGGGCACGACGATGGGCAAATTCTTTTGCGCGGCAGCCAGCATCCATGAATCCTGCGGATCAATCTGGTAATATTTTTCGTACTTGCCGCTCAACAGGACCTGGTAGAAGAATTCATGCGGAAAAAACCGCTCGCCGCGCTGGTCGGCCCCAGTCCAGACCTCCAGCATGGCTTTTTCCATGCGGCGCATGGCTTCGGCTTCCGGGATGCACGTGTCCGTGACGCGATTCATGTGGCGATTGAGCAGCGCCTGCTCGTCGGCCGCCGTGAGATGGCGGTAATGAGGCACCCGCTCGTAATAATCGTGCGCCACCAGATTGAACACGTCCTCCTCCAGGTTTGCGCCGGTGCAGGTGATGAGGTGCACCTTGTCGCGGCGGATCATTTCGGCCAGCGACAGTCCCAGTTCCGCGGTGCTCATGGCGCCGCCGAGCGTGATCATCATTCGCCCGCCGCGCTCCAGATGCGCCACATAGCCGTTCGCGGCGTCCACCAAGGCCGCCGCGTTGAAGTGGCGGTAGTGGTGGTGGATGAACCGCGAGACCGGTCCGCCGGTTAGCTTGGTTGTCTTCTTCTTGGGCATGGGCTGGAGAACGTTGCCGTCTTCAAAATACGGAAAATCCAAGAAATGCCAATCTCAAACTGCTGGCGATTGGCGAATGGCGATCGGTGGGGTTGCAGATTGATGGATGTATGAATGATCGGGCTGCAAAGCCAGACTGCAGGGCAAGTCGGCGAGACAAGAATAGTGTCTGGAGTTGATCATTTTGAATGGCGAAATTATCCGTAATTATTTGTATTGTTCCGTATTGGGGGATGATTGGGTTCATGGATTATTGGGCCGGAAAGGCCGCGGCAGGATGGCGTGGAGAATGTGAAAGGTCTGAGCTGCTCTGACTTGGTCTGACTCCACTGGGGCGGCGGTTCCAAGCGACGCCGTGCCGAGCGATGCCCGGCGCTCCCGTTGATGCGGCGCAACGGCTCGGCAGGCCACGCTCGATGGTTGTTTTTTCCATCATCACGGCCAGCATAGCAGAACCCGGGGAAAGATGACATGTCCCGGGGACATCTAAAATCACAGATTTTAAACAGAAGGAACGAAGAACACCAAAGGTGGCCGTTACCCAGATTGGCCCGTCTTGTGTCGTTGCGCGCGCGGAAATTCCAGCTAAAAGGAAATTGGTTACGTCGACCGCTTAGAGATAGTCAAAACCGCCGCAAGAAACCCAACCGTGCGTCCCGGCTGTGGCAGGCACCAGCAGCATTCCCATATTGCCATTGATCACACCATCTCACAGACGTGCCACGTCAGCCGAATACTAACGTTGCACGCGAAGTCGTTTTTTTCACTGCCAACCAGGGATAGAACTGAAAAGACGTCAGGGGACCGCGAGTTATTGTTGAACCACCCTATAGAACCGATTGATGCTCAATGGGGCACTGCTGTCAACGATATACTGCTTAAAGCTGTCAAGGGTATTCGTGGCAAAAGGAATCCAGTTTACTGGGGGGGTGAGCGAGGTGGCATAATCCGCGACATACGTGTCCCCAGGAATGCCGTTGATCGTGATGACGGGATGGAGGTTGAATGATTCGACGCTCAATGAGGCAAAACCGAGCTCCCAAACAGTTGGGTCAGAGGCGTTGGTAGCCAGCAAGGAAAGATGCCCGTGTTAGCGGAAGCAACATCCGCAATGGTCAGCGTGGTCGTCGTTGCGCCAGAAACTCCATTTCCGTTAGCCAGCGGCAGGTTGTTGAACAGCCACTGGAATTCGAAGGCTACATTGGTGCTGAAAACTGTGACGCTGAAGGTATCGGTTTCGCCCAACGCAACCACCTCGTTGGTCGGTGGACTGAAAACCGGAGGGGGCCAGGGGAAGCCTGGAATGCTGGCAATGGTGGTGATGTTCGCCACTGGATTATAAGTGGAACTAATCACACCCGCGCCGCCAAAGGAAACGAGTTCATTGCTCGCCTCAACGGTGGGCAAATAACTTAATTGATTGTTGGTGACGACCACAAAGGACCCGGCCCAGATGTCCAGAATACCAGTCGATTTATTGCCCGGTTCCCCAAGCGTCGCGGCGGCCCAGGTATCCACGTACGCCGCACCGCCATTGGTGAGAGTCAGGTAATTGGTCCCGCCGGTCCCGTTCCAGCCAACACCCAACTGCCCGTTTGGAACCGAAATTGAGCCGCCGTCAACGACTACTGTGCCCTGGGCATTGCTATTGGTCCCTTGCCCCACCCAGAGATGGCTGCCGAAGGTGGCGGTGCAACTTGGTCCAACATACAACAGGCCGGGACCGGTGGGAAAGCCAACTCCAGTCCACTCGTTGTCAGGAACCCCGTTGGCAAAGCCTTCAGGAGCCCCCGCCACAAAGTTGGCACCGTTCGTAATGATCAGCGTTCCGCCCCCACCATTGACGCCGAGCATGAGCTGGCCTACAGAAGTGTCATTCGTTATGACACAAGGAATAATGGAACCGACATCCTGGTTAAATTGGGCACAGACCCCGTTGCCGTCGTTTGGGTTGAAATTTGTGGGCACATAACCGCCAGTCCAATTGAGGGGATCGTTCCAATAGGCGTAAGGTTTGCCGGCGGGGTTTGTCAAGACGTCCTGGGGGTTCCAACCAGTGAAATCCCAGTTTAGCGCCTTCGCGTTAAAGGCCAGCATAAGCCCTGTTAAAAGGCTGGCCAAGAAGAGGGCTTTGAACCGTTGAGAGAAGTTCACTTGAAAGTGAAGTAATAGTTTAGCTGGTTTTGAAAGGGTCGGTCCGACAATCGATAATTTGCATTTAGTCCAATCGTCATATCGTATTTTTCGTCAGTTTCTTTCTAATTTCCAGCACTTCTCGGGTCGGGCCCGATTCCACCCAACCTACTGCTTGGCTTAACCGGGTTTCATATCCCATCCTCAGGTGCTCGGCAATCCAGCGCCGCGTCACAGTCGTTCTGCCGTGAAGCCACCACGCCAACACCTGCTTTTCCTTTTGGCCTTTTGGCCTGCTGGCCAAATCCGACTCCTTCAACCCGAGCACTCGCAGGCCCACCTCCAGCATCCGCTCAGCTTCCGCTTGCTCGTGGGCCGTCCGCGCTGGTCCGGTGTTTGATTCTCGCCGTTGGCTTCGCAGGGCCGCTTTGA
>JBEKZM010000102.1:0-23250 GCA_049509875.1 Verrucomicrobiota bacterium | reverse complement strand
TGCCAACATAACCAACACGTTCAACACTGCTGGTTCCTACACAGTCACTTTGACCATCAATGGACCCAATGGTCCAGCTATGGTCACTTTGCCTAACTACATCGTCGCTTCCTCTACCACAGTGTCAGCGCCGGTGTTCTCCAGCGTCATACTCTCGAATGGCGAACTACTGGTTAACGGAACCAACGGCACGCCGAGCACGGAATACCGGATTTTGATGACCACAAACCTGACCACAGGAACTTGGGCGCCCGTCTTTACAAACGAGTTCCCAAGCAGCGGCGCGTTCGGCTATACGAACAGTTTGCTGAATGGTCCGGCGGAATTCTACCGAGTGATTTCGCCGTAGAGCTCTTTTGAGAGTATCCAGGCTGGCTGCCGTGAGGTGGCCAGCCATTTTTTGTGAAAAGGAGGCTCACCGTTTCGTTTGAGCCGTTCGCGCATTTCCCGGTTTAAAGACGTCCTTTTTGTCGTGCGTCCCGGCTCGTTCCCGCTTCCAAAGGAATTGGATCATTTAGCCCAGAGTTGGCCTTTGAAATTGGCCTCCGCTGGGTTAACGATCGGAGTCATTTGCCAGCTCTGAAAGAGTTGGATCACTGTGCAAATGCCTATCATTTTCATCAGCGCGATCCAACTCCTTCAGAGTTGCTCTCGCTTTTCGAACATGTTCCCAGCGTAGCGGTTCCTTCGTCGCGCCAACGCCGGGCTAAATGATACATCCCCTTCGGGGAATAATCGTCGTTGGATTGCGTTTTGCTATCTGGCTCCGTTGCGTTAAGGATCGCCCTTCGAATTTCGGCCTTCGGTTTTCTTTCGGATGTCAGGGAGTCGAATTTTGGAATTCCGCTCTACCCATCCGCCGCCCGCCTTGCTTCGAAGTTGGGCGTTGAATGGCCAACCCGCAACCCGCGTCGTTATCCTCTTTTTCAGGCCTCACGCTTTGGGCGGCAGAATGACCGTCACTCGCTTGACCCGCTGCAAGAGCGCCTGGCTCTTCTTCTTCTTGCTGGGGTCATCCTGGCTGTCGTTGCTGGCCACTTCCTGCTGGGTGTTCGCGTTGGCTTGCTGCGCCGCCGCGCCGCTGGTGCTGGTGGCGGCAGCCGTAGAGCCCAGAGTGGATTGCGAAGAGGCGCCATTGACGGAAACGTTCTGGCCAAGAACTTCCGCCCCGCTAAGCGTGCCGGAGACACTGACACCGCCCACGCCCACAATCACGCCGGAAACCGTGGTGCCGGATACATTCGCCGAGCCGCCAGCCAGCACCGAACCGCTGAAGTTACCAACGGCTTGAACCGTGGAGTTCTGGCGCGAGATAATCAGCCCGCTGATATTCCCATTGGCGGTGGCGATGACCGTGCCGCCAATCACGCCGGATTCGCCCAAGTCGATATTGCCGGTATGGCCGCCAGCCGTGCCTGCCTCCAGCGTGATCGTGGGTCCGATGGGAGTGGCGGTGCCCAATGATTCTTGGGTAATGCCGCCAAGGGAGGCGGTAATATCGCCCTGCGGAGTTTCCACCGTGATGTTCCCGGGAACCTTGGCCACTTTGACATCTGAAGGCGGATAGCCTTCGGCGGCAGTTGAGGGCACCAAAGTGTTGGCCACAATCCCGCTGCCGTACACAAATTCCGTATAAAGCCCGGCCTGAGTGGTACTAGGATTAACATAAGAAAAACCCACCCCAGTATAGGTATCACCGCCAGTCCCCACGTCCACGTTCCCGGCCAGCGATTCAATAAATATATTCCCGCCATTATAAGTGGCTATGCGTGAACCGTCGATGTCGATGTCATTGTCAGCGATGACATTGACATCACCTCCGCCCGAAGTGTAAACCCCAAAACCCACCTGGCGGGATTCATTGAACAATTCTGTCGTGCCCAGATCCATGGAGCCGCCGGTGCTAGTCACGTTCAGGTCCCCACCACCGAGCGCCGCAATGGTTGATGTCAGCATGTCCAGACTTGCGTGGGGGAGTATGGTCGTGCCATCAACGACTTCCGTCCCCGTTTGATCCGCCGTCACAGTCACATCGAGGGTGGCGCCCGACGGCGTGAGCGAGGCCAGATTGGCGTAGCGCCCGAATCCGCCTTGAGGATCTTCCACTCCGAGGGAAAGAATGCCATAAGCATTACCCAGCGAAATGGAACCGGCCGTAACGTCAAACAGGCCGGGACCGCCCAGGCGAAGGCCAGGCTGGCCGTTACCGGGTAATGGATCACCCTGGCTGGCGGCAAAAAGTTGCGTGACTTGGGAGGCGCCAACCCAACTGACGGTTTCCGTCACGAAATGGCCTGACGAATCGACGACGGGATAGCCGTTGGGACCATATTCCAATACGGTGAGTGGCTGGGTCAACGCTGATAGCGTAGACTGCGACATTGGGCCGCCAAAACCGAACTGCCCGGTGGTCGCGTTATAGACGAAGCCCGGGTTGGAAGTTGACCGGTTGCCCGAGAAATAGGGAAAATAATAGGCGCCCGCAGGTAGGTAACTGGTCAATACAGAGGGGAGCGTGCCCGCCGGCACTTGCACCGTCGAAAGCACTTGCGGATTTACCAGCAAACTGAAAATCACGTCCCATGTGTCGGGAACGGCCGGCGGCACGTCCGTAATCGGCAACGTGGGAATCGCTGCCGACAAGGAAACAAAAGCATAGGCGCTCGTATAATAAATTTGGCCATCGACGATGACAGAGGTGATATCGCCGGCATGCAAATTCTGACCGGAAAAATTGGCATTGATCATATTGCCCCCGACCGTGATCTGGGTCTCTTTTGTCGTGATGAGGGTGATGTTTTCCATATTACCTGAAATATTCACGACCACCGGCTCCGCGTTGTTCAATTCAGCCGGCAAGGTGGAGCCGTGATCCTGGTCGCCAAAAATACCGGCGCCGACCCAGCGAGTTTGTGAACTATCAGACATGAGCAATTCCGGCGGGGTTGTGAATCCAACAGTTGAAGCCGTCAGGCTGCCGCCATCCGTAGTGGTAATCGCGAGATTTCCGTCCGGGGACGGAAACAGAATCACGGTGTCTCCCAACATGACACCGCCTGAGCCGGCGTCAATGGTGAGGGTCGGCGGGTAGATTACGGGAACTGGCTCGAACGGCCGCGGGACACTCTGGTCGGTCAGGTCGACGCCAATGCCCGCAGTCAGATTAACCGCAGATTCAGGGCTGTAGTTGAACAAATCGTGTCCAGGAGAGTCGGAAAAGCCTTTGTTGTTAAACACGCCGTTCGGATTCCGCACCTCCTGCAAATAAATGCTTCCGTTGGGGGCATTAACATTCCAAGTGCCGTCGATGAGACTGAGGGCAAACGGGTCTCCAACCAGCGCCCCAACATTCTGGCCCACCGTGATATTTCCAATTCCGTTGGCCAGCACATAATGGCCAAAAACGCTGCCTCCAGCCGTAATCGTGACATTCCCAGGCTCCGACCCGAAAGCTCCCGAACCGCCATCCTCCGCCGCCACACTCGTGTTGCCCGACGGCAGATAACTATAAACATTGCCCCCTGCATTGATCGCCACATTCCCTCCGCCCGCCGTACTGATGCCACCGAGAGCAGCTCCAGAACTGACGGCGACGGTGTAATAAGGTGCTGTTGACTCATAGTTGTATCCCATCGGGTTGATTCCCGAATTAACATTCCCATGAACGGCATCGACTGTGATGTTGCCGCCAGCCAGGGTGCGAACTCCACTGAATCCAGCCGCATCGCGTTGATTACTGCCTGCGGTGACCTGCACCTCATTGGCCGCCGAAAGATTGATGTTCCCATTCTGTGTCTGTATATAGGCGCTGCCATTGAGATAAATGCCGTCGCTGCCCGAAGTCGGCGTCGGTTGCGCGGCCGTGGGAGCGAAGGCGGTGCCCGCGGTCAGACTGACATTCCAATTATTGCCAGCGCGAATGCCACTTTGGTCATTGAAAGTAATGCTGTTCCCGGCTGACAGGGACACCGTGCCCGGGGCACTTGCTCCAGTCAAAGTCCAGAGCGTGTTCAGGGCGATATCATTATCCGCCGATATATCAATCAAAAGCCCGCTGTAGTTTTTAACGTCGATGACCGTATAGCCCGCCGGGGCCGTGGGGTCGGTGGTGGCGGAAGCCAGCCAGACGTTCGCCGGGTCAATGGTCAACGATCCGCCGGCATATCCCGTGGTCGCCTGACCCTGAATGGCCGATTGAACCGAAGTCATCTGCGGCGCGGAAATCTCTACCTGGCCGCCATTGCCGCCTTGCGCACCGCCGGCAACATTGATCGTCGAGCCCGCCTGATCGGAGAAAGTATTGTCGGACTTGACGGTCACCGAACCGCCGGAGCTGACGCCCGTGGCGGCTCCTTGGGCCGAAATAACTGAGTTGGCGCCCAAACTCACGCTGTCGCTCGCGACCAGTTCGATGACGCCATTGTTGTTTTGAACAGAATTGGCCTGCACCATGCCATTGTTATTGACCGTTTGGGCCAACGCGGCAATCGTGCCACCGTCGGCTATCAAATTTCCGCGGTTATCCACGGAGCCTTGGGGCAACGTCACCTGGGCATTGATGCCGCGGCCGTCTGGGCTGGTGGAAAGCATGACCTGCTGACCGTCGTACAAGCCGATCTTGCCCTGGTCGGCCATAATTGTGCCGTAGTTTTGGATGTTGTCAGCGATCAAATATGCCGAACCCCCGCCACCGATATTGATTTTGCCGTAGTTGATGATATCGCTGCCCACGGGCGGGGTGTCGAAGTCCCAGGAACCACCGCCAGAGAGCGTGGGCGCCGGCGTAGGCGAAGTGGTCATGACCAAGCCGTGCGCACTGATGGCGGCGTTGCCGCCGACGTAAAAGCCGGCCTGGTTTTGCAAGATCACATAGCCGTTGGCATTCAGGGTCCCCAGAATCTGCGACGGGCTGGAGCCGTTGATCTGGTTCCAAACGACGGATGAACTCGACGGCTGATTGAAAGTCGTGGTTTCGCCGCTGGCGATATTGAAACTTTGCCAGTTGATCAGGGCGTTGGCCGAGGTTTGATTGACGGTGAACTGTGAACCTGCGGAGCTGAAGGCGGCCGCGCCCTGAGCGACGGCGCCACCGGTGGGATTGGCGTCGGCGACGAGTTCCCCAAGCTGCCAGGCCAGCAGCGAAAGCGTGGCCATGCAGGCTGGCCTGGTCCAACCGATGGAGGCGTTGGTCACATTAATCATAGAGTCGATTTTAAAACAAAAGTTTAGCATTGCCGCCGGATTTTTTGGTGACAATTGGGTGACAAATCAATCTGAGTGCCAACGGCGCGCCTTCATACCAGCCTGGGCGAACAGCCCAGGTGCCGGATCGCAACAACGTCTCCAAGGCTGAAAGCCCGTCCCCTATAATCCGGCTGCGATTTCCTTCGTTCCCTCCTGTGAAAAGCCTTTCAACCGCGAAATACGCCAAATAAACGAACGAAACCGGGAAAGTTCCTTTTCGAGTCGTCCGAGGATTTCGAAATTTATAAATTGGGCTGTGTCTTTGCTTCCTGGCGTTGAATTCCGGTGGCGGTTTTTCCAAGACATCCTGTAGGCCGCGTGCCCCCACGCGGCGCTCCCCGGCTATTTCAACAGGCTGCGAACGCAGCCAGGAAATGGTGCCATTCACCCCAACAATCCAAGGATCCATTGGTCCACCGGCTTTCCCGCTTTCCCGTTTTCGGCTTTCCGGCCCCCGCATCCAGCATGCGAACGCCATTCGCGGTCCTAAAACTGCGCGGTGAGGGCGAAATTGAAATACGGCTCGTAGGCGGTGGCGGTGGAACATTTCAACAGGGGCAGCGAAAACCAGAAGCGGGTCTCCCAGAAATTGCCGATGGAGGCCACGCAGCCGACGCCCGTGCCCCACAATGGCGTTCCATCCGATTCGCCCTTGGCGGGAAATAACGTATAGGTGTGAGCATAGTCCATATACACGGAGCCGCGGAGCACCAGCGGCGTATGCCCAAACACCATGCCGACCGTATGGGGCGGGGTGAGCTGTTCAAAGGAGACGTGCCAGCCGTCGTCGCCGAAAACCTCGCCCTCGTGATAGCCCCGGACGCTGTTGACGCCGCCGATGCCGAATTGTTCGACGCTGATCATAGGCTGGTTCACGATCTGGCCGTCGGCCCGAAGCATCGTCTGCCAGTTGGAATAGATTTGAAACTGGTAGGATGCGCTGGGAGTGACGACAATCCATTGGCCGGTGGATTTGGCGGAGCCAGTAATGCCGTCAAGATTGCTGACGGTGCCGGAATGCCACAGATTCCCGGTGAGGACCAGCGCCCAAGTGACGATGGAGTTGCCTTCGTGCCAGTTGCCGTTGAAACCGAGATTCACAGGGAGGTAATCGATGGGCCGGTCCGTCAAGGGAACCGGGGAATTGACCCGGCTGATAACGGGAGGATTCGGAATGCCGTTCGCATTGAGCGTTATTTCGTCAAAGAGAAAGACGTTGGTCTTGGCACTGGTCGTTTCAAAGGTTTTAAAATCGATGCCGCCCGTCAAGGTCCAATGCGTGCTCTCGGTGCTGGCAATCGGCGCGTTAAAGCGAACCCCAAGGTCGTTGTTGACGGTGAGGTCCTCCTGGATATTTTGCTGGGTGATCGTGCGAACGCCAGGGACATTATAGAGGACGGAACTGGAGAGGGTTTCCAGCCCGGTATCAATTGAAGAGCGACTGGCAAAAAAGGTCAGGTCGGCCTGGCCGGAACTGGGCGGCAACACGAATTTGCGGGTGGCTTCGCTGTAGCCAAAACTGCCGGGACTGGCGGCGATGGTTTCGTCGATGGCTTCCGGGTAGCCGATCGGCAGGCGGTAGAACGCGCTGTAATTGGCGACCAGCGGCACATCGTAAGGCTCCCATTGGGACCCTTTTTTATAGTCCCAAGGGGTGAAGGAATACTGCACACCCATTTGGTGCTCATAGTTCCAGAGATTGTTGTAAGTGGCGGACGTATTCAGCCGCATGTCCGGCGTGCCCGGCGAACTTTCGTCGTTGAGTTCAGCCTTGGCGTGCAAAGGCAGGCGGTCCTTGACCTGAAGGGTGAGGTCGCTGGTGCCGGGCTCCGGCCCGGGTTCGAGGATGGTGGTGATCTGGCGATCCGGATTGGCGTTGGCGCGGTTCATCTCGGCTTGGAGCGTGATGCCGTTGAGCATCATGTTCGTGGAGAGGCCCGGAATCGCGCGCATGAC
The DNA here is from genome assembly GCA_049509875.1 of Verrucomicrobiota bacterium. Classification (GTDB taxonomy): domain Bacteria; phylum Verrucomicrobiota; class Verrucomicrobiia; order Limisphaerales; family UBA11358; genus UBA11358. The sequence goes on along the minus strand of JBEKZM010000102.1, from coordinate 16,050 downwards.
ATTGTTGGAGCTGAAAAAGTAGTTTCCCTTGACGGCGATGGCGTGCAGCCGGCCCTCGACGACCTGCAAATTGACGGTGGCGTTGGTGAGTTTTTGCGGCGGCAGGTCAACGGCCACCGTCACAAAGCCGCGCGCCCGGTAAGCGCCTTGAAGCTGCGACATGACGTCGCGAATCTTTTCGAAAGTAACGTTGGTGCCATAGGCGGCCGCGACATTGGTGAGCGCCAGGTCAACGAATTGCCGGGGCAGAAGGGTGTTGCCATTGACCTGGTAGTGAGACACGGTGAAGTGCGGGCCGGCATTGGTGGCGGAAGCAACGGCGGCGGCCGGCGGAGTCTTAGGCTTTAACGGCCGGTGCATGGCCAGCGCCACCTCATCGTCGGAAACCGGGTACCGCCGCCCGGCGACCACAATTTGCGGCACCGCCCCGGGAAAGACATTCAGCGTCACGATCCCATTGGTGATGTGTTTCGGCGCGATGACAATGTTCATGGCCGGATAGCCCTCGCGCAGATACTCCAGTTCCAAGTCCGAGGCGGCCTGGATGATTTCGACCAGGTTGACATTGGTGCCGGCATACTTGGAAAACACGGATGTCAGGACATTGGTGGAAGGCACCCACCGGCCTTCGATGGTAAAGGCGTTCACGTTGAAACACGGGATGCCGGCGACTCCGTCCACAGGCGGAGCGCTGGTGGCCGGTCCGGTGGCGGCCAGGGCCGGACTTGACGCCAGGCAGCCGATGAACAACAGCCAGCAAACGGTCAACGAGACCCGGGGCGGCACAAGAGATGGGAAGCGCTGGAGAAGCATCTTGGCTGGCTTCAAATTCATGGGGCGTCCAAGAGCGAACGCGTCCATGACGAACCCGCGGCTTTCAGCGCCCCAGGCGCGACGGCACGTGCCGTCGCGTCCATTGGATGGTTGGCGGACAATCTTATATCGCTCTTCATTCCAGCAATTTACATCGTTGCCAAATATCAGCCGGCAACCAAACCAAGTACAACAAAATCACCCGCGCCAAGCTGAGGTGGGCGCCAGCCTGGCGCGCTTAAACCTCGATGGCCAAGTAAGCTGGGCGAATCATATTACAGGTTTTCGTCGAAAGTGTGACAATCCGGTGACAAACGGGCGAAGAGCGAAGGACGAAGGACCCAGTGGGGCCCTGAATGTTGAGTGCTTCGGAATACGGTGTTGACGGCGGTAGGGCGCGTCGCTCCGCGCGCGCCGCGCCTGCCAACCAACGCAAGCTCACCGTAAAAATCATCGCCCCCCCTTTTTCCGCTTTTCGCTCTTTCGCACATCGCATTCAAAGATTCGAGTAATACCTCCGCATTCAGTTGAAGTTGAATCCGTTCAGGCCAAACATGGGGCTGTGGGCGACGAGGTGCCGAGTCGGGGCCGCGTCTGACAGCCGGTGTCCGTGCTCTTCACGTCGCACCCTACCGGACCGAACGCGAAGTTGGCTGAAGCACCCTTACGTCGTGCCCTACAAAACAGTTTCGATTCTGTTTCAGTGCCGACATTCGTTCGTAACATCCCCCGATTATACTGGCGCACTGAAAAGGTTCTTTGCTTTTGGAGACCGAGTGATCGGCCGGGAAGCGGACTGAAGTCCGCGCTCTGAACGCGAATCAAGACAGTGCGGTCGCGGAAGTGACCTTGGTGCTTAGCAGACTTTATGAAAATTGTTGATTCAGCAAACGGTCTGGACCAGCGGTATGCGCCTCATCTATTGATCAGGACCATTGCCCTGGAAGCCGGCAAGGAATGGTCGTCAAAATCGGCTGGCTGGTCGATGATTGATGTGGGCAGCGGGACCGGCTATTGGCTGCAAGAGCGGTCGCGCGTGTTCGCCCGGGATTAGGCGGCAAAAGTGGTGCATTGCCACGGCTTTCCCTCCTCCGCAACTTGTCGGAGGGATGGCCATTGGCGGTGGCGGCGGTGGCGGCGTGCTGGGCTTTCCTTTTCAACGAGTTGCGCGGCGAATGGGACGTGAATCCACAATACAACTACGGCTACGTCGTGCCGCTGCTGGGCGCCATGTTTCTCTGGCGCCGATGGCTGGAACGCCCCAGTCCCTCGCCGGGCGGGTCGAGGATGGCCGGGATAGTGGCCTTCGGCTTGTTATGGCTGCTCCTGCCCATGGCTTTGATCCGCGAAGCCAACCCGGAATGGCGCCTGCTTTATTGGGCGCACGGTTTCCTGGTCCTGAGTTTGAGCCTGTGCCTGTTGCATCGCGCCGGCGGCTGGAACTGGGTGAAATTTTTTGCGCCGCCACTGGTGTTCATGTTGATTGCCATTCCCTGGCCGATGGAATGGGAGCAGACAATCATCCAAAATTTGATGCGGCTGGTGGCCGCGCTAACCATTCAGGTGGCCGGCTGGCTGGGAGTGCCGGCGGTGCAGCACGGGAACTTGATCGAGGTCGCCGCCGGCGTGGTGGGGATCAATGAAGCGTGCAGCGGCATTCGTTCGCTCCAGTCCGGCCTGATGCTGTCACTCTTCCTAGGCGAAATGCACCGTTTTTCCGCGTCGCGCCGGACGGTTCTGGTCGGTGCCTCGCTGGTCTGTGTGCTGTTGGCCAATGTGGGCCGCACGACGTTTCTAACCTGGGCGGCGGCCAATCGCGGGCTCCGCCAAATGGAGGCGTGGCATGATTCGGCGGGCCTGCTTGTCATGATTTTTGTTCTGCCCTGCCTGTTTCTGTTGGCGCATTGGATCAGGCCGAAGGCAGCCAAGAATTCGCCGCCACCAGAGAATCCGCCGCTTCCGCAATCGCTGCCCCGCTGGGTGGCGATCAGCGTTTTTGTCTGGCTCGGCATCAGCGCGGGATTCACGGAAGCCTGGTATCGCAGCCACGAGCGCAACTTGGTCATGAGCCAGCGCTGGTCCGTGGCCTGGCCGGTGCAGGATTCCCACTTTCAGAAAACCGCCGTGCCTGAGGAATCGCTGGCAATCCTGCGCTGTTCCCAAAGCGATTCAGCGGCGTGGAAGGACGATGAAGACAATCAATGGAGCGGCTTCTTCCTGCGCTGGAACGCCGGCAAGAATTCGGTGCAACTGGCGAAGGGGCATCGGCCAGACATCTGTTTTCCAGCCGCCGGCGCCAGGCTGGTGGATACTTATGGCTACGTGGTGGCGAATACCAACGGTTTGGCCCTGCCGTTCAAGTATCAGACGTTCCAAACGGGCGACCGGCTCCTGCACGTGTTTTATTGTCTATGGTCTGACTGCGCGTCGGATCAGGGCGCCGCTGAATCCGAGGGGAGTGCCTTTAACTGGCGATTGCGCTCCGTCTGGAAAGGGCAGCGCAATCTGGGCCAGCAGGTTTTCGAGGTGGTTATCAGCGGCCCCGAAACCAGCGAGGGAGCCATTGCCTTGTTTCAGCAACAGTTGCCGCATTTAATCCGGCGGATTGCGCCGGTTCAATCCCAGCTTCATCGACCGAAGGCATGAAAAATCCAAAATCTGACAACCCCTGGCTGTTTCAGAAAATCCTTGGCGTCCGGTTCTTCGCGGGCAGCGCGGAGGAAGCGGTGCAAATCGGCCTGCGCGGTGGGCTGGTCGTGGTGCCGGCGGCGCCGGCCCTGGTGGATCTGCAAACCAATGAATGCTACCGGGAGGCGGTTTTCAATGCGGATCTGGCCATCACGGACAGCGGATTGATGGTGCTCATCTGGCGGCTGCTGACCGGCCGGCGCATTGCGCGGGTCTCGGGCCTGAAATATCTCAGGCTGCTGTTCGAGCTCAAGGCGCTTGAGCCGCGCGAATCGGTTCTGTGGATCATGCCGAACGCCGCCGCGAGGGAACAAAACCTGGCCTGGCAGCAATCGCAGGACTACAATTTCACCGAGGAAGATTGCTATCTGGCGCCGAGTTATCCCGCCGGACGGATTCATGACGCGGCGCTCATCCAGCTGGTCAACGAGCGTCGTCCGCGACACATCGTGGTGTGTCTTGGCGGTGGCACGCAGGAGCGACTGGGACTGATGTTAAAACGCGAGTCCGAGGGCAAACCCTGTATTCATTGCATCGGCGCGGCGATTGGTTTTCTCACCGGCAACCAGGTTTACATCCCCGGTTGGGCGGACAAATTTTTCCTCGGTTGGCTGTTTCGTTGTTTTTCCGAGCCGGGGAAATTCGTGCCCCGCTATTGGAAGGCGCTCGGGCTGTTGCCCCTGATGATCCGTTACCGGGAAAACCCGCCCGCTATGAAATGCCCATGAGAAGAGAGATCCGTAGTCGTCATTCAAAAACACGCGGGCGGGCCGCCCGCGCTCCCGTCGTCAGCCCTCCAGGATGGCGGTCGCGGCGGCGTAATGTTGCGTGTGGGTCAGGCTGACATGCAACGTCTTGGCGTTGCGCACCTCGAACAACGTCTGCCCCTTGCCGTGCAACACCACGTAGGGCTCCCCCGACTCCTTGCGGCGGATTTCGATGTCCCGCCAGCCCAGTTCCGCGCCGATGCCAGTCCCGAAGGCCTTGGAGACTGCTTCCTTCGCCGAAAAGCGCACCGCCAGAAATGGCGCCGGATTGCGATGAGAAAGGCAGTACGCGATTTCCGCCGGCATCAGAATGCGATTCACAAAGCGCTCGCCGAATTTCTCGAAGGACGAACCAATGCGCGCCACCTCGATAATGTCTATGCCCGTGCCAAGAATCATCGCGTCATTGATACCCAAGGGAGGCCTGCAGCCGCTGCGACTGCCAATGATGGCTGCGACAACCCGCCTGCCAGGCCTTCGCCTTGACGCCGCTTAAATCAGGCAGGAGCAGTGCCGCCAGAATGGCGATGATCGAAATGACCACCAGCAGTTCTACCAAAGTAAAGGCGGCGGGGCCGTTCTGTGCGGGTGTCTTAGGGGACCGTGTCACGTTCTGAATTTAATCGCAATCAAACGGTGCGGCAAACTGGATTTAGGAAAGAAAAAAGCCGGAACCTGCGTTCCGGCAGCTTGGATTGCAAACTAATCCCGCAGCAAAAGCCCGGGCGGAAGGCCTGTGCCACCGCGTCAGGTGCGTGCCGCAGGCTTCTTGGCTGCATGATCCAGGATCGTGGTCAGCACGCTGTTGGGCACCTGCGCAAAGGTCATCGGCTCCATCGAATACGAGGCGCGGCCCTTCGAGAGTGAACGGATTGCCGTCGCGTAACCGAACATCTCAGCCAGTGGCACCTGCGCATTGAGGACGGTCTGGCCGTTCTTGGCTTCAATGCTGACAATCGTGCCGCGACGACGGTTGATGTCGCCGAGCAAATCGCCTTGGTATTCGTCCGGCGTCGTGCATTCGACTTTCATCAGTGGTTCAAGCAAAATGGGTCCCGCTTTTTTGAAGGCATCTTTCAACGCGAAAATGCCAGCCATGCGGAATGCGAGTTCGTTCGAATCCACTTCATGGAACGAACCGTCCACCACCTCGACTTTGATGTCAATGACCTGATATCCCGCATAGACGCCGCCTTTGATGGCTTCTTCGATACCGGAAATGACCGCCGGAATGTATTCCTTGGGAATGGTGCCGCCAACGATTTCATCAACGATTTCAACTCCCTTGCCCTTTTCATTGGGCGCGACCGTGATGCAGGCGTGCCCGTATTGTCCTTTGCCGCCGGATTGGCGGATGAACTTGCCTTCGCCCTCGGCCCGTTTGGTGATCGTTTCGCGATAGGCAATTTGCGGGGCGCCAGTATTGGCCTCCACCTTGAACTCGCGTTTGAGCCGGTCGATGATGATTTCCAGATGCAACTCGCCCATGCCCGCGATGATGAGCTGGCCGGTTTCTTCGTTGGTGAAACAACGGAACGTCGGGTCTTCTTCCGCGAGCCGTTGGAGACCCTCGGACAATTTATCTCGGTCCTGCTTGGTCTTCGGCTCGACGGCCATGCTGATAACGGGTTCGGGAAACGTCGGCGGTTCAAGCGTCACATCAAAATCCTCGTCGCACAACGTATCGCCGGTCGTGATGTTGCGCAGGCCGACGAGCGCGGCGATATCGCCGGCAAACACCTCGGTGATGTCCTTGCGTTCGCTGCCTTGAATGATCATGAGGCGGCTCACGCGCTCGCGCTTGCGTGTGCGCGGATTGTAAATCGTGTCGCCCTTTTTCAAATGGCCGGAATAAACGCGGAAGAACACCAGCTTGCCGGCGTAAGTATCGGTCCAGAGCTTGAACGCGAGCGAGCAGAATTTGCCGCTGTCGTTCGTCTCGACGGGGACCTTGACGTCCGTGCCGGGTTCGGTGCCCTCGGCCGCGGGAACGTCCAGCGGGCTGGGCAAATAATCCACCACGGCGTCCACGAGCATTTGCACGCCTTTCTTCTTGAAGGCGGAGCCGCACAGCACCGGCACCAGTTCGATCTTGCACGTAAGCCGGCGGATGGCCGCCTTGAGCGTCGGGGCGTCAATCGGCTTTTCCTCGAGCACAAGCTCGGCAATGGTGTCATCCTTGTTGGAGACAGCCTCGATCAATTCCGCGAGGGCGGCACGGGCACGTTCCTTGTGCTCGGCGGGAATCTCCCGGACCTCGTAATTCAAGCCTTCGTTGGTCACGTCGCCTTCGCCAAACCAGAAGCACTTCTGGTTGACGACATCGATGAGACCGGCAAAATTCTCTTCCGCGCCGATGGGCAGGAAAATCGGGAACGCGTAAGCTTTAAGCTTGTTGCGCATGTCGGCCAGGGCGTGTTCAAAATTCGCGCCGATGCGGTCCATCTTGTTGACGAACGCGATGCGCGGGACGTGATACTTGGTCGCCTGGCGCCAGACGGTTTCGGACTGCGGCTGCACGCCGGCGACGCCGCAGAACACGGCGACGGCGCCATCCAGCACACGCATCGAGCGCTCGACTTCGGCGGTGAAATCCACGTGGCCGGGGGTGTCAATAATATTGATCCGGTGCGGAACGTCCTTGAAGGCCTTGAAAATGTCAGCTTCGCCGGGCTTGATCGTCTTTTGCGTCCAGTAGCAGGTGACGGCGGCGGAAGTGATCGTAATGCCGCGCTCCCTTTCCTGCTCCATCCAGTCGGTCACCGTATTGCCGTCATCCACGTCGCCGATTTTATGGATCAGGCCCGTGTAAAAGAGGATACGCTCCGTGGTGGTCGTCTTGCCGGCGTCAATGTGCGCGGCGATGCCGATGTTGCGGGTGCGGTCGAGGGAGTATTCGCGATTGGGCGAATTAACGGATTTGGCTTCAGCGCTCATAGTTTCAAAATCGTGACGTGATCTATTCTGGGAATAAAAAACGCCCCGGCGATTTCCGTCGGGGCGCATTTTAAAAAAAATTCTACCAACGGAAGTGAGCGAAGGCCTTATTTGCCTGCGCCATTTTGTGAACTTCGTCCCGCTTGCGAATGGCGTTCCCCTGCCCCTGATAGGCCTCGAGGATTTCCGCTGCCAGAGCGGCCTTCATCGGCTGGCCCTTGCGGTTATCGGCAAATTGAACGATCCAGCGGAGCGCGAGGGCATTCTGGCGGTCGGCGGGAATTTCGAGCGGCACCTGATACGTGGCGCCGCCGACGCGGCGGGCCTTGGTCTCGATGCGGGGCTTGGCATTGTCCACCGCACGCTGCAAAATTTCCACCGGGTTGCTGGCCGGATTCTTTTCGGAAATGGTGTCGAAGGCGCCATAAACGATGCGTTGCGCCGTGCTCTTCTTGCCGGAAATCATCACGGTGTTCACGAGTCGGCTCACCAGCGTGTTCTGGTATTTGCCGTCCTTGGCCAGGGGCCGTTTGGTTGCTTGACGTCTGCGGGACATAGTTCTTAAAGCGTTAAAACGTTGGAGCGATTATTTGGCGCCGGCGGCGGGCTTGGCGGCCTTGGGTCTCTTGACGCCATACTTCGAGCGGCTGACGCGGCGTTTTTCCACACCAGCGGCGTCGAGCGTGCCGCGCACGATGTGGTAACGCACACCGGGCAAATCTTTCACACGGCCGCCGCGCACGAGCACGATGGAGTGTTCCTGCAAGTTGTGGCCCTCGTCGGGGATGTAAGCGATGACCTCATACCCGTTGGTCAGGCGCACCTTGGCCACCTTGCGCATGGCCGAGTTGGGCTTCTTGGGCGTGCGCGTCATCACCTGAATGCACACCCCCCGCCGAAACGGCGAGTTTTCCAAGGCAGGCGACTTGGACTTGTACTTGACTTTGTTTCGGCCCTTGCGGACCAGTTGATTAATTGTCGGCATTTGCGTTAAAAAATCGCGGTATTACCACCGTTTTCTACCAGGGAGAAACGGAACGATGAAAGTAACGGAATCAGCCATGGGTTGCAACATTTTTTTCGACGATTTTTGGACACCGCAAAGTTCCGCTGGTATTTTTGACCAAAGGCAATAAAAAAGGCGTCCGGGTCAGGGACGCCTTGGGAAATGAATTTTCCCGTTCAGGCCAGCAGCGGATTTTCCGCCTCAGCCGGGGCTTCCTCCACCGGCTCTTCCTCCGGCAGCTCGACCATCGGCTTGAGGGTGGCCCGGCGATGGCGGTCGAACCCGGTGCCCGCCGGGATGATGTGGCCCATGATGACGTTCTCCTTGAAGCCGCGGAGATTGTCGATCTTGGAACGGGTCGCGGCCTCCGTGAGGACGCGCGTAGTATCCTGGAAGCTCGCCGCGCTCAGGAAACTGTCGGTCTCGAGCGATGCCTTGGTGATGCCGAGCAGCACCGGCGACGCTTCCGCGGGTTTGCCACCCTTCTTCTCGACGGCCTCGTTCTCGGCCTCGAACTCCAGCTTGTCCACCTGTTCGCCCCAGAGGAAGGACGTGTCACCCGCCTCGGTAATGCGCACCTTGCGGAGCATCTGGCGGACGATGATTTCGATGTGCTTGTCGTTGATCGTCACGCCCTGCAAACGATAGACTTCCTGCACTTCGCTCACGAGATGTTCCTGCAATTCCTGGGCGCCGCAGACATCCAGAATCTCGTGCGGATCCATGGGGCCTTCCGTGAGCTGCTGACCTTTTTTGACCAGGTCGCCCTTGAAGACGATGACGTGCTTGCCGATGGGAATGAGATGTTCCTCGGTCAGTTTCGTCTGCGCATCCGTGATGAGCACGCAGCGCTTGCCACGGACACTGGGACCGAAGTCGGCAATGCCGTCGATCTTGGAGATTTCGGACGCGTCTTTCGGACGGCGGGCCTCGAACAATTCCGCCACGCGGGGCAGACCGCCTGTGATGTCGCGGGTCTTGGCCTGTTTGCGCGGCGTCTTGGCGATGAGCGTGCCGGGCACGATCTTCTCGCCTTCGGACACGACGATATGCGCGCCGGAGGGAATGGGATAATTCGCCACCACATCGCCCTTGTCGTCGGAGATGGTCATTTGCGGGTGCAGATCCTCCTTGTGGTCAATGATGACCATGGATTCTTCGCCGGTGGCATCGTCCACTTCCTGCTTCATGGTTACGCCCTCGATGATGTCGGCGAACTTCACCTTGCCGGCCTTTTCCGAGAGAATCGGGACGTTGTGCGGGTCCCATTGAACAAAGGTATCGCCCTTCTTCAGCTTGCCGCCGTCCTTCACGGAGACCACCGCGCCGATGACAATGGTGTGCGTTTCCAATTCTCGACCGTCGTCGGCGAGAATGGAGATGGAGCCATTCTTGTTCAAAACGATGCTGTTGCCGTCTTCCAATTCCACCGACCGCAGTTCGTTGTATTTGACGTTGCCGTCGTGTTTGGACTTGATCTGGGGCTGCTTGAACACGCCCGCGGCCACACCGCCGGTGTGGAAGGTGCGCATGGTGAGCTGGGTGCCGGGTTCGCCAATGGACTGAGCGGCGATAATGCCGACGGCTTCGCCCAGCTTGACCAGCGAACCGGTGGCGAGGTTGCGGCCGTAGCAGTGCTGGCAGATGCCGTGCTTGCTTTCGCAGGTGAGCACCGAGCGGATGCGCATGCGGTCCACGCCCGCGACGTCAATCGCCCGGGCCTTGACCTCGTCGATCTCCTCATTGGCATGGATCAGGAAATCCTTCGGGCTGGTTGGATTCACGATGTCGTCGCAGGCGAAACGGCCCACGAGACGGTCGGAGATCTTCACCACTTCGTCTTCGCCTTCAAATACGGCGGAGACCCAGATGCCGTTGGTGGTGCCGCAGTCGCTTTCCTGAATGATCACGTCCTGGGAAACGTCCACCAGCTTGCGCGTCATGTAGCCGGAGTCGGCGGTCTTGAGCGCGGTGTCGGCCAGACCCTTGCGGGCGCCGTGGGTGGAGATGAAGTATTCCAGAACAGACAGACCTTCGCGGAAGTTCGCCAGAATGGGCTTCTCGATGATTTCGCCGCTGGGTTTGGCCATGAGGCCGCGCAAACCGGCGAGCTGCCGTACTTGCTGCTTGTTGCCGCGCGCGCCGGAATCCACCATCAGGTAAACGGGGTTGTACTCCTTTTTGCCCTGGTTTTGCTCGAGCGTCTTGAACATCACGCCGGAAATCTGGTCGGTGCAGTGGGTCCAGACGTCAACGATCTTGTTGTAACGTTCGCCCGAGGTGATGATGCCCTTGCGATACTGTTTCTCGACTTCGCGAATCTGCTTCTGCGCGTTGTCAATCTGCTCGTCGCGCTCCTTGGGCACGATCATGTCGTCGATGCCGATGGACACGCCCGATTTGGTGGCTTCGCGGAAGCCGATTTCCTTGAGCATGTCGAGCATGGCTACGGTCTTGTCATGACCGGCGCTCTTGTAGCATTTCCAGATCAGGTCGCCCAAGTCGGACTTCTTCACCGGCTTGTTGTGGAAGCCAAGTTCCGAAGGCCAGATTTCACTGAATAACACGCGGCCGACGGTGGTCTCGATGACCTTTTTGTCGGCCACGCCGAAAACAGTTTTCCTGCCTTGATCGGGATTGGCCAGCCGGATGCGGTCGTGTGTTTTAAGGGCCTCGTCGCTGTAGGCGAAGATGACCTCTTCCTTGGAGCCAAACAGCGGCAGTTCGTTCACATTCGCCGGCATGGGCTTGCGCGGCTCGGCGGTCACATAGTAACAGCCCAGCGTGATGTCCTGCGTGGGCGTGATGATCGGCTTGCCGGAGGACGGCGAGAAGATGTTGTTGGTGGCCATCATCAACAGACGCGACTCCAATTGCGCCTCGACGGAGAGCGGCACGTGCACGGCCATCTGGTCGCCGTCGAAGTCCGCGTTGTACGCGGTGCAGACGAGCGGGTGAATGCGGATCGCTTCGCCCTCGATAAGCTGCGGCTCGAAAGCCTGGACCGACAGGCGGTGCAGGGTGGGGGCGCGGTTGAGCAGGACCGGGTGGCCCTTGGTCACTTCCTCCAAAACGTCCCATACCTCCTTGGTCTGGCGCTCGATCATTTTCTTGGCGCTGCGGACGGTGTGAACATAGCCGAGTTCCTTCAGGCGGCGGATGATGAACGGCTCGAAGAGAACGAGCGCCATCTTCTTGGGCAGACCACACTGGTTCAACTTGAGTTCCGGTCCGATGACGATGACGGAACGGCCCGAGTAATCGACGCGCTTGCCGAGCAGGTTCTGGCGGAAACGGCCGCCCTTGCCCTTGAGCATGTCGCTCAACGACTTCAAGGAGCGGTTGCCCGCGCCGGTGACGGGGCGCCCGTGACGGCCATTGTCGAAGAGGGCGTCCACGGCTTCCTGCAACATGCGCTTTTCGTTGCGAATGATGACTTCCGGCGTCTTCAATTGGAGCAACGTCCGGAGACGGTTGTTGCGGTTGATGACGCGGCGATAGAGGTCGTTCAAATCGGAGGTGGCAAACCGGCCGCCTTCGAGCGGCACCAGCGGGCGCAGGTCCGGCGGGATCACCGGCAGCACCGTAAGAATCATCCATTCCGGCCGGCTTTTGGAGACGGCCAAGCCCTGCAGCAGCTTGATGCGCTTGGCCAGCTTTTTGCGGATTTGCTTGCTCTTGGTTTCCGTCATGGCGACGGCGAGTTCCTCGGCCTGCTTGTTCAGGTCAACGCGAGTCAACGCTTCACGCACAGCCTCGGCGCCCATTTTGGCGGTGAACGCCTCGGCGCCGTAAGTTTCCACAGCTTCGCGATACTCCACTTCGGTCAGCAACTGATGCGGCTTGAGCGGGGTGGTGCCGGGATCAATGACGAGATAATCCTCGTAATAAATGACGCGCTCCAAGTGGCGGGCAGTCATGTCCAACGCCAGACCGATGCGCGAGGGCATGCACTTAAAAAACCAGATGTGGCAGGTGGGCACGGCCAATTCGATGTGGCCCATGCGCTCGCGGCGGACGCGGGACAGGGTGACTTCCACACCGCAACGGTCGCAGACAATGCCGCGGTGTTTGATGCGCTTGTACTTGCCGCAGGAACATTCCCAATCCTTCACGGGACCGAAAATGCGTTCGCAGAACAGGCCGCCCTTTTCCGGCTTGAAGGTGCGGTAATTGATGGTTTCCGGATTTTTCACTTCACCCTTGGACCATGAGCGGATGGCCTCGGGCGACGCGAGCGTAATGCCGACATAGTCAACCTGGTTGACCTTGTCAAGGCCGAGCAACTCGCGGGCGTTTTCTTTGGAACTGGTCATACTTTTAATTTCAACAAGTTTTCGTTTATGCAGCCGCCAGAGTGGCGGCGGCAGCCTGCGCGGCGGCATCGCCGGTCGCATGTTCAAGCGGGTTCGAGTAGCCGACCTTGACGTCGAGGCCAAGGGATTGCATTTCCTTGACCAGCACGTTGAACGATTCGGGAATGCCCGCCTCGAGCGCGTTGTCGCCCTTGACGATGCTTTCGTAGATGCGCGTGCGGCCCTGCACGTCGTCCGACTTCACCGTCAGGAGTTCCTGCAAGGTGTAGGCGGCGCCGTAGGCTTCCATGGCCCACACCTCCATTTCGCCGAAACGCTGACCGCCGTACTGCGCCTTGCCGCCCAGCGGCTGCTGGGTGACGAGCGAATACGGACCCACCGCGCGCGCGTGAATCTTGTCCGCAACCAGATGGCCGAGCTTCATCATGTAGATGTAGCCGACGACAATTTCCTGGTCGAACTGCTTGCCGGTGCGGCCGTCGTAGAGATGCGTCTTGGCATGTTCGGGCAGGCCGGCCTGTTTCAAATAGCCGCGGATTTCCTTTTCCTTGATGCCATCAAAGACGGGCGTGGCAAACTTCAAACCGAGCAGCCTGGCTGCCCAGCCCAGGTGCGTTTCCAGCACCTGCCCGACGTTCATGCGGCTGGGCACGCCCAGCGGGTTCAAAACGATTTCCACCGGCGTTCCGTCCGCGAGAAACGGCATGTCCTCTTCCTTCACGATTTTGGCCACGACACCCTTATTGCCATGACGTCCGGCCATCTTGTCGCCGACGGACAATTTGCGCTTGGAGGCGATGTAAACCTTGACCGACTTGACAATGCCGGCCTCCACGCCCTCGCCCGCCTCGGCGCGTTCCATTTCCTCGTCATACTGCATCTGCAAATCGTCGAATTTCTTGCGAAACTGACCGATGATTTCGTTGATCTTGTTGCGGATGGGCGACGGATCGATTTCGATGCGGTCGTACACGGTGGCGAGCTTGCGCAGCAGCGTCTTGGTGATCTTGCGGTTGGCCGGGATGATGATTTCGCCGGTCTCGCTGTTGACCACGTCAAGCGGAATTTTTTCGCCGAGCAAAATGTTGCTCAACGCTTCGGTCAACTGGTCCTGCAGCTCGTTGGTCTTCTTCTTGTGATCTTCCTCGATCTGTTTGGCGTGCCGTTTCTCCTCGGTGGAAACCGACTTGCTCACGCGGTCGGCGTCCTTCTTGGCGGAAACCTTGACGTCCATGACGATGCCGTAGGTTCCGGAGGGAACCTTGAGCGAAGTGTCCTTCACGTCCGCGGCCTTTTCACCGAAGATGGCGCGGAGGAGACGTTCCTCCGGCGCGAGCTCGGTTTCGGACTTGGGTGTGATCTTGCCCACGAGGATGTCGCCGGGTTTCACTTCCGCGCCGATGCGGATGACGCCGTCGGAGCCGAGGTTTTTCAGCGCCTCATCGCCGAGGTTCGGGATGTCACGCGTGATTTCCTCCGGCCCGAGCTTGGTATCGCGGGCCGCCACCTCGAATTCATCAATGTGAATCGAGGTGAAGATGTCATCCTTCACGATCTTCTCGCTGATGAGAATCGCGTCCTCGAAGTTGTAGCCGTTCCACGGCATGAATGCCACCAGCACATTGCGACCGAGCGCCAGCTCGCCGTTCTGCGTGCAGGGCCCGTCGGCAATGACCTGGCCCTTCCTCACGTGGTCGCCCTTGTTCACCAGGATTTTCTGGTTGATGCAGGTCGCCGCATTGGAGCGCATGAACTTGCGCACCGGGTACACGAAAATGCCGCCGGCCGGATCATGCTTGATCTTCTTCTTGCCTTCAGGCAACTGGCCGTTTTCGGTGATGATAATCTGGTTGCCGTTGACCGAGGCCACCTTGCCGGCCTCCTCCGACCACAACACGGCGCGGGAATCGCGGGCTACGCGGTCTTCCAAGCCCGTGGCCACCAACGGCGCCTCGGTCACGAGCAGCGGCACGGCCTGGCGCTGCATGTTGGACCCCATCAACGCGCGATTCGCGTCGTCATGTTCCAGGAAGGGAATCAGCGACGCTGCGATGGACACGAGCTGCTTCGGCGAAACGTCCATGTAATGGACCGTGTTCGGCTCCACGTCGATAAACTCCCCGCGCTGGCGACAAACGACGCGGTCGGTCGTGAAACGGCCCTTGTCATCCATCACGGAATTCGCCTGGGCGACGATGTACTGCTCCTCGCGGTCAGCCGTCAGATACTCGATCTTCTCGGTAACGCGACCGTTTTCCACCTTGCGATAAGGCGTTTCCAGGAAACCGAACTCGTTGATGCGGGCAAACGTGGCCAGCGACGCGATCAGGCCGATGTTCGGGCCTTCCGGCGTTTCAATCGGACAAATGCGTCCATAGTGTGACGGATGCACGTCGCGCACTTCGAAGCCGGCGCGGTCACGTGAAAGGCCGCCGGGCCCGAGCGCCGACAAGCGGCGCTTGTGGGTCAACTCGGCGAGCGGATTGATCTGATCCATGAACTGCGACAACTGGCTGCGGCCGAAGAAATCACGGATCACGGCCGAGAGGGCTTTGGGATTGATAAGCTTCTGCGGGGTCATCTGCTCGACGGTCTGGTCGAACAAAGTCATGCGCTCCTTGACCAGGCGCTCGGTGCGGGAAAGTCCCACCCGGCACTGGTTGGCGAGCAATTCGCCGACTGTGCGGATGCGGCGGCTGCCCAAATGATCGATGTCATCCAGCGAACCCTCACCCTTCTTGAGCTTGAGCAAATACTTGGTGGCCGCCACCAGGTCTTCCTTGGTCAAAATGCGGCTGTCGTTCTTGAGGCCGAGCTTTTGATTGATTTTGTAGCGGCCCACACGGCCGAGGTCATAGCGCTTCTCGTCAAAGAACAAGCGCTTGATCAGCGCGCGGGAGTTCGCCGCGGTGGGCGGGTCGCCGGGACGCAGCCGACGGTAGATATCCTTCAACGCCTCTTCCTCGTTCTTGGCGGGATCCTTTTTGAGGCACTTGATCATGTTGCCCTCGTCAACCGAAGTGTCCACGACCTTGATCTTGGCGATGCCCAGTTCGGCAATCTGCTTCACGACCGCCTTGGACAACGGCTCAAAAGCGCGCGCCACCACCAGGCCTTTTTCCTCGTCGAGGGCATCCTGCACGAGCACGCAGTTCTGCAAATCTTCAATCTTTTCGGCGTCCTTAACCGCCATGTCGTCAATGCGGTAGAACAACTTCAATATTTCCTCGTCCGTGCCGCGGGTCAGGCCGCCATTGTCCTTGGTCTTGGCGCCCTTTTCCTTGTCTTCGTGGTCCAGAAACGAGAGAGCGCGAAAGAAGGTGGTTGTCAAGAATTTCCGGCGGCGCTTTTTGCGGTCCAGATAGACGTACAACAAATCGCTCGTGTCGAACATGGCTTCGTACCAGGAACCGCGGTCGGGAATGACGCGGAAAGAATAAAGCTCCTTGCCGTTGGGATGGAGCGTCTTTTCAAACGCGATGCCCGGCGAGCGGTGCAACTGAGACACCACCACGCGCTCCGC
>JBEKZM010000101.1:0-23465 GCA_049509875.1 Verrucomicrobiota bacterium | reverse complement strand
ACACAAAACGCGCGTAGTAACAACAGACTATTAGTATGAAAATAACCTACCTCCTCACCTCCGTCGCCGCAGGCTCCCTGCTGACGCTAACCGCCCAGGCTGGCATCGTGGGCAGTCCCCATGATTTTTCCTCGCAATCGTGGAACACGGATCCTTCGGACCCGGCCACCGTTTGCAGCACCTGCCATACCCCGCACCATGCGGACAGCAGCGTCGTTCCCCTGTGGTCCCACCAGACCACAACTGCGGGCTTTAAAATGTACAGCCAGTCCACAGTGCCGATTTCCCAGATGGTCGCCGTTCCGGCGACCTCGCCGAACGGACCCTCGCTGGCCTGCTTGAGCTGTCATGACGGCACGGTGGCCATCAATACGTACGGCGGAGCGTTCGGCGGCGACATGACGACGCATGGCACGGCGACGTACATCACCAATGGAGCGCTGATTGGCACCGACCTCACTCATTCGCATCCGATCTCTTTCCAATACAGTCCCAGCATCGTGGGCACGGGCCCCAGCCAGGACAAATGGCTTTATAATCCCCAAACCACCCCGGTTTTGACGCCGGTCAGCGGCACGTTTGTACCGGGCAACAACATGACCATTCAGGGATTCCTGCTGAATGGCGACAGCCAGTATAGTCTGGAATGCGGTTCGTGCCATGATGTGCACAACCAAATCGGCACGCCGTACGATGTCAACAATAATCCCCACCTGGTTAAAATCGTGGGGGTGGACTCCAGCGGCAAGGGCAGTTTGCTGTGCCGTAGCTGCCACAACAAGTAATCCCCTGGAATCTCCGTTGTGCCTAAGATTATGAAAGTCCCCACGCCTGCCAGCCATCCCCTGTTCGCTGGCCGGGAGGCAATTCATAACGGTGCATGGATAACCAACAACCTATACATTACATGAAAATATTTGATTATTACCGAATGCGCCGTGCTCTTGCCGTCTTGACGGCCGGCCTGGCCATCGGCGGCATCGTCGGATCCGCATCCGGCCAACAGCCACCGATGTACCGCATGTCCCTTAGCGCCGACGGCGGCATCGGGTCGGGTGGCGGCGTTCCCGCTCAGGCCTTGCAGAGTCTCCCCGTCGTCAACGGTACGAACGTCACGCTAAACTGGTACGGATTGGAAGGTTGGTACACCATCCAGGGCGCGACAAGCGTGGCTGGCCCATGGAACAATCTCACCAGCGTGGAAGCCAGTGGTTACTCCTGGCAGGCCACCCTGCCCTATCCGGACACCACCAACGGCTATTCTCTCTTTCAATTGAGCCAAGCCAATTCCTTCGCCGGTTCCAGCGCCTGCGGCGGCTGCCATGGAGCACAATACATTCCGTTTACGACCACGGCGCACGCCAACGCCTACAATGCCCTGGTCAGCAGCCACATGAATAATAACGCCGAATGTATTCTGTGTCATACCGTGGGCAACACACAGCCCACCGGCTTTACGGCCAGTCCACTGACCGCCAATCTCGAGGGCGTGGGCTGCGAAGACTGCCACGGCGCGGCGGCCTGGCATAAAAACGGCGATCACTCCGCCGTGGTTCCGGTGCTGAGCATTGACCCAATGATCTGCGGAAGCTGCCACAACGGGTTCAATCCGCAATATAACGAATACACCAACTCGCCCCATTATCTAGTGAATGACACCATCAACTACGGCGTCGAAAATGGCGTCTATTACACCAACACGGCGGTCATTGGAAGCACGACCTACTATGGATATTATGTGACCACCAATGCCAATGGCACGCTGAAGACCAATGCGACCAGCGGCATCTTCAGCAGCAGCCACGTGCCGGGCTCGTCGGTTGATCCCGGCGACGACCGCCAGACCAGTTGCGGCGTTTGCCACTCCGGCGCGGCGCGCATGGCCATGATCAATGATTACGCCGCCCGCCAGGCGGGCATCACCAATCCGTTGGTTCTGCCGCTCGCCGCGGATGCCGGCGCCTGGGGTCCCACCTGCGCCGACTGCCACGATCCGCACGGGCTAAATCCGTCCCCGATTCTGGGCACGGTCACCAACATTATTGCCGGCGTGAGCACCAATATCGGCCTGGCCGTGGTGGGCACGAACTGGGTCCAATTGCGCAACCCGCTCTGGTCGTCTAACTTCTTCACCATGGCCTCCCAATCGGACAAGCGGTATGATTCCATGGGTAATCCGTACTACATGAACACGACGTTCTCGAGCATGTATGATCCCACCATCAACGTCTGCGCCCAGTGCCATAACACCCGCGGCGCCCGCTGGGATGGCCGTGGCTATGGCTTGATCACCAACACCTACGAGGTGACCAATCTGGTGATCTCCGCGGCTTACACCAATTCGTACACCACCAATTACAACATCTATGGACAGATTGTAGGCGTCACCACAAACACCAGCCCGACCGGCGGCGTAGTCACCAACGCGGTGCCCACCAGTGTCCTGGTCGCTGCCACTGGCTTGACCACGGTCACCAACGGCTTTGGCCGTCAACCCCACCTGTCGCCACAGTACAACATGCTGATTGGCATCCTGCAGCCGGACTATCTCAACAGCACCAATGGCAGCACTGTTTATACCAATGGCATTTTGAACAATGGCATCGGTATTTATGCGACGCACAGCGGCATCAAAAACCGGAGTGTGTACAATACCAACCAGTGCGCGACCTGCCACGTGCCCAGTTATTCGGGCGCCAGCGGCAATGTCAGCGGCCATACGTTCCAAATGGATCCCAATGGGTGTGCCTTGGGCGGTTGCCATACCTCTGGCGCGCCCGATTATCCTGACTATCAAATCGAGCAGACCAACCTTATCTCCAGCGACGTGGATTTGTTGAACCGCTGGGCCACCAACAATGCGCCGGCCATCTTCACCAACTACAGCAAGTATCAACTGGACAGTTGGGAATATACATTGCCCGGCTCCCTGGGCGTGCAGGGCGGGGCCGGTCCCTCGACCTCGGACCAGTTGCTGTTGCCGGCCGTCATTCAACAGGCGCGCTTCGATGTGTACATGGTTGCCGGCGACGGCAGCTTGGGCGTGCACAATCCGACCTTCATTCCGCTGCTCCTCAAAGACGCGGAAACCAAAGTCTTGAGCCAGTTCGTAACGGCCAAGTTCACGGCCAAGGCCACTTATGCGGCAACCAACGCAAACGTGACCTTTACGAACCTGAATCCGAACTTGATCTCCGCGACCTGGAGCTTCGGTGATGGCACAACCACGAATACTACCACCACGAGCGGCGTCAACCACATGTACCCCAACCCTGGCGCTTACACCGTTTCGCTCACGGCGACAGACATCAACACCAATACCGAGACGCTTACGCGTAACAACTACGTACACATCTACACGTTGGCGACGCCAAGCTTCACCTACGGGATTACGTCGCTGACCACCAACCTGGCGACCGTCAGCTTCACCAATACCAGCCTCAACGCGGACTACGGTTCCTGGTCGTTCTACGACTCCACCGGCACCATCAGTTCCGCCCACAAGCTGCTGGGCGCCGCGGGCGTGCCAACCACCATCGAGTCCTACACCTACACGAACTCCGGCAGCTTCCCGGTCGTCCTCTCGGCGAGCACTCCAGCCGGGAGCGCCAGTGTGACCAATTCCATTACAATCACGATTCCGTAGGGTGGAATTGAGATCGCTCTAAATTAGAAAAACAGAACGGGCTTTGGCCATGCGGCCAAAGCCCGTTTCCTTGGCGGCCATCCATCAGGATGGCTTTTAAAATCACGTTTCCAGGGCGGCAATTTTCTCGAGGCGCCGCCTATGCCGCTGGGCGCCGCTGAACTCGGCCTGCAAGAAAGTCTGCACCAAATCCCAGGCCAGCTCCGGCCCTTCGATGCGTCCGCCCAAACAGACGACGTTCATGTTGTCATCCTCGACTCCCTGTTTGGCGGAAAAATGGTCCTCGATGAGACAAGCGCGAATGCCCTTGACCTTGTTGGCGCAGACGGTGGCACCGACGCCGCTTCCGCAGACCGCCAGCCCGCGTTCGACGTCACCCGCGGCCACGGCCCGGCACAGTGGAATCACGAAATCGGGGTAATCATCGTCCGGCGTCAATTCATGAGCACCAAAATCCACCAGTTCGTGGCCCGCCGCGCGCAGGCGACCGGCGAGCATCTGTTTCAGTGGGAAACCGCCGTGATCCGTTGCAATACCGAGGCGCATGCGAGTCCTTTCATTTTGGCGGCAGGCCGATCACCTGCAGGTCATGCCAACCGCCCGGCGGCTGGAGCTGATCAGCCTCCTTCGGCCCCCAGGTCCGGGGCTGGTATTCGTAGAGGGGCGATCCACCCTTAAGGATCGGGTCCACGATCCGCCAAGCTTCTTCGATGTAATCTTCGCGGGCAAACAAGGTCTGGTCGCCGGCGATCGCATCCGTCAGCACGCGCTCGTAGGCGTCCATTTCCTTGTCGCTGGGATGGCGGCTGACCGTCAACTCCCGCACCAAGCTGACCGATTCATCCTCCGGCGAAATCGCATTCAAGCCGAAGGAAGCGATGACCTCTGGGCTGATGCGGAACCGGAAATAATTCGATTTCACGTCGAACTGGTTGTACATGGTCGGCGCGCGGCGCAGCCGGATGAGCATTTCGGTGGAGGTGACCGGCAAACTCTTGCCCGCCCGAATATAAAAGGGGACACCCCGCCAGCGCCATGAATCCAACTCGAGTTTGAGCGCGGCAAACGTTTCCACCTGGGAGTTTGGCGCCACGCCGGGCTCGAAACGGTAACCCTGGAACTGTCCGCGCACCACGTCTTTGGCCTCCAGCGGCGGAATCGCCTTCAGCACCTTCGCCTTTTCGTCGCGAATGGATTCGCTGTCGGCGCGCACGGGCGGTTCCATGGCGATGATGGCCAGCACCTGGAACAGGTGATTCTGCACCACATCGCGGATGGTACCCACCTGCTCATAAAAGGCCCCCCGGCCCTGCACGCCAAAGTCCTCCGCCATGGTGATTTGCACGCTTTCAATATGATGCCGATTCCAGAAGGGCTCGAGCATGGAGTTTGCAAAGCGAAAGAAGAGCATGTTGTGCACCGGTGTCTTGCCCAGGTAATGGTCGATCCGGAAGATGGCGTGCTCGTCGAAGGTTTTCAGCAGCACGGCGTTGAGGTCACGGGCCGACTGGAGATCGCGGCCAAACGGTTTTTCGACAATGATGCGGGCGTCACGAGTGCAGCCCGTGCATGACAATTGCTCGACCACGATCGTGAAGGCGGCGGGAGGGATGGCCAGATAATAGGCGGGGCGCTGGCACGAACCCAGTTCGCGGTGAAGCGCCTGGAAAGTGGCGCCGTCGTTGTAATCACCGTCCACATAGCGCAGCAGTGCGCATAGTTTCTCAAACGCGGCGGAGTCCAAGCTGCCGTGCTTCTCCAGGCTGTCTTTGGCGCGCGCCTTAAGCTGGTCGAGGTTCCAGCCGGCCTTGGCCACCCCGATCACGGGCACATTCAAAGTGCCGCGTTTGACCATGGCCTGCAGGGCGGGAAAGATCTTTTTATAGGCGAGGTCGCCGGTGGCCCCAAAAAAGACCAGGGTGTCGGAGTGGACGTCGCTCATTGGGTCTCCTTTTTTTCCAGATGACCGCCGAACCCGAAGCGCATGGCGGACAGCAATTTGTCCTGATAGTCAGCCTCGCCGCGCGAGGCGAATCGCTCGTACAACGCCGTGGTCAACACGGGCACCGGAACGCCCTCGTCAATCGCGGCCTTGATGGTCCAACGGCCTTCACCCGAATCGGAGACCCGCCCCTGGAACTTGCCGAGATTAGGATCTTCTACCAGCGCGCTGGCCGTCAGGTCCAGGAGCCATGAGGCGATGACGCTGCCGCGCCGCCACACCTCGGTGACGTCTGCGAGGTTTAGATCGAATTGATAATGTTCGGGATCGCGCAACGGTGTGGTCTCGGCGTCCAGCTCGTGCCCGCTTTTGCCTATGTTGGCCCCGCGCAAAATGCCCAGCCCTTCCGCATACGCCGCCATGATGCCATACTCGATCCCGTTGTGGACCATCTTGACGAAATGCCCGGCGCCGTTGGGCCCGCAATGCAGGTAACCGTGCTCGGCCGTGCCGCCGAGCCGTTCACGCCCGGGCGTGCGGGGAAGGTCGCCGACGCCCGGCGCCAGCGTCGCAAAAATAGGATCCAGACGTTGCACCACTTCGGATTCGCCGCCGATCATCATGCAATAGCCGCGCTCCAAGCCCCAGACCCCGCCGCTGGTGCCCACGTCCACATAATGAATGTTTTTTGACTTAAGTTCCTTCGCCCGGCGGATGTCATCGACATAATACGAGTTCCCTCCATCAATAAGAATGTCACCGGGCTCAAGCAACGGCAACAAATCCGCAATGGCTCCGTCCACAACCCCGGCGGGCACCATGAGCCAGACGGCGCGCGGCTTGGACAATTGTTTGACGAATTCGGCCAGGGAACCGGCACCGGCCGCCTTTTCCTTGACGAGATCGGCCACCGCCTGGGCCGAGCGGTCAGAGACCACGCAGTGATGGCCGCCGCGAATCAACCGGCGAACCATGTTGGCGCCCATCCGACCCAGACCAATCATTCCTAGTTGCATGTTTTTATTCCTCTCTTGTTGTTGTTTGCGTGATGCCGGCCGGGTTCGGCCTATTTGATAACCGACGCCTCATAGATGCTCTGGATGGCCGAATCGAGCACGCCGTTGAACTCCGCATCTGATTGTTGGGCCGACAAACCCTCCACCAGGGCTCGCGAAAAGCTCGCCACCACGCCGTGATTTCGGCGGAGCCGACGGTTGCCTTCGTCCCGCGAATAACCGCCCGACAACGCGACCACTTTCAGAACTTTCGGGTGCTTCACCAGCTCGGCGTAAAAATCATCCTTTTCAGGCAGCGTCAGTTTGAGCATGACCATCTGGCCCGGGGCCAAGGCCTTGAGCTTTTCGTTGAGCGCTGCCTGAAGGAGCGTTTCGGCTCCGGCCTTGTCCGGGCAGTGGATGTCCACTTCCGGCTCGACAATCGGCATCAGGCCCGCCGCCAGAATTTGCGCCGCCACCTCGAACTGCTGGCCGACGAGGGCCCCGATGCCCGCTGCGTTGGCCTGGTTGATGACCGACCTCATCTTGGTCCCGAAGATGCGCCTGGCGTTGGCCTTTTCGAGCAGCGCCGGCAGCGCCGGCATGGGTTTCATCAAATGGACGCCGTCGCTCTCCGCCGCGAGGCCCTGGTCCACTTTGAGAAAGGGCACCACCCGCTTCCGGGTCCAAAGATAATCCCCACTGGGCATTCCCTCGATCTCCCGATCCATGGTGCCTTCAAACAGGATCGCCCCGAGAATCCGGTCCCCGTTGAAACTTGGACTGGTGATGATGCGGCCCCGCATTTGATGGACGAGCGCGAACATTTCCGTTTCATTGGACCAGGCGCTCTCTTCGATTCCGTAGGCCTGCAGCGCCTTGGGCGTGCTGCCGCCACTTTGGTCCAGCGCGGCCAGAAAGCCGGGCTGCGTGTGGA
Organism: Verrucomicrobiota bacterium; assembly: GCA_049509875.1. Classification (GTDB taxonomy): domain Bacteria; phylum Verrucomicrobiota; class Verrucomicrobiia; order Limisphaerales; family UBA11358; genus UBA11358. The sequence goes on along the minus strand of JBEKZM010000101.1, from coordinate 15,945 downwards.
TTTTCCGCTTTTGTTGATCCTTCAGGCTGGGTGCGCTCATAATGCTCCTTTCATGGTCCGGTAACGCCGGATGAGGTGGTTGGTCGAGCTGTCGTGCTTCAATTCGGGAGCCGCCTCACCTTCCAATTCGGGAACGATCCGTTGCGCCAGGACCTTGCCCAATTCAACCCCCCATTGGTCGAAGGAATCGATGTTCCAGATGACGCCTTGGACAAAGACGCTGTGTTCATAGAGGGCCACCAGCTTGCCGAGCGTCGCGGGCGTGAGCCGGTCCACCAGGATGGTGTTCGTGGGGCGGTTGCCCTCGAAGACGCGATGCGGCACCAGCCAATCCGGGGTGCCCTCGGCCTTGACCTGCTCCGGGGTTTTGCCGAACGCCAAGGCTTCGGCCTGGGCAAATACGTTGGCCAGCAGCAGGTCGTGATGCCGGCCCAACGGCGTCAGCGCGTGCGCAAACGCGATGAAGTCGCAGGGAATGAGACGCGTACCCTGGTGGATCAATTGATAGAACGAATGCTGGCCGTTGGTGCCGGGCTCGCCCCAATAAATCGGGCCCGTCGCGTAGTCCACCGACTTGCCCTCGAACGTCACATGCTTGCCGTTGCTTTCCATCGTTAACTGCTGCAAATAGGCCGGGAACCGTTTCAGGTATTGTTCGTAGGGCAACACCGCCGTGGTTTCGGCGCCGAGGAAATCCGTGTTCCAAATGGTCAGCAGGCCGAGCAGGACGGGCAGGTTTTTTTCAAACGGCGCGGAGCGGAAATGTGCGTCCAAGTCGTGGAAACCTTCCAGCAGTTCCCGGAAATGATCCGGCCCGATGGCCAGCATGGTGGAGAGGCCGATGGCGGAATCCATGGAATATCTGCCGCCAACCCAGTCCCAAAAGCCGAACATGTTGGCCGTGTCAATGCCGAAGGCCGACACCTTTTCCGCGTTGGTGGAAACGGCAACGAAGTGCCTGGCCACCGCGCCCGGATCGCCGCCGAGGCCCTGAAGCAGCCAATGCCGCGCGGTTTCCGCGTTAGTCATGGTTTCCAGCGTGGTGAAAGTTTTCGACGAAACGATGAACAACGTTTCCGCGGGGTCGAGGTCATGAACTGCCTCGGCGAAATCGATGCCATCCACGTTGGAGACGAAGCGAAAGCTCAAACGCCGCTCGCTGTAGAAACGGAGCGCCTCATAAGCCATGACGGGGCCCAGATCGGACCCGCCGATGCCGATGTTGACGACGTTCCGAATGTTTTTGCCGGTAAAGCCCTTCCAGTCGCCGCTGCGAACGCGGTTGGAAAACTCCGTCATTCGCTCCAGCACCGCCTGCACGGCCGGCACCACGTTCTTGCCATCCACGAGCAGGATGGCGTCCTTAGGCGCGCGCAACGCGGTGTGCAGCACCGCGCGCCCCTCCGTGACATTGATCTTCTCGCCGTCGAACATGGCGTCCATTTTCCGGGCCAGGCCCGACTCGTCCGCCAGTTGGAACAGGAGTTTGAGCGTTTCGTCGCTCACCCGGTTTTTTGAGTAATCCAAGTAGAGGCCGGCGCCTTCCACGGCCAGACGCTCGCCGCGTTGCCTGTCCTCGTCAAACAAGTCGCGCAGATGGCGTTTCTGCATGGTCTTGAAATGCGCGGCCAGCGCCTTCCAGGCTTTGCGTTTTTTCAACGATGGGATCTTGTTGTTCATAGTCTTTCAATGACTGCCCGATGGGTTTGGGAGGTGGATTTGAAAACGCTTTGATCCCATAGCCGGAAGCCGCCGCGAAAGGCGTTGTCGTTATTGCCGGCCCGGCAATGTGGCGGGAATTCCTTGATCAACCTGGCGTTGCCGCCGCCCAAAACCACTTCATCGGGCTGGAGCGCGGCAATCAGCCGTGCGACGACGTCGGCCACAAACTTGCGCCATTTTTTCTTCCCATGTTTGTCCAGCCCGCGGGCGCCCACAAAATCCTCAAACGTGCCGGAACGGTACGGCAGATGGGCCAATTCCATGGGCACAACGTGTCCTTCCACGATGAGGGTGGAACCCAGTCCGGTACCCAAGCCGAGGAACAGCATGCGGCCGCCGCGATAACCTCCCAGCGCCTGCATGGCGGCATCGTTGATGATCTTCACCGGGCATTTGAAAGCGCGTTTGAAATTGAAATTGACCCACCCCTTACCGAGATTCCATGGCTCCAACAGGGGTTGGTTTCGATGAACCGGGCCGGGATACCCCATGGAAACGACGTCATACTTCCAGTCGGCGGCCAGCTTGCAAACGTCCGCCACCAGACGGCGCGGAGTCAAATGCCTGCCGGAATCAAACTGGCGATGAACCTTTTGGCCCGTGGCCAGCACTTTGACGTGGGTTCCGCCAACATCAATGACGATTATCTTCATGGAGTCACCAAGTGACTGATGTCGTTCCACAACGTAACGGCCGGTTGGGACAGACTGTTTTCGTATCCGAGAACGCTCGCGCTGGCCGTTGACAATACGAGGCATGCGCCGATGCCCGGCTCGAGGCCGAGCCAGCGCGTGGCCAGCATGCGTAGGAAATGTCCACTCGAAAAAACCAGGGCGTCACCGGAAACAGCGCGCAGGCGGCCGACGACCGCGTCGGCGCGCGCGGCGACCTGGGCGGGTGATTCGCCGCCGGGGCAGCCATCGCGGAACAGGCGCCAGCCGGGCCTTTTTTCGTGGATCTCGGCCGTCTGCAATCCCTCGTAATCTCCGTAATTCCACTCGACCAATTGGGGGTCCACTTCAACGCTGCTCCCGAAGCCGGCGAGTTCGCAGGTCCGTCGCGCCCGTTGCAGCGGACTGGTGAGGACTTTCGCGAACGAGAGACCGGCAAGCCGTTGGCCGAGCCGTTGGGCGTTTCGTTCGCCGCGCCCGGTCAACGGCAGATCCGTCAAACCAGTGTGCTGGCCGGTGCAGCTCCAAGCCGTCTCCCCATGGCGGGCCAGGTAAATTGATGGCAGGGTTGAATTCACAAGAGGTTCACCTGCCAGTTTTCGCCCTGCCAGCGCTGTTCCGGCTTCCAAAAGCAGGTGAACACGACCGCCGAATTCGCGGGCAGATCCTGCGTGGGCAAATCCACAAACCAGAGACTCAAATTCTCCTCATGGCTGCTTTCGATTCCGTGGGCATTGGCCCAATCACCGCAGGACCAGACGACGGTTGCTTCCGACTTGAGAATGACCCGCAAGATCTTGCCATGTGGCATGCGCTGGAGGCGGTGCCGCAAGCTCCAAATCTCGTGCCGGCTGGCCACCGCGTTCTGCACGTAGCGTTGGAAAGCCGGTTCAATGCGGTCGAAACAGACACCATCGTGCCGGCTGCGCACCAGGCAGATATATTCCGCATGCGACCAGCAAAGCGGCATCGCCGCGCCGGTTGGAGCGCCGCGTTTCAAGCCATGGTCCTCCAAATCGTCCGCGTCCCAAAGCTGTTCGCTGATCATACCGCCGTCATTGGCAAAAGCCTCCAATGTCTTAATGAACGGGAGCGGATCGCGGCCGGCGGCAAGTTCGTAATGGCCTCGCTCGCCGGTCAAGATCGGCCAGCAGCGCCCGACACCGCTCCCGTCAAAGGCGCCGCCGTCTGGTTTCTGGCCGTAGCCGTCGTGATTGTAGCGGCGCCAGCCGGATCCCTGTGGTAGTTCGTGTTTGATGACCCGGTCAATCACCACGATTGAGTCGCGGATAATGGGATCGTCGGCTCGGCGGATCCCCAGGCGAACCAGATGCAGAAAGTCGCCGCCGACCACATTCCGGGCGGGATGAAGCCCCCCGCCGTTGGCCACCTGCAACATGGTAGAATCGGGGTCGGGGTGCGGATCCGGATCATGCGAGTCCGTCGGATTGATCCGGATATAGTGGCGGGGGAAACCCTCAGCCAGTTCGCCCTTTGTGGTAACCAGCCATTCTTCGAGATGAGCGACCAGCCAGTCCGCATAAACCAGAATGAAGTCGGAGGTCTGCTCATGGCCGTGATCGCGGGCGAGCTGTGCGGCGGCGGCAAGCGCCGCAATGACCGTGGCGAGCGTCGAGGGCGAGTAACCGGCGTTTTCCTCCCAGCGCTCCTGGCAGGTAACCGGGCCGTGCAGAATAAGGTAGCCTGCCGCCCGCACCATCATCACGCGGGGATTAAAGAGATTGAGCGAGACCTTGCGGTCATAGAGCCGCCAGGCCAGCAACATCGGCGCGGCGATCTCGTCCAACTGCACGCCCGACCAATAGGCGGTGCCGTCGATCCAGCAATTTTGGGGAAAACTCCCGTCGGTGTGCTGGATGGCGGCCAGCCAGATCAAGGCGCGCAAGGGAGTGCCAGTCTGCCCGGTGGCCAGCAGGGCCGAGGCGCTTTGCACCAGGTCACGCGTCCACACCAGGTGGTAGCCGCCCCGGTCATCGTCGGATTTTGTCTCGCCCCAGGGGATGCTCATGGAGGCGACGATGGCGCCTTGGAAAACCTTGTCTTCATGGGCCAGCAAAACGCAACGGCTCAACCGGTACAAGTGACCCGTATCGCCCGTATCGCCGCTGAAGTCAAACTTGGGGTCCACCACGGCGCGCTGCCATTGACGCACATAGCCTTCGCGATGAATTTCGTAGCAATCGGAGAGCGCTTGCAGGAGCTTGACCGCCGTGCTTTGGTAACTGCCGCCGCAGGCGATGGCCACGGTGAATTCGCCGCTGGCCGGCACGGCAATCTCGCCGGTCATGGCCACGTTGCCGTTTTCAGCGGCGCGATATTCCCATTCCATCTGGAAATGCCGGGTGACATCCTGCCAGCCATCGCTGAAGCCGACGAAACCCACCGAACGCCGGCTGAATCCACAACTGGTGCCAATGACCAGATGAACGTTGCCCCGTTGTGCGCGCAGGAGGGTGTCGGCGCCAATTTCCGAGCACCAGGCGGAATTCCCCACTCCCTGGGGCGCCAGCAGCGCGTAAATCCGCAACCTGCCGCGCAGCGAAATATCACTCACCTCCAACTTGGTGTGCACCAGCAAGACGGATCGATGCGGATCGGTCAGCACGTGCTTGACGAGGCGGTAACGGTCATTCCGGTCGGAGTTGGTAATCCGATACAGCAGGCAGTCGCGCTCGGGATAGTCCACCCGATGCCGGAGGTCGCGCTTCTCCTCGTGGCAAAAACTCTCGCCGTCGGTGATCAGGAACTGGAAATCGCGGGTGTTCGGAGAGTCAACGTGGGGGTAGTAAATCTCATTGATGATGCCATGGCTGATCGTAAACCAAAGCCGGCAACTGGTGTGATAGGACGTGCCCACGCCCTCCTTGGCGCTCGACGTCCAGCGCGGCTCGATGCCCGGCGCGCCAAAGGCGCTTCCATTGGCCGACCAGGGAGTCATGCTTTTGACCTCCTGAAGGCCACCCGGGTCGGCGTCGCTGGTAACTGGAAGTTGTATCTGTCCCTCATTCCAATCTCCATTTGAAACAGTTGTTATTCTTCCACCGGTTGCTCCGGATTGCAAAAAATGTTTTTAGGCAGACAAAAATAAGCTGGTGAGGCTCTGGCGCAAACGCGCTGCCCGGGCAGTTTTCCAAGGCAGGACCTTTGAATTCGGGGGCGCGGGCGCGACCTTTGCCAGTTGGAAACGGTCTCGAGTTCAAGCTGCCACAGCGCCCGGCATCGGAGCCCCTTGGCGGTGGCAGGGTCAGGACAAAAAAATCCGCGACGAGCGCTCAAATAAGATGGGCGCTTCCGCAAAGCGGAATACTGCTCAGGGAGCAATCCACGCCCCGGTTCAAAGATCTTAACACCGGTATTTGGATACGAGCTATCCGTCGCGCAAGGCAAACATGGCATGCGTCAAGCCAACCGCAACCGGAACTTATTCACAATCAATTCACCGGCTCAATGGATGCTACCTTCCCAGGCCAGGCCCTTGGCTGCGATGTCACGTCGAAAGTGTGCGCCCTCGAACTGGATATGTTGCACCGCGGCGTACGCCCCGGCCTGCGCCGCGCGCAAGTTTTTCCCCAGCGAAGTCACGCCCAGCACCCGACCCCCGTTGGTCACAATTTGGCCGTCCCGGGCGGCGGTACCAGCGTGAAACACCTTGGTATTGGGCAGCGCATTCGCGGCCTCCAGGCCGCTGATGACTTTGCCCTTGGGATAACCGCCGGGATAGCCGCCACTCGCCATCACCACACAGACGCTCGCCAAAGGCTTGAATTTTAATTCCATGTGACCGAGGGTGCCAGCCGCGCTGGCCTCAAGCAGCTCCACCAAGTCATTTTCCAGGCGGGTCAGATAAACCTGCGTTTCGGGATCGCCAAAACGGGCGTTGAACTCCAGCACCTTGGGACCGGATTGGGTTAACATGACGCCCGGGTACAAAATGCCGCGGTAATCAATACCCTCGGCGGCGCAACCGCGCATAAAGGGATCGAGGATTTTGCGGGCGGCATCAGATACCTGCGCCTCGGTCAAAAACGGCGTGGGCGAATAGCTGCCCATTCCGCCGGTGTTGAGCCCAAGGTCGCCGTTGAGAGCGCGCTTGTGGTCCTGCGAGGTCGGAAAGATTTTTGCCGTCGTGCCGTCGCACAGGGCGTGCAGGGAAACTTCCATGCCGTCGAGGAATTCCTGGACCACCACCTGCGTGCCGGCGGCGCCAAAGGCTTTGCGCACCATAATGTCGTCCACCGCCTGCTCAGCTTCCCCCTGGTTGGCGCAAATCAAAACGCCCTTGCCCAGCGCGAGGCCGTCCGCTTTGACCACGCAGGGTCCGCCCAAGGTCGCGCAGAATCTTTTAGCGGCGGCGGCGGCGTCAAACGTCCCGGCCGCCGCGGTGGGGATGCCATATTTCTCCATGAAATTTTGCGAAAACACCTTCGACGATTCGAATTGAGCCGCCTTTTGATTGACGCCCCAGATGCGCCGGCCTTTTTTTTGAAATAAATCCACGATGCCCAAGGCGAGCGGGTTGTCCGGCCCGACCACCGTGAAGTCGATCTTCATTTCCTGCGCGAAGGCCGCCAGCCCGGACAGGTTTTCGGCGCCGAGATTGACGCATTCCACCAGCGCCCCGTTTTTGGCGAGGCGTTCCTGGGCGATGCCGGCGTTGCCGGGGGCGCACCACATCCGCGTGACATGGGGTGACTGCGCGAGTTTCCAAACCAGGGCGTGCTCGCGCCCGCCCGAACCGATGACAAGAATTCTCATGAAAAAGCGGCCTCTACATTAATCGACGGGCGGGCTAAAAAACAGCAAACTCATTGAAGTTCCGAGTTCAAATCTTTGCTCCTCCCTTCGGCGACAATTAGTTTCACGAGCTTATCGCCGTAGCGGATCTTGCATGCGCCGGCGCCGGAAACATTCTGAATGGTCGCATCCAGCAGCTTTCCATCATTCCAAGCCATGCTGATTTGGTATCCGCCGCGGGCGCGCAGGCCGGTCACTTTGCCGGCGGGCCATTCCTTCGGCAGCGCCGGCAGTAAATCGATTTCGCCCGCCTGCGATTGCAGCAGGAGCTCGGCGATGCCGGCGGTGAAACCGAAATCGCCGTCGAGTTGCACCGGCGGATGCAGGCCGAACAGGTTCGGCGAGGAGTTCCGTTCCGCGAAGAAATGCCGCAGCATGTTGTACGCGTTTTCGGGATCATGCAGCCGGCCGTAAAGGGCAATGCGCCAGGCAAAGGACCATTCGCGAACGTCGCTGCCGGGATCGATGCCCCGGGCGTCGAGCGTCACTTTGGCCGCCGCAGCAAGCGCCGGCGTTTGCGTCACGCTGATCTGCGTGCCCGGATAGACGGCAAACAGATGCGAAGTGTGACGATGATGGTCGTTCGGCGTGTCCAATTCGGGAGATTTGGGATCATGCTGCTCGTGCATCCACTCCATCAGTTGCCCCCAACTGCCGATGCCCGGCGTCGCCAACCGATCGCGCATCGCCGCAATCTTATCCCGATATGCCGGGTCCACGCCCAGCGCGTCGGCGGCCTGCACATAATGGTTGAACAAATCCCAGACGATTTCCTGGCTGTAGCTGACGCCGTCTTCTTCCGGCCCGTGCTCCGGCGACCAGGCGTTGGGCACCACGAGTTTGCCGTCCGGCAACGCCTTTAGGTGGTCCTCCCAGAATTCGCAGGTTTCCTTCATCACCGGATAGGCGACCGTGCGCAGATAATCCTGGTCCAAGCCAAACGCGTAATGCTCCCAGAAATGCTGGCAATACCAGGCGTTCGCCGTGTTGTCCCAGCGCCAGCCCATGCCGCCAGTGATGTTGTGCGAGGTGCGGATGGCGAAGCCGCGCCGGGCAAACTGGCCGTCGGCCGTCTTGAATTCCGGCGCGGCCGCCGTCGCCTGGCGCCAGGCGGGAAGCTGGCTGGTGACCAGGTCGAACAGGGGAAGATGGCATTCGGCCAGGTTGGCCACTTCGGCCGGCCAATAGTTCATCTGGATGTTGATGTTCGCATGATAATCGCTGTGCCACGGCGGATCATTGTTGTCATTCCACAAGCCCTGCAAATTCGCAGGCAGGCCGCCCGGGCGGGAACAGGAAATCAAAAGATAGCGGCCGTACTGGAACTGCAAGGCGGCCAGGCCCGGATCCACGGCCTCAAAAGCCTTTAGTTTACGCTGGTCCGTCGGCAAGCCTCTTTGAGCGTCGCTGGATTTTCCGAAGTCCGCCGTCACGCGGTCGAACAGCGACGCATGATCCTTGCCATGCCAGGACTTCAATTCTGCGAAAGTTGTTCCGGACGCCGCGTCAATCTCCGACGTCACAAGATCATGCGGGTCCTTGCCGTGATAGTGTTTGGAGTAGTCAAATACGTAGTCCGTATGCGCGGCCACCAGCAGAGTCAGGCTGTCGCAGCCTTTGAATTCGAGCCGCGTTGAATTCGAATCGGTGACGGCTGAAAAACTACCGCCGTGGGGCAGGGCGAGCAACTGCCATTCAAATTTCATGCCGTTGTCCAAGGAGCCGGAAACCGTAACCCGATTTCCCTCCGCCACGATTTTGCCATGGTGTGAATCCTCCAGTCGGATGCTGCCGGTATAAGCGCCGTTGCGACTCGCCGTGAAGTGGGCCGCCAGGACTTGTGCCGGATGGCTGCACAGGAACTGGCGCTTAAATCTCACGCCGTCCATTTCATAGCTGACAGCCGACACTGCTTCCGCGAGGTCCAAATCGCGCCGATACGCCGTCACATTGGTTTGGCCGGGCAGGTTGACATACACATTGCCGAGCACCTGGTAGGCGCCCATCGTGGCGTAATCACCGGACGGATTTTCCCCGCCGGTCCAGAGGCTGCTCTCGTTCACGCTGATGCGCTCGCGCTGGGGCGAGCCGAAAATCAGCGCGCCCAGGCGGCCGTTGCCAATTGGCAACGCTTCGTCCATCGGACGGCTGTCGGCGGCCGGCTGCCGGTACCAGAGCGTCAAATCGGAATTATCGGCGGCCACGCCAGGCGCGAAGGCGCCAGACGAAATCGAGAGTGCGACGAGGCGCAGGGTCAGGCATTTGAAGGTCATGGAAAGCCAAGCAAAACATTTTCAGGCGCTCAATTCAACCATAACCATGCATTCCAATGCGGAATGCGGAGCGCGGAATGGGGCATGTGGATTGGGTTGAAACACAGGTCGCGACCGGGCCGCGTTCGATGATATCTGAATGTCATGTTCCGCAAAGCCTGACACGGTCGCATACTCCCAAGGGAGCATTGCCAGTTTCCCAACGCCGCACCATGCTGCAGGGGTCTTAGATAAACTCTGAATATGAATTCCAAAGAATTGGTGCCGTTGCTCCCCTTTGGGCTCCGCACGCAAATCTCAACCTCCGCGCAGGTCACGGCCTTCACCTACCAAGGTCGGCTGAACAACTCCAACATGAACACAACCATGAAAAAGAAAATGATTCGCCGATTGGGCGCGCTGGCTTTGCTGGCGCTTTCAACACTAAGCTTACGACCCTCAAGCGTCCATGCGCAAGGCACTGCCTTCTCCTATCAGGGCCGGCTAACCAGCAGCGGCACGGAGGCGAATGGCAGTTTCGACATGCAATTCACGTTATACGCTACGAACGTGACCGGGACCGCCCTCGCCGGGCCGGTGACGAACGCAGCGGTTATGGTGACCAACGGCTTATTTACCACGGCGGTGGATTTTGGCGCGGGCGTGTTTGCCGGCGGCAACAATTGGCTGCAAATCGCCCTCAGCACCAACGGGGCAAACAGTTTCAGCCTGGTCTCGCCTCGGCAGCAATTGACACCCGTCCCTTACGCCATCTTCGCCATCACGGCAAGCAACGTGAGCGGCACTGTTTCCGCCGCGCAGATTAGCGGCGCGGTGGCCGACGTCAACCTCCCGGCCAGTCCCACCGTGAGCGGCACCGTCACCGCCAGTTCCTTTGCCGGCAACGGCGCGAACGTGACGAATGTAAATGCGGCGGCGTTGAATGGGCTTAACGCAACGAATTTCTGGCAGCTCGGCGGCAACAGTGTGGCAGCGGGGCAGATCCTCGGCAGCACGAACAGCCAACCGCTGGAAATCCGCGTCGGCGGTGTGCGGGCCGGGCTGTTCAGCCCTACCGCGGGCAATCCCAATATTGTGCTCGGCGGATTGCAGAACGTGATCAGCAACGGAACGGGCGCTGCTTCAATCTTGGGCGGCAGCAACAATACCATCGCGGCCACTTGTGATTATTCTGTCATTGTCGGCGGCAGCAGCAGCAGCATTCAGACCAATGCCTATGAATCCTTCCTTGGCGGTGGCTATGGCAATACCATTCAGGCCAATGCCGGTGACACTTTCCTTGGCGGCGGCGTCGACAATACCATTCAGGCAGATGCCTATTATTCGTTCCTGGGCGGCGGCGTCGACAACATCATTGCGGCCGAGGCCTATGAATCCTTCCTTGGCGGCGGGTATGACAATACCATCCAGACCGCGGCCGCTTTCACTGTTCTTGGCGGCGGGTATGACAATAACATTCAGGCCAATGCCTATTATTCGTTCCTGGGCGGCGGCACCGATAATAGCATTGAGACTAATGCCCAACAATGCGTCATCGCCGGCGGCAGCTACAACACGATCCTGACAAATGTGGATGGAGGGAGCATCGGCGGCGGTAGTTTCAACCAAGTCAGCGCATCTGGTGGCACCGTGCCCGGTGGCTTTAACAACCTGGCGGCCGGCATCCAAAGTTTCGCCGCCGGCAATTACGCGCAGGCTTTGTATGACGGGGACTTTGTGTGGGCGGATTCGCAAAATGCCACTTTTAGCTCCACCGCCACCAACCAATTCCTCATCCGCGCTTCTGGCGGCATGGGCATCGGGGCAACCAATCTGATTGGTGGGGCCGCTTTGACGATTCGTTACCCACAGGGCGCGCCGACCAATTCCATGCCGAGTCAGGACAACGGCCTCGGCATAGGTCAGTATGGCATTTCCGGTTACAAATGGATTCAATCTTACGGCGGCGCTCTCACGCTTAACCCACTCGGTAACAACGTCGGCATCGACACCACCAACCCCGTGCATTTGTTTCAAGTGGGCAACGCCTATTGCGACGGCAACCAGTGGTACCCATCCTCCGACCGCAACGTGAAATCTGGCTTCCAGACCATCTCGCCTCAGGCGGTGCTGTCCAAAGTCGCGGCGCTGCCCATTACGCGCTGGCATTACACCAACGACGTGGCCACGACGCACCTTGGCCCGATGGCGCAGGATTTCTACGCCGCCTTTCAGGTGGGCCCGGACGACCGGCACATCTCCACCCTGGATGAAGGTAGCGTTGCGCTGGCGGCCATCCAAGGCTTGAACCAAAAGGTTGAGGAAAAGGATGCGGAAATTGCCGACTTGAAATCTCGGCTGGAAAAAGTGGAACAGTTGATGACCGAGGAAATCGGGGGTGCCAAATGAAAATGATGAATGAAAAACACACAATAACAAATCCTCGCCGCGCAGGGCATTCACGGCAAACGTCGGTTTGGTTTTCCTTTCTTGCTTCGACCTTAGGCCTTTCGACCCTTGGGCAGAGCTACACCATCGACTGGTATAAAATTGCCGGCGGAGGGGGCACCAGCACCGGCGGCGCTTATCAAGTCAGCGGTACCATCGGTCAGCCCGATGCCAGCGACGCGATGACCGGCGGGAATTATTCCCTCACCGGCGGCTTCTGGTCGCTCTACGCCGTGCAGACGCCCGGCGCACCATTGCTCACCATCACTTACATCGGCAACCAAGCCATCGTTTCCTGGAATCCATCCGTCATCGGCTGGACTCTACAAACCAACGTCAATCTCGCCACACCAGCCTGGGGCGGCTATGCCGGCACCGTGGTGAACAACAGCCTCACCAATGCCCCGCCCCGGGGGAATGTGTTCTTCCGCCTGATGCAGCCTTGAACAGCAGGAAAGCATGATGCCATCGGAGAATGGGACACGAATCGGCACTCTCCGGCGCAAGTATTTGGACTGGGTGTTGTTCCGGAGCCAGCGGGACCTGGAACAGAAATTCGAGGCGTTCAAAACGCATTGTTCTGGGCGCAAACTAACGCCGTACTGCTATTCAGAATTGGTCGAAAGGACCTGCAGAGCGCTCAGGGTTGCCGCGTTGCGGCTTTCCACGCCGAGCTTTTGGTACGTGTGAACCAGATGTTTTTTTACTGTCGCGGCGCTGATTCCGAGAATCATCCCGATTTCGAAATTGCTTTTGCCCTGCGCCACCCATAATAGGATCTCCGCTTCGCGCATAGAAAGGCCGAGTCTCTCCAGCGGCGCCGCGGACCTGAAGTCTGGTGAAAACCCCTGCTGCTGCTGCGCCCGTTCCAGCCGTGCCTCGACGGCTTCGATCAGTTCGTGCGCCGGCACCGGCTTGGTAAGATAATCGTCGGCGCCCAGATTCATGCCGGTGCGGATGTCCTGATTCTCTCCCTTGGCCGTCAGGAAAATGAAGGGAATGCGTTTGGTTTTTTCCTCCTCGCGCAGGCGGGCGAGCACACCGTAGCCGTCCAACTCCGGCATCATGACATCGCAGATCACCAAGTCAGGGGGGTCGCTGCGCGCCAGGTCCAAGCCGATCAAGCCATTCGGCGCAGCCGCGACCTGGAAATGTTCCCGTTCCAGAATCATGGCCAGTTTGCGTCGCATCTGTGGCTGGTCTTCGATGATGAGAATTTTATTCATGTGACGTGTGAGCACGCAACCGCGGGCGGGCGATGGAGCCGGTCGGTTTGACCGGGTAGTCGGAACAGTGGCAGGCGCACCTCCACCGTGGTGCCCGCTCCCTCCGTGCTTTGTAGTTCAATGGTGCCGCCGTGAAGTTCGATGCAGCGCTTGACGACGACCAGGCCAAGCCCGCTGCCGGGCCGGTCGCTGACATTCTTCCCGCGGTAGAACGCCTCGAAAACAAATTTTTGATCCTCGCTGGAAATTCCTATGCCCCGGTCACATACGGTAAGGACAGCCTCGTCGCCATCGCGCTCAACCTGCAAGCGAACCGGCTGGCCCGGGGCTGAATATTTCACGCCATTGGCCAGCAAGTTGTGCAGAATATGGCGCAGGATTGTCTCGTCGCCGCGCGCCGGCGCGGTGATGTCTCCCGCGACAAACTGGAGCGGACAACGCCGGCTGGTGGCGGAAAGCAATTCATCGATGACACGCTGGCAGAAGTCCGTCAAATCGATGGCGTGCGGATAATACCCCATTTTCCCTGATTCCACCCGGCCCAAGACGAGCACATCTTCCATCAAGTCGGCCATGTGGCGGGTGGATTGTTTGATGTCCGCAATTTGCTCGGCGCGCTCCTCGGGAGTCAGGGTATCCAGGTAATCCGAAAGCAGGTCCGCCGACGCGAGGATGACACCGAGGGGCGTGCGAAACTCGTGGGAAACCAGCGATACAAACTGGCTCTTGAGTTGATTAAGTTCTTTCTCGGTGGCCAGGGTATGCGACAATTCCGCCTCCGCCCGTTTTCGTTCCTCCACCTCGGCGCGCAGGCGGGTGTTGGAGAAGTCCAACTCGGCGGTTCGACGGGCGACGCGGTGGCGGAGAAATGCGATCCACGCCAGCGAGCCGGCTCCCAGCGCCGCGCCAATGGCCAATATTCGCCCCATGTTCCAGGCTTCCCAGGGAGGCGGTTTGCTTAATACTCGCAGACCGTCCGCGCCTCGTAACAAAAGCCGGATATTCGGGGCCGTTGCCAATTCATCCATTTCACGGGAACAAACGCCGGTCACTTCCAACACGGAATTGAGGGGTGGAGGGTCCAGGCGATCGCGCCGCTCAGCCACGAGCAATGCCCGCACGATGATGTCTCCATCATTCAATACCAGCAAATCCTCGACCTTCCCAAGTGTTTCGTGCGAATCGCGATCAATCAACCGGCCCCGCCATCTCACCAAATCTCCCTCGCGCAGACCCGAGCGCAAGGCCGCGTTGGAAACTTCCGCGGGTCGCGGTGCAACGCCGGACCCGAGCCGGCGGTATTCAGCATCCGAGAGAATGAGGCCGAAGCCCGCCGAGCTAATCGTGCCAACCACCTCGACGCGGTCCCCGGGCGCGAGCGGTTCGATATTTAGCCGCGGCCGGGCGAACTGTTTCCATGAAATCTCTTTCGGCGAATCCTTAAACAGGGTCTCGCCGTTGACGCTTAAGATATAAGGCTCTTCGGAAATTGGTTTCAACAGCCGGGCCTGAATTGCGCCGGTTTGGTCCCTCAGAAAAAGGGATTCTCCCGGAAGCAACAGGGTGACCGTGCCGGCGATGCGGACGCGCTGGTCATGGAGGCTTGGCTGGCTGGCCAGCGAGTTCAAGGTGCGCAACGGCAGGGCGAACAGATTGGTAGGTCCTTCCCGTAGCACCCGGATGTTGTTGGTTCCCGGCGTATGAATGCGAAACGCGGTGGGCACGCCATCCGCGCGGGCTTGTGTCCAGCAAACTCCCTGTACTTCCACGCGGGCTCCCAGCCAGGTGACGGGTATGGCTAGTGGTCCAGTCAGACTGATGTTGACCACAAAATGCTGGTCGCCTTCCTGCAAGAGAAGGGAATCCTGTTCTGGGTGGACAAAGTAGTCGACCACGTTCCCCTCCAGGGCAACCCATTGGCCGAAATCTTCGCCGATGGCCAGCCGGGCGGAATCCGTGCGGTGCGCAACGGGAAACGAGGCGGAAGCGATGACTGTGTAATTGGCAGCATAGACATGAGGCGCCTGCAAGCCCGGGACCACTGTGCCGGCGATTTCAACCAATTGTCCGGCCACCGGTTGCCGGGACTCATTCGTGCAGATGACCAGAACTCCAGCGGTCGCATCCTGGACGTAAAACCACGGGCGGCGGATCACCGCATAGGTCACGACCGCGCGCAACTGCACCGGGTGCGGCGCGCAGCGGGCGCCCTCAATACCCAGATCCAGCACTTGTTGGGCGTTGGTCAACACTCGGAGCGGCTGGTTTTCCTGTGCCTTTGTGGAAACGATCATGGTCCCCCAAAACAAGGTGGCCAACATGGTCCTTGAGGTCACCTGGCGGAGCGCGCAAGAATGAATAAATTGCGCGAAAAAATGCGCCCAAACGGCTGTCATCTCGGCGCCGGGCCTGCCGATCAAATTGGTCTTCCGGCAATTCACAGAATGACCAATTATCCCCAAATCAGGCCAACATGCAATACTCCCAAAGGAGCATGCTGGTACTCCTGAGGGAGCATTATCCACCGCCCGCAGCAGCGGCAGGTTGTACCCATGAGTTCAGGGATTGGCCAGGCGGAAGAAGAGATTTCCCCTGGGCGGCGCGTTGGTCACGCGGTTGTTTAGGATGGAACCGAGATAATTGCCCCACGTCGGCGTGTCGAGATTGGCGTTGGTTTGCAAGGTCCAACCAGTGACGGAGGACGGCCACGAGACGATGGCCTGATTGCCGACGTAGCTGATGGTGAGCAACGGTGCGCCGGGCGTTTGCATGGCGTACAGCGCCCAGAAGCCACCGGTGAGCGAATAGTCG
>JBEKZM010000100.1:0-23518 GCA_049509875.1 Verrucomicrobiota bacterium | reverse complement strand
CACTCGAAATTAATCGAACTGCGGACGCCGACGGTGAAGGGGCCGTCAACGTTGGGCACGTAGCCGAGGCCCGCCAGGTTGGTCGTGGTGAACTCCGTATCCGCCACCACGCCATTGGTGTAAAGCTTTGCCGTATTGGTGCCGTCATAGGTGATGACAATTTGCGTCCAGACCCCGGCCGATGAATTGGTCGCGTGCAGTGTGACCGATGGGGTGGCGGCGTTCGTGTTAAAGAACCGGACCACCCAAGCCGGACCGTAACCGAATGTACTGCCGTTGTCCTGGGCGAGATACCAGCCCGAACGTGGTGAACTCAACTCGGCGGACGAAGCAAGGTAGGCAAATTCAGGGTACAGCGCCGGGTCGGCCCAAATTTCAAAGCTGAAGGCGCTGGTATTAAGCCCGTCCACCCAGGGAGTATAAACGTACTGGGACACTCCATCTAAGCCGACGGAAACGCTGCCGGCAAACGGTCCGGGCTGGTTCAGCGAGGGCAGATTGCTGTAGGTTCCATCGGCTGCGCTCCCCAGCGTGCCGGAATTCGTCGGATGCGTGAACTGGGGCTTGACGGTCTCGTTCAGCTTGTAGTACCCCGCCGGCGCCTGCGAAAGCACCGTTGACTGGTAATCCGCCCGGGCGGTCTGGCCGGAGCCAAGAGTCAGCAGCAGAAAGCTGCCGAGTGCAAGGATGGATTTCATGGTTGGTTTCATACACCTCATATTTCTCATTCGGGTTGGTTGTTTTTTTTGTTTTCTTAAGCCGTGGCCAAGTCTATCGCCGGCAAAAACAGTATTTGTCTCCGGACCGACTATAGCCTCTTAACATGCTTCTTTGTCTCCTCCTTACTCTCTTACTCTCCGCCAAATCTGAAAAACGTAGGCGGATAAAATCGCCACCGCACGCCCAGCCTGTGTCGCCGGCATCATGCATCTGAGCTCATTGCGAAATCACTTCAGCGCGCTGGAATGCAGTTGCAGCCAATAAATGTCCTGGTTGTTCGGCCCGGCCGTCGCCCAATCAAATGCCGTGGAACTCAACTCGGTCTGGGCCGGAGCAATGGGCGGCGTGGTGCGCGAGTCGAGCCAGCGGTGGATTTCGGAATGGCCATCCGCAAACGAGAGTCCCCCGGCCCGGTTGTGGTAGGAAGCGGGCATATCGCAATCCGCCCCGGGGCCCCAAGTCCAGGACGAAGGACTGACGGGGTTGCAGCCAGTCATCTCCATCATGAAGTTGCTCCAATTGACCACATCCTCGCGTTCATCCAAAAACACAAAGATGTTCGCAGGGTTTTGGATCCGCGTGATTTTGGAATAAATGTTATAATTTGCGGCCCAGCTCCAGCCGCCGTCGTTGCCCGGCCCGGGGTTTCCTGTGCAAAAACCGCCCACATACAAATTCATGGACATGGTCAAAATGCGGGGAACAAACTGATTTCCAAGGTTTATATCCTTAACCATCGAATTATCCGAAGGGCACTTGTAGATGGCCACCGACTTGTTGTAGTTCCACAGCGGCCGCTTTTCCATGTCATAAGTCGGATCGTAATTCGCCAGGTTGTCGGCGGCGAAATCCATATGGGCTCCCGACCAGGCAAAATTGTTGGGATCGCTCGGATTGACCGTGTCGATTGGAACACTCGGCCCGCCTCGCGAGCCGGCCGGAGCGGTGGTGCTTGCATAAAGCAGGACATCACTGTTGTCCTCGGAATACAGGCGCCAGCACAACGCAAGCTGGCGGTGATTGTTCATGCATTGGATGCCCTGGCCCTTCTGTTTGGCCTTGGCCAGGACCGGCAGCAGCATCGCGGCCAGAATGGCGATGATGGCGATGACGACAAGCAACTCGATCAGCGTGAAGCCGCTGCGGGAAAAGCCACAACGGCCTCGATTCTTTCGCGATCCTGGCAACCGTTTTGCAGACTTCATATTTTTCATACGCACGACGGCACGACACACCGCTTCCGTTTTCCGGGTTTGGGATTAGAGTCCTTAGAAACTCCTTGTTAAGTTCTAATGAGGACTCCCCAAACGCTTTACCTGTAACACAGGGGGCGGCTGTTGTCCATAAAAAAATTACAGAACGGCACAAACTGGGCACATCTTCGCACTATCCAGGAGCGCGGCTCTGTGAGCCGCAGCAACCTCTGAATTCCAGGAAAAGTCTCGCGTAATTCCTAATCGTCCCGACGGGCAACGCTGCTGCGGGTCGCAGATCCGCGCTCCCTCTGGAACGCCGCTGTGAGCCGCAGCCACTGATGAATTTTCGCCGTGGCCGTCGAGTTCACACGCGTCTTGACTGGCAATAATGCCGCGGGTCGCTGGACCCGCGCTCCGATACCGTGGCGCACCGTTCCTTGTTCGGGGTGCGGTGTCGGGTTGCGCCCTGACAAACCTCCACGAACTACTTCCTAGCCCGCTGAACAGTATCTCTGACCGATTCAGTCACTTTCGGTTTCAATTTACATAAAAAGACGACAATGTCAATAGTTATTTAAATTATTTTGCAACATAAACAGCTAAAATTAAAATGTCATTCCAGCACAATAGACTATACAATGGATCGCCATTAAGCGCGGCAAGGGCTGCGCCGCCATCAACCCTTGAAATCGCCCCGGGAGGTTTTAACCGTGCGGCGCACGATCATCCGGTCAGGCAACTCCCATCAACAGGCCGTCTTCCATTTGTCATTGGCTTGTCCCCAGCCGGTAGAATTGCAGCGGCCTGTTCGTGGCCGAGAAATCCGTGAAGAGCCACACGCCTTCGGCGCCCAAGGTGTTGGTCGCAACCGGGTACCAGGCGACCGGCGCAACCAGATTCGTGGCCGCCTCCAAGACGTAAGCAAGGCCCGGCGTCCCCGAAAGGACCAAGCTGATGCCTCCCCCCGGATTCGCGCTGACACTTCCAATGGCGGGAGGAATCAACACAGTGAGCACCGCCACGCTGCTGGTCACCGAACCATACGCGTTGGTGACCACGAGGGTGTAGTTGCCGCTGTTGGCATAGGCGGCCGGCGAAATCGTCAATGCGCTGCTGGCGGAGCCGGAAAGGTTGCCTCCATCGACCAGATTGGTGCCCGAGTCAAGCCACTGATAGGTCATCGGGCCAATGCCTTTCACGCCACCGCTCAGAATGGCTGTGCCGCCGGTGTAAAGGGTCAGATTGGTCGGCTGGCTGGTAAATATCGGCGGGATCAGCGGGTCCACCGTGATATCGTCCAGACCGAAGCCGCCGGGCACATTCTCGGCGGCAAACTGGAGGACGGTGTTGGTGCCGGTGGCGCTGACCATCGCAATAACGTTCGTCCACGCCAGTACCGGCGGATTGACCAGGGAACAGACCGTATCGGCGGTGCCGTTGGTGATCCACTTCGCGAAGAACTGCTGCAAGCCAGTCCCGGTAACCGGGGGGTTATCCACCCAAAACGACAACCGATAGCTCTGGCCGGGCGTGGTTTCGAGGATTTGCGACAGCGTCGCCAAATTCGTGTCACCCAAAAATGCTCCGTAGTCCCCCGAGTGGATATACTCGTAGCCGGTGCCATCCGTCAGGGAATTGACACCCACCACTCCATCATACAAATTGCCGTTCACGGATGTGTCTCCCACCAGAGTCCAGGCGGTGAAATCGCCGGTCTCGAAGCCGCCATTCTCGACCAAGCCGACGTCAATGACGCCCGCCACAGCTTGCACGTATCCGCTGGTCACATTGGTTACCTGCAAGGTTCCGGGATACCAGCCATCCGCCAGATTCGTGGCCGGGGAAGCGGGCGAAATCAGGACGGTCGCCGCAGCCCCGGCGGACAAGCTGCCATTTGATGGCGACGCCATGAACCATGGGGAAGTGTCATTGATCGCCCAATCAAACGAACTCGGCGATGGATTCGTCAGCGTAATCTCGTAGGTTGCCGGCAGGAAAGGGCCGTCTGGCGGTCCCAAGAAATAAAGATTCGTCGGCGCTTCAATGACGAGCGGATCACTGGTTTGGAAAGTAAAGAAGCGCGAGTGCCCCACTCGGCTGGTTACATTCGAAAACCACAGGCTGCTGGAATAAGTGCCGGCGATCAAATTGCTCGCCACCGTGTTGAGACTCACCAACACCGAGTCGCTGGCCCCCGGGGCGAGTGAGCCGCCGCTGTTGGACACCGTGAGCCAGGCGGAGGTGTTCACCAGCGACCACGACAGCGCCGTAGCACCGGCGTTGGTCAGGAAAAATGCCCGGGCGACCGGGCTGAACGTGCGCGCCGGCGTGCCCACGGCGTTGAAGCCCCCGGCGGGCGCCACCGTAAGCGTATCGGGCGCCACCAGCAGATTGAACAAGTTGGTTCCCTTCGGCGTGCCCACGCCCGTGCAAAGGTCGTATCCGGGCACGGCGAAATAGGCATTCGGGCTGGCGGGCCAGGCGTTACTGCCCACGGTGACATCAAAAAATGCCGTGCTGTAAACGGATTCATTGGCGATTTCGTAGATGGCCGGATTGATGAACCCAATGGCCGGTTTTCCATTGGTCGCCGCCAGCTGGTTGGCCAAAGCCATGAGCCCGGCCCAAAGCGGCGCGGCGCAGCTCGTTCCGCCGACGGTTTCGTTCTGGCCATCCCCGAAGATCACGTAAACGTTTTCCGCGGTCATCGCCACATCGGGCACGTTCCTGAAGGTGGTGGAACCTCCGTTGGTCAAGATCGAATTGATGCCCTGCTGCCAGGAGGGAATCGAATAGGTGGTGCTGAGGCCGCCGCCAGTACCGATGTATAGCCCGGACGAGGAATCCAATCCGCGATTCCAGACGGTTTCCGTGGAGCGGGCGCCGCTGCGGGTAACGGTCGTCAAGAGGGTCCCCCCGACCAGCGTAATGTTCGGACTGTCTTGGGGAAACGACTGCGGACCGACGAAGGCGTCGTAATCCCCGCAGGCCTCGAAAAAGGATTGCCCTTGGGCCCCCATTTGTTGAAAAACCTGCTCGGCGGCCGGGTCCGGCGCACCTCCGCCCAGGAACCAGGAAGCACTGATTTGATTGGCAGAATCGTCATCGGCCATCTGCTGTAACATCGTAAGCCAGGAGGCAGCGGTGTCGAAAGGCGCTTCGTAAACCAGAACCTTCGAGACATTGGTGGCCATTGAAATGGCCATTTCAATGTCCAAAGACACTTCATCGCTGTTGTTTCCCGGGCTCGGAATGCCACCATTGACCGGGACGACGGCGAGCGGAACCGGCGGCAAGCTGGCCAGCGTCTCGTAGGCCGTGATGTCGTTGGAATAAAAACCGTCGAATTCCACGAGTGCCACGGACTGGCCGCTGCCATTGAGCCGGTTGCTGGGCAGGTAAGCAAACCGGAAATCGTGCCCAATAAAATCCCCGCCCGGTCCGGTCCCAACGTCCGGCCCGGCGCCGCCCGACGGGTTGGTCGGCCGGGCATGCAGGCTGACGGGCCGCGGCAGCGCGTAGTTATCCAGCCCGCTGACGCTTAAAATCTTGACCGGGAGGCTGGCCGCCACCGAAAGGTCGGCATCCGGCGAGTAAAAGGTCCTCGGCTCCTTGGGATGCTGGTAAACTCGCAGGTTTACCTGGAACGCTTTTTCAATGGCGGCGACCGGCGCCGTCACCGCCACCAGGCTGTGGCCGGCATAAGTGCGCGTGACCGTCAGGCCGTTTTGCCCCAGGAAATCCACGAGCGCCTGGTAGTCCGAGACCGCGGGTCCAAACCGCTCGCCAAACTGCGCCGGCGTCAGGAATTGACGGTAATGGGGGTTGCCCGGCGTGTAGAGCTCGTGCAGCAGCGCGTCCAACCCGTCCTGGTTTCTGAGCGGCAACGCGATGGCAAAACGCACTTGGTTGGTGGCGGGCAGGGAACCGATTGCCGGCAGGGTGCGCACTGCGGCCGGAATTTGACCGGGCAATGAAACGCGCGCCGGAGCAGCGGCCACCGGCCCGGGCCGGATGATCAATAGCAAAAAAAGTGCTTTGCAGGCGGCAGCGCCCAGCCGATCTGGCGTCATAATAGGCATCCTTATTGGTGATTGGTTGGGCTCCGAAATCTGCTCTTCAAAACGGCTTCAGAGACTCAAAACGCCGACAATTTAATTCCAACCCCCAATAAAAGCAAATCACAAGCGGCAGGTCAGTGTCCATCCGGACATTCCTTCGCAAAAAAGGCGCGGGCATTGTCGTCAATTTGTTGCGGAGTGAAATCGTGCTTGTGGGTGGCGATGGCCCACGGATGACCGAACGGGTCTTCCACCTGCCCATAGCGGTCGCCCCAGAACATGTCCGAAACCGGCATCCGGACCGTGCAGCCGGCTTTCACCGCCCGATCAAACGCGGCATCGGCATCTTCGGTATAATAATTAAGATACACGCTGGCGCCGCCCCGGCTCTTGGGCGAGAGGCAATGCGGCGGATATTCACCCGCCAGCAAGAGCAGCGCATTGCCAATCTTGAGTCGCGCGTGCATCACCATTTTGCCGTCAGGCGACTTGTGCGTCTCCAGTTCCTCGGCGCCAAACGCCCGTTTATAAAACTCAATCGCCTGGGCGCCATCAGAAACAACGATATGTGGGGTAAGCGTAGTGAATCCATCCGGAACAGGTTTGGTCATAAGCATCCTTTGGTTGAAGTTCGGCGGCAACCATTCACCGGGCTCATGAAAAATGCAAGTAGAATCCTCCACAGCTTGCGCTGGTCCGCCTTTTTTCGGACAATGCCGCCATGAACGAAGTTTCTGACTGGAAAGTCCCCAAATGGCCGTTTTTGAGCGCCTACGCGCTCCTGGTCGCCGCTGCTTTCGCCTTGATTTACCAGGCCCAGCACCCCATTCCGCTGGCCATCGGTTGCCTGGCCCTGGGCGCCGTGCTCGGCTGCCTGCCGTATGTCCTGGAGTACCGGGCCACCAGCAAGCTGGTGGAGACCAACGCCCTCGGCACGGTCGCCGAAAAATTGCAGGATCTTCAAAAATGTTCGGCCCAGATTTCGGCCGCCACCGACCAATGGGCGCTCGTGCAGGAAACCACCAAGGGCAACAGCGACAAGACCGTGGCCGCCGCCCGGGAGATTGCCGAACGGATCACGGGCGAAATCCGCGAGTTCAACGAATTTCAAATAAAACTCAACGACACTGAAAAAGCCGCGCTCCGGCTGGAAGTGGATAAATTCCGCCGCGCGGAGGGCGAGTGGATCCAAGTCGTGGCCCGGATTCTGGACCACATCTTTGCACTCCATAACGCCGCCACTCGCGCCGGCAATGCCGAACTCATTGACCAGATCGGCAATTTCCAAAATGCCTGCCGCGAGGCCGCCCGCCGCGTCGGCTTGGCCCCGTTTCAGGTGGCGCCCGACGAAAAATTCTACGCGCGCTTGCACCGCGCGCATGGCGTGGAGAATCCGCCCGCCGACGCGGTGGTGGCCGAAACGCTTGCGCCAGGTGTTACCTACCAGGGTCGTCTCCTGCGCCAGGCCCTGGTCCGTCTGCATGACCCCAATGCGCCCGCCGCCAATGCACCCGAAGACAACGCGGACCCCAAAGTGGAAGCGGCTGAACCGGGCCAACTCGCCCTGGAAGCGGACAAATAGCCAAGCGTAAATCCGAAATCCGAAGGAAGCCCAAATCCCGAAGCCCGAAATAAGGCCGTCCGGGTTTACCTCCAGGCCAGCGCAATGCGCTGCACTGTCCAAAACAGGCCCGTGCCGGCAATCACCACCGAGGCCGGTATGACAATGCGCCGCCGGTACCACGGTTTCCTCCGCCACCAGCCCACCAGGAGGAAGGCGAGCGTAATGACGGCGAGTTGGCCCAGTTCGACGCCGGCGTTGAACGCCACCAGCGCCGTGGCAAAATCCTGGCGCGGCAAGCCCAGCGACGTGAGCACCCCGGCAAATCCCAGACCGTGCATCAGGCCAAAGCCGAACACCACGAACGGCCGCCACGGCTTCAGCTCCGGCGTGCAAATATTCTCCACGGCCACAAACGCGATGGACAACGCGATCAGCGGCTCTACCACCGTCGGCGACAGCCGAAAAATTCCATACAGCGACAGGCCCAGCGTGATTGAATGCGCCACGGTGAAGGCCGTCACCTGCCACAGCAATGGCTGAAGCCGGTTTCCGAGCAAAAACAGGCCCAGCACAAAAAGAATATGATCGGTCCCTTCCGGCACGATATGTTTGAATCCCAGCGCGAGGTATTCCCTCGCCACCAGCCAGCGGCCGGGCTCAGGGGCCGCAGCGACGACGGCCGTGGCCGCCGCCACTACATTGGTATTGGCGAAGGGCAGCGGCGTGGTTGCTTGACCGGAGTCTGCCACCAGCGCCGCCGGCGCCTCTCCGGGCCGGATCACATTGAGCGCCACCACACCCATTTCGGCGGGGAACTGGAACGACACCCACCGCGCTCCCGCCGGCAACCGGCCGCTCAGCGAAAGCATCAACATGGCCGGCAGACGAACCGCCGGCGCATTCTCGCGATAGCGCACCACATCGGCCGCCGTCGGAAAAATCAGCGAAGTTACCGTGCCCGGCGCGCCGTCCCCCAGGACGGCAAACTCTCTTTGGAACC
This sequence comes from Verrucomicrobiota bacterium, assembly GCA_049509875.1. Taxonomy (GTDB): domain Bacteria; phylum Verrucomicrobiota; class Verrucomicrobiia; order Limisphaerales; family UBA11358; genus UBA11358. The sequence goes on along the minus strand of JBEKZM010000100.1, from coordinate 14,977 downwards.
GCGCTCTGGCCCGGTCCAGGCTCGCGGCAATGCCATTGGCCGGGCCGTCCAGCCAGGCGTTCATGACCGGGTCGGCGGCCCTTTGCGGCAACACGTTCAGCGCAAACGGCGGCACATCGAACGTCAAATCCACTGAATAACTGCCGTCGGCTGCCAATGTCGCCGTGGCCGAGGCCATGACCGGCAAATGCGCCGCCGCCGGCAGCCCCACAGCGAGTAGGAACATGCTCACGCCCCATAAACCTGCGCGAATCCAGTGTCGACGAAACCTCACGGTGTGGGAACAACGCCTCCCTCTCCCCTGGGGAGAGGGCCGGGGTGTGGGCGGGCTTCCCCCTTTGCTTAAATCCAACTTTCGGTTCATGGGCAGGGCAACCAGCGCGTCGGTGCTCGAGGGACCCATTCGAGTTTCGGCCATCCGGATTTCGGAATTTTATTCGTCCACGCGCAAAGTCACGGTTCCCAAACCGGGCACCGCAATATTGGCCGGGGCCGCCGGCCCTTGCTCCTCGCCGGCGCTGGACAGCCAGGTATGCCGGACCGGCCGGCTCCAATCCAGCCGGGCGGCCTGCGCTTGCCCGGTTGGGTTGTACAACCGCAAAATCAGGGCTTCGCCGTCGTCGCTCGGTTTGAAAGCGGTGGCCACGATCGCCGGCGGTTCGAGGCGCAACCGCCCCGCCAGCGGGGACGCTCCCACGGCGGCCGCCACGATCAGCGGCTCGGTGGTTTCCACGCCAAAGTGGGTCGCCCCCACCGGGTCGTAGGCGCCATGCGGCTGAAGCGCGAAGTGAAACCACACCGGGCCTTCCTGATCGGCGCGATAGTTCGTATGCCAATGGTTGTTCATGGCCCACGAATATATTTGGGACGAAGGCTTGATCGTTTTCAGATACGCATTGGGATCCGGCTGGCTGCGCGGCAGGTTGGCCGTCAACCCGCCCAGTTCCATCAAGGGCGCATCCGCGGTGGACCACGTCACGCCCCGGTCCGCGTCCGAAATGTCCACCCACCGTTCCACCGAAAACCAGTTCTTGCAGGCGCCCGGAAGCTGGTCTTTTTCCGGCTCCATGATGGTGCCCGGACTGTTCACGTGCACCACCGGATTCGGCACATTGAAGCTGAAACCGAGATGAACTCCCTCGATCTCACGCACGGCTTTCTTGTCCACCAAATCGCTGATTTCGACGCGGTCAAGGCCGTCCACCAGCCGCACTTCGCGCACCAGCCGGTTGCAGCCCGGCGCGTCAGACGCGGCCACGAGCGAAACCACCAGGGGGCCGATTTCCTTGACGCTGATCCGGGCCGGGCCACTGGCCTGAACGTCCTTCACGTCCGCGCCCGGCAAATAGAGGTAGTTGTTGATCTTGCCGTCCGCCAATTCGGCGCCCAAACCGGCCCGGCGCAAGCTCGTGATGTCGCCGCTCGCTTCGTCCAGCTTGACGGTCAGTCCCGGGGTCGTCAGGGTCACCCCGTTGACCGCCGCTTTTCCGCCCACCAGCGGCCCGCCGGGCGCAATCGTAAATCGCCTGGCGCCAAAGGGCGGCACCGCGCCCGCCAAAAAGACCAGCTCCCCGCTCGAAAGCCGCTGCGAAGGCACGGGCCGGCCACCCTGATCCGTCACGGCATCGCCTTTGGTTTCCCGCGGCAGCGTCACCAGGTCCGTGCGCGGCCAGGACGCCGTGTTGAAAACATCCACTTGCGAGGCCTCCGGCGGCACCGCGCCTCCGCACGCCTGCGCCAGCACCGCGCGCGATTCGGCCTCCGCGTTCAGCGCGTAGCCCTGCTTGTATTTCCATTGGCTCTTCACGAACGGCAGGTCGGGCTGGCTGACGCTGTTGTAGGCGCCCCAGGTATGCTCGCTGTAAAGCGCGGCATTTTTCCACGCCACGGCAAATGCGTCGGCAGGAAACTTCCCCGGGTTGCGCAAGGCCCACAGGGTCTCGGCCTGCACCAGCCGGTCCGCTGTCTGCCGATTGAGCGCCGTCTCGAAAGCCGAAGACCCCGCGCCGTCTTCCCAATACGGTGTCATATCGCCGCGAAAGGTCGGCAATTGATCGCCGTAGCGCTTTTCAAAGGCGTGGAACGCTTCGCTGGTGGTGGCGATGACCAGCTTGGGATACGCATACTTCGCATTCCAATCCCGCACCGCGGGCATCACCCCTTCATCGGGCGGGCCATTGTCGCCCTTGGTCCAGCGTAGTTGCACAATGTCGTAGCGATATCTCTGTTCCTCAAGCCGCTGCAGCAAAAAGGGCAGCCCTTCCGTGAGCGAGGCAAAATGATGTCCGAAGGAATAACCGCCCTGCGAACCCCAATAAAGCACCCGTTGATCGCCCGCCGGCGACAGCCAGTAAAAGGGCTGGTTTTCCCATTGCACTCGCACGTAGCCGATGCGGTCGCCCGCCATCGTGCGCGAGGCATTCGGGCCGTCGGAAATGTATTTCACGCCGTGCCCCGCCATGGCCGGAACGATGCCCCACGTAAGGCCCGGCACGTCGCTGATCATCATGGAATCCACCGGCCGTCCGCAGCGCTGGCCCAGTTGCGTGGCAAAGCTCACCTGCCGCAGCATTTCCTCCGGGCGGCATAGGCCCGTCAGCAAATTCCCGTACATGGCGTCCACGCCGATGTAGCCGTCATGAACGTCCTGCTCGAACTCGCGGACCTGCCCGGGCGTGGCAATCTTGAAAAACTGGTCGGCCGTCCACATCACCTCAAGGTTCCATTTGAACCGCTCCCCAACCGCATAGTCCTTCGTTTGCCGGATTAGTTCGAGGGCATGAAGTACATTGTGCGCCTGCTTTTGCTCGATGTTCGGCTGCAGGTCGGTATAGCCGATGTCGGTGTGCGAATGCATCAGGATGTAAACTTCCCATTGGCGCACCGGCTGGCGGTCAATCGCCAGGCTCGCCAGGGTCTTGCCGCCGCCCACCAGGGCGATTTTGGATTGCGTTTCCGCCTCGACATTCGGGACCAGCACTTCCACGTGCTGCGCCCCCTCTTTGAGCGATACCCGTCCCACCTCCGCGCCGTCCAGTTGCACGGACGCCTCGGCCGGCGTGCCGACCGACAGCACCAGCATATCCAGCGGTTGCAGGAGCTTTCCCTCCTTCTCCTCCAGGACCTGGGCCGATTCAACCGCCTGTACCCGCACCTCGTCGGCCACCGGCGCCGGATCGAGCCCGGCGGGCGTTTCCAGGGCCACGCAATCATAGAGCAGCCAACTGCCGGACACGTTGGCGATGTCCACTTCGTTGTTGCCGGCTTTCAACAGCGTGGCCGGAAATTCCACCTCAAAATGATACGGCTTGCCCGCCGCCGGGTTGCCCTGAATGGACGCGTCGCCGGCGCCCGCGGGCATCTGCCGTTCAAACGACTGGCCGTTCACACCAATGTCCAACAGCGGCGGCGCCCCGCTGTGCGTATCCACCAGGTCGAACTCCAGCTTGCAGTTCCCCGCCGCCGGTTGGGCTACGCCGAACACAATCCTGAACGTGTGCGGGCGCCCCCCGGCCCAGGCGTCGGCTGCGCCCGGATGCACATACGGCCAGGTCTGTTTGGCGTCCGATCTGCCCACGACGAAGAAGCCATCATCCCGGAACTGCGACCAGCCGTCGGGCGCCAGCGCAAATTCCGCGCCGCTGTGATCGGGCTGCCCGAGCTGCCAGAATATATGGCCGTCCGCTCCGGCGGCTGAGCCGGCCGCCAGCAGCGCCAGCGCCAGCGCGGCCGGACGATTGGAGGTGTGGGTTTTCATTTCTCAGGGGTTGGCTTGGGCGACCAAGGATAAAACATGATCTCTTTTCTTGTCTAAATGTCTATACAAAGTCAACAAAAATCATGGAGCTGGAGGTCGCGAGTCCCCGGTAAAACGCGGTTCCGGATGCCGCTCCCCGGATTATTTCGCACCCGTGCCCAGCAAAACCACCGGCACCGTCCGCGCCAAGATGACCAGATCGAGCCAGAACGACCAGTTGTCAATGTATTGCAAATCCAGCCGCACCCAATCCTTGAAATCGCAGATCTTGTTCCGCCCGCTCACCTGCCACAGGCACGTGATGCCCGGCTTGACACTCAGCCGGCGGCGGTGCGCCAGGTCGTTGAAACGCCTGACCTCGTCCACGGGCAATGGCCGCGGGCCGACCAGGCTCATCTCGCCGCGCACCACATTGAACAGCTGCGGCAGTTCGTCCAGGCTGAACTTGCGGAGCCACCTCCCTATGGGCGTGATCCGGGGATCGTTGGTCACTTTGAAGACCGGTCCGGACATTTCATTCATCGCCGCCAGCTCATGCTTGAACTGCTCGGCGTTGGACATCATGGTGCGAAATTTATAGATGGAGAACGGCGCGCCGTTGAGACCGGAACGTTGCTGCCGGAACATGACCGGACCCGGCGAGGTCAGCTTGATCAACAGGGCGCTGGTCAGCATCACCGGCGAAGAAAGCACCAGCAACACCAGCGCGCCCACGAAGTCCAGCAACTGCTTGGCCAGCATCTGCCACGACGTTTCGGGAGTGGAGCGGAACACCATCAGCGGCCGGCCCATTATCTCGTCAAAGCTGGCGCGGGCAATTTTGGTCGCAAAGAAATCCGCGATGAGCCACGCCTCCACGCCCTCCGTCTCGCACAGGCGGATGACGTTTTCCACGCGGTCGAGATCGGTGTGTTTGGCGCTGATCAGCACGCTGCTGGCCGAATGCTCATGCAGCAGTTCAATCAGGTTCTGCGTGGGCGATTCCGCCAGGTTGAATTCCGCGACGACCTCCATTTCGTCGCCGGCCCAGGCCTTGAGCATCTGGCGCAGCCGATGGTTTTCCGTGACGACCCCGGCCACGATCACGCGGCGCTTGTATTGCGCCTTGGCCATGGGGCTGCGCAGCGCCGCCATCAGGATCTCTTCCTTCAGCCAGACTAGCGAGCAACTGAACACGATGAAGATGAAGGCCACTCCGCGCGGCGCGGGCGTCTTGAAGAAGAACAGCAGCAGCACGATCCCCACGGTCACCAGGACCGACCCCCGCAGCAGCGGCAAAATCAGCACCTTGCGGGAACTCACCGACGGGCGGTTATAAAAACCCTGCGATTCCAGCACCAGCGGCGCCGCCGGCACCAGTGCGAAATAAAGCCGCCAGACATTGTTGAACATTTCCGGCGGGATGACTTCCAACGTATGTCCGGCGGGAAGCAAGTAGTTGATCCAGTTGGTAAACTCGGCATTGCCGCGCACGGCATACGCCAGCCAGAAACTGGCGGCGAATAGGCAGGCGTCGGCGAGCTGGTGAACTTGCGTCCGGATTTGTCGGTCACGTTGAAGCATGGAAACTCAAAAACCGCGAACACGTTCCAGTATAAACAGTTGCCGGAAAATTGCAATTCATTTGGCCCCCGGCGGAACCAGTTGAAATTGCGGCACCGAGGCGGCGATCAATTGTCTCAGCCTCCCAAAAGTGGCCTCTTCCTGGCCGGGATCGCACTTCGCAAAGTACGAAACATAAGCCCAGCGGTCGAGTTCGTTCTTGACCACCACGTCATGGGCCATCCACAGCATGCGCTTCTGATGCGACGCCGTGCAGCGGTCGGCATCCACAAACCAGTAAACATACACCCCGCGCTGCGTGACGGTCTGGCCGTTCAACTGCCCCCGCCTCGTCGCCACCAGCCGCATCACCGGCAAGTCATAGGGCACCGGATGGTCCAGGTGCACCGTCTCTTCATGCGAAACGGCGTCGTCAATATCCCAGCCCTGGGCGGTCATGCAAATTTGGGGTTTGTGGATGCTCGCGCGTGAGCTGCCCATCAACACCACGTTCCCCACCACCTGAAAACCGTCGGCTGCCTGGTATAACCGCTGTCCAAAACTCGTATCCCGCGGCAGGCTGTTCGTCACCATTTCCGCCTCGGGCACAACCACCGATTGGAATCCGGCCGCCTCGGGCGGCAGCAGCACTTCCAGATTATGGCTGTCGGGAATCGGCCGGGTCTTCACGCCGGGCAAGCCCAGCCGCTGATTGGCCCGGGCATGAGCCAGGGCGGCCGCGGTGGCGGCGATCAGGACCAGCACGGTGATGAACAAGATGGCTTTGAGGCGATTCATGTCGTTACCGGCGTAATCGGCGGCCGGGGCGGTTCCCGTCGTTCCAGCCAGCGCGCCACCCAATAGGCGCACAAAATGGCCACCCCAAAGGTAATGTAGCCGGTGTAGGTCTCCACCGCCTTGCCCGCGCCCTGGCCAAAGGTCTCGGCCACGGCGATCGTAAAGCAGAGCCGCGCCACATTCCCCAGGATCGCCAGCGGCAGCGCTATGACCATCATGACCGCCCGCTTCCACGGCTCTTTGAAAACCACAAAACCATAAACGGTGGCCAGCGCCGTCAGCGCCATCAGGCTGTGGATGCCGCTGCAGGCCGCCGCCACTTCGTAGGCAAAAGTTCGCTGCGCGTCAAAAAGCTGCGTGCCGTCCCGAACCAAATCCGGCGCCAGCCCCGCGTGCGCGATCAGTTCCACTATGCGCGATACCACCAGGCGCAGCCGCATCGTCAAGGGATCCATGAACTCCGCCAGCGGAATGCTAAACGCCAGCAGGAAGAACGGGAAGATGCTGTTCTTCATCCAGTGCCGCCCCCAGGCCAGACCCGTCAAGCCATACAAACCCAGAAAGAACGCAATCACCGACAAGCGCTGTTGCTCCGAGACAAATCCGACGAAATGCAACAGCAGCGCGAAGACAATCAGACCCAGCGCCGGCGGCCACAAGCCGGCCGGGCGGGCCGCCAGTTCCTTGCGTTTCCACCAGTACAATGCCAGCACCACGAATGGAATCAGCAGTCCATGCTGCTCGTCAACATTCGACGACGTGTCAATATCGTAGATCCAGAGAAACAGCGACGACGGATCGAGGACGTTGAACTTGGCGTTGCCCCACAAACTGAACAAGGCCGCCCAGGCGGCGGCCAAAATCAGAAAAAACCACACGTTCGGCAGTTGCCGCCATTCTTCCCGGCAGCGCCAGGCGAGCACCCCCACCGCCGCCAGCAGGGCCGCGCCAAAGATCAGCCCTTGCCATGGCTTGTCGCCCAAGGCCGGCTGCGACACATAGAAGGCCGTCACGAACAAAGCCAGGAATCCAACCTCGTGATACTCAAGGCCGTAGGGCAGCGACTTTTTGTTCATGCTTTCAAGAACGAATCTTGCGACTATTTATAGATACAAACAATGTGCCTCCCGCTCAATCAAATTCGTCCCGGCCTGGCCACCTTATCTCGACACTGCCACCCCCGGAGCGCGGATTGTCCCGATGCCAAGCCGAGGTTCGGCCCGCAGCGCGCGGCCAGCCAGCGGCGCTTTGGATTCAAGCAAACCGTGAGTCCCGACGGAGCGCTGCGAGTTGGGACAACTCGCGCTCCGGTTGCAGGGCGCCCGATTGCCAGTGTTCGCGCCGCGACCAGTTTTGATCGCTGCAGCCACTCCGCCGCTGAGCGCAGCGCAGGGGCGGCGGAATCCTCCGCGTGCCCAAGCCGATGGCCCATGCGCCACGTGCCCCCGGTCTCCCAGCCAATCACCTGCTGATGTCCTTCCTGCCCCTGGTCAGAACCTGGATCTTGCTCTCGCTGCTGGCCAGCGCTACGGGGTGGATTCTATCCGCACTGGGACAGTTAAATCGCACTGGTTATGCGCTGGCTGCCGTGATCGGGCTGGCCGGTCTCATATTTGGCCGGCACAGTCTGTCCCAAGGCGTTGGCGCGGGTTCGGTAAATCGTTTGCGGCGGCGCTTCCAGCGTCCGTTGCCCCTGGCGTTTGCCGGCCTGGCGGCCCTCGTGTTTTTGGGCGGCACCCTGTACGCGCCCGGCAATTACGACGGCTTGACCTACCGCTTGCCGCGCATCCTCCACTGGCTGGCGCAGGGGCAATGGCACTGGATCTCCACGGCCAATTATCGGATGAACGACCGCAGTTGCGGCTTCGAATGGCTCCTGACCCCCATTTTCCTGGCGACCCGTTCCGACCGCGCCCTGTTCCTGGTCAACTTCCTGCCCTTCCTGCTTTTGCCGGGCCTGGTCTTCAGCGTCTTCACCCGGCTCGGCGTCAACGCCCGCGTGGCCTGGCAGTGGATGTGGCTGCTGCCCACCGGATACAATTTCCTGCTCCAGGCCGGCAGCCTCGCCAACGACGCCTTCGCCGCCGTCTATGCGCTGGCTGCGGTGGATTTTGCCCTGCGCGCCGCGAGCTCGCGCCGTTCCGCAGATGCCTGGTTTTCCCTGCTGGCGGCCGCGCTGCTCACCGGCGCAAAATCCGGCAATCTGCCGCTTTTGCTGCCCTGGTTCGTCGTCTTTCTTCCCGTTTCACGTCATTTCCTTCCCGCCTTCGGGGCACCCGGCAGAGCCTCGCCCGGAGGCCCCTTTTTTTTGCGATTCTCCGCCGCCTGTATCGTCGTATTGGCGGCCTTGTTGGCTTCGTTTCTGCCCACGGCGGTGCTAAATGGCCACTATTGCGGCGATTGGACCGGTCTTTCCCTCGAAAGTCCCACCTTGGTCATGCGGCACCCGTTGCTGGGCCTGGCCGGCAATTCGGCCATGTTCCTTTTGGGGAATTTCTGCCCGACCATTTTTCCGCTGGCCGGCTGGTGGAATCACGCGGTGCCAGACGGTCTGCCGGCCAGCCTGGCCGCGCTGGCCCATGCCAATTTTGAAGCGAATTTTTGCCGGCTTGGCGAAATCCCCACTGAAGAATGGTCCGGCTTGGGCTTTGGTTTGAGTTGCCTGCTGGCCGCCGGCGCGGTGGCCGGGCGGCTTCACCGGCCGCGCCAACCGGCCGGGCGCTGCTCCTGGAGCCGCCGGGCTGCGCTTATTGCCCCCTATGTATCATTGCTCTTTTTCTTCGCCAAGTCCGGCATGATGACCCTGGCGCGACTGGTTTCGGCCTATTATCCCCTGCTGCTGCCGGCCCTGCTTCGCGGCCCCGGTCTGTCGGCCGTCGTGCGCCGGCGCTGGTGGCGTTGCGCAACCGTCGCTGTGGTCGCGCTGGCCGGCGTGGCCGTGGTCCTTACCCCCGCCCGGCCATTATGGCCGGCGAAAACCGTCCTTTCCCGAATGGGCGCCGGCAGTGCCAGCCCAACCGTCCGGCGCATCCGTGATGTCTATCTGACCTACGCGGAGCGGCCCGACCCGCTCGCCCAGGCGCGCGCCGCCCTGCCGCACGACTGCCGCATCGTCGGATTTGTGGGTGCGCCCGACGACCCCGAGCTTTCCTTCTGGCGCCCTTACGGCGTGCGCCGCGTGGAAGATATTCTGGCCGGGGAATCATCCGCCCAAATCCGCGCCCGGCAGGTCCAGTATGCCGTTGTCAGCGAAGTCTTCCTGCGCGCGCAGCGCCAGACCATCGATTCGTGGCTCCAAGCCCATCAGGCCGCGCTGGTCGCTTCCCTCTCCGTCACCACCGAAGTGAGCGTGGGCCCTTCCGCCTGGCACGTGGTGCGCTTTGAGCCGTGATGGAACGGCCATGTGGCCAGCTTGCCTTCAGGTCGATGTGATCCCGGCCCGGTCTCCGCAGGCTGTGGTCCACGGCTGCAAAAATGGCCTTGCGCGAGAGGCCGCCGGCCTTCGGTTTTTAATTCATTGCTGAACGCGCTGTCCCATCTCCTCAATGCCCGACCCCTTTTGGTAATATTTGTCCCCCTCAACGCCGAGTTTGTATTGGAGGCGGGCGCGAATATAATTGGTCATGTTGCCCGTCCCCCCTTCGTCGAAATCTGAAAGCGTGAAAAAACTGGCCGCTGGCGGAGGATCTTCGGTAGCATCTTCAAATATCCGAGCCGGTTGCGTGTCCAATACATCATGAAAAATCTTTTTGCCCTCGCCGCCGCCCTGGTCTTGGCTCATTTGGCCGGAGCCCAGACCAGCGAGACCGTGGTCAGCCGCCCCGAGACTTCGCCGACCAACGCTTTTTACGTGGCCAATCGCGCGCCGCTGCAACCCAGCGAATTTGTCGCCCTGCCCATCGGCTCCGTCCGGCCGCGGGGCTGGCTGCAGGAAATGCTCCGGCGGCAGCGCGACGGCCTGTGCGGCCACCTCGGCGAGATCAGCATCTGGCTGGACAAGGATGATAATGCCTGGCTGAGCCCAAACGGGCACGGCAAACACGGCTGGGAAGAGGTGCCCTACTGGCTGCGCGGTTATCTCCAGCTCGCGTACCTTGCCAACGACCCGAAAATGATCGCCGAGGCGGAGACGTGGATCCACGGCGCGCTCAACAGCCAGCGGCCCAGCGGCGATTTCGGGCCGGACCAGAAATTCGATGACGACGGTTCGCGCGATTTTTGGGCGAACATGCTGATGCTGTTTTGCCTGGAGACGTATTACGAGCATTCCGCCGATCCGCGCGTGCTCAATTTGATGACAAAGTATTTCAAATATCAGTTGACCGTGCCGGACGACAAGTTCCTGACGCATTACTGGCAGAAGATGCGCGGCGGCGACAATCTTTACAGCGTTTACTGGCTCTACAACCGCACGGGCGCCCCCTTCCTGCTGGAGTTGGCCAACAAAATCCATCGCTGCACGGCCAATTGGGAACTGAACGACGATTTGCCCAACTGGCACAATGTCAACATCGCCGAGAGCTTCCGCGAGCCGGCGGAGCATTTCCTGCAGACCCATGACGCAGCGGAACTGCAGGCCACCTACGCGGACTTCCGCGAGGTCCGCAAGCGCTTCGGGCAGGTGCCCGGCGGCATGTTCGGCGCGGACGAAAACTGCCGGACCGGCTATTCCGACCCGCGCCAGGCCATCGAGACCTGCGGCATGGTCGAGCAGATGCTCTCCGATGAACTGTTGACGCAAATCAGCGGCGACCCGTCTTGGGCGGACAACTGTGAAAACGTGGCGTTCAACATGTTTCCCGCGGCGCTCACGCCGGACCTGCGCGCGCTGCGCTATCTGACCGCGCCAAACCTGGTCGTCAGCGACGCCAAAAACCATTCGCCGGGCATTGAAAACGGCGGACCGTTCCTGATGATGAATCCCTTCAGCTCGCGCTGCTGCCAGCATAATTTCTCCATGGGCTGGCCCTACTTCAATAAACATCTGTGGCTCGCGACGCCCGACAATGGACTGTGCGCCGCCGTTTATTCGCCCAGCGAAATGAGCGCCCGGGCCGGCGACGGCACCCAGGTGTCGTTCCTCGAAAACACGCGTTACCCGTTCGAGGATACGATTGTCTTTGCCTTTCATGCGGCCAAGCCGGTGACGTTTCCGCTGTATCTTCGCGTTCCCGGCTGGTGCCCGTCGGCGGCGGTGTCGATCAATGGCAAAGCGCTGGCGGTCACGCCTCAGGCGGATAAGTATGTGCGGCTGGAGCGTCAATGGAAGGACGGCGACGCGGTGACGCTCAAGCTGCCGATGAAGGTTGTCGTTCAGCATTGGTCGGCAAATCAGGACGGCGTGAGCGTGAACTACGGGCCGCTGACGTTCTCGTTGAAGATCGGCGAGCGTTATGTGCAAAAGGACAGCACGCGGACGGCGATGGGCGATTCCGGCTGGCAGGCCTCGGCTGACCCGTCCCAATGGCCCTCGTTTGAGATTGTGCCCACCACACCATGGAACTACGCCCTGGTGGTGAACGAAGCACGGCCCAAAAAGTCGTTCCGGGTGAAGAAGCTGGCCTGGCCGGCCGATAATTACCCGTTTACGCCGGAAAGCGTGCCGCTGGAAATTGAGGCCAAAGGCCGGTTGATTCCGCAATGGACGCTGGACAAATACGAGCTATGCCCCGTTTTGCAGCCGAGTCCGGTGTTCAGCGACCAGCCGCAGACCAGCATCACGCTCATTCCGATGGGCGCGGCGCGCCTGCGCATTTCCGCCTTCCCGGTGGCCAGCAACAATCCCGAAGACCATCATTGGGAACCGCCGCCGCCGGCGCCGGCGGCGCAGCAGTGACGACCGGTTCCTGCGCAGAATTTCAATTCAATAATGAGGTCGCGCCTTAATTCAAAAGACGGACCTCGGGCTTGAGAGCGTGAAACGGGTGGCATACTCCCCGCCAAAGCGCCAAAGGCGCGCCCCATTCCAGCCTGGGCCACCCGGCCGAATGGCGCTTAGAAAGTATCTAAAACTGTGCTGTTCAATGGTATGTATGTCCTTTGTCACCAGTGCTGTAGGCAACACATTTGTAGAAATCCAACTCGGATGAACCTCAGCTCCGGAAGGGCCTGCATGGCAATCTGGTTCCAGCGGACCTTTCAACGGTGGAGAGGTGCAGGGGCCACCCGCCAACCCAAGCCTGCGCCAAGTGGAAATCCTCTCCCCGGGGGAGAGGACAAAGGTGAGGGTGAGCGTCAATCCAATTATTATCAAGAGGTTATTCACTTCGCCGGAATCTACGCGGAAACTTGACGCTTATCTAAGCGCCATTCGGCCACCGGCCCAGGTCCCGAATTCCCCGAAAATGACGAGGGCTTAAGCCCGTCCCACCCCGACCGAAAGGCCGATCTCCATGGGACCCCTGAAGCCTGTGCCGAATTGCCTTGTGTCTTATAGCAATCAGGTGTTTGATTCAATTCGACTTCCTCCGCCCGTGCGGCATGCAAAACCAGCGGGAGCAGGCCGAGTCGCAAGGAGCCTGCCGGCCTCGCCGCCCCGCCGCCTTCTCCCCGAGGGAGAAGGTGTCCGAAGGACGGATGAGGGGGAAGAGCGCTTGGCATACCCAGGTATACCGAATCGTCGAAGCGCTCCGCCCCACGCATTGCGCCGCTTCACGTTTTCGCATCACGCATCACGTATCACGCATCACGCATCACGCATCACGCATCACGCATCACGCCCCCGTTCGGCTTTCGGCCGTCAGATTTCACCGCCAGCCTCGCTCCGCCACCCCATCCTGCGCGTCCGGGCCTTGCAGCCCACCCCGGTTCTGTTCGTGTGGTTCGCTTATTTCGCGGTTAATGCGTCCCCCTCTGCCCTTTGGAACTTCACGGCCCCGCTTTTCCGCTTCCGCTTTTTTCCCCTGCCGAATCGGCGTTCATCTGTGTCCATCTGTGGTTGAAAAAATTTGTGCCCATTCGTGAAATTCGTGTCCACAGCCTTCCGTACCTGCAGGCTTTGCTTCCCCTTTGGTTCGGGCTTTGCCAGGTTAGGATTTCGGGAGTCGGATTTCGGATTTCCCAGCACTCCGCACTCAGAACTCTCCGCATTCCGCATTCCGCGCTCAGACCGTTCCGCCCTGTCCTCCGGCCCGTCCGCCGTAGCCTCGGCAAAGGCGGAAGCTTCCCTGTCATCCGAAGCCTTGGCGTAGGATGAAGCGAAGGAGGAACTCCGCACTCCGCATTCCGCATTCCGCACTTGATGCATTCCGCACTTATTTGACGTCGTGCGGCCGGCCCGGTAAATTCCCTACATGTTGAACCTTGCGGAAATGCATCCCCGCGCCGCCCTGGCCAGGGAAAAATTCGAGCCCCTGGCCCGCGAAATTTTTGCGCTCAAAAAGCAATTAAACGCCGTCATCCTGGCCCACAATTACCAGGTGCCCGAAATCCAGGATGTCGCGGATTTCGTGGGCGATTCCCTCGGCCTGGCCCGGCAGGCCGCCGGCACCGCCGCCGACGTCATCGTCTTCTGCGGCGTGCACTTCATGGCCGAAACCGCCAAAATCCTGAATCCCGACAAAATCGTAGTGCTGCCCGACAAGAACGCCGGCTGTTCGCTCGAGGAAAGCTGCCCGGCCCACCAGCTCGCCGCCTTGCAGGCCACCAATCCGAATTTCTGGACGATTGCCTACATTAATTGCAGCGCCGCGGTCAAGGCCTTGAGCGACGTGATCGTGACCAGCGGCAACGCTGAGCGCATCGTCGCCGCCGCGCCAATGGACCGCGATCTGTTGTTTGTGCCGGACGAGAACCTGGGGCAATGGGTCATTGAACAGACTGGCCGGCCCATGACGCTTTGGCGGGGCAATTGTTACGCCCACGTGGAATTTCAGCGCGACAACATCTTGAAGCTGCGCCAGCAGTTTCCGGACGCCAAGGTCATCGTCCATCCGGAGAGCCTGCGCGAAGTGCGCGCGCTGGCCGATATCGTGGCTTCCACCGAGAAGATGATCACTTATTGCCAATCGAGCCCGGCCCGGCGGTTTGTGATTGTGACCGAATCGGGGATCATCCACCGCCTGCAGAAGGAATGTCCGGACAAGGAGTTCCTATGCGCGCCCGCGTTTGACGCCCTGCGCGTGCCGACCGATCATTGCCGTTGCAGCGAGTGCAAGTACATGAAGTTGAACACGCTCGAAAAAGTGCGCGATTGCATGCAAGAGCTCGCCCCGCGGGTGGAATTGCCGGACCAAATCCTCAAACGCGCACGGCTCCCCATCGAGCGGATGCTGGAAATCTCGGCCCGGCCGGCCAACGCCTCGCAAACGATCCAATAGCCCGGCTGCGCGCCGGGGAGGCTGGCCATGCTGCCGGGGTGTAAAGGCCGTGTATCATGGCATTCGTTCATGGCGCTGTAGCGTTTTGGGATTGGTTGCCAGCATCAGCCAGCAACCGTCGCTTTAGAGTTCTTAGTTTATCTTCCCGCCCCACCTGCACCTTCCGCACTGCTCGGGACACGCCCGATTCCTCCCCCATTCCCAGCCGCTCGCTGATCCAGCGCCGCCCCATCGTCGTCCGCCCCCGCAACCACCACGCCAACACCTGCTTCTCGGCCAACCCTTTGGGCCGCTCTGGGCCGCCCTTGGTTGCCTCGTGCCATCACGTGGTAAACCGCTCCCGCATATTCAATGCGAACCTGGCGCGCCATCGCCAGCCATTTTCGTCGCGCAAAAATCGTTTGTCAATTCTCATTATGACATGATACACGGCCTGACCCGAATGGCCCTTAGATAAGGCCTAAAACTTTCTTGCCCAATCGTTTACGTCGGGCCACTCCGGGCACTGTTTCGAACAGGTTTTGTCTGGATAGAGTCTGCATTTGTCGAAGGATCTTTTCTA
>JBEKZM010000010.1:0-151853 GCA_049509875.1 Verrucomicrobiota bacterium | reverse complement strand
ATACCAGTGTGGCCAGTCGCGTTTCTTTGCCTCGGCGCGCAACAGATCCAGCAACTCCACAAACTGTGAAAAGACGAGCACCTTTTCCCCCTCCTCGAGCACCGGTTCGAGTGTTTCAATCAACGCCTCGACTTTGGCGCTGGCGGCTTTGGAGTCCGGCTTGACGAGCTTGGGGTGACAGCAAATCTGTCGCAGCCGGAGCAGCGAAGTCAGGAAGTTGAACCGCTGTTTGTTCAACGCGGCCGCGGAATTTACGCCCAGCAGCATGGCTTGGGCGCGTTTCAACTCGGCACGGTAAAGCGCTTTTTGCTCCCCCTCAAGCTCGCAGAAGAGGTCTTCCTCCACGCGGTCCGGCAAATCCCGCGCGACCTGCGCCTTGGTGCGACGGATGAG
Organism: Verrucomicrobiota bacterium; assembly: GCA_049509875.1. GTDB lineage: Bacteria > Verrucomicrobiota > Verrucomicrobiia > Limisphaerales > UBA11358 > UBA11358. Next base: position 151,460 of record JBEKZM010000010.1, on the reverse strand, counting down.
AAACGGGCGCACGCGCGCGGAGAGGCGCTGGCGCGCCAGAGGGTCGTTCTTGGCATCGTAAATCCGGCCGAATTCCGCGCGGCTGCCCAGGGCGCCGGGCATGGCAAAGCTCATCAGGCTCCACAAATCCAGCAGCCGGTTTTCAATCGGTGTGCCCGTGAGGATGAGCCGATGCTGGGACCGCAGTTTCCGCGCCACCTGGGCGGTCTGACTGGTGGGATTCTTGATGAACTGCCCTTCATCGAGGACGACCGCGCAGAAGTTTTGGCGGGCCAGCGCCGGGCCGACGAGCCGGAGCTGGCTGTAATTCAAAACGTGCAAGTGGGCGGAAGCCAATTCGGTGGCCATGGCTTGCACGTCGCCGGCCGTCCAAATGCGGACCTTGAGATCGGGGAAGAATTTGACGGCTTCCGCCTGCCAGTTGTCCGTGACCGACTTGGGGCAAACCACCAGGCTGGGCAGGATCGCGGGGGCCGTTTCGCCATTGGAGGCGCTTGGATTGGCGGTGGCGCCGGCGGATTTCGAGGGCGAACTGCCGGCGGCGACTTGGTTCCGCAGCCACGCCAGCCAGGCCAGTGTTTGCAGAGTTTTTCCAAGTCCCATGTCATCGGCCAGGATGCCGCCGAAGCGATTGGCGCTCAGGTAGGCCAGAAAATGAAAGCCGTCGCGCTGATAAGGACGCAGCTCGGCGCGGATGGCGTCGGGCACGGGCGGGGTGACCCGCGCCTGGAGCTCGGCCGCCCGGCGTTCGATGCGTTCGCAGGTTTCCGCGGGCAGAAATTTGCGGGCTGCGCGGTCCGCAAGCTGGAACGCGTGCAGCCGTTGCGGTTCACTCGTCAGATCGTGCGGGGTGAGGCCCAGGCGGGCCAGTTCCTGGTCCTCCTGTTCGCTCAAGGCGAATTCCAGTTTTCGCCAGCCCTTCTTGTCGAGCCGCACCCAGTTGCCTTTGGCATCCAGCAGCAGTTTGATTTCCTCGTTGGTCAGCGTGGTGTCGCTGACGTTGACGACCACCCGGAGGTCAAACCAGTCCGTTTCCGCCTCGGTTGCTTCCAAGCGGATGGTGCCGGCGACCGCGGCGTCCTGGAACGACGCCAATTCGCCGCCCAGGTTGATGCGAGTCGCCGCCGGCAGAGCCTTGAGGAAGGCAACAAACGCGGCGGGGAATTTTTTCGACACCCGCAATTGCCAGCGTTGCTGATTGTAATCCCACTTAAACCCGGACTGGTCCAACGGCGGGATCAAGGCGCCCAAGTCTGAGCGGTCGATTTGGACGAAAGCATCTTTTTTGCGCTGGCCCGCAGCATTGCCTTCCGGGCTCCAGCCCGCATCCGTCCACCGTTCGAAATGTTCGCCGTCATCCGATGCGCCGTACACATCCAGATAGCAATTCTCCGTGATTTGCCCGGGCCAGGGGGCTTTGACTTCGGCGTGCAGGCCGGGGCGGAGCTTGACGGTCCGGAGCCGGGCTGCCAGGCGTGGCGGGGGCGCGGCTTGAAGCCGGTCCAACAAGCGCAAGCCGGCAGCCGATTCGAACGCCTTGGCGGGAATGAGCGTCGCGCCTTGACGGTCCATGACCGAGGATTCAAATGGCGGCCCCTGGAAAACCCCGGCGGCGGTCAAATAAATGGCCGGGTTCCCGGGAATCGCCAGGCGGGGTGGCGGCGCGGGCTGACCGTCCGCCTGCACCAGTGAAAACGAATAGTCACCGTCGGGATCCCCTGGTTCCGTCACCGCCCAGCGCAACGGCTGATCGTGGAACACGAGCGGCTCGCCGCTGTCACCGACCAGCAGCGGCCGGAGCAACGGCTGGCGCAACCAGCGCCCCAACTGCTCGCTCACCCAGGGATCGCTGTAGCTGAAGTCGCCGGAGCGGAACTGCGCGCGCTGCAGGAAGGACAGCCAGATCAGCGCCGCTTCGGGCGGCAGCCCGGAAGCATATCTGGCTTCAAAATCAACGGCCTTGCGGGGCTTGATGGCCGCCCACTCGCGGTCGCCAGCCAGCCGCCATTCAAACAACAATTCCTTCGGCAAACAGCATACCCGGAGTTCCACGGGCTTGGCCGGCGCTTCCACCGGCCGGTTCCCGGAGGCCGCGGCATAGAATGGATCGCGCAACTGCTCCAGAGCAGAGCTCCACCGCTGAATTTCCTGGGCCCGGAAATGTTTTTGCATGCCCGCCCGCGCCTTCTCCAGGTCCGTGGCGGGCCGCATAAAGTCAGGGATCGGCCAGCGCGTTTTTTCCTGCAGATAAAGCGCCAGGTAATTCCAAAAGTCCACCTCGCTGCGCGGCACGCGGGGGTAAAGTTCCAATCGGTTCCAGTAGTCGAGGGAGCTCGGCTGGCCCAAGCCGGTGAGTTCATGTTGGTACTGCAAGCCTCCGTTGGAGGCTTTGCGGAACAGTCGGCTGATGTTTTGGAGATAACGCCTTTCGTGATCGGTGAGGTCGCGTCCCAGTTTTTCCCGAACGGTGGCGGCGAGGCCGGAGGGTGGATCTTCAGCCGGCGGCGAGCCCGCCCCGGCCGTGCCCTGGCCCACCTGAGCCGCCAGCAGTTGCTTGACCGCCGCATAGATATGCTTGCATTCGTACCCGATCGGGCAGCTACACTCGCCGTCCCAGCCGTCATCGTTTTCGAGCTGCACCTGATACTTGAAATTTCCGTGGACGTTGGCCAAGTACTTGCGGCCGGGAGTGAGGCATCTTAACCCCTTGACGGCTCCGACGGCGAAGTATTCTTCGCCCTTCCTTGTGGTTTCCGCATCGAAGGACTCGAGATACTCACGGGCCGAAGCCAGATCAAACCCTTCAAAGTCTGCGATGGTGAGCGGCATGGCTGGTCTCCCCGCGCATCACGCCATCGCCCGCGCGATGCTGTTCCACCAGGCGTCGTGCAATTCGGCCAGGGGCGCGGAGAACTCGCCGGCCGCGGTTTTGATCGTCAATTGGTCGCCGCCAACCTTGCCGAGGTAGAGCGCGGGAACGCCCATGAGCTTGGCGCGTTCGACCACTTTCACGGCCTCGATCGCGGCGCAGGAAATGACGATTCGCGATTGCGTCTCGCCGAAGAGCAGGGCATCCAGGCGCGGGGAGACGGCAGGCGGCTCCGCCGATTGGGCAGCGGCTTCGCCGGACGCAGGGGCCGGCGAAAGATCAATGGTGGCGCCGATCAAGCGCGGGGTTTCGCGGGCGATGAGCCGGCTGATGCAGCTCTCGGCCAGCGCCACGGCCAGGCCGCCTTCGCTGCAATCGTGCGCGCTCTTGATTAGGCCGCTCTGGATCAGCCCCAGGAGCGTGGTATGCAGGGTGCGGGCGGTTTCCAGGTCACAGCGCGGAGGCAAGCCATCCTTCCGGCCGTGAATGACCTGCAGATAGGTGCTGCCGCCGAGGCCAAAGAGCGGATCGGCCTGATCCACCGGTTCGCCGAGCAGAATGATGGCGTCGCCCTCGTTCTTGAACCACTGCGTGGTGACGTGTTCCGGCTGCTCGATGAGGCCCACCACGGAAATCGTGGGCGTGGGATCAATAGGCCCGGCCGGGCTTTGGTTGTAGAGCGAGCAGTTGCCGCCGGTCACTGGCGCGTCGAAGGCCCGGCAGGCGTCCGCCAGACCGCGAACGGATTCCTTGATCTGCCAGAACAGCCCGGGTTTGAGCGGGCTGGGCATGTTGAGATTGTCCGTGGCGCCGAGCGGGACGGCACCGCTGCAGGCCAGGTTGCGGCAGGCTTCCGCCACGGCCGCCTTGGCGCCTTCGTACGGATCGAGATAAACGTACGCGCCGTTGCAGTCCACCGTCAGCGCGATCAATTTCTCAGGAACTTTGGCATCCCCGACCTTCGCCGTCAGTTCGGCGCTCATGACCGGCAGCGAATCCGGCTTGAGGCGGATCACGGCCGCGTCGCTGCCCGGCAGCACCACCGAGCCGTCGCGCACCTGATGATCATACTGGCGGTACACCCAGTTCTTCGAGGCGATACTCGGATGGGCCAGCAACGTCGTCAGATCCTCCTGCGGCGACCGGCAGTCCGGAATGCCGTCCAGCCGGAAGGCGCGCACCGCCTGGAGATAAGCCGGCTCCTGCGCTTCGCGCTGGTAGATGGGCGATTCGTCCGCGATTTTTTTTGCCGGGATGTCCGCGACGATTTTGCCGCCCTGCCGGACCACCATGTGGCCGGTGTCGGTGACGACGCCGATTTCCGACCAGGGCAAATCCCACTTGTCAAAAATCTTCTTCACCTCCTCCTCGCGGCCCTTGTGGACGACGATGAGCATGCGCTCCTGCGATTCGGAGAGCATGATTTCATAGCTGCTCATGTTGGGCGCGCGCTGCGGCACCTTGTCCAGCTCGATTTCGATGCCGGTGCCGGCGCGCGCGGCCGTTTCGCACGTTGAGCAGGTGAGCCCCGCCGCGCCCATGTCCTGCATGCCGGCGACGGCGCCGGTGGCGAGCAGTTCAAGGCACGCCTCGCACACCAGCTTTTCCATGAAGGGATCGCCCACCTGCACCGCGCCGCGCTGCTGTTCGGAGGATTCCTCGGTCAAATCCTGCGACGCAAACGCCGCGCCGGCGAGGCCGTCGCGCCCGGTGGCCGGGCCCACGTAAAAGACCGGATTGCCCACGCCCCTGGCCGCGCCGCGCGTGATTTGTTCGTGGCGCAGCACACCCAGGCAAAACGCGTTCACCAGCGGATTGCCCTGATAGGTTTTGTCGAAATAAACCTCGCCGGCGACGGTGGGAATGCCAAAACAGTTGCCGTAGTGGGCGATGCCGCTGACCACGCCGGCAAACAGACGGCGGTTATTGGCGATTGCCGACCCAGGCTGCGCCAAAGGCTCCGCCGCGGCGAGTTTTCGATTGCCGATTTCAGAATCCGCGGACTCGATGGCCCCGTTTTGCGCTTTCCCATTTTCGCCGGCCGTTTTGTCTTCAGTGATGGGGCCGAAGCGCAGCGAATTGGCGGCGCACACCGGGCGCGCGCCCATGGTGAAGATGTCGCGCACGATGCCGCCCACGCCGGTGGTGGCGCCCTGGAACGGTTCGACCGCGCTGGGGTGATTGTGCGACTCAATCTTGAACGCGATGGCGATGCCGTCGCCGATGTCGATGATACCGGCATTTTCCTCGCCGGCGCCGACGAGGATCCTGGGCGATTTGGTGGGGAACGTCTTGAGCAACGGGCGCGTGTTTTTGTAGCTGCAGTGCTCGCTCCACATCACGGAGAAAATGCCCAGCTCGGTGTAGCTGGGCGTGCGGCCGAGGATTTCCCGGGCATGGGCGTATTCTTCCGGCGTGAGGTTGTGTTTGGCAACCAATTCAGGGGTGATGGCAGGTTCGGTCATGTTACAGCCCGGGATTTATACCCGAAATGCCCCGGCAACTCCAGCGCGCATCGTGTTTTTCAAAATCCGAATCCGAGTCCCCGAAATTCAAAGGTCTGACCTGCTCTGACTCCTGCCGAGTGCGGAGAGTTCGGAACCAATTGAGTTCCGAATTCCACCTTCACTTCCTCCGCCGCTGAAGCTTTGGAGGACGGGGATAATTGGTTCTATGGCCGGATCTACCCGGATCTACCCGGATGTATACCCGGAGGAATTGAATGCCGATTGCGGATTGCGCAATGGGGCCACGGAGCGCGGGATCGTCCCAATGCGGAATGCAGATTGCGGAGTGCGGAATGAGATGGTGCGCCGCATGAAAGCGTGGCACCGGGCACGCCCCGTGCCCCACCAAGGCGCCTGTCCCTGACACAAACCCAAGGGGAAATAAAGTCCACTTTCAAATTGGTCCGGGACAGTGCGCTTAATCCGTGGCCGGGCATGGAAGGCATGCATCATCAAATCTAAGATGGCGCCGGCGGCAAGACCGGTCTCAAGGACGAACTTTCGTGCGGAGGAAGGTTTTTCTGGCTCGAATGCGTTTCGTGCGCACCAAAGCGGTGTCGCCGCTACGCTCTGCCACCGCAGTCCAAGACGCGGCGGTGCGCTACGGGGCGAACAGGCGATATAGACTGCCTGTGGCCGTGATGGGTGCGGCGGCGGCAATGCCGGTGGCGTTAGTCACCAGGGCGGTTGCCGCATTGTTCCACGCGAGCGCCGGTGATCCCAATGCGGATTGTTGCAGCACAAAATCCTGCGCGAATAGCGGCCAGGAAATCGTGACGTTACTGATTCCATTGGAAAGCGCCGCGCTCAATGGCGGGCGCGGGTAGGGATCATAAGGCCCGACGGGAGGATTCGTGGAAGTGCTTTCAAACGCGCCGAGATCACGCGCCGCGTTGCGAATGCGCCACTGGCAATTGGTGATTTCATTGAGGTAATACTCCTTGCCCGGCAGCCCGAACACGGCGGCATTGGCCGCGCCTAGGCACGCGCTGTTGCTGGTGAGCGTATAATCCTCCGCGGCGGCATTGCGGAATCCGGGCAACGCGGACCGCACTGAGCCGGTAAGCGGACCGATGGTCGCGCCCGTCGGCAGCCAGTTGTTCATGCCCGTTACGATGCCGGTGTTTGTGTATTCGATGAGGACCGGCAGCGTAGTGCCGGAAACAATGTTGTCGTATAACCCGGCGTTCATGCTGGTTTGATCCGCATTCGACACGTGAACAAACGCCGCCGAACCGCCATTGCCCACGAACGTGTTGTAGAGCGACTGGAGGTTCAGGGTGAGATTCGCCAAGCCGGCGTCGTTATAAATGGCGATCACTTGGGAATGGTTCTGCGGCGCGTTCTTCTGGATGATCACGTTGCCGCGCAAGGTCATGGTCTGACTAAACGGACCGGCGCCGGTGAAATCATCATCGGTCATCAGGTCGCCCTCGTAGGAATTGGCGCGGGCGAACCAGTTGTATTCCAGCGTGGCAAAGCGGCAGCGGATGTGAAAGTTTTGGCCCTGCACCGGATCATGCACGTAACAGTAACGCAGCGTCAGCCAGCCGCCATAGACATAGATGTTGTGCGTCGGCGATGACGAGGACGCGTTGGTGTTGCCGTTGGCGTTGAATTCGCAAAACTCGACCGTGGCCGCGCTGTTCTGGGTGCCGCCAGTCAAGCCGTTGTCATCTTGGTCGAAGAGGCAATTCTTGACGTAAAGGTTGGTGGTGCTGTTGTAATAGCGGATGCCGGCGGAGTTGTAGGTGGACGTGCGACAATGCCGGAAGACAATCCCGGAAACATCATAATTCTGCGCGCCGCTGAATTGCCAGCCGCCCCGGCCGCGGTCGCCGGCGGTATAGCTGCCGGGCGCATTTTCCACGTAATTGGTGCCAAAATCCCAGACCGGCGGATTCGTCGGTTCGAGCGCCCCGATGGTGATCGGATTGGTGACACTGGCCTGCCGGGTGAGATACACGCGAAATGAGTACGTGCCCGGCGCGATCAAGACCACGTCGCCTGCCTGGGCCGATTCGATCATGGTGTAATTATCGTTGGTGGTGACGTTGATGACGGCGGCATTAGCGGACACGGCGGCGAGGGTCATTGCGCCCATGAGTGCGAGGGGGCGTGGCAATTTGGATCGAGCGGTCATGGCGGGAAGCTAGCACAGAATGTGCCGCGCGGCATTTAAACGCTGTGGGAAAATGAGTGTTTAGGAATGGCGAACCGAAACACCTCACCCCGGCCCTCTCCCCATTTTGCTCCGCGGACTCCGCAAAACGCGGAGAGGGTGAAACGCTCCCAGTGTTGTGCGGCGACCAAGCGGTTTGGTTTGAGCCGCTTTTCACACCGGCCTTTGATGCCGCTCCAACTGGAGGCCGGAGGTCGCGCGCTTCAGCATTTTTCGGCGCCACCAATTCCAGGCCAGCATCTGCAAAAACACCGGGGCGAAACAAACTGCAAAGAACAGGTTGAGCGGCGCACCCTGGGTGAAATCGAGCCAGCGATAACGCAGGAAGAATTCCCGGGCGGCGGGGTCGTTGGCGTGGTTCGCCAACGCCGAGCCGCCCAAAGCGAGCTCGTGCGCGGCGGCCACACCGCCGATCGCCGCGTGCCAGGCCAGGGCGATGCCGCCGGAGGCGATCATCCCCACGGCCGCCCCGCCCAGCGCCAAACCGCCCAGGGCCACACCACCAAAAGTGAGCAGGCCCAGGCTGAAGCCGCCGAACGAAATGAGGCCCACGCTGGCGCCGCCGATGCTGATGGCGCCGACGGCGACCGCGCCGTTGGCAAACAGGATCCCATACGCAATTTCGCCGAAGGCGATCCAGCCGACGGCTGGTTGCATTTTCTGTCCCGGCAGCTTGCCGCCCCGGCAATGGACCAGGGGCAGTCCAAACAGCGTTGCGCGGCTGCGGTACTCCCACAACAGGGCAGGGGCTCGACGCGAAAGTGCTCCGGATGCAGTTGCCGCTCTTCCTCGCGCAAGGCGGTGGGCGCGGCCAAAACGCCAGGCGCTAACGAATATGGAGATCCCGTAGCCCAGTGTAATCCCCAGTGCCAGCGCGATGAAAAGTGACGGATGGAGTTTCCAATGCGGCCCGGCCAGACGGACAAAGACGAGCAGGGAGACGGTAAAGATCACCACTGCCGCGGTAATAACCCAGGCGTAGCGCATGACGGAAGCTCGCTCGCGCGGGGTGTTGGTGTTCTTCAGGCTGCTCTTCAAGCCGAAGTATCCGCACAGGACTCCCAACGCCGGACCGAGCAAGGCGCCGAAGGCGGAACCCAGCGCCGCGCCTTTGGCCATGGCGCCACCCTTGGCGGCGGCCGAAGCCAGCAGCGTGGCCTTGGCCGAAGTGGCGACCGTGGCGGGGAGCGACGCGAGCACAGCGAGGGTGAACGCCTGACCGGGATTGGTCCGGCCGAGGGCGCCCTCCACAAACGCGAGCACCTCCTCGTGCAGCAGCTTTCGCCCGCGCGACAGACGCTGCTTTACCGCGTCCTCCGTCAAATCCAGATTCGCGGCAACCGCCTCAATGGACTGGTGCTCGCGGTAGAACAGAACCAGCGGCTCCCGGTAGGTATCCGGAATGCGTTCGAGCGAGCGCCACAGAATGGCGCTCTCCTCATTCGTGATGGCTCGGGCGGACGGCGGCGCGTGCGGAGCCGCCGTCGAATCCGCCTCCTCCAGCGGTGCGGCAGCGTGAACCGGTTCCCGGCCCTGACGCCGAAACCGGCGGCTGATGCGGAATCGGACGATCGTGCACAGCCAGCTTTTTAATTTTGCCGGCTCGCGCAATTGCGCCAGGTCTTTCCAGGCCGCCACGAACGTTTCCTCGGCCAGGTCCTCGCTCTGGCTCACGTTGCCGGTGGCACAATAGGCCAGCGAACAGACAAGGGTTTGGTAACGCTCGACGATCTGCCGGAAGGCCGTGAATCGCAGCCACTTAGAAAATTGTCAGTGGCCCGCAGTTTGAGCATCTCAAGCGGCCGGACGGCTGCGCGCATACGCGGTGAACACAAACGCTTGACCCATGTCCAAAGCCTATAATGTGCGTAACTACCTGATGATTCCTGGCATGGCGCTGCTAGTTGGGCTGGCCGGTGGGGCAGACACGCGATCAAAGGATTCTCCGGTTATTTCTGCCAATGTCCCGCCCGTGGTTGCCCCATCGGCCCATGACCAACCGGCGAGGCCGGCGCCGGGCGTCTATTCCGCAGCTCCTTTCTCAATTATCGTGGTGGTGCCCAAGAACATTGATACGAATATAACGATCACGGCGAACGCCGATCTCGCTTTCAGAATGCCATGCATTAAGCCGAGCGTACGGCTTGAGAGGCAGGGTGGCGGCGGATTTGAGGATGGAGAGGATCCAAACTAGAAAAACGGCGACGGTAACCGCGCTGGGACGAATTTCGAGCGTTTCGTCCAGGTGTACGCGGACCCGGGCTGAAGCCCGCGCGCCGGATGCGCCACGCAGGCGCGTCCTCGTTCAGACTCCGTTTTACGGGGCGTTTCCAGACCGGTTCATGCACTGGACTTTGAATGCGGCCAGTTGCTCGTCGTAGTAGTCGATGGATTGGGGCGTGGTGGTGACGGTGGAATCGTAGTTCACCAGGGTGACCAAGGTGCTGTACGTGGCGGTGTCGTGCAACGGCACGACGGCGCGGATGCCTCCGGCCGGGCCGAGACGGGAATAGCAATCCTGCTCATGGATTTGCTTCACCGGAATGACGCGGAAGCCCAGTTTGCCCAGAAACCCCTGGTAGGAATTCGTGGTGATCAGGGCGGCGTTCATGCCCGCGCTGTTCGTGCCCAGATGCTCGAGGACCGCTTTCAGCGGTTTGAATTCGTTGCGGGCCAGAATGCGTTCGAAGCGGCCGGCTTCGGTTTCTGCAATCTCGGGTGGGGCGGGGTTTGGCTTGGCGATAGCGTTGGCGATAGCGGGCTTGGTGGTCACAATTTTATGTACAAATAATTCTCGGAACCGGCGCGTAAGTCCGGAACACCTCCAGTATCGTTCACGGTGGCTGGAAAGTCCATGATTCGTTTTCCTGATTCGGCGATGGAATTGGTGGTATCGCCGCGTCTCGTTTGCTGCGATAATTGGAGTCGATTTAATTGTGCAAATTTCATCCGCCATTTTTGATGGCAGCGCGCCGGATCTGGATGCCTGTCCGGACGAGTCGCTGCCGGAATTCGCGTTCATCGGGCGCTCGAACGCGGGCAAATCTTCGCTGTTGAACCTGCTGGCGGGCAAGGAGGGCCTGGCCCGCGTCTCGCCCACGCCGGGGTTCACCAAGCTCATGAACTTTTTCACCATGAATCAGACGTGGCGGCTGGTGGATCTGCCGGGCTACGGTTTTGCCGAAGGGGCCCGGAAGGCGCGCGCGCGGTTCAACCAGGCGGTGTCCCGTTACCTGAAGCAGCGCGCGAACCTATGCCTGGTCTTCGCCCTCATTGACTCCGGGTTGCCGCCGCAGGAAATCGACCTTGAGTTTATCGAATGGCTCGCCCGCAACGCCGTGCCGTTTGTCCTGGTTTTCACCAAGACGGACCGGGAACGGCCGGCGACGGTGCAGGCGAATATCGCCGCATTCATGGAGAGCGTCTCCGCGTGGTTCGAAAAGCCGCCGGCGCACTTCACCTGTTCCGCCACGAAGGAGCAGGGCCGGCCGGAGTTGCTGGGGGTGATCGGGGAGGCGCTGTCGGCGATTCGGGCCGAATCGCAACTGCCAACGGGGTCTCCCGAAAGCTTGGCCGCCCCGAAGCCAAAGGCAGCCCGCAAAAACCGGCCCGATCGTTCCCGTCCGTGGTGAGCCGGCGGTCAGGATCAATTGCCTGTAACGTTTGGGGGGAATTCCGTAAGATTCAGGACGATGGCAACAAGCGAAAGCAACCTTCGCGGCGACGTCGCGCCCGGACCCGTTTTCGCCACCACCCACTGGTCGGTTGTCCTCACGGCGGCGCGGAGCGACACCACCCGCGCCCGGGCGGCGTTGGAACATCTCTGCCAGGCGTATTGGTTTCCGCTGTACGCTTATGTCCGGCGGCGCGGCCATTCACCCCCGGACGCCCAAGATCTGACGCAGGAGTTCTTCGCCCGTCTGCTGGCGGGAAACTGGCTGGCTACGGCGGACCAGCAACGCGGAAGATTCCGCACATTCCTCCTGGCGGTCCTGCAACATTTCATCACCAACGAATGGCACAAGGCGCATGCGCAAAAGCGCGGCGGGCACCACGCCATCCTTTCGCTCAACGACGATTCGGCCGAGCGGCGTTACGAGCTGGAGCCCGTGCAAAATGCCACGCCGGAATCCCTGTTTGAACGGGGCTGGGCGCTGGCCCTGCTGAATGACGTGCTGGCGCGGCTGGAGGCCGAATACGGCCGGGAGGGCAAAGCCGCATGGATGGAGGCAATGCGCCCGGTGTTGACGGCGGACGGGAATGCCATTCGCTACGGCGAAATCGCCGCCCGGCTGGAGATTACGGAGACGGCCGCCCGCGTGGCCGCGCACCGCCTGCGCCAGCGCTACCGGCGGATGATCCGGGCCGCGGTGGCCGATACCGTTGACTCGCCCGATGAGGTGGAGGGGGAAATGCGGCATTTGTTTGAGGTGCTGTCCGTGCGCTAAAAAAACGGTAACAATCGCGTGCAATACTTTCAGAAAGGGGTAGGAACGTGATATGGACACACAAAAACTTTGCCAGAATTGCGGCGCCCCGCTGACCGCGGATGCGCCCCGCGGCTTGTGCCCGGCTTGTTTGATAAAACTGGCCCTGGCCACCGGGACCGGCGGGGGCGACGACCCCAAACCCTTTGCTTTGCCGGGACTGGAGGAACTGGCCGCCAAGTTTCCGCAGCTTGACATCATCGAGTTGGTCGGCAAAGGCGGCATGGGCGCGGTTTACAAGGTCCGACAAAAGGAACTGGATCGCATCGCGGCCCTGAAAATCCTCCCCCCGGAGGTCGGCCTGGACCCGGCCTTCGCCGAGCGGTTCACCCGGGAAGCCCGCGCGCTGGCCAAACTGAATCACGCCGGCATCGTCACGCTTTATGAATTCGGGCGCGCGGATGGGTTGTATTTTTTCCTCATGGAATATGTGGACGGCATGAATCTCCGGCAACTGCTCCACGCCGGGCGGGTTTCCGCGCGCGAGGCGCTGGCCATCGTGCCGCAGATTTGCGACGCGCTCCAATTCGCCCACGACCAGGGCATCGTCCACCGCGACATCAAGCCGGAAAACATCCTGCTCGACCGGCGCGGCCGGGTGAAGGTGGCGGATTTTGGGCTGGCAAAGATCGTGGGCGCTGGCGGTCCGGAGCCCCTGGGCGGCGGCACCGGGGCGGCCGGTGCCTCGGCTATCACCGACGCCAGCAAGGTGATGGGCACGCCGCAATACATGTCACCCGAGCAGCGGCAGGCGCCGGGCGAGGTGGACCATCGCGCCGACATTTACGCGCTGGGCGTCGTGTTCTACCAGATGCTCACCGGCGAACTGCCGGGGGCAAAAATCGAGCCGCCGTCGCAGAAAGTTCAAATCGACGTGCGGCTGGATGAGGTGGTGTTGCGCGCGCTGGCGGAGAAACCGGAACTTCGTTACCAGCAGGCCAGCGTGCTCAAGACGCAGGTGGAAACCATCGCCTCGACGCCGCCGGCGGGCGCGGCCTCCGCTACGAATCCGCCGTGGTCGCAGGCGGGAGTGGATTACCGGTCCCGGACCGAATGGTTCGGTCTGCCATTGCTGCACGTGGTTTCGGGAATCGACCCACAAACGGGGCGGGCGCGGATTGCGCGCGGGATTATCGCGATCGGGGGCAGGGCGCAAGGCGTCGTTGCGATCGGGGGCCGGGCGCAAGGCCTCATCGCCGTGGGCGGTCTGGCCGTCGGCGGTCTGGCCGTTGGCGGCGGGGCCGTCGGCGTGATTGCCTTAGGCGGCGGCGCGCTGGGGTTGGTGTCGGTTGGCGGCCTGGCGGTGGCCTTGCTTTTTGCCTTGGGCGGCGCGGCGATCGCGCCCATCGCCTTGGGCGGTTTGGCGATTGGGTTCGTGGCCTTGGGCGGTCAGGGAATTGGGACGCACGTACTCGATCCAGCCAGGCAAGACCCGTATGCGCGCGCGTTCTTTCTGCCTTGGGGACAAAACCTGGTGGCCAACCTGAACGGGATCCTGACCGTTTTTTTGGTTTTGATAGTTGGGATCGCCATGGCTGTTCCGCTGTGGCTGCAACGACACAAGGCGGCCGCCCCGCTGGCGGTGGGTTCAAATCCGTTGCCGGTCCACGATTTTTGGGAGGCGCTGAAGGCCGGGGACTATGGCCGCGCTTGGGACAAGGCGGCACCGAGTTTTCAGCAGGACGCCGGCCGCGACGAATGGATTGCCCGGATGGAAAAGGAACGCCGCCCCCGGGGTCAAACCGTGGGACGAAAATTTCTCTCGAATACTGTCATCAATCCCCAGACGCGCACGGCGCACGAAATCCTCACCACGTTTGCGACGGGAGAACAGTTAGTGGAAGGCGTTTTCGCGGCTTTACAGCCCGGGGGTGAATGGAGGGTGGAAAAATATTATACCCGGCCGGCGACGGGCGGTGATGTCGCCAAAGCAGCAGCGGCGTCCGCCGGAGCCCGGTCGCGCTTTCCGGCCTGGGCCGTCGCCATTGGCGTGGTCGTGGCACTGCTGTTGTCCCTGGGGCTCTTCGAGGCGTTGCGACACCCTCAAAATTCCGGGCGGGGGTCAACCTTCGTGACCAGCGCCCAGTTGTACCACCCGCCGACGGTTGATGCGACCACGGCTTACAAGGGGGACATTGCCGTTGGCGTGGAAGCGCTGGGGGTGGTCGCAGCTCCGGCTGGTGAAGCCTTCCAATCACAGGTGCCCGAGTCAGGCAAATCCACGACAGTGTTTTTTCAACTTGCCGAGGATTATGTCCCGAGAGTTGTGAAGTCACTGGACGCAGGGCAAAAACCGGGCGTGGAGATATGCGATCGCAGCCATCAAAAACGCATTGCGCGAGGCCTGCTGATCGCGGTGGACAATCAAATCGACACCACCACGGGCACGCTCAAATGCAAAGCCAGCGTAACGCCAAACCCGGACGTTCTGCTATATCCGAACCAGTTTGTGAATGCTCGTTTGCTCCTGGGGACGAACCACGATGCCACGCTCGTTCCGATCCGTGCGGTGACGTTCGAGGCGACGGGGCCCGGCGTTTGCGTTTGGGTTATCAACCGGGATGGCACTGTGAGTGAACGCCCTGTGACCCGGGGCGCCACGGATTTCGAGACAGTGGAAATTACCGAAGGCCTGTCCCCGGGGGAAATCGTGGTGCTGAATCCGGATGCGAACCTCAAGCCGGGCACGCCGGTTCGCTATCAGTTGGTGCCGACGACCGGACAAACTCCGGCAGCCGGCCAAAGCAGTCAACTCGCCGGCTACGAGCCCGCCCGCCGTCCAAGCTCCACCAACGCGCCGATGGCGATCTCAATCCACGATGGAAAAATCGTCATCACCAATAAGAACTCAGTAATGACCATGCAAGGGTTGTCCTTGCTTCTCGCCAACCGCGAACAGTTGGTCTTGGATGGGACGAATATCGTGATCACCGACACCATCCCCGACTGGACCCGGGCCGCGCCGCCGATTCTGCGTTTTCTCGCCTGGCAGGATGAATGGCTGACTAACCACCCCGGCGCGGCGCGGCATCCCGATGGTTCGCCGGTGACGGATCCGACAGAATTGGAATGGCTGCGACACGTTCAAGTCATCCGCTTCAGCACCGGCGTTGGGCCGGCGCCGCGCTTCCTGTGCCTCTGGTTCTCTCATCCTGATTTTGATTTAAGCACCTACGCCGATTTGTCTTTGTTGGATGACAGAAATAACGTGATTCCTCCCGGTGCGGAAGGTGTGATCGGATCCGAAGAAGCCCCCAACGCGTTCAACGGCAATCTTGGCTGGCGTGTGAAAATCTTCAGCCCGAAACTGCCCACCCTCGGTTCCAGCCACATCACGGTGCGGTTGCGCTATACCATTGGCCCGCTTGAGCAAACCAATTTTACGGTCTCGCCGCAACCGAATGCCTCCTCCACCCTGGAAGGCGGAAGCATGCTCAACGGAGTGGGCCAAACGGCGGACGGCACAGCCTTCGTTTCAATCGCGGTGAATGCCAGCCGAATGAACTCGCGGAAATTCGGCGTCATCGCGGTGACGACGGACGGGCGCACGTTGGCCGCAACACCGAGTGAAAGCGGCTTTGCCGATGGCACCGGGGTCGGCACGGCGCAATTTGTTTTTGCTGTCCCGCTGACGAACGTGGCCAGGTTCATCATTGGCACGCGGTCCATCCGCACGAACGAATGGAAAAATGTGGTGCTGCCGGGGGATCCTCGCAGCGGCTCATAAGCCGCACCGCCGCCAACGCCATTCATTTTTTCGATGGGCCTATTTAAATTATCAATTAAGACCCGGCCGGAAGGATTTGCTAGAATCCGGTCATGAAAGCGAACCTGTCTCTCCCCGCCGCCGCGTGTCGATGGACCGCCCGGATCATGGGAACGTTATTGGTTATGGCGGTCGCGTGCATGGCCGTGGGCGAAGGGGTGCCCAATGTTTTTACCCAGCCCGCGGAAATTCAAATCGGGTTTCTCGCCCTGGGGTTGGTTCTCGCGGGCATTCTCGCAGCGTGGCGCTGGGAACTTTTGGGAGGAATCATTTCCCTGGCGGGCTGGGGCACGTTTGTGTTGGCCGTCGTGGGATCGCCCAGACGTTTGAGTCTGTTCTTCGTTTTGCTGGCGATGCCGGGACTGCTCTTCGTGGGCAGCGGGCTATTGCGCCGACTGAGAACTTGAACAAAAACCGGAGCAGCCGGGGAGGCTGTCCGGTTTTCAAGGGGCGGAAAAGTCGATCAATAGCGCTCGCGACGTTCGCCGCGATCGGGCCGGTGTTCACCGCCACCGGCGAAACGGTCGCTGCGCGGAGCGCGTTCCTCGCGGGGACGGGCCACGTTCACCGTGATCTTGCGGCCCTGAAAGTCCTTGTCATGGAACTGCTCAATGGCCTTCTGAGCTTCCTCGGAGGTGGCGTACTCCACGAAGGCAAAACCGCGTGAACGGCCGGTCATCTTGTCGAGCATGAGATTAACCGACGTCACCGCGCCCGCCTGGGCGAAGTAGTCTTGGAGGTCGTTTTCTCCCGTCTGAAAGGACAGGTTGCCGACGAATAATCTGGCTTGGCTCATAGTTAATGGAGACGCTCAAAAAACCGAGTGGGAGGACTGCATCGGCAGGATCACTGAATGTCGTTTCAAGTTTCGTTTCACGGACCATTCTGTCGGACTGACACCGTCACTGTTCATTCTTTGAACGAGACACCCGGCCTTTGTAGCACATCCGCGGATAATGTCAACCACGAATTGCAAAAAAAACGGAGGGCGTGAGGCAAAATTCTTCTGGACCCCAAAACCTGGATGGGTCCGCGGCATATGGCATCCCCGAAAGCGATAAACAATTCAGCCCGGCGTTGACGCGACCAAGGAGCGGCTACGCCAGGGTTGGCGATCAATCTGGCGGCAACGCTGAAGGCGTTGGATCAATCCGGGCATGACGCGCCCTCATCGGGCAATCGCACGCGGGATACAACGCTCTTCAGCGCTGCTGGCCTTGTGCAAGTCATTATCCCAGTCCCCTCCATCGGTCATTTTAGATGTCACGGTGACATCTAAAATGCACTTTTGTGTCAGGGTGACATATCGCCTTCGCCGGCGATCTGCTATATTGTCCGTCGCGATGGACAAAATGACCGTCAAGTCAGGGCGCGAAAATCCGTGCGCGCCGCAGCGGCCGGCCGCGTCAACCTGCCGCGCAGCCGGGGTGGGGACAGCTTGTCCCCACGCGCTGTAAAACAGATAAACACGGATAATTACGGATAAATTCCGGCACAAAAATAACCACATCATCTTTGCGATTGCCGCCCAATGAAAAAATATCTGTTGCGCTTGGCCGCCACCGCCCTGGCGGTTGGTGCCCTTCACGCGGAACCGCCCGCCCGCCCCGAGCCGGTCTGCCCCGGGGTCTGGCGCCTGACCATCGGTACCCCGGAGAAGATCACTCCCATCACTTCGCGCCACTACCCGCCACTGACCAACGCCCTCGCCAGCCTGCCGGCGGTGGCCGGCTGTCCGCTCTCAATCACCGGCTCGGTTTCGCGGCGCGGGTGCCTCGTGTGTCTGCCGTTGATGCCGGACGAAATGATTTACGGCCTGGGATTGCAGTTTAAATCGTTCCAGCAGCGGGGTCTGAAGAAGACGCTCCGCGTCAACGCCGATCCTGTCACGGACGCCGGCGATTCCCACGCGCCCGTGCCGTTTTATGTGACCACCCGTGGCTATGGCGTTTTGGTGGACACGGCGCGCTATGCCACCTTCTATTGCGGCAGCACCCGGCTGAAGCCCAAAGACGCCCCGGCCGATTCCGCGGCCGCCGAAACGCGCGTCGAAATTCCCGAGGCGCAGGGCGTGGATGTCTATGTCTTTGCCGGTCCGTCCCTGCGCGAAGCGGTCCAACGCTACAATCTCTTTGCCGGCGGCGGCGCGTTGCCGCCCCGCTGGGGTCTCGGCTTCTGGTATCGCTGCGACGCGGGCTTCGACCAAAACAATGTGTTGAACATGGCCGCGTCGTTGCGCGACGAGCGCATCCCCTGCGATGTGTTGGGGCTGGAGCCCGGCTGGCAAAGCCACTCCTATTCGTGTTCGTTTGTGTGGAGCGAAAAATTTCCCAATCCGCACGGCATGATCGCGCAGCTTCAACAGCAGCATTACCACGTCAATTTATGGGAGCACGCCTTCACGCATCCCTCTTCGCCCCTGTACCAGCCGTTGCGGGCACATTCGGGCGATTATGAAGTTTGGGGCGGCCTGGTGCCGGACTTCCTGGATGGCCAGGCCCGTAGAATCTTCGCCGACTTCCACGATCAGGAGCAGGTCGCCCTGGGCGTGAGCGGCTTCAAACTGGACGAGTGCGACAACTCCGACTTCACCGGCAGTTGGTCGTTCCCGGAAACCAGCCGGTTTCCGTCCGGCGCGGACGGCGAGCAGATGCACAG
This sequence comes from Verrucomicrobiota bacterium, assembly GCA_049509875.1. Classification (GTDB taxonomy): domain Bacteria; phylum Verrucomicrobiota; class Verrucomicrobiia; order Limisphaerales; family UBA11358; genus UBA11358. Next base: position 132,991 of record JBEKZM010000010.1, on the reverse strand, counting down.
CCTGTTTGGGCTCCATTACCAGAATGCAATCCAGGAAGCATTTGAGAAACGCCGGCAGCGCACGTACGGCCTCGTCCGATCGTCCGGAGCGCTGGCGGCGCCTTCGCCGTATGCGCTTTACAGCGATCTCTACAACCATGTGCAGTTCATCCACGCGGTGCCGCAGGCCGGTTTTTGCGGCTTGCTGTGGTCGCCCGAGGTTCGCGAGGCGGCCAATCCCGGGGAATTGATCCGGCGGCTGCAATCGGCTGTTTTTTCGCCCCTGGCCATGGTCAACGCGTGGTATTTGAAAAATCCACCCTGGAAACAGGTGGACCGCGGGGCCAACAATGCCGGCCAGTTCGCGCCCGGGGCGGCCGAGGTGGAAGCGCAGTGCCGGGCCATTATTGAATTGCGGATGCAACTGATTCCCTATCTTCATGCCGCCTTCGTCCGTTACCATCAGGAGGGGCTGCCGCCGCTGCGCGCGCTGGTGATGGATTATCCCGACGATCCGGCCACCCGCGTTTTGGACGATGAATATCTCATGGGCGACAGCCTGCTGGTCGCGCCCGTGGCGGTGACGGAAAGCGCCCCGGCGACCAAAACGCCGGCGCAACGCACGGTCTATTTGCCCGCCGGCGAGTGGCAGGATTTTTGGACCGGCCAGCATTTTCCGGGACACCAGAAAATGACGATCACCGTTCCCCTGGATCGGGTCCCCGTCTTCGTTAAATCCGGCACCGTTTTGCCGCTGGCGCAGCCCACGCTGAGCACGGAGGATCCGGACAGTTGGAAGCTGACCGCGCTCGTCTTTGGCGATGGGAGCCACGCGGCCACACTTTTTGAAGACGATGGGGCCTTCGAGCCGAAATTAACCAAAGTGCAGTTGGCTTGGGACGCCGCGGCGAAGGCCGGCCACCTGACGCGCGCGGGTGCTGCGCCGGCTGAAACATATTCAGTGACAGAATGGAAATCGATGCCGTGAGAACACAACCAGAGAGCGCATGGATAAAAGTACCGAAAGACGGCACATTTTCCAAAACGCTTCGTGCCCCCGGGGTGCCGCTATTTCGCGCCAGCGTCATGGAGTGCGCCGGCAGAGCGTAGCGGCGACGGCGCTTTCGCCCGCATCGGATGCAAACAAATGGGCGAAGGCTTTCGCCCGCACGAAAGCGGTGTGGCGCTTCGCTTCCCGCCGCAGTCCTAACCGCTGGCGCACGCGTTTAAATATCTGCGTTCATCGGCGTTTTGCCTGTGCTTGCCTGGCGCCGAAGCCGCGACGTCGCCTTTTGGCTTCCGCCGAACGTGGGCGGCTGCTACAACTGCGGCATGGCGCAACTTAAAATCGGTTTTCTGGGCGCGGGCAAAATGGCCAACGCGCTGGCCAGGGGTTTCCTCAACGCCGCTCTCGTGAAGAAAAACCAGTTGTTCGCGGCCGATCCGGTGGCCGCCGCGCGGGAACATTTTGCGGCGGAAACCGGCGGAAAAGCCTACGCCGCCAACTTGGCCGCCGCCCAGGCGGCAAACGTGCTCGTGCTGGCCACCAAGCCCGACCAGGTGCCCGTCGCGCTGGCGGAGATTGCCGGCATTTTCAGCCAAAATCACCTGCTGATTTCGATCGCGGCCGGCGTGACCCTGGCCAAATTGGAAAGCGCGCTGCCGGCCGGAGCCCGGGTGATTCGTGTGATGCCCAACACGCCCGCCCTGGTCGGCGCCGGCGCGGCCGGCTTTGCGCTGGGCAAAAACGCCACGGCCGCCGATGGCGAACTCGCTCAAAAGCTCTTGTCCGCCGTGGGATTGGCCCTGCCGGTGAAGGAGGCGCTGCTCGACGCCGTGACTGGCCTGAGCGGGAGCGGCCCGGCGTATGTGTACCAATTTATCGAGGCCCTGAGCGACGGCGGCGTGGCGTCCGGATTGCCGCGCGACGTGGCCACGCGGCTGGCCGCCCAGACGGTTTTGGGCAGCGCGAAAATGGTCCTGGAAACGCGCCAGCATCCCGGGGCGTTGAAAGACCAGGTGACCAGCCCCGGCGGCACCACGATCGAAGGCGTGCACGAACTGGAAAAAGGCGGCCTGCGGGCAGCGGTCATCACCGCCGTCCGCGCCGCCACGGACAAATCCCGGAAACTGGGACAGGCTTGATTTAAGCGAAATTTCTGGTTTAATCCGCGGCATAAGTCGTACATGGCCGCCCCATCTATTCTTTCAAAATCTAACAGCCGCATCGCTGTGGTGGCGCTCTGTGTCCTGATTTGCGACCAGATCACCAAGTGGTTCGTGCTGCGGGATATTTTCCCGGGCGACGAGATTCCGGTTATTCCGGGCTTTTTCAACCTGACGCATCGAGCCAATACGGGGGCGGCCTGGAGCATGTTCACCGGCAACAACGCCGTGCTGGCCACGGTGGCGTTGGCAGCGCTGGTGGTCCTATACCTGACGCGCCATCACTTCAGCGCCCACCGGCTCACCGGCCAGTTCGCCTTTGGACTTATCTTTGGCGGCATCATTGGCAACCTCACAGACCGCCTGCTGCCCGGGCGCCATGCGGTCGTCGATTTTTTGCATTTTTACATGGCCCGCCGCGGCACCACCGACATTTTCGATTTCCCCGCGTTCAACGTCGCGGATTCCGCCATTTGCACCGGCGTGGCCTTCATTTTCATCCTCAATTGGAAAGACGATTCAATACCCAAGGCGGCGCAAGGTTGATGAAAAAAACGGCCGTTTTCATTTTGCGGGTCCGGCTGGCAAACGTGCCGCCCGGCTTTCTTGGAAGGCGCAACCCAGCTTCTCGCGGGGGCGGCTTGGCCGTTCTCGCTGCGCGGGGTTTCCAGACCGCGGCCGGAACAAGGATGCGGAATGCCTGACCGGATGGAACATTTTATCATCGAACAGTCGTTGCCTGGCAGCCGGCTGGACATCTTTTTGCGCGACAAATTTCCCGCGGTCTCCCGCGGCATCCTGCAGCGGCTTATCGAACAGGGCTACATCCGCGTCAACGGCCAGACCGTCAAGCCCACCCACACGCCCAGGGCCGGCGAGCAGGTGGAAATCCACTGGCCGGAGGCCCGGCCGGCCGAGGCGCAGCCGGAGGAAATTCCGCTGGACGTCCTGTTCGAAGACGCCTCGCTGCTGGTGCTCAACAAGCCGCCCGGCCTGGTGGTGCATCCGGCCGCCGGGCACGAGGAACATACGCTCGTGAACGCCCTGCTGCATCATTGCCAGGGAACGTTGAGCGGCATTGGCGGCGTGGCCCGGCCCGGCATTGTGCATCGCCTCGACAAGGAAACCAGCGGCTGTCTGGTCGTGGCCAAGAATGACGAGACGCACGTTGGGCTCGCCCGGCAGTTCGAAGCGCGGACGGTGGAAAAATTTTATGACGCGATTGTCCTGGGCGAGGTCACCCAAGACTCCGGCGAGATTCGCGCCTCCATTGCGCGGCATCCCACCCATCGGAAGCGCATGGCGGTGCGCGATAATGAAGAGAGCCGCTTTGCCCACACCAGTTATAGGGTTCTGGAACGGCTCGTCCATTCCACACACGTCGAGGCCGCCATCCACACGGGCCGCACGCACCAGATTCGCGTGCATTTTCAGTTTATCGGTCATCCCGTCTTGGGCGACACCACTTACGGCGCCAAGGCCAACAAGCGGTTCGCCGAAGTGACGGGCTATTCGGCGCCACGGGTGTTGTTGCACGCGCGGAAGCTGTCCTTTGTGCATCCGGGCACCGGCAAAAAAATGAAGTTCACCGCTCCCTTGCCGGAGGACTTCAAGGCCGCCCTCAGCTTTTTACGTGTCTGATGCGTTTTTGCCCTGAAGCGAGCCCGCCGGCAGGTAATCGCCGGCAGGTTCGCGCCGCCACCAAGCGCCCGTTGCGCGCCGTTCCGCGGGGCTGGTGAAATGGTAGTCATACAACCGGGCGCGAATAAACCGTGGCGGCTGGTTCGGAAACGGATTTTTGGCCAGCAGGGCAAGCACATCCGGCGAGCCCTGCAGCAGCCGGACGCAAAAGTTCTGGAACCACGGGTTGTCCTGATAATTTCCCAGCGCTGCAAACCACATCTGCCAGTCCAGCCGTGGCTGGAACGGGGCCACGAAGGCCGGCCGCCGGTGGACGTCGCCGGGTTTATATTTGAATTCGTACGGCAGCCAGGTCACGCCGTCGTTGCTGCCCTCAACGATGATTTCGTTTCGCCGGGTGGTCATCACGGCAAACAAACCGTAGTTGTTGACGGACCGAAACGGTTCCAGCACTTCCGCCACCATTCCCAGCGGCGCCAGCCAGGGCGAGCGGCAGCCGAGCGTCAGCGCCATCATGAAGCTGGTGTCCGCCAGCACGATCGCGGCCACCACCGCCAAAACCGGAAACGGCCAGCGCCGGTAAGGCTGGCAGGCTGGCCGGTCGGTCCCGGCGACCGGCCTGTCGCCTGTCTCGGTCGCCGGCGCCCGCTGGCACGCCAGGTTCGAAGTCTCCGCGAGGCCCGCCCGGAATCGCCGCGGCACGATTTTCTCCAGCACAAAGTCGTCCAGCAGCACCAGGCAGAGCGCGAGGGACAGCCAGTTGAAATAACAATAATTTCCCGTGATCAAGATGAGCACTTGCAGCCCGGTCAGCAGCGCCGCGCCAGCGAACCGAATGCGCCGGGGCGCAAAAATGAGGAACGGCGCCCCGATTTCGATGGCCAGCGTGCCGGCACAGGAGATTTTCTGAAACCACAGCGGCAGTTGGTTGGCGTACCAGGCCGTCCAGGGCGGCAGCGGCTGGGTTTCATAGTGATACGTCAGGGCTGTAAGGTCGCGCCAGTTCGGGTCGCCGCTCAACAGTTTCACGCAACCCGAGGAGAACATGAGCTTGAACAGGAGAAGCCGCAGCAGCCAGACGAACAGACGCGACGGCGGCGCTTCCCGCCCTGGCCGCGGCAGCCATTGCAGCGGCGCCAGAAAGATGGCGAGGAAGCCGGCCTCGAGCAGCAGGCTGTCCCATTGAAATCCCATGAAGTCGCGTCCGATGCCCACCAGGGAAAGCCAAAGCAGCCAGAGCAGCGCCAGACACGGCGCCGGCGCCAGACCGGCAACCAGCACTACGGAAAGGACGGTCCCCGCCGCACACTGGAGATTCAGGGACGTGTCCGAAGCATTGAACCAGCACAGCGTCGGCAACCGGTGGAAGCGCTGGAGGCCGATGCCTTGCTGGTCGCATTGTTGTCGCAAGGCTGCCATATATCGGTCTGCCGGCAAAATACCGTCATGCCCGACCAGACCGGTGACTTGCGTCAGAAGGGATACGAAGGCAAAGAAATAAGCCAGACCCAGCCCCCGGAGAAAGAGCCACCGGACAAGCTGGTGAGAGGGCGCCTCCAAGTGACGGCCCCAGCAGGCGCGGGTCACCGCTGAGAAGAACGGCCGATGGCCGGCCACCAAGCGATAGGCCCATTCGGAAAATCGCGCCAGCTTCGGGAAGCGGTCGTACGCCTCGGCCAGCCGGCGCCAGCGCGGATTGCGGGCCAGGGTTTGAAAGACCGCTGCCGCGCCGGAAAAGACCGTCCCGTCCGGAGCTATGAGCTGGACCGCGGCCGCCGATTGTCCGCGCAGAATTTCGGGAAATTGGGCGGCGATGCGCGGGTCCTGGGCCGGCAGATAATCCACCGCGTCGCCGGTCAACTGTCGCCAGCGCCGAATCCAAAGCCCGCAAAAATGGCAGTCGCCGTCAAAGACCAGGAGCGGCTGGGACGGCGGTTGAGCCACGCGCAGAGTGCCTCGCATATTCCGCTATTAACCCACAAGACGGCGGCGCGCACGCAAAAAACCAGGGCCATGCCATTCAGATCTTGCGCGGGCTGGAATCCCGGGCCGAAGTTTGTTAGGTTCAATAAATTGGAAACAGCAACTAAATTTCGCATCGGCTCGGTGCCATTCTTGAATGCCGTGCCGCTGACCCGGGGCATTGAAAGCGAGTTGGTCTACGCCACTCCGGCGAAGCTCGCCGAAATGCTGCAGCGCGACGAATTGGATGCCGCTTTGGTGAGTGTGACGGAAACGCTGCTGCTGGACCGGTACGACATCCTCGACGGCGTGTCCATCGCGTCGCTCGGCGACGTGTACAGCGTGCTGCTGGCGTACAAAAAGCCGCTCGACGAGATGCGCGAAGTCTTCTGCGATACCGCCTCGCTGGCCAGCGTGAATCTGCTGAAAGTGCTGCTGGCCGAGCGCGGCTTGCATCCGGAATTCAAGCCGCTGGAGAGCTATGCCGTCGCGATGGAAAAGGACTTCGTTCTGCTGATTGGCGACCGCGCGATTGAATTCCAGCGCGCGCCGCACACGCATGGCGTCTTTGATCTGGGCGGGGCCTGGCTGGAAATGACGAACCTGCCGTTCGTGTACGCTGTCTGGGCGCTGCGGCGCGGGGTGGAAAATCGCGAATTGCGGCGCGAGCTGCGGCAGGCCAGGCGGTTCGGCATGGAAACACTCGATACGATCATTGAAACACGCGAGGAGTTTGATGAGGATTTCCGGCGGGATTATTTTGAGTGGCACATCCATTTTCACCTCGGGGAGGACGAAAAGCGCGCCATTGCGCGGTTTGGTGAATTGCTGGAGAAACACCGGCTGGGTCCGGTGTATCCGCCGAAGTATGTGTATTAGCCTTTCCTGGCGGTTTGAATCGGAATGGCGGATAACGGGAAGCGCTTGTTCGTTTCGGCGAAATAGTTGGCCGACCATTCGTTCGGGAAAAGCGCCACCGGGTTCTTGCCCAGGTCATAGGCGATGCGCGCACCGGTGGGGAGCGATAAGGTATCCAGGGCGTCTTCCGTGATGTCGGTGGGCAGCCAGCGGACGACGGTCCACGGCGCCGCTTCCAGCCGCGAGACCGCGCCATATTCGCTTTCCAGACGGTATTGCACCACTTCGAATTGCAGGGGGCCGACCGCCGCCAGCAACGGCGCTTTGATTGAGGAATTGCGCAGATACAACGCCTGGATCACCCCCTCCTGCAAAAGTTGGTCCAGGCCCTGGCGGAATTGCTTGTATTTCGCAGTGTTGGGATTGTGCAGGTAGCTGAACGCCTCCGGCGTAAACCGCGGAATTTCCTTGTACTGAACCTTGGGATCGCTCGTCAGCGTGTCGCCGATGCCGAAACCATCGTGGCCGACCAAACCAATGACGTCGCCGGGAAACGCTTCATCCACGGTTTCGCGCTCGTTCCCGAAAATCTTGTGCGAACTGGACAGCCGCACCTTCTTTTCCGAGCGCGAATGATGCACGGTCATGTCGCGCTCGAACTTGCCGGAACAGACCCGGATGAAGGCGATGCGGTCGCGATGTTTCGGGTCCATGTTGGCCTGGATCTTGAAGATGAAGGCGCTGAATTGCGGGTATTCGGGCGAAATTTGCGTGCCGGCCATCACGCGGGGCTTGGGGGGCGGCGAATGTTTCAAAAAGCCGTCGAGCAGCAGTTGCACGCCAAAATTGTTGCTGGCGCTGCCAAAGAAAACCGGCGTGCTCCGGCCCGCAAGCACGGCGGCATCATCAAAGATTTCGCCCGCCTGTTCGAGCATCGCGAGCTCTTCCACCGTCTTGTTGAACGTGGTGTCGTCGAGCTGTCCCCGCACCGCCGGGTCATCCACGCCGCCCACCGACACCGGCGCCCGAAACTGTCCGCCCACGGTGCGCTCGAACAGGTGCATGCGGCTGGTCTGGCGGTCAAAAACGCCGCGGAAATCAAAGCCGTCGCCGATGGGCCAGTTCACGGGAAAGGCGCCGATGCCCAGCACGCGTTCCAGTTCGTCGATCAGTTCGAGCGGGTTCTTCATGGGCCGGTCGCACTTGTTCATGAAGGTGAAGATGGGCACGCCGCGCTGGCGGCAGACCTCGAAGAGCTTGCGGGTTTGCGGCTCGATGCCCTTGGCGGAATCGATGACCATGACAACCGAATCCACGGCGGTGAGCACGCGGTAGGTGTCTTCCGAGAAGTCCTTGTGGCCGGGGGTGTCCAGCAGGTTGATGCGGTAGCCGTCGTAGTCAAACTGCAGGACGGTGGAGCTGATGGAGATGCCGCGTTTTTTTTCCAGTTCCATCCAGTCGCTGGTGGTGGCCCGCTGGTTTTTGCGGGCGGTGACGGAGCCGGCCAGTTGCACGGCGCCGCCGTAAAGCAGCAGCTTTTCCGTCAGCGTGGTCTTGCCCGCGTCCGGATGCGAAATGATGGCGAACGTGCGGCGTCTGGCGATTTCTTTGGCGATGCTCACAGCAAAGTCGTGAAGGGTAGCAGGGATTCCGCCGCCGACAAGCCGGGAAAGTCCGGGCCGGGCATACCCCGACTTGATTTATTCGGCATCTGACATATTCTAATTTACTCGATATGGAATTAAACAATGAAGAAATCCGCCGTTACTCGCGGCATTTGATCTTGCCCGAAGTCGGACTGGCCGGGCAAAAGAAGTTCAAAAGCACCAGCGTCCTGTGCATTGGCGCGGGCGGCTTGGGCTCGCCCATCAGCATGTATCTGGCCGCGGCCGGCATCGGTAAAATTGGCATCGTCGATTTCGACACCGTGGATTATTCCAATCTCCAGCGCCAGTTGCTGCATACGGACGCCGACGTGGGCCGGCCCAAGGCGCAATCGGCCCGGGAAACCATTCAGGGCATCAACCCCAATTGCGAGGTGGTGCTCTACAATACGCGCATTTCCGCCGAGAACGCGCTCGAGCTCATTCGCCCCTATGACATCGTGGTGGACGGCACGGACAATTTTCCCACCCGTTACCTGACCAACGACGCCTGCGTTTTGCTGAATAAGCCCAATGTTTACGGGTCGATTTTCCGATTTGAAGGGCAGGCCAGCGTCTTCGCGCCGCACTTGGGCGGGCCGTGCTACCGCTGCCTGTATCCGGAACCGCCGCCGCCCGGCATGGTGCCCAGTTGCGCCGAAGGCGGGGTGCTCGGCGTGCTGCCGGGCATCATCGGCTGCATCCAAGCCACGGAAATCTTAAAGCTGGCGATGGGCAAGGGGACGTCACTGATCGGCCGCCTCCTGCTGTTCAATGCGCTCGACATGAAGTTCCGCGAGTTGAAATTGCGGCGCGATCCCCAGTGCCCGATTTGCGGCGAGCATCCGACCATCAAGGAACTGATCGACTACGAAACGTTCTGCGGCATCGTTCCGGAGCCGGAAAACCTCGACAACCCGGACGAAGTGACCGTGCAGGACATGAAGAAGGCGCTGAATAATCCGGCGCTGGGCATCAAGGTGGTGGACGTGCGCGAGCCGGACGAATACGAGATTGCCAAGGTCCCCGGCGTGCCGCTGCTGCCGTTGAGCCAGTTAAACGACCGCTTCACCGAGCTGGATCCCAACCAGCAATACTATCTGCATTGCAAGGCGGGCGTGCGGTCGATGAAGGCGCTCGGTTTCCTGCGCCAGCAGGGATTCAAGTACGTCAAGAGCGTCAAGGGCGGCATCAACGCGTGGTCGGATGAAATCGACCGCAACGTGCCGAGATATTGAGGGCATCTTTTCAAAATGGGTGGAACAGGCGTCCCGCCTGTTGAATCCGGCGTCCCGCCGGATTCCGTGCGCACGCCAGATTTGCAAACGTAAGACCAGTAGCGAAGGGGGAAAGCCGGGCGATTATTCCATTCCGGGTCAGGCTAATGATTTCAAAGGTCTTACGTGGGGCTGCTCTTATGGGTCTTTTTGGTTCGCTTTTCCGCCCAAGAACCGTCCAAATCGCGTGCGGATGGCGGATTATTAACCACAGATGGACACAGATTTTAAACAAAAGGGAACGAAACGAAGAGGGAATCTGAGCCGCGAAGCACGCGAACCACGCTAGTTTTTTCCAAACACAGAGCCGATGATCGGCCGCCAACACAGATGAGCCACCTGTTTGAGAGCGCTGTTTCGGAGGCACCAGGCTTTCGTGCCAGGAGGTTTCCGGCGAGACGCCGGAAACAACAGGCGGGACGCCTGTTCCACCCAGAAATCCGATTTTCTATTTTTTGGGGGTGGCCACGGCGCCGTCGGAAAACCACGGCTCTACGGCCGGCCGGGAGGCCCGCCGCCACGAGGCCCAAATGTCCCGTTTGATTCGACGGGCTTAATTGGTTAATTTGTCACCGTGATTTACGACGCATCACTGGACGAACTGCTGCAAAAGGTCTGGGACGGCAAACGCATTGACCCGGCCGAAGCGCGGCGCCTGTACGCGCTGCCGCTGGAGGAACTGGGCGCGCTCGCGGACCGGCGCCGCCAACTGGCCAAAGCCGGCGCGTACAGCGGCCGGGGCAACGAGATTGTGACATTCAACGTGGACCGCAATGTCAACTACACGAATGTGTGCAACGTCTATTGCAAGTTCTGCGCGTTTTACCGCGTGGAAAAGGACGCCGATGCCTACATCATCTCGCTCGCCGAGATGGACGACAAGATCGCGGAGACGCTTGCGCTCGGCGGCACGCAAATTCTCATGCAGGGCGGGCACCACCCGAAGCTGACCAAGCAGTGGTATCTGGACCTGCTGTCGCATATCAAAGGCAAATGGCCGCAGATCAACATCCACGGCTTTAGCCCGAGCGAATTTGTTCATTTTCGCGAAGTCTTCCACGAACCGCTGGAAAAGATCATCGCCGATTTCAAGGCGGCGGGCCTGGGCTCGATTCCCGGCGGCGGCGGCGAGATTCTCGTGGACCGCGTGCGCCAGCGCATTTCCCCGCTCAAGGCCATGAGTGACGACTGGCTGGAGGTCATGGACCTCGCGCACGGACTGGGCTTGTATTCCTCCGCCACAATGATGTTCGGCCACGTGGAAACGGTGGAAGACCGCATCGAGCACCTGGAGCGTTTACGCGCGCAGCAGGAGATATCATTAAAGCGGAAAGCGGAAAGCGAAAAGGCGATAGCCGGGACGACAAGAATCTCTCCGGCCCATTTCACGGCGTTCATCGGCTGGACGTTTCAAGCTGAGCACACCAATTTGAAGGCGCCGACGGTGGGCGCGCATGAATACCTGCGCACGCAGGCTTTGAGCCGCATTTACCTCGATAATTTTGAAAACGTGCAGAGTTCCTGGGTAACGCAGGGTCTCGAGATCGGACAGATCGCCTTGAAATTCGGCGCGAACGACCTCGGCAGCATCATGATCGAGGAGAACGTGGTCTCGCAGGCTGGCACCACTTTCCGCATGACCGTGGCCGACATGCACCGGCTCATCAAGGAACTCGGCTATGAGCCGCACCAGCGGGACAACTGGTATCGGCTGGTAAACTAGCGGGCCTTCGTGGTAGTGTCTGCCCTGTGGACACCGTCACGCAACTGACCAGTCGACTGGTCGCATCCTATGCAAAAATCGGCGGCATCAACCACTTGGACGGCAAAAACCTGCCATCCAAGCGCGCGGTCGCCGCGTTGACCGTCGATTTGCTCCGGTTGCTGTTTCCCGGGTTCTTTGATGAGAAGCCCATCCACTCGTCGGAGATAAAGGCCGAAACCGCGGCGCTGCTGGATTCGGTACTGGGATCGCTTGAAGACGAAATCCGCAAGAGCCTGGAGTATCATCCGCCCAAGGGGCTGGCCAAAAAGGACATTCACGGCGAGGCGCACAAGCTCACCGCGCAGTTTCTGGCCAAGCTGCCCGACCTGCGGGAAATCCTGCAGACCGATATGCAGGCCGCGTATGACGGGGACCCGGCTGCGTCGAGCAAGGATGAGGTGTTGGTGGCGTATCCCTTTGTGGAGGCCATCGCCGTGCAACGGCTGGCCCACGAACTTTTTCTCAAGGAAGTGCCGCTGATCCCGCGCATCATGTCCGAATGGGCCCACGCCCGCACGGGCATGGAGCTGCATCCCGGGGCCAAGATCGGCTCCCATTTTTTCGTGGACCATTGCACTGGCACCGTGGTGGGTGAAACTTGCGCCATCGGGGACCACGTCAAGATGTATCATGGCGTGACGCTGGGTGCCAAATCCACCGCCGACGTCCAGCAATTGCGCGGCAAGAAACGGCATCCCACCATCGGGGATCGGGTGACGATATATCCGGGCGCCACCATTCTGGGCGGCGATACGATCATTGGCGCCGGCAGCACCATCGGCGGCAACGTGTTCATCATGGAAAGTGTCCAGCCCAATTCACTGGTCATTTACGACGGCCTGGACATGCGGGTCATCAGCAAGGCGGACCGGAACCTGGCGATTGATTTTCAGATTTAAGGATCAACCGGGCGCGGCGGTTTTCACTATTCTCCGGCCTGTTGCTGCAGCCACTTCAATCGATAAGCGGTCAGCGCCGCAACCAGTTCACCTTTCAGCGCCGCTATTTGCCGGTACTTCACACCCAGCGCCGCTGTGTCCACTGCGTAGGGATGAACCTCCAGACACGCCGCTTTGCCGACGATGGCCGCGCCGAGCGTGGTGGTTTCAGTGACGGCCTGGCCGCTCTGGTCAAACATGGCGTAAACCGGGTGGCCGGTCAGCGTTGCCAGAACGGAGGCAAAAAACGGATCCTTGGATCCGCCGGCAGTCAACACAATGGGCACTTCCACCTCGGGCGAAATGGCGGCCACTTGTTCGGCCGTGGTCATGGCGGTCATCAGGTTGGCGGCCAGGTAGGCGGTTATGCCGTCGGCGAAGAACGCCGCTTCGTTGAGAATCCGACCCTTGACCTGCGGGAACGGACCCGTGCCATGGTTCGCCGGATTGATGTTCGGCAGCACAAAGCAATTGGCGGCGCGCAAAAGGTTCAGCAGCTTTGCTGCATCCCAACCCTTGTCGAAGTCCCGGCCTCGGGCCTGGGCGACTTTTTGCAGGTGCGCGAAATCCGCGCCGCCGCCGTACCGCGCGGTCACGACTGATTCGCCGTCCACCGTTCCCTGAATGATGATATCGCGGGTGTAGCCGTCGCCCGGCACTTGGGCGGCGCCGCCCATCTGCGCGATCATCGTCCAAGTGCCCGCTTCCACCTGAACCACCGGCCGGCCCACGGCGGCTGGATACGCCTGATAAAATGTCGAGAGAATCGGAATGTGCGAGAGGCAGGTGTCGTGTCCGCCCGGAACCACCAGCGGCGGGGCGGGCAGCTTGAGCTGCGCGGCCTGCGCGACGGGCATGGCGCCGATGGTCCGGTAACACACGGATGGCGTTTGCGGCACGAGCCGCTGGAAGCCTTTGACCTGCCGGCTGGCCTGGCTGGGCGCGCCGGGCCGACCGCGGACATCCCGCGTGCCGGTGTGGCACAGCCAGTAACTGTGTTCGTTCCCCGCCAATTTGATGGCGGCGAGGTAGTCGTTGCCAAGGAAATGGCCCCCCATCAGCGCGCCGTACTGCCCAAAGCCCGCGGCCTGCGCGAGCAACTGCGGCCGGACCATTTCCTCATACAACAGCCGTTTCAGCAAGGTCAGCGAGCCGGGAAAATCGCGGATGGATCCGGTCTCCTGAAAAAATTCCTCGCGCGAACCCGCCAGTCGGGCGAATGCTTCGTTGACCGCCTCCGGATAACCCTGCGTGTAAGCCAGCGTTAGGCGCCGGCCCGGAACCTCCAATAGCGTGTTGTCCGCGCCCACGAGGCCGCCCGACGCGCCGCGCGCGACCGGCGCCACCACCGCCGCGGAACGGCAGGCGTCCGGCAGCGAGCGGATGACGTAATCAAACCAGTCAAACTCCTCCCCGGTGGCGTTATATTTCAAACCGTCATGTTCCGCGTGGGGACTGTCGGTGCTGGCAGAATGGATCGTGGCGAGGGTCTCAAAATCCAGCGCCTCCAGCTTGATGTTGGAAGCGCCGTCCACGGGAACCAGAATCGTTTTGGGTGCCATGTTGTTTTGAATTGATCCAGTGGGGGCGAATGATTTGCGTTCGAGCTAGCGCGAGCCCGGCGCCGCGGCTGGAACCGGCGCGGTGCTGGCCGCCTTCTGGCCCAGGGCGCCGCTGTAGCCGGAGAGAATGGCGGAGCCGAGCAGCACCGCCAGTCCCAGTCCGAGCAGGCTGCGGGTGCGGACACTGGTGCCCTTCCATTCGCCTAAAATCAGACCGAGCGCGCCGCTGAACATGATTGAACTGGCCATCAGCACCGCCCAGCCAACGTAGCTCTGACTGCCCATCTGCGGCTCCCCGGTCTTGAAGGCGACGAACTGGCAAACCCAAATGGCGCCGGCAATCGCGCCGAAAATGACATTGGAAATGAAGGGCGCGCCCGGCTTGGTGTAGTCGCCGAAGGTTTTGTTTTTCGCGTTCAGGAAAAGGCACCAGAGGAAGTTCACGGTGAACCCGCCCAGCAGGGCGATGACCAGCACGGGCATTCCCGCCCAGGCCACCGGCGTCATGGGCTGGGTGCTCAGCGCCAGCTTCTCAATCGTCGGCCCGCCGACTAGGCCGAAGCCGAGCGCGGCGCTCATCAAGCCCGAGAACAGGGCTACCAGCATGCCTTTGCTGAAGTTGTATTCCGCCACGGCCTTCTTTTTCTCGGCTTCCGGCAGTTCCTTTTCCTTGGACATGCCGGCCAGGCCGACCAGCACGATGCCGGCGAGAGAGACCAGCACGCCGAGGAACGAAACGATGCCGGCGTCGGATTGGAACAACGCGCCAAATTCCCCCTTGAGGATCTTGGGGACGATGGTGCCCGCCGCCGAACAAAGCCCGCAGCCGATGGCCAGGCCGAGACCGACGCCGAGGTAACGGATCATCAGCCCCCAGGTCAGGCCGCCAAAGCCCCACGCCGCGCCACAAAGGTAGCAATACCAGAGTTCCCGGGCCGGCGCGGCCTTGAGGACGCTCAACGTGTTCGGCGACTGGATGAAAGCCAGCGCCCAAGGCACGAGGAGCAGTGCGAACAGCGCGTAGAAAAGCCAGTAGCTTTCCCAAGCCCAGTTCTTCACCTTTTTGAGCGGCAGATAAAACACCGCGCCCGCGAGTCCGCCCAGGACAAAAATAGTGATGCCGAGGGCCGGATTGGTGGTGGCAGCTTCATTCATAGTCGTTGTTTTCCATGGTGGGGCATCAGTCCTCTCGGCGGCCGTCAAGGCCGCCATCGGACTTCATCCCGGGTGATTTTGCCGGTGGCACTCAGGCGCGTTTTGAGAGCACGTCCCGCTCGTATTTTTTGACCTCGGCCAGCCACTGTTCGCCGACCGGCGCGCCCTGCTGGAGACAATGATAATCCCACACCGCCGCAAACGGCATGGACTTGGCTTCCTCCATCAATGCCAGCCGCGAGGTGTAGTCGCCCGCCAATTCAAGCTGCTTGAACTTTTCCACGGGTTCGAGCATGGCGAGGCCGAGGGCGCGGAGCATGTTGCGCGCGCCGAGGGTCCAGGCGGCGACCCGGTTGATGCTGGCATCGAAGTAGTCCAATCCGATGTGCGTGCGGCCGAGATAATCGCCGCGCACCAGTTCCTGCGCGATGGCCAGCAGGTCGTCATTGAGAATCACGACGTGGTCGCTGTCCCAGCGCACGCCGCGGCTGACGTGCAGCAGGATTTCCGGGACAAAACAGAGCACCGACGAAATTTTGTCCGACATGTTTTCGGTGGGATGGAAATGGCCGGCGTCGAGGCAGACCAGCTTCTGGTTCTTGACCGCGTAGCCCAGGTAGAATTCATGCATGCCCACCGTGTAGCTCTCCGCGCCGATGCCAAAAAGTTTGCCTTCGATGGCATCGAGATGATGCTTGGGATTCAGCGGCTTCCGGAACACCTCGTCCAGCGCGCTGGCCAACCGTTCGCGCGGTCCGCGGCGGTCCGCCGGCGAGTCTTTCATGCCGTCGGGGATCCAGATGTTGGTGACGGTGGTGGAACCGAGCGCCTTGCCCATTACCGCGCCGATTTCGCGGCTGGCCTGGCAATGCTCGATCCAGAATTTGCGGATCGCCTTGTCCGGATGCGACAGGGTGAAGCCGCTGGCGGCCTGCGGATGCGAAAAACAGGTGGGGTTGAAATCCAAACCGATGCCGATGGACTTGGCCCAGTCAATCCAGCTCTTAAAATGCTCCGGTTTGATTTCGTTGCGCTCCACTTTCTGGCCGCCAAAATCGCCGTAAAAGGCGTGCAGGTTGAATCGGTGCTTGCCGGGGATCAGCGACAGCGCCTTCTCGGCGTCGGCGCGAAGTTCGGCGGGCGTGCGCGCCTTGCCGGGGTAATTGCCGGTGGCCACCAGGCCCCCGCCCAGCGTGCCGCCGAAGTTTTCGAAGCCCCCCACGTCATCGCCCTGCCAGCAATGCAGGGAGACGGGTATTTTCTGCAGATTCTTTAAAACGCGTTCCGCGTCCACGCCAATTTCAGCGTAACGTTCCTTGGCCAGGGTGAAGGATTTTTCGATGCTATTTTTTGAGCTCATGATGGTAATGGGAATTCACGGATCAAACTAGCGGGAATGGACGGACCCTGGCAATCACCGATTCAGGGGATACAATTCTTTCGTTGTCACCATTCGGGGAACAACCGTTGCCTGGATCCGCACTGAAAACAATCCTTGCCGTCGCCGGCGGCAGGCGATATGAAACCGTATAGGCGAGTTGAAACGCAGTTCCGATTTTGGCTGTGAGGTGTTGATATTTGTACGGCGAAATCATCCGCCGCTGGGGCGCGAAATTCATGATCCGCCGCCTGTCAATCACGTTATAATTCAATGACTGAAAGAATGTTTCTTTCAACTCAGCCTCCCAGCATGACAATCAGCCGGCGGACTTTTTTAAGAACCAGCGCCGTCGCACTTTCAGCGGGAGGCCTTCCCAGCTGGGGCGGCCCGCTTTCCGCACTCGCAGCGGACGACCGCGACCCGGAACCGTTGCCCACGACCAGCGAGGCGGCGGCCATCGCGAGAATCGTGACCCAGACCATGGAGAGCCACCAGGCCCCGGCGCTGTCGCTGGCTGTGGCCAGGCATGGACGGTTTGTCTATCAACAAGGCTTTGGTTATGCCGACAAGCAGGCGGGGGAGCCGGCCACGGCGGTCAGCCTGTTCCGCATCGCCAGCGTGACCAAACCGGTCACCTCCGTGGCCATTTTTTCGCTGATCGACCAGGGCCGGTTGGGGCTGCACGATATTGTATTTGGCGAGCACGGCCGATTGGGATTCGATTACGGAAACGATTATCCGGGAGCCGTGGAGAAGATCACGCTTCACCATTTGCTCACACACACCGCTGGCGGCTGGGAAAATGACGAAAAAGATCCCATGTTTCGTGAGAAATCGATGAACCACCGGGAGCTGATCACCTGGACGCTGCGCCATCAGCCGTTGGATTACGAGCCTGGAACTCGGTATGCTTATTCCAACTTTGGCTATTGCATCCTGGGGCGCGTGATTGAAAAAGTCACCGGCCGGTCATACGAGAATTATGTGAAGCAAGCCGTGCTGGCGAAATGCGGGATCACAAACATGCGGCTGGCGGGTAACACGCTGGCGCAACGTGCCCCCGGCGAGGTGGTCTATTATGGGCGGAGCGACTCGGACACTGAGCCTTATGACATGAATGTCACCCGCATGGATTCGCATGGCGGCTGGGTGGCCACCCCCAGCGAACTGGTCCGGTTGGCCATGCATGTGGACGGTTTCCAGACCACGCCCAGCATCCTGACTGCGGAGACGATCAAAACCATGACCACGGCCAGTGAGGCGAACTCCCAGTATGCCTGCGGCTGGTGCGTCAATAAGATTCCCAACTGGTGGCATACGGGCAGCCTCCCCGGCACCTTGACCGTCATGGTGCGAACCGGCAGCGGACTGTGCTGGGCCGCCTTTACGAACACCCGCGTGGAAGGACTCAACCTGGACGAGCTCATGTGGAACGTGGTCAAGTGCGTCCCCGCCTGGCACGCCTGACTCTGGCATAACGTTCCAATTTATGAACTTAAATTTGAACCCCACTTGGACAGCAGTGGATGGTGACCCCGCTTATTCCGCCGTCATGGTTGCAGACGCTCCATACAGAAATCTGACATTGCCTCCTCCGGCCAGCACTTCGCCGCCGGGCAGCGGCACCGCCATGGAGATATCCGGCGCATCATACATCTCATTGGCTACAAACGGGTACTTGGCCGCCGCCTGCGGTGCGTTTCGAGAGCGCACGTGGGCACGCCGCGATTCAATTGTCACAACCAGCGCCATACTGGACCGCCTTTACGAACACCCGCGTGGAAGGACCGCGAAACAATCCTTGCGGCTCTTATTCGCAATCGTTATTCCATGCGGATGGATTCCCGCGAAGCATTCATCGCGCTAAACATGGTTGAGGGCGTGGGGCCGGTCCGCGCCCGCTCGTTGCTGGAGCATTTTGGCGAGGCGCCGAAAATCCTGGCCGCCTCCAAATCCACGCTGCTTCGCGTGCGCAATATTGGCGATGAGGTCGCCGAAAAGATTTCCTCATGGGAAAAATCCGTGGACCTCGCCGGTGAGTTGAAACGCATTTCCGAATTCGGCTGCCACGTTTTGATTTCATCCGACGAAAATTATCCGCCGCTGTTGCGCGAGATATATGACCCTCCTTTAGTGCTCTACGTCAAGGGTTCGTTGACGCCCAAGGACAAAAACGGTGTGGCCATGGTCGGTTCGCGCATGACCACCCATTACGGCATTGAAACGGCGCGCAAGCTGTCCTACCAGCTCGCCTACCTCGGCGTGGCGGTGGTCAGCGGCGGCGCGCGCGGCATCGATACGGCGGCGCACCAGGGCGCGCTGAGCGGCAAGGGGCGGACGAAAGCCGTGCTGGGCACGGGCATCAATCTAGTGGCGCCGCCCGAGAACGCGGAACTGTTCGAGCGCATTGCCGCCAACGGCGCGGTCATCACGCAATTTCCGTTTAACCGTCCGGCCGACAAGCAGAGCTTTCCCATTCGCAATCGCATCGTGGCCGGCCTGACGCTTGGCACGGTGGTGGTGGAGGCCAACCTCACCAGAGGCGCACTGATCACCGCGAATTTCGCGAATGAATATGGGCGGCAAATCTTTGCCGTGCCCGGGCGCATTGATTCGCCCCGCAGCAAAGGCTGTCACGGCCTCATCAAGAAAGGCGCGAAATTGTGCGAAGGCGTGGAGGACATCCTGAGCGAGTTCGAGTATTTATTCCCGTTCAGCAACAAACGTCCGTCCGCCGGCGAAACCGGCGTCTTGCCGGCGCTGGATTTGAACGAAAACGAGCAGCTCGTTTTCGCCAACGTGAAACTGGAAGAGGAAACCAGCATTGACGAAGTGATTCGGGCGTGCGGCCTGCCGAGTTCGGCCGTGAATGTGGCGTTGTTCAGCTTGGAAATGAATCGATTGGTGAAACAGTTGCGGGGAAAATTGTTTTTGAGGAACAAGTGACAACCTGGCAAGACCTGTGCGGTAATTTTCATGGGTTCATCCGCAAGAAAAAGGCGTGAATTCTATCTCCAAACAGTACCCGCTGGAAAAACTGACGAATTTGGTGCGTCGGTGCCTGGATGGAACTCCCGGACCGGCGAAGACTCAAGGATAATCAAGGTGCAAGGAGGTTCGGGCGGGCCGGGAAAACACGCTGCCGGAAGTGCTGGCGCTCGCCGGGCTGTTCCGTGAGAACAAAAGCGAACACCCTGTTTAAAAAGTGACATCGCCATTTCGTTTTTGCCGGACGCGGAAATAATAAATTCTGTTGCTGAGGACGCACTAATCGTTTTCAGAAATGAACTTAATCAAAGAATTCCCGGTTCGGGAGTCTGGGTCAGGGCGCGGAATACGCTACGGGCGATGTTGGTGAACAGGTTTTCGGCAAGGTTCGCGCCGCGGTTGCTGGCGCGCAAAACGCCCCAGCGGCGCTTCAAGCGACGGCGTCCCAGCGGCAGTGCCACGAGCGTTCCTTGTTCGATTTCCTCCGCCGCCATCCAGTCCGGCAGAATGCCGACGCCCATGTTGAGGCGCACGAATTCCTTGATGGCCTGCTCATTGGCGATCTCGATAAATGGCTGGATGTGGATGTTTTCACTGCGAAAATAGGATTCGATGAGTGCGTAAGTGTTGCCGCCGCGTTCGGGCAGGATCAGTTTGCGATTGGGTATGTCTTCACGCTGGACCTTGCGTTTGACGGCCCAGGAGTGCAACGGGTTGACAATGAATTGCAAATCGTCCTCGCCGATGAGATGGAATTCAATGGTGGGCGAATGTTCCGTCGGTTCGGTGAGCAGCGCCAAATCCAGTTTGCCTTCGCTCAGCATGGCAATGGCTTGGCGCGAGGAACACTGCTCGATCTTGATGGTGAAACCGGGAAAACTCTCGCGAAATTCCCGCAGCGTGGGCGGCAGCAGAAACTGGCACGCTGTGCCATTGGCGCCAATGAACAATTGTCCCTGCCGCCAGTCATTCCAAGCCTTGATCTTGCTGCGCACGGCTTTCATCTGTTCGAGAATCTGTTCGGCTTCCGCCAGAAACTCACGCCCAGCCGGCGAGATTTCGAATTTGCGGGAGTTGCGGTTGAAGAGCCGGCAGCCCAGGTCGGCTTCCAAAGTTTTCAGACAATGGCTGACGCCTGACGTGGTCATGCGCAGGTCCTCCGCGGCGCGGCTCATGTTTTGCGTGCGTGCGAGTGTCACATAGACGCGCAAATGCTGACTATCAATGATGCTGTTCATGGGATTGGGAACGGACCTCCGGCCGCCAATCTAGTTTTTGGCGCCCGGTTTGAACAGCTAAAAACCAAGACCATCAAGTATAACTTGAAGCTGGTTGCATTTATTGTGGGCCACGAATTGCCCGGCGCGGAGCGTCGTCGTGGCATAGCCGCTGCTCGGTGGGTGGCATGCGGTTTGCCAAAACCAAGATCAACTGGAGGAGATACCGGGCGGAACAGGGAGTCCTGAACGTCGGCTACGCCGCCACGATCGATTGCGCCGTGTTGATCGCCGCGCAGGAACTGGGCTTGTTCCGTAAACACGGTCTGGAGGTGCGGCTATCGCGGGAAGTCGGCTGGACGACGATCCGCGAAAAATTGTTGCACGAGGAACTCGACGCCGCCGCGACGCATGCCAGCATGTTGTTTTCCATTTACTGCGGCATTGGCGTGGTGCGCCGGTCCTGCCTTTCGGGACTGATGCTCGGCCACAACGGCAGCGCCATCACGCTGGCGACGGAACTATGGAACTGCGGCGTGCGCGACGCAGCGTCGCTCGGCAAAGTCATCCAGGAACACAAGGGACGGCGGAACTTCACATTCGGCGTGGTGCAGGAACTGTCCTCGCAAAATTTCAATCTCCGGAAATGGCTGCGCAGCGGCGGCATTGACCCGGACCGCGACGTGCGGGTGGTGGTCATTCCCTCGACACTGATGTTCGACATGCTGCGCGCCGGGCATCTGGACGGGTATTGCGTCGCCGAGCCGTGGAATTCCGCCGCCGCGATGGACGGCTGCGGGTGGACGGTCGTGTCCACCAGCGAAGTAGAGCCGAATCATCCGGAGAAGGTGCTGTTGGTGATGCGGGAATTTGCTGAGAAACGGGAGGCGGAACATGTGCGGATGATTGCCGCACTGATTGAAGCCAGCCAGTTTTGTGACGGGCCGGAAAATCGTTTTAAACTGGTTCGCATGTTGGCGCAGCCGCGCTATTTTGACGTGGACCAAAAGTTGCTGGCCAATGCGCTGGTGGGGCCATATGAATCCGGCCGCGGCCGCCGCATAATCAAGGACTTCGTTCTGTACGACGCGCTGAAAATCGGAGCTCCCACGCGGGCGACCGGCAATTGGGTTTTCGATCTCGTGCGTGACATGGGCGGGAATGGCGCCAACCCGGCCCTGCGCAGCGCGATCATTGCGAAGTTGTTTCGAGAGGACATTTTTCAGCAGGCCTGCAAGCTGGCCAATCCAGCCAACGGCCGGCCGCGCGCGCCCCTTTTTTTTCGCGACGGCGCCCACTCCCAAACCGGACTGGAATCGGGGATCCAGCCCGAAGCGTTGACGCCCAGGAACAACCGGACTGGATCTGAATTGTTCCCCTCCAACTCGAAACCAAAGTTTTCTAAGAACGCAAATTGTGTGCCGGAAACGCCCACTGTGTTATGCGCGTGAGTCCGACGTTCCAACCAACAAACCAAAAATGAAAAACCACCCCAAGTTCAATCCAAACTGCCAAAATTCATTCCGGTTCGCCCGGCTCCCGAAACTCACCGCCGCGCTTGCCTCGCTCGGACTTATCACCGCCAGCCTGCCGGCGGCGCAGGAGTTCCCCACCGCCAAAGTGAATACAACCGGCCTTGCAGTCACGGACGACACTATTACGGTCGGACAATTGCATTCCGCCACGGGCACGATGGCCATCAGCGAAGCTGGTTCCATCGAGTCTGAGCGGCTGGCGATTGACCAGATCAACGCGGAGGGCGGCGTGCTCGGTCGAAAAATCCGAGTTGATTTTGAAGACGGAGGCAGCGACTGGCCGACCTTTGCTGAAAAAGCCAAGAAGCTTTTGGAAGAGGATCATGTGGCCACCGTGTTCGGCTGCTGGACTTCGGCCTCGCGCAAGGCGGTGCTGCCGATTTTTGAGCGTGACGACGGCCTGCTTTATTATCCCACTTTCTACGAAGGCTTGGAGCAATCGCACGATGTTTATTACACCGGCCAGGAGGCCACCCAGCAAATCATTGCGGGTCTAAAATGGCTGAACGAGACGAAGGGTTGCAAGAGCTTCTATCTGATCGGCTCGGACTACATCTGGCCGCGCACTTCCAACAAGATCGCCCGCAAATGCATTGAGAATGACCTGCATGGCAAGGTGGTGGGCGAGGAATACTATCCCTTGGGATCCACCGATTTCGGATCGCTGATCAACAAGATCAAGTTGAAAAAGCCGGATGCCATTTACGCCATCATCGTTGGCGGCAGTAATGTTGCGTTCTACAAGCAGTTGAATGCGGCGGGCATCACGAGCAAAAACTGGACGTTGCTGACCATTTCCGTAACGGAAGACGAGGCGCTGGGCATCGGCGGGGAAAACCTGGTCGGATTTTATTCGGCCATGAAGTACTTCCAAAGCCTGGACAATCCGAACAACAAGGCGTTTGTATCGGCGTTCAAGGAAAAATATGGCCCCAACTCGGTCATCGGTGACGTGACACAAGCGGCGTATGAAGGGCCGTGGTTGTGGAAGATGGGGGTGGAAAAGGCTGGCAGCTTTGACGTGGACAAGATTGTGGCGGCATCCGGCGGCATCGAATTCACCAACGCGCCGGAAGGTTATGTGCGGATTCACGACACTAACCATCATCTTTGGAGCAAGCTGCGCATTGGCGAGTGGCAATCTGACGGCCAGGTGAAACTCGTCTATGAATCCGGCTTGATTGAGCCCAATCCTTTCCCGAAGGGTTATCAATGATGTTCCTCCCGGACCGGTGGCGCGTGCATGTGACACGCGCTGCCGGTCGCCGGGAGACCGCCTCCGACCCGCTTTAAATCTTGATGGCAAACCAGCGACCCGAGTGACGCTTATTTATGTTTGGCTATTCACCCTCTGAATTGTGGTCGATCTTTGTGATGCAAAGTTTTTCGGGCTTGAGCTTATTCAGCGTGCTGTTGCTGATGGCGCTGGGCTTGACGATTATCTTTGGTCAAATGGGTGTCATCAATATGGCGCATGGCGAATTCATGGCAATGGGTTCCTATACGGTTTATCTCTGCTCGCAGATTGTGCAGAGCCATTGTCCGTCATTGATGCCCTATTATTTCATCGTCGCCATTGTTCTGGCCTTTATTTTGGCGGGTTTATTCGGCCTACTGGTGGAATGGTCGTTGATCCGCTTCCTGTACAAACGTCCGCTGGATTCATTACTGGCGACGTGGGGATTGAGCCTGTTCATGCAACAAACCTACCGCTCCATTTTTGGGGCGCGCGAAGTGACTCCCACGTTGCCAAACTGGCTGATGGGATCGTTTAATCTCACAAGCAGCATCCAGATTCCCATCAACGGTGTGTTTGTCATGGGTTTGACGCTGGTGCTGACCTTTGGCGTGTGGCTGTTTTTGTATCGGTCGCGCATGGGGCTGAATATGCGGGCGACGGTTCAGAATCGCGTGATGAGCGGCGCGGCGGGCATCAACACCAAAATAGTGGATCGCTTCACGTTCAGCCTGGGCTGCGGCATCGCCGGTGTGGCGGGCGCGGCTTTTACCACCATCGGTTCGACCGGGCCGGACAGCGGCCAGCGCTACATCGTGGACGCGTTTCTCGTGGTTGTGTTCGGTGGCATGACCAAGCTGGTGGGCACCATCGCCTCGGCTTTTGGCATCGCCCAAGGCCAGTCCATCGCCCAGTTTTTCCTGCAAGGAACAATGGGCAAGGTCACCATTCTATCCGTGGTGGTCATCATTTTGATGATCCGCCCTCAGGGATTGTTTGCCAGCAAAGTACGGAGTTAAAAGTACAACCGTGAATACATTTTATCAACGAGTGCTTGGAGGGAGAAATGGCACATCCGGCTTGGTTGCCATGACATTGCTGCTTTTGGTAATTCTGCCCTGCACCTTGAATTTATTTTGGATCAATATTGTGGGCAAGTATCTGACGTTCGCTTTTGCGGCACTGGGCTTGGTGCTGCTGTGGGGCCGGGCCGGTGTTTTGAGTTTGGGGCAGGGATTGTTTTTCGGTATGGGGGGTTACTGCATGGCCATGTTTCTCAAACTTGAAGCGTCTGACCCAATCAGCACCAAGATTCAATCCACACCGGGTATCCCCGATTTCATGGATTGGAACCAGCTCACGCATTTGCCGGCGTTCTGGGCGCCGTTCAAAAGCCTGCCGTTCAGTTTGTTCGCCGTGCTGGCGTTGCCAACGCTCGTTGCATTCATCATCGGACTGGCCATGTTCAAACGACGCGTCGGCGGCGTCTATTTTGCCATCATCACGCAGGCGCTGGCGTTGATTTTCTCGCTGGCGATTGATGGCAACCAGGGCTACACCGGTGGACGCAACGGGATTACGGATTTGAAGACAATATGGGGATGGGACATCCGCACGCATCACGCGCAACACGTTCTGTATTTCGTCACCAGTTTTCTATTACTGCTGTCCATTGTTCTGCTGCAATGGCTGTTGTCCGGCAAGATGGGCAAAATACTCGTTGCTATGCGCGAGCGGGAGGATCGCGTGCGTTTTTCCGGCTACGATGTTTCCATGTTCAAGGTGTTCGTCTTTTGTCTGGCGGCGATGTTAAGCGGCATCGGCGGCGCGCTCTTTGTGTTACAGGTTGGTTTCATCGCGCCCTCCCTGGTGGGCATTGTGCCCTCGATTGAAATCGTAATCTTCGCTGCCGTCGGCGGGCGCGCTTCGTTGTTCGGCGCGGTCTATGGCACATTACTGGTGAACGCCGGCAAAAGTTTGTTTTCGGATAGTTTTCCATCGGCCTGGCTGTTTTGCATGGGCGCTTTGTATATTGGAGTGGTCGTCCTGTTCCCGAACGGCCTGGTCGGCGGGTGGAATTGGTGGTGTAAAAACATGTGGCCGGGGATGCTGGCCCGGCTCAAGGAAGGGCCACCCAAAGAATCGGCAGACACAGTCATCGGCAAAGTGGCTGCGAAAGGAGAAACCCCGTGAGCAGCAGCACCAATTTTCTCCTGTCCATCGAGGATTTAACCGTGTCTTTCGACGGTTTCAAAGCGGTGGACGCATTGAACCTTTATGTCGAAAAGGACGAATTGCGTGTCATCATCGGCCCGAACGGTGCCGGCAAAACCACGCTGCTTGACATGATTTGCGGCAAGACGCGCCCGACGATGGGGAGCATCAAGTTCCGCAACCACGAACTGGTCGGCATGAGCGAGCACAACATCGTGCGCACCGGCGTGGGGCGAAAATTCCAAACGCCCTCGATCTATGAAAACCTCACGGTTTTTGAGAACTTGGAAATTTCCTATCCCAAGGGCCGCGGCGTTTTCGGCTGTGTGGCTTTCCGGCGCACTGCCGAAGTGATCGAACGCGTGCACTTGGTCGCGGAGGAGATTTCGCTCCAGGACAGCCTCGAGGTGGAAGGCGCGTTCCTCAGCCACGGCCAGAAGCAATGGCTGGAGATTGGCATGTTGTTAATGCAGGAGCCCGAATTGGTGATGCTCGATGAGCCGGTCGCTGGAATGAGCCCGGCGGAACGCGAGCTGACCGCCAAGCTGATCCAGAAGATCTGCAAGGGCCGGTGCATCATCGTTATCGAACACGACATGGAATTTGTCTCCCGCATCGCGCACAAAGTGACCGTGCTGCACCTCGGCAAATTGCTGGCCGAAGGCAGCATGGAGGAAGTGCGCAATAATCCCAAGGTCATCGACGTCTATCTCGGCCACTGAATCATCAACATGCTTGCCATCCATAAACTCGAAGTTGGTTACGGCCAGAGCCGGGTGATCCAGGACCTGAGCTTTACGGTCGGCAGCGAGGAAATCCTGGCCATCATGGGCCGCAACGGCATGGGCAAAACCACGCTGCTCAAGTCACTCATCGGCATCCTGCCATCCACGACGGGGTCCATCAAGCTCGGCGACCAGGAGTTGGTTGGGCTGGAATCCTGCGAACGCGTGCGCAGCGGCCTGGCGTATGTGCCGCAGGGCCGCATGATTTTCCCCAGTCTAACCGTCACGGAAAACATTCTTGCCGGCTCGCGCGGCCCGCTGGAGCAGAGCGCCTGGGACGAAATCTACGCGGTTTTTCCCATCCTGTACGAAATGCGCAAGCGCAAGGGCGGAAATCTTTCCGGCGGCCAGCAGCAGCAGCTTGCCATCGCCCGCGCGCTGGTGAGCAACCCGCAGGTCCTCGTGCTGGACGAGCCGACTGAAGGCATCCAGCCGTCCATCATCAAGGACATCGCCAAGGCGCTTAAAGAAATCCGCAAGCTGCGCAAGCTGGCCATCATCGTGAGCGAGCAGGTGGTCAGTTTCATGATGGAAGTCTGTGACCGCGCTCTGGTCATCGAGCGCGGACGATTCATCCACGAAGCCGTGCGCGCTTCGCTGGATGCAGACAAGGTCAAGTCGCTGCTGTCTGTCTGAACTCATAAACCAAACCAAAAACCAATCCCTATGCCTCCCAAGACGCTGATCAAAGTTGACTTCAAAACCCCACCCGAAAAACAACCGCAACTGCACAACCGTTGGCATCCCGACATCCCGATGTATGCCTGGGCCAAGCCCGGCGACGAATTCAGGATCGAGTGCGTGGACTGGACTGGCGGGCAGATTTTGGATGACGATAGCGCGAAAGATGTGCGCGACGTGAATCTAACCAAGGTACATTACTTGAGTGGCCCCGTCGGCGTGAAGGGCGCGGAACCCGGCGATTTGCTCGTGGTGGATTTGCTCGAGGTCGGCGTGTTGCCGGAATCGAATTGGGGGTTCACCGGTATTTTTGCCAAGACCAATGGCGGCGGTTTTCTTGACGAATATTTTCCCGACGCCCGCAAAGCCTGCTGGCACTTCAGCGGCCTGTTTGCGAACTCCCGCCACATTCCCAGTGTGGAATTCGCCGGCATCACGCATCCCGGCCTGATCGGCTGCTTGCCGTCGCGCGAGCTACTTGATATTTGGAACAAACGGGAATCGTCGCTTTTCGCCACCGACCCTGAGCGCGTACCGCCGTTATGCTGCCTGCCGTATCCCGAGACGGCCCATCTCGGCACCATGAAAGCCGACGCGGCAAAAAAGGCGGCGATGGAGGCCGTGCGCACCGTGCCGCCGCGCGAACATGGCGGCAACTGCGACATCAAAAACTTGAGCCGCGGCTCCAAAATCTTTTTTCCGGTTTATGTCAAGGGCGGCGGCCTTTCGATGGGGGACATCCATTTCTCGCAAGGCGACGGCGAAATCACCTTTTGCGGCGCGATTGAAATGGCCGGTTTCATTGACCTGCGGGTCAGCCTCATCAAGGGCGGCATGAAAAAATACGGTATCACCAATCCGATTTTCCAGCCCAGCCCAGTCGAACCGAAATACACGAACTATCTCATTTTCGAAGGCATTTCCGTGGACGAACAAGGCCAGCAATATTACCTGGACGCCACGGTGGCGTATCGGCAGGCGTGTTTGAACGCCATCAATTATTTGAAGAAATTCGGTTACACCGGCGAACAGGTCTATGCGATTCTGGGCACTGCACCGGTCGAGGGCCATATCAGCGGCATCGTGGACATTCCGAACGCCTGCGCCACACTGTATGTGCCGTCGGAGATTTTCTCCTTCGACATTTTGCCCAACGCCAAAGGTCCGAAGAAGGAGGTCAACGGCAAAGGCAGCGATCTGGCCAAGGCCAAATAGACTTTATGGCGCTTTACGATTACGTCTGTGAAGCGTGCGGAGAATTTGCACTCTGGCGCAAGCTGGCGGAGCGCAATCTGCCGGCCGAATGTCCCACTTGCCAGGCGCCCGCGGAGCGGATGATCTCGGCCCCGCAATTAAGCCTCATGCCGGCGGCGCGCCGCATTGCGTTCGCGCGCAACGAAAAAAGCCGCGAGGATCCGGGCGTGAAAACACGGCATCGCTGCGGGACCGGCTGTGGCTGCGGTTCATCCAAGGCGCATGCCCGTGATTCCACGCTCGATGTCCATTTGGGCGCCGGCCGGTTCAAGGCGCCGAAGAAAATAAAACGTCCGTGGATGCTCGGTCATTAGTGACTGATAGAACGGGAAGGGGCATCCCAAAGCGTTTGCGAATTTATGCTCATATATCTCTGGCTCGGTATCGGTGGTGCCATTGGAACCATTGCGCGCTTCTGGGTGAACGGCGTCGTTTCCAGGCATTTTGAAACTTTCCCGATGGGCACGCTGGTGATCAACGTCACGGGATCGTTGCTCATTAGTTTCTTCGCCAGCTTGACCGATACCGACGGGCGGTGGTTGGTGTCCCCCACTTTCCGCACATTTTTCATGGTGGGCATTTGCGGCGGTTACACGACCTTTTCTGCATTCAGTCTGCAAACACTCAATCTGGCTCGTGACGGCCAATGGCTCTATGCCGGACTCAATGCATTATCCTCATTCACACTTTGTTTAATTGCTGCGTGGCTTGGTCATCTGGCGGCAGTGATCCTGAACCTAGCGTCCATGTCCGAAGCCCCCAACGTTGCTCGCAACCCAATGGCTCCAGCACCAAGCGCCCAAATAATCGTAATCGATGAAATCACAGGCTATGGCTCAGATGGAGGAGTCCAGTCGGTTGCCGGCGATGGATTAACGATGGGTGGCAAGCCGCCAGCTTGATCCGCTTGCTTATTAGAATAATAAGGCTAATTCCTCTGTGTATCGCATATATACTGTCAACCTTTGCCACCCTTCGGAAAACCAGCCACTCTTCGAGAAAATAATGGAGAATGGCACGGTCATCACGCAATTTCCGTTCAACCGCCGGCGGATAAGCAGAGTTTTCCCATTCGCAATCACATCGTGGCTGGCATGACGCTCGGCACGGTGGTGGTGGAGGCCAATCTGACCAGCGGCGCGCTCATCACGGCGAATTTTGCCAACGAATACGGCCGGCAAATCTTCGCGGTGCCGGGCAGAATTGATTCGCCGCGCAGCAAGGGCTGCCATGATCTTATTAAAAGGGGCGCGAAACTCTGCGAGGGCGTGGAGGATATTCTGAGCGAATTCGAGTATCTATTTCCCACCAGCAACAAACGGCCGTCGGCTGGCGAAACCGGTGTCTTGCCGGCGCTGGAATTGAACGAAAATGAGCAGCTCGTCTTTGGCAACGTGAAATTGGATGACGAAACGAGCCTCGACGAAATCATCCGCGCCAGCGGCTTGCCCAGTTCCGCGGTGAATGTGGCCCTGTTCGGCTTGGAAATGAAGCGACTGGTCAAGCAGTTGCCCGGAAAATTATTTTTGAGGAACAGTTGAACTCGGCACTCTGAAATTCATTGCAAAATTATCAAAATACGACTAAAGAGGTCTTGTATCGTGACCGCCGCACAGAAGATCTCCCGTGGCGGCGTGGTGAAAGGCTGGTAAAAAGAGATCATGCAGTGTTCATGAACAAATATTGCTCCCTGGCGATGCTGCTGTTTGTCGCTGCCGTCGCGGTCGGCGCCCAGGTGCCGTCCCGTCCGAACATCGTCATCATTTTTACCGACGACCAGGGCTATGCGGACGTCGGCAAATTCGGAGCGGAAGGGTTCACCACGCCGAACCTCGACCGCATGGCGGACCAGGGCGCTATCTTTAGAAACTTTCATGTCGCCCAGCCGGTTTGTTCGGCGTCGAGGTGCGCCCTGATGACGGGTTGCTATCCGAATCGCCTCGGCATTCACGGGGCCTTGGGGCCACATTCGAAAGTCGGCCTCAGCGATCACGAAGTCACGCTGGCGCAAATTCTCAAATCGCGCGGCTACGCCACCGGCATGCTGGGCAAATGGCATCTTGGCGACGCGCCTCAATTCATGCCGCTGCGCCACGGGTTCGACGAGTATTTCGGCGAATCGGTTTCCGTGGACATGTGGCCGGGGCATCCGGATTTAATCACGAATTTGCCAGCCCGGCTCGCCGACATCAAACGCGAATATCCGGATCTGCCAATCTGGGACGGCGACAAAATATTCCGCGAGGAAATGTCCATTGACGATTTGAATCATCTCACCACGTGGTATACCGAGCGCGCGGTGAAATTCATCGAGCGCAACAAGGACCATCCGTTTTTTCTCTATGTGGCGCACAACATGCCGCACGTGCCGCTGGGCGTAAGCGAGAAATTCCGAGGCAAGTCCGCACGTGGACTGTACGGCGATGTGATCGAGGAGATTGATTGGTCGGTCGGCCAGATTCTCGATGCACTGCACGGGAATGGCCTGGACGATAACACCTGGGTGATTTTCACCTCCGACAACGGTCCGTGGCTGTGCTACGGCAATCACGCCGGTTCGGCCAAACCGCTGCGGGAGGGAAAGGGCACGAATTGGGAGGGCGGCACGCGTGAGCCGTGCATCATGCGCTGGCCCGGCCACATTCCTGCCGGTGCGGACACCTGGGACATGCTGATGACGATTGATTTGCTGCCGACCATTGCAAAACTCGTTGGCGCGGAGCTGCCAAAAAGCAAGATTGATGGCCTGGATGTTTGGCCGATCATTTCGCGTCTACCTGGTGCTAAAAATCCGCATGAAGCCTACTGGTTCTACTATGAGGTCAATCAGCTTCAAGCCGTGACCACCGGTGACGGTCGCTGGAAACTGCAGTTGCCGCACACGTATCGGACCATGATTGGACAAGTGCCGGGGCATGATGGCGTGCCGGGAGACTACGCAAGCCGAAAGATTGATACCGCCGAGCTGTATGACCTCGTCCAGGACATCGGTGAAATGAACGATGTTTCGGCGCAGCATCCTAAGATTGTGCAACAGCTTGAGGCCCAAGCCGAAAAAGCGCGCGCGGATTTGGGTGACGCACTGACAAAACGACCGGGTTCCGGCAAACGGGAACCCGGCAGGCTTGCGGGAAACACGGACAAGAACGCCAATACCGGCAATGCCACACAGGCTTCATCGCGATGATGACCCAATTGCTCCTTACGTCGGCTGCTGCGAATCCGGGGCTTAATGCGCGAGTTATATGGCTTTGGAAGCGAAGCCGGATGACACCTCATCGGAAGCGCGCGCATTACCATCCGCTTGGAAGCGGCTGGCGAACGGACGCTCAAGCTGGCAACCAAACGTCGATGAGGTTGGTTTGGCGGTCACGCAAATGTAGGACTTTATGAAAACCCAGCCCTGTCTTCTGGCGAGTTTCCTCTGGCTGGCCGCCACCCCCCGTGACACGGCGGCCGCGGAAAAGCCCAACATAGTTGTCATTTACGCGGACGATCTCGGGTTCGGTGACTTGAGCTGTTACGGAGGCCATCGCGTACAAACTCCGCACGTCGACCGTCTGGCCAAGGAGGGGTTGCGTTTTGTCAACGGCTACGCCTCCTCCGCCACCTGCACGCCGTCGCGGTTCTCGCTGTTGACGGGTACGTACGCTTTTCGCCAGAGGGGCAGCGGTGTGCTGCCGGGCGATGCCGCACTGTTGATCAAGCCGGACAGCGTGACGCTGCCATCGATTTTGAAACGGGCGGGCTATGCCACCGCCGTGGTCGGGAAGTGGCACCTTGGCCTTGGAGCCAAGGCCGGTGGGCAGGATTGGAATGGCGAACTCAGGCCGGGCCCGCTCGAGGTGGGCTTTGATTCCTCTTTCATCATTCCCGCCACACCGGATCGCGTGCCCTGCGTATTTGTAGAAAACCATCGGGTTTTCAAACTGGATCCAGCCGATCCCATTCGTGTCAGTTACCAGCAGCCTCTGCCCGATGAGTTGACTTATGAAAACACCGACCACGACAAGTTGAAAATGACCTCGAACTCCGGCCATAACCATACGGTGATCAACGGCATTGGCCGCATCGGCCATATGACCGGCGGCCACGCGGCCTTGTGGAAGGACGAGGAAATTGAAGACGTCCTGGCCAGGCGGGCGATGGACTTCATCGAAAGGCAGAAGGACCATCCGTTCTTTCTCTACTATGCCTCGCACGACATCCATGTGCCGCGGGTGCCGGCCCCGCGTTTTGTTGGGAAGAGCGGCATGGGACCGCGCGGTGATGAGATCGTGGAGTTTGACTGGGCCGTGGGACAAATTTTGGACGCCTTGCGCAGGAATAAACTGACTCAGCATACGCTGGTGATCCTGAGCAGCGACAATGGGCCGGTGCTCGACGACGGGTACAATGACGGCGCGAATGAATTGGTGGGCGATCACCGGCCCGCCGGACCATTGCGCTCGGGCAAATACAGTATTTTTGATGGCGGCACGCGGGTGCCTTTCATCGTGAGCTGGTCGGGGAAAATCAAACCCGGCGTATCGCAGGCCCTGGTGGGACAATGGGATCTGCTGGCCTCCTTTGCGGCGCTGACCGGCCAAAAGCTCGGTGACTATGCGACTGACAGTGAGGACTCGCTCCCCGCCTTGCTGGGGACTCAGCCGACCGGCCGGCAAAGCTTGGTCGAATACGACCAAAGGCGAGAACGGGCGTTGCGGGATGGCGAATGGAAATTTATTTTGCCCGGGGAAACAACGGATGGCCTGGGGCCTTGGACCCAAGTCAAGATTCCTGCGCCCGGGCTCCTTTTCAACCTTTCGAGTGATCCCGGTGAAACCAACAACCTTGCACCGAAGTATCCCGAGCGAGTGACCGCCATGGCCGCGCGGCTGGCGGCGATAGAAACACAGATTCCACACCGTGCCGATCGGGTTGGCCCTGTTACCAACAACGTGGACAATGGCGAAGATTGATCCCGCGGTAGCCGAACCATACGCAACTGATTCACTTTGAAAAATCCAAGACCGCATCATCTGGCGTCGCTGGCTGCGGTGCTGTTGTGGGTTACGACGTTCATGGCCAACGCGGCGCCACCAGCGCATCCCAACATCATCTTCATCCTCACCGATGACATGGGATGGGGCGACTCGGGTGTGTTGTTTCAAAACAGTCGCGACTTCGCGGTAAACCGCAATAAGCCGGCGTTCGCCACACCGCATCTCGATACGATGGCGGCGGAAGGAATTCAATTGCGCCGCCATTACAGCGCCGCCCCAGTCTGCGCGCCAGCGCGGGCGTCGCTGCTCCTCGGTGTCCACCAAGGCCACGCCAACGTGCGCGACAACCAGTTCGACAAGGCCCTGGAAAACAACCATACGCTTGCCAGCGTGCTGAAGCAGGCCGGCTACGCCACCGCAGCCTTCGGCAAATGGGGATTGCAGGGCGATGGACTAATTCCCGAAGCCCACCCCCAATACCGCGGCTTCGATTATTTCTTCGGCTACATGACGCATCTCAACGGCCATCACCATTACCCGAAGGAAAGCGGACAGCTTGTCTGGGACGGCTTCGACACCAACATCGTCCGCCAGCTCGATAAATGTTACACTCCTGACTTGTGGACGGCTCGCGCGAAAAAATGGATTGTGGATCACGAGGCCACCAACGCAGCGCAGCCGTTTTTCATCTATCTGGCTTACGATTCACCCCATGCACAATTGCAAGTGCCTACGATGGCCTATCCCGCCGGCGGCGGCCTGCACGGCGGCGTGCAATGGACCGGCAAGGCTGCCGCTATGATCAACACCGCCGCCGGCACAATTGACTCCTGGATTCATCCCGATTACACAAACTCCACCTGGGATGACGATAACAATCCTGCCACGCCGGAAGTGCCTTGGCCCACCGCTGAAAAGCGCCACGCCACCATGATCCGGCGACTCGACGACCTCACCGCCGACGGGCTGCAACTGCTCAAAGATTTGCGCGTCGAAACCAACACCATCGTCAACTTTACTTCCGACAACGGCCCGCACAATGAAGCCGGACAGCATGGCAAGTATGTCCAGGACCCGACCTTCTTCAGTTCGTTCGGCCCGCTGGACGGCATCAAGCGCGACAGTTGGGAGGGCGGTCTGCGGGAACCGACCTTTGTCTGGTGGCCGGACCACATTCCCCCGGGCGCCATCAGTTACACACCGTCGCAATTTCAGGATTGGATGCCGACGTTCGCCGAGCTCGCGGGCCTGCCCACCCCTGCCCGTACAGATGGCGTTTCGCTCGTGCCCACGCTTACTGGCATCGGCGCACAGCGCCGCAGCACGATTTATGTGGAATACAATTTTCCCGGGCGCACGCCGGCCTACGACCAGTTTGAACCTTCACGCCGCGGCGCCGTGCGCCAACTGGAGCAGGTCATTTACCTCGATGGCTACAAGGGGGTTCGCTACAACGTAAAATCAAATGCCGACGATTTCTTCATTTACGAGACGCTTCACGATCCAAAGGAAATCACCAATCTCGCTGCTGCCGGTGCAAATTTCCCCAGCCTCCAACAGCGCATGAAAGACCGCATCCTCCAACTCCGCCGGCCTAATGCGGAAGCACCGCGCCCATTCGATTTTGACCTTGTGCCGCCGGATGCCGTCACCAATCTGGCGGCGGGCCTCAACTACCGGGCGTTTGAGGGCGCGTTTCCTTGGGTGCCCGATTTCACTCTCCTCTCCGCCGTCACCAATGGCGTTTGCACCGGACTGGATTCAGGCGTGCGGACGCGCCCCCATGACATCGGCCTGGAATTTACCGGTTATCTCAATGTTCCCGCTCCAGGCGACTATACTTTTTACCTGAGTGCGGAAGGGAAAGCTTTCCTGCGGTTGCACGACGCGGCGCTGATCGACGCTGACTATGGCTACATCAGTCGCAAAGAAATTGAGGCAAGCATCCCACTTAAAGCCGGCCCGCATCCCTTTTGCCTTTCATGCATCCTTGGCATAGGTGGCGATCCATTCCTCACTCTGCAATGGAGCGGGCCGGGAATCTCAAAGCAAGCTGTGTCGGCTGCCGCTTTATTACATGTTGCCGCTAAATTGGGCCGTTGATCCAACAGCCGTTCCAACATTAAAACTGTCAGCCCTTGACGATCCCGCAAATGCGGAGCGCGCGGCGTGTCGTTGCGTGGAAACTCTGGTTCCGGGTGGACCGTCGATCCGGCACTTTGGAATTAGCGACGGTAAAGTCGTCAGTAGATCGCGATTGGTTTCAGAGAACGCCTCGGCCAGCAGTTTTTTGATTAGGCCGGAATGTGCGGAGTCGTCCGGCGGCGATTCGCCAGCCCGGAGCCGCCCCATCGTCATTTCCAGTTATACTCATGGTAATGGTTCACGACGACGTTATCCAGGCGGGCGATGGCGTCAGTGGTGAGTACGCTGATGGAGAAATAGCGCGTGACGAGGTGCGAAGCGATGGAGTTTTCGTTCGTGCCCATGTAGCGCACGGACAAGCCGGGTTCCACTTCGCCAGTCACGCCGGTTTTCTGCAAACCGACCACCCCCTGCTCCGCCTCGCCGACGCGCAGCAACAGGATGCTCGTGGAATTTTTTTTTCACTTCGAGCTTGTTGGTCGGAATCAACGGCACGCCGCGCCAAGTGATGAATGGCGTTCCAAACAGATGCACCGTCGCCGGCGGCACGCCAAGCCGGGTGCATTCGCGGCCAAACGCAATGATCGCCCGGGGATGCGCCAGAAAGAAGGCGGGCTTTTTCCAAACGAGGCCCAGCAGTTCATCCAAGTCGTCCGGCGTGGGCGAGCCTTTGCGGGTCTTGAGGGTCTGCGCGGCGTCCACTTCGCGGAGCAAACCGAAATCAGGATTGTTAATGAGTTCCCATCCTTCGCGTTCCTTCACCGCCTCGACTGTGAGGCGGATCTGTTCACGGAGCTGGTCAATCTGGTTGCTGTAAAGATCGGTTACGCGCGTGTGCCGTGTGGGAATACTTCAAAAAGGAGAGACTTTCGGTTCCCTCGATTTATTTCAGCCACGAGCGCGAATGCTTCCGGCGCGCCGGTCAATGGATTCCCGTGCCCCCGGCGCACGCCGACCCAACCAAACCCGACCCCTACGCAGGCGCGCGGCCCAGGTCAAACGAGCCGCTTCAGAATATGGTTGTTCGCGTCCGCACCATTGCTGACATGATCAGCACCGGAATGATTGAATCGCCCGCGCACGGCTTTGACGACGTCATTGCCGAGGTCAGCGCCGCCCGCGTGACTGAGCGCGGGACCCGGACCGATGACAAGGCCAGTGAAGCCGCGATGGAGGACCGGAAAAAGGCCGGTTATTTTTAGTTCTCGCATGTCCGTCCATTCACACCCCATTGAAATTCTCCGCTTCAACACCTGCGGCTGTATTGACGACGGCAAGTCCACACTCATCGGCCGGCTGCTTTATGGCTCCAAGTCGCTCGTGGAAGACCAGGACGAGGCGCTGGAACGATCGACGGACAATACCGGCGGTGGCCAGATCAATTTCGCCAATCTTACCGACGGACTCCGCGCCGAGCGCGAGCAAGGTATCCCCATGGAAAGATCGGTCAACAGCTTTGGTTCATGCGGATGGCAAACCAACCAACCCAAACCAACCCCAGCCTTAACTCAACCATAATGAAAAAACCATGAAAACGAATTACTTAGTAAAACTGACCCGTCTGGCTGGAGCCGTTCTGGCCACGGCTGTAGTGGTTTCCATTGTGCGGGCGGATTATATTTCCACCCTGCAAGGCCTTGGGCCGGTTGGTTACTGGCCGCTCAATGACGCACCGGTCGCCACGCCGGCCACCTCCGCTGTCGCCGACAGCGGCATTGACGGAACGGCAACCGGAACCGTCCATCCCGGTGTCCAGGTTCAATCCGGACCGGGCTATGGCGGATTTGGCGCCGATAAGAACGGCCTCTTCGTTGACGGGGTTAATGGTTACATTCCTCACGGCGTGGGTCAAACCGCTGGCGCAGGATTACTTCCGCGACATCATTGCTCGCGGTTTCGACGCCAATGGCGAGGAAACGTTCCTCCGCGTTTCCCGGGGCCCGTTTTTCAGTGGCGGTTTGGCTAATTTCGCCACCGATCCGACCGGTGACGGCGGACAATATTATGAAATCGGTACCACGGATGGTCAGAATTATTACGACGCCGCCCAATTTCAAATTCCTCCGGGTGATATCGGCAACTGGGTTTATCTGGCGGGAACCTGCGATGGCAGCAACTGGAATCTTTATCGCAACGGTCAGTTGGTGGCCACCATCCCTTTGGATACGGCGGACGGTGATGCCGGTCCGGTCATTCCGGTCCAGCAGTGGACCATCGGCTCCCGCGCGCCAGACTCCATTACCGCGGGAACATTCGACAATAACTTCCTGGGTCAAGGCGAGAAATTTGATGGCAACATTTTTGAACCGGCGATCTTCAACACGGCGCTGTCCGCCACCGACATAGGCAACCTTTACGGGGCGGCCTTGGTCCCGCCTGTGTTCACAGTGGCGCCGCAACAGCCTGGATCTGTTGAGCCGGGAATTGTTTTCAGCGGCAACACAGTCTCTTTCAGCGCTTATGCGGAAGGAGCTCCGACCATTAGCTATGAGTGGATTAACAACGGCATCCCAACGGGCATAACCTCCACAAACTACACCAATAGCAATATTGGCGTTGGAACCTACACGATTAAAGTCGTCGCCGCTAATGCATACGGAACCAACACAGCGCAGACGACTTTTACCGTTGTTAACCAAGTTGCTGCGATTACCGTGCAACCTCTGCCGCAAAAGAGATATGTTGGCGCCAACCCCTTTACTCTCAGTGTCGGGGCAATTGGTTCCCTCCCGATGTCTTTCACTTGGCTGTTTGCCGGCACAATTGTCCAGTCAGGTCCTTCCTCCTCTTATACTGCCGCAGCCGGCTCGACCAACGCCGGAAAGTATGTGGTAATCATCGACAATGCCGGAGGCAGCGTTACCAGCGCCCCGGTTGCGGTGTCTGTGATTCCCGTTCCTTCGGGCTACCCCGCCGCGGTGGTCGCCAGCAGTCCGCTTTCGTACTGGCGCCTGGATGAGAGCAGCGGCGCGACCACCGCTTACGACCTGATCAGCGGAAACAACGGCACCTACTATAATGTTACTCTTGGCCTGCCTGGTTATTCGCCATTGGATCCGGACACGGCTGCCGGATTTTTCGGGCTCAACAGCTATGTGGGCAGTATCAGCGGCACAGCGATTAATTTCACGAACAATGCGCCGTTTACGCTGGAGGCCTGGGTAAACGGGCCTGCCGGTCTCCCCGATCAATCGACCATCATCGCCAAGGGCATCGGCAACAACGGCACCACCGAAACCGAGCAGTTCGCGCTTGATGTCTCGGGCGGAAACTTCCGTTTCTTCACCACTCACAACGGCAACCAGTATCAGGCGCTGGCAGGTGTCGGCCCAGACGGCACGTGGCAGCACGTGGCGGGGGTTTATGATAGCTCCAGCCTGCCGGCCACATTGCTGCTTTACGTCAATGGCGTTCAAGCAGCCACAGTTGTTGCCCCCTTACGCGCAAAGCACCACTGTTAGTCCCGTGTCCATCGGCTCCAAGCGCACAGGCAACGACCCCGGTTACGATGGCACCTTCAACGGGACGATCGACGAAGTGGCGGTTTACAACACGGCCTTGGATGCGCCAACCATTCTGGCGCATTACAACGAAGCTTATGGCAACAGTTTGGCGCCTGTAATAACGATCCAGCCGCAATCCGCCACCAATTATACCGGGCTGCCGATCACTTTGTTTGTTGGCGCTTACGGTTCCGCTCCAGTGACGTATCAATGGTATAAGGGCACGCCGCCGGACGTCTCCACCCCGGTGGGCGTCAATTCGCCCGATTTCACGATTTCTTCGCCCGCATCCACGGATGCCGGCAAGTACTATGCCAATATCTCGAACCTGGTTTTGCCAGGAGGAACAAACACGGCTGCGGTCAGCGTCGCGGTTTTGCCGACGCCAACTTCGCCGCCCAATATCCCGGGCTTGGTTCTCCACTTGCCTTTCAATGGCAATCTGAATGATGTCACCGGTCGCGGCAACAACGGAACCGGCGAGCACGCCGCCAACCCAACGGGCTATTCAGTCAACACGAACGGAAGTCCGGCAACTTTCAGCACTCTCGCGCCCAGTGCGGCCACCACCCCGGACTTCTATTACACCGATGGGCCGTTCGGCGCTGGCAGTCAGGCGCTGCATTACTCGACCGTGGCGACCAATACCGGAGGGCTGACTGCCAATGGCACCAGCGTTGGATTAAATGACTATTATGTGACCTTGGGTGTCCGGCCCGACTTGCAATTCGGCACGAATAGCTTCTCGGTTTCCTATTGGATTCGTCTGCCGGTGGGCTTTGGCACCACCGCGCCGAATGGCGGCGACCTTCCCTTCTTCACGGACGTTACCAACTCAACGGGCGGTTGGGGGTATGTCTTCACGTTGGCCTACGGCTACGGCACGGCGAATCCGGTTCCCACCACGGCGCCGCAATACAACGAAGTGGGCGCCTGGGGGACCTCGATATATGATGCCGCAGGTAATGGCATCCGTTACTACGGTGATAATTACCAGGCAATTAACGATGGCAGTTATCATAACTTAGTTCAGGTGATCGATCGTGAGACGGGCAAGTTTACAGCTTACATAGACGGGGTGCCCGCCATCCAATATTTGGACGCCGGAACCACTTTGAATGCCGTCGGGAGCATCGACAATGGTGCTGCGGCTACCATTGGCCAGGATCCCACTGGCTTGTATGGCGAAGACGGCCAAGCGGACATCGCCGATTTGGGAGTCTGGCGCAGGACGCTGACTCCGTTGGAGGCTGGCGCCATTTACACGGCGGGCACCAACAGCCTGAGTTACACTGGCACGCCGCCGAATCCAAGCAGCATCACGATCACCAGCGTCAGCAAGAAGGGCACGTCGTTGACGTTGAGCTGGAGCGCATCTCCGGCCATCGCCTACACGTACTCAGTGTTAAGCCGCAATGCGTTGACTATAGGAAATTGGACGACGAATGCCACGGGCCTCAATACCACCAACTTCACGGATTCATCGGCAAGCGCTGCCCAGAAGTTCTATCAGGTAACCTCGCCTTGATCTGGGTAATCCGTTGGTTCGAAGGCGGCAGAGCAGATTGTTCTGCCGCCTTTTCTTTGAAAGAATGGCGTCGAGCTTGACCCCATTGAGCTGGCGGCAGTCGAGGGGTGAATTCGCGCGAACTGTTCGTGTCAGCCTTTGATCACTGGCAGAAAATCGGCGGTCATTTTGCAACCGGCGCGGATCCGGCGGCCCAAGGGGTGGCCGGGGTGAATGGTTCTGAGGTCATTTCAAACAGAATGGTTGCATTAGGGTGGCATTTGTGTTAAATAAGCCGTGGTGAAGAGTGCGCCTGAGTCACGGAATAAACATCTGAACGGTCAAACATTTCAAGCCACCGCATGTTTTCAATCCAATGGTTGTTTGCCGAGGGCGACAGCTTTCAAGAATTATTGGAGGCGGCGGCCCGGGAAGCTCATGAAACGGTGCTGCTGGCTGTTGCCCTAATCAAATCCCCGCAGAATACGCAAAACCACGACGATCTGATTCTGGCCCGGCAAAAGGAAAAATGCACCTCCCGTAAAATCGGGGAGGAACTCGTTGAAGCGTTCAGCACGGGTCTGGAACGTGAAGACATTGAGGCTCTCAATCGAGCGCTGTTTCGCATACCAAAGGCCGCGGAGAAACTGGCGAATTATATGCTGATCGTCCGCCCCCAATTGAGGGGGCCGGCCGTTCCACGCTACGCAGACACCATGAGCCAGGCCTCCGGCGCAGTGGTTGATTTGATTTGCCAACTGCGAGACATCCGGAACGTAACGCGGGTTGCGGTTCTTTGCCAGTTGCTGGAGGCGGTGGAGAACGAGGCTGAAAGGCACATGCGGGAAATTCGGGGCGACTTGTACACGCGTGGGCACGAGGCTATTCGTGCCATGGCGATCCGGGATGTTTGTGAATTGATGGAGAAAGTGGTCGAGCGTTGCCAGTTGGCCGGCAGTCTAGCGATGAAAATCGTCCTGAAGAATTCCTGAGTCAGATCCGCAACGAGCATTTGTCTCACCGTTACCGGTCACTTCAAAACCAGCCACTCAAAGTTGCTTTATTCATGCCGGGTTTCTTGATGCAAACAAGGAGCTTTTCACGTAATGCTGGACATATCGGAATCCGGTTGGGACGACGACGTGGCGTTCAGCGAATGGCTGGCACGTGAAGTGGGTGTGGCGGCGGTACCGGGATCAAGTTTCTTTCGTGAACCGGTGAAACATCTGATCCGGTTCCATTTCGCCAAGCAAACCCAAACGCCAATTACTTGTGTTCGGAAGACGTCGGTGTCATCGAGCATCCCGTCCAAACATCCGGTTTTGTCCTGAACCATCACATGACATCGTGCTGCCGTTCTGCGCCACTTCCTGGGTAATGCCAAAGTGCAGGTGGTGCGGTTGCAATTTGAGTCTGGATTCAAGGACTGGCGCGTCAATATGGAGCGAGTCCATCGTGCCGCTGGTGGAGAATCAATCTCGGCCGGCCCCAAACGCCTGGCGCTGGCTGGGTGGCTCATTCCGCAACCGACCGACCCCAAGTTAATCAGGAGCTGCAAGAAGCGCGTGCAGGAGGTCAGGCGACTTTTTGGGGGGCATGGGATGACTTGACGCGTAAGCCAGGCCTGACCGAGGAAATGATGAAGGGATATAAATGAAACTGGTGATTTGTGCGGGCCCGGCCACGACTGGCAAAACCTCCTTCCTGCGGCACATGGTTCGCCGCCTGCTCGAAGCCGGCGAGCGCATCGTGTATTTGAAAATTGATGTATAGTGCGCGGAGGAAGATGAACAATTTGCCCGGGAGTTTGGCATGCCGACAAAGAAGGTCTATTCCGGCGAGCTTTGTCCTGATCATTGCAACGTCATGGTGCTGGGCGACGCCCTTGAATGGGCGCGCAAGACGAACAGCACGGTGCTCGTGGCCGAGACGGCCGGCCTCTGTCTGCGCGGTTCGCCCTACGTGGACCGCGGGTTGGGCATGATCGT
Source organism: Verrucomicrobiota bacterium (assembly GCA_049509875.1). Taxonomy (GTDB): domain Bacteria; phylum Verrucomicrobiota; class Verrucomicrobiia; order Limisphaerales; family UBA11358; genus UBA11358. The sequence continues at coordinate 90,625 of JBEKZM010000010.1, read as the reverse complement.
GATCGAGGCGACCAGCGGCATGAATCTGCAGCTGAAGATCGGACCGATGCTTTCGCTGGCCGAAGTCGCGGTGGTGACCAAGATTGACCGGGTATCGCAGGCTGAACGCGAAGTGTTTCGCCCCCGGATTCAGGCTGTGGCATCGTCGGTTCGCATCCGCGAAATCAATGCCTTGCACGGAATCGGGATCGATCCCCTGGTGGACTTGTTGCGCGCGTCGCCAGATACGAATGATCACATGTTGCTGCGCGGCAACCCGCCGGTTGGCACTACGATTTGCGTCGGCAAGAAGGAAGTCGGCTGGCAGTTGCAGATCGGCGTTGTCCGTCCGATGGAAGACCAGGTGTTCTACCGGGGAGAGTAAAGCATGGCCGGCCGGATATATTTTGATCACGCTGCCACCGCGCCCATTGATCCGCGGGTCGCTCAGGCGATGGAGAGCTGTTTGCGCGAAGTTTGCGGCAATCCATCGAGCCTCCACGAGGAGGGACGGAAGGCGCGCGCGGCGGTGGAGCGGGCGCGCGGACAAGTGGCCGCATTGCTCAACTGCGAGCCGGGCGAAATCGTGTTCACCGCCAGTGGCACTGAATCCGACAACCTGGCACTGATCGGCGTGGCGGAGGCGTGTGGCGTTTCTGGGATTCATATCATCACCAGCGTGATAGAGCATCCTGCGATTCTGGAGACCTGTCATTACCTGGCGCGCCGCGGCGTCGAGTTGACCCAACTGCCGGTGGGCGGCGACGGGATTGTGGATCCTGCCAGGTTTGGTCACCCAGGTCCGCGTCGAACTCAAGATCGGCATGCGGCACTACTTCCAGCCCCGCATGTGCATGTTGCAGTGGCGCCACAGCGGCTTGGTAAATTATCTGAATCGTTCCAAGGACGGCCTGCAAATCCGCGTCGAGGGCCTCTGGATCGGCTGACAAAGATTAGTCTAATCTCAGTCGTCCAGATGGACGGAAGTGGTTCGGCCGTTTTCGATGATCACCGGCACGCGGACCAGTCCGCGACTCGAAGATTGCGCCACAACAGTGTAGTCGCCAGACGGCAGCGTCACGATGTCCGGCCATTCGTCCATGTTCGAGGCGTGGTTGGGCACGTACCGGACGTGGCCGGCGGCATCGGTGATGTCGTAGTCCGTATGAACGTTGAAACGGACTGGATCGTCACTGGCGAACGGAAGGCCTTTTTCCGTGGCGCTGAAGACCAGCAACCTCCCCTTCGCAACGGCCGGCGCTGTTGATGTACGCCCGGCGGCATTCGGGCCAACCGGGGCCAGCGCGGTTGGTTTCGAAACACAGCCGGTGAGGGCGGATACGAAGGTAAGCAGGGCAAGAAGAACGCTCCCCGTAAAAAACTGAATAGTCATTTTTGTTTTCATACAATAAACGGCGGATAACACAACTCCTCGCAATGACACTACCACCTTGTCCCCCGAATTCAAGTGCCGCCGGTCAATTTGCGATTTATGCGCGGGCTGGGAGAAAAGAAGCGGATTGTCGCCGGCAGCCGGCATCGCCCCTTTTCCTGCCGCGGGTGGTTTTGCAATTGGCGGGAAGGCGGTTGACGTCTGTAATCATCGTGGTTACTTATCCTGGTCTCGTATCAGAACAAGTTGCCGGTGAAAGCCAAGCTGGCCGGCGTGGTTGGCGCGGTGAAGGCGTCCGGCGCGTGGCCGGAAAAAAAGGCGCTTGACGGCCTTTTGTTTTGTGCGAGTGTGTAACCGTATTAGTTACATATAAGCCAAACTAAAACATGAGCACAAACACAAAAAAACTAACCGGTAAAGTCGCAGTGGTCACCGGCGCGTCCAAAGGAATCGGGGCGGCCATTGCCAAACATCTGGCGGCGGAAGGTGCATCCGTCATCGTCAACTACGCGTCCAGCAAGGCGGGCGCAGACCAGGTCGTCGGCGAAATCACGAGCGCGGGCGGCACAGCAGTCGCCGTGCAAGGCGACGTTGCCAGGAAAACAGACATCGACCGTTTGTTTGCCGAGACAAAGAAAGCTTTTGGCCAGCTCGACGTGTTGGTGAACAACGCGGGCATCTATGAGTTCGCGCCGCTGGAGCAGATCACCGAGGAACATTTCCACAAGCAATTCAATTTGAATGTGCTTGGTCTCCTGCTCACTACGCAGGAAGCGTTGAAATATTTCAGCCCCGCCGGCGGCAGTGTGGTCAACGTGAGTTCACTGGTGAGCACGCTCGCGCCGCCGCACGGCTCGGTTTACAGCGCCACCAAGGGCGCCGTGGATGTCATTACCGCCTCGCTCGCGAAGGAGTTGGGCGCGCGTAAGATTCGCGTCAATGCCGTGCGTCCGGGCCTGGTGGAAACCGAGGGCACGCGCACGAGCGGCTTCACGTCAGGTGAATTCCATGACCAGTATATCCAGAATGCCCCGCTCGGCCGTATCGGCCAACCGCAGGACATCGCCACGGCAGTCACGTTTCTTGCATCGAGCGATTCATCGTGGATCTCCGGTGAGACCCTGCTCGTTTCTGGAGGACATCGCTGACAGGACTAAAGTCAATTAACCTGATGAAGCCTAAAACCAGCCACGCTTCCCTGCTGAACTGGTGGCCGGTCAAAATCGGCCATGAAAATCTCAGACACATTGCAAGGACGCAGAACCACCGTGCTTCTGCATACGTTTAGGGCAACTGCAGCTGGAATCGCTCTCGAGCGAGTATCAGCTATGGGAAGTCGGGACCTGGCAACCCAAGAGTCCGCCACAACCCGCCGATGGCAACAACACTTCAGATGCAGGGTCGGGTTATACCCCATGGCAAACAGAGGACGCTTCCGCCAGTGTGTCTGCAGTGTTAAAAACAAACGAGCCAACCGGCGTAAGAAATCATCACGGTGCAGGTCAAGTCGTCGCTGTTGGCGAACCATTCGGCCGGTGCCCTGCGGACCACGGTTCTAACAGCGGACGGCGGGGTCCCCGTGAATGGCGTTGCCAGGAAGGAGGCTGAAATGGGCCACATTCTCCTGTTCGTCGCGATGCTGGCGGTTTTGCTCCAGGTCATTTCCGGCCGGAAACCGGTGAGTTGAATGTTCGTATGAAAACGAAATCCTTCTGCTTTGTCGCACTCATTGCGTTGGCCTGCGTGGTGATCGCCAGTTTGGGCTTGAGTTTTACGAGCCAGGGCGCCCCCATTGTATTCCTCGGCATACATATTGCCACAGCCGACATCGAATTTATCCCTCCTGCCGCTGGCGCCCTTGCGCTGGTAGGTGGGATTGTCTTGTTGCTCATAAAATTCAAACGAACCTGATGAGCGAAAACAATCAATCGGCCGCTACCGCTGCCCGGGAGCGCTTAAGGCCTTTGAAGTGGAACGAATTGGCGCGACGCGGCGACTTTGTTAAGGACGGACGTGAAGGATTTGAACGGTGGGTGGGGCTGAACGGATTCCGTGCCGACGCCTTCGTAAAACAAATTTACCGGCGGCTGAGCCGCCCATCGGCGGGAGCCGGGAAACAAAAGTGAATATGTTGAAACTCATCGGTCTGACATTTATTCAACTGGTCAAGCAGGCCTGGCTGCTCCCGCAAAACATCTCGGGCGCCGTCAAGGAAAGGCAGCAGCGGAATATCATGCGCGAACTTGAAGCTGAACGGCTCGACCGGATTCGCAACCCGTCAAAATACCTCGGCAAGTGATTCTTTTGACCAGCAGCAGGTTCATGCCCGGAGAATAAGTCATGCCGGCAGGCCGCGGGAGGGGTAATCACCCCATATACAGATTGCAACAAATGTTCGATATTGGTTGCAAGTTGGCGGCTGGCGTCCAGAGAGAAAACTCTCGGCGCCGCCCGCCGAACCCAGCATGACCACATGAAACAAAATTCAATCCCGATGCCACAGCAATATGTGACCGCGTTGGAAAGACATTTGAAGCAGGGGCCGCAAGCCAGTTTGAAGCCGGCTTTAAAACTGGGCCGCCAGGCAGCCGGCCTCGGCATGGAGACCTTGGATCTGGCCCGGATTCATGAGCAGGCGCTGGCCACGCTGGAGTTGTCCAACACCAAAAATGCGTTTACCAAGCTCGCCGGGGTCTTTTTTACCGAGGCCAACACGGCGATTGAGGAAACGCATCGCCCGGCCCGCCAGAACCAAGTTGAATTGGACAAGCTGATGGCCACGCTGGGCCGGCGCACTCGGGAACTGGCCGCCTCGAATCGTCATTTGCAAAAGGGCGTCGTTCGGCGCAAGGTCATGGAGGCAGACTTGGCCCAGCGCGGCCGGCAACATCAAAAATGTCTGGAGGAATCGCTTGAACTACAGAGTCGCCTGCGTGATCTAACGCACCAGGTGCTGGCGGCGCAAGAGAATGAACGGACGAAAATCAGCCGTGAGCTGCAGGAAGAAATCGCCCAAACGCTGTTGGGCATCAATGTGCGACTGCTTTGCTTGAAACAAGAGGCCCGGAGCAAAACCAAAGGACTCAAAAATACCATCGCCAGCACCCAGCGGCTGGTGGCAAACTCGGCCAGATCGGTGCGGCGGGCCGGCCGCAAGATTGGCCGTTCTTAAAGTCGTATGAAAAAAATCACAGTTCTACTCGCCGAAGACCACATGATCGTCCGCGAAGGTTTTCGCCAGATGCTCGAACTCGAAGAGGACCTCGAAGTCGTCGGTGAAGCCCAGGACGGACGGCAGGCGGTGGCGCTCGCCAGGAAACTTCGTCCCGCTGTGGTGCTGATGGACATTGCCATGCCGCAGCTCAATGGTCTGGAAGCCACGCGCCAATTGCTCAAAATCCTCCCCGCCACCAAAGTGCTCATGCTCTCGGCGCACAGCGATGACGCATATGTTAAGAACGCCACCGACTCGGGCGCGTCGGGATTCCTGCTCAAACAGACTTCGGCCCAGGATGTGTGCCGCGCCATCCGGGAAGTCCACCAGGGGAAGACCTTTTTCAGCCCCTCGATTTCCAAACATTTTAATCGTCTGAATCCACTGCTATCGGGTCACGCGGGGGCGCCCAACTCGAAAACCGTGCCGTTGACCTCGCGCGAGATGGAAGTTCTGCAGCTGATCGCCGAAGGCAAAGCGAACAAGGAAACGGCCAGCGAACTTGGCATCGGCATCAAAACCGTGGAAAAACATCGTGAGCACCTCATGCAAAAACTCGACATTCATGATACCGCCGGACTTACGCGCTATGCCATCAGCGCGGGCATCATCGAGAGCAGCGTCCAGTTGACCATTATTTAGCGGCGCTTCGCAGAATCAGAAAACAAAAAAGGCGCCATCCGGCGAAAACCGGATTCCGCCGGGAAAGGTGATCTGGATTTGGGGTTAAGTGCTTCGAGTTCAGGCCGATTCCCGAATCGTGAACCGCAACCAGTACGGAGGCTCCGTCTGACTTATGCATAATATCCGCGGGCGATCCGTAACCGACTGGCCCGCAAGGTGAGCGTGGAATAATCAGGGGGTGACTCCCATGGGCAATCAGGATCTTCGCCCCGAGAAAATGTAAATTACATTATATTATCGTAAATATAACATTGTATTCGTTGACATTATTAATGCTTCAATTAAAGTGTTGGTAGTTGGTTGTGCAAAATTGGGAATGGCAATTTCAGAAGGAAATCCACCATATGAATACAGATTGCGCGTCGGAACCAATCCTAAAACCGGATGTCAGCCACAGAACTGAGCTACCGGACGGTTCTAACAGCATAGCGGGCTGCTTTTTTAGCGGGGCGGGCCGCCTTCTTGGTTTGGGATTTTCGCTGATTCTGGTAGTAACCTGCGCACCGGTGTTTGGCGCGCCAGTGGAAACGAAACAGGCGGAACTGGTCGTGCGTGGCTGGCTGGGAACCGACGCGCACCCGTTGGGAGCCGCGATGGGCAATAAAATCCAAGGGGTGGAGACCATTGCGGATGCCTCCGGGGAACCGTTATATCATGTCGTCGAGTTGGAACCGTCCGGTTTTGTGATTGTACCTGGGGACGATCGGATTGAACCGGTGATTTGCTTTGCGAGCAACGGACGATTCGATCCTTCGCCGGCGAACTCGCTGGGGGCCCTGGTAAGCCGGGACCTTCCGAACCGGATGGACAACGCGAAACGCATTACGAACCAGACTGCCGCCAGCCTGGCCTGCTCCCAAAAATGGCAGCGCTTGCAATCGCTGGCCAAAAATGACGCCGCCACCAACGGCGTGATGAAGGACGGGATCAGTTCGGTTTCGGACTTGAGAATCGCCCCCCTCCTGCAAACGTACTGGTCGCAGGCCACCGCCTACGATGCCACTGTTTTGGCCTGTTACAATTATTACACTCCTCCGTACGGGGCCGGCAACGACAACAATTATGTTTGCGGCTGCGTGGCGACCGCCATGGCGCAATTGATGCGCTTCTGGCAGTACCCAACCGCAGGCGTCGGAACCGGAACCTACACCATCTACATCAACGATTCTCCCACTACCGCACAACTGCGCGGCGGCGACGGCAGCGGCGGTGCCTACAACTGGGCAAGCATGCCCACATTGGCTCCCGGCGGCGCCGATCCCACGACCGCGCAGTGCCAGGCGATAGGCGACCTCACGTATGATGCCGGCGTGGCCGTCAACATGGATTATACGTATGCCGGCTCCGGGGCATACACAAGCGATGCCCAATCGGCGCTCGTCAGCACCTTTTCATACGGCAATGCGGTCATGGGGGGGAGCGACGAGGATCAGGATAATATCGGGAACGGCCTCATGGGCATGGTGAACCCCAATTTGGATGCGCACTGCCCGGTGGTGTTTGGGATCGATGGCACCGAGGACGATACGGGTGAAACCTCGGGACACGAAATCGTGTGTGATGGCTACGGTTACAGCCTTTCCACACTCTACCACCATCTAAACCTGGGTTGGTCCGGCCTATGCAACGCCTGGTATGCGCTTCCTTACGTTGATGCCAGCGAAAACCACGTCACCTATACTTCGATCGATGGCTGCATATACAATGTTTTCACCAATGGCAGCGGAGAAATCATCAGCGGGCGCGTGCTTGATTCCTTCGGATCGCCCATCGTCGGCGCGATGGTATCCGCCAGCCGCGCCGGCGGCGGCTCCTATTCCGCCGAAACGGATGCCAACGGCATCTATGCCCTGGTCCGGCTCCCATCGGCCTCAACCTATTCAATCGCTGTGTCCCAAACAGGTTATTCCTCGTCAAACGCCACGTATTCGACTGGTACTTCGTCGGATTTCAATGCCACGAGCGGCAACTACTGGGGAGCCAATTTTACGATGACAATTGATGCTGGCATGGTCGATCATTTTGTTTGGAATGCCATTGCCTCGCCGCAGTCGGTCAGCAACGCCTTTACGGTTACCATCACCGCCCAGACCGGCGGGAATGCCACGGCGACGAATTTCGCCGGCACGGTGAACCTGGGCGGCGAAGCATCCGGCGTTTCCACCAATACGATGTTGAACGATGCGTCACTCTCCGGACCGGTCAGTTCCGACTTCGATTGGACCATGGGCTATGCGTTTACACCCAATGTCAGCCTGCAGGTGACAGGGCTGAACTATTGCGAGGGCGCGGCGGTTGCCATCTGGACAGAGGATGGAACATTGGTGGCCAGCCAGAGTGTTTCCAGTGTGCCCGGTATATGGCGGGAAACACCGTTAACTTCACCAGTGACTCTCGCGGCCGGCACACGCTATCGAATTGGCGTTTACTGTCCGGCTGGCACAACTTATTACTATGTTGCCAGCCCACCCGCCTCCTTTAACAATGGAACCATCGACGGAGGCTATTGTGGCGCTGGCACGGCATTCCCAAACATGTCCTCAAGTTATCTGTGGGCCGTGGATCTGATTTATACTGCTGAAACCACCTATCCCGTGGCCATCAATCCATCGGCCTCGGGCAATTTTGACAACGGCAGTTGGACGGGAAACATCAGCGTGCGGCAAGCGGGGAGCAACGTCATTTTCACGGCGAATGACGGCGCGGGGCACACGGGATCCAGCGCTTCCGGTTTGATCATTCTCGCGCCTCCGTCCTCTCCGTCCATCACGTGTTGCCTTTCGGGCAATCATCAAGTCGCCTTGCGGTTCAACGGCGCGCCGAATTATCCCTACATCCTGCAAGCCGCCACGAATCTGGCCCCGCCCATCAACTGGCAGCCGGTGGTAACGAATTTGACCGACCTCAATGGCTGCTGGAGCTTTACCATCAGCAATACCGCAGTCCGGCCCCGGCAGTTCTTCCGGGTTTTTAGACAGTAATGAACGACGGGCCTTTTTCTCGCCATGAACCTAAAAGTGCGTTCGCTGATTTCCAAGCACTTGCACGTTTTTTGGTTCTTGGGCCGTGAGCAGGTCCGAAAGGAACACGGGACTTCCCCCGCAGCAATTTGGTGTGGGAGCGCCGGTCTCCGACCCGGCTCGTAAACCGTTCCGCCTTGCCCCGGCAGAGCCGGGTATCATGTCGATCCGGCCCATTCTGCTCTTGCACCCCGGCGAAACCGCATTTAAGGATATGCGAACGATGAAAATGAGTGTGCCAAATCTTCGGAGCCATGGTTTGCTCCTGCTTGCATTGCTGACGGCGTTCAGCGGATCTGCCGCGGTCACGGCTTTGACCGTGACCGGCGAAGTCAAAACTCCTCTAACATTGACCCTGGCGGACCTTGAATCCCTGCCGGCGGAAACGATCAGCGCCAAGGACCATGACGGCTCGACCGCCAATTATCAGGGCGTTCCACTTCACGCAATACTCGCTCGTGCCGGGGTTCCGCAAGGTGACTCCCTGCGCGGCCAGGCCTTGCTGCTTTGCGTTTTGCTAAAGGCCGCCGATGGCTACCAAGTCGCATTTTCGGTGGCGGAATTGGACCCTGTGTTTACGGACAAAAAGGCGCTGCTGGCTTATCGGCGTGACGGGAAGGAGCTGGATTCCAAGACCGGGCCGCTGCGGTTGGTTGTTCCAGATGAAAAACGCCAGGCGCGTTGGGTGCGCGAGGTGACAGAATTGGAAATTGTCCGCGTCGAAGGAGCGAAGGTCAAAAGATGAGCACTCAAAAAGCATAAGCCTTGAACCTTGGCGGCGGGGATCACTCCCCGTCTCTGAGCAGCTTCGCCTCACAATCCGGACAGATGCCGTGGGTGATTTTCGTCCGGGAATTGGCCGTGATGTATTTCTCGATCTGGTACCAGTAGCCGCTGTCGTTGCGGACTTTCTTGCACCACGCGCAGACGGGTAACAGCTTTTCCAAAGCCTCGATCTGGCCGGTCAGTTGCCGCGTCCGTCGCAGCGTTGCCAGCGCATCCGCGCTGCCGCCCAGCAGCATCGAGAGCAGGCTGAACGCCACCTCTTGCGCGGGCGCCACTTCGCGGCGGAGCAGTCCGCAGAACATGCCCACCACCTGGCTGGAAATGGCCAGCGAATGCAGCACGCCGCGCTCGGGATCGGAATGATTGCCCAGCAGAAAGAACACCGGCGTACCCTGCCGCAGGGCATAAGCGAAGCGTCCCGCCGTGATCTGGCCGTCAACGATGCTTTGCAGGATCACTCCGTCGGCCTCGTTGCCGGCAAACGAAAGTTCAAAGTTGAAGTCCTGCGTGTTCACCGTCCAGAAGCCGGTCTTGCAGAACAGGTTCAGACCGCCGAGATAACCCTGGCTGACGCGCAAAACGCCCTTCGCGGTGTCCTGCTCATGCAGATCCCGCCGGAAATGTTCCATCGCCGCGAACAGCGCCGGCAGTTCCCGTTGTGCCCCAAGCTGGTTTAATTTCTCCAGGCCCGTCCGCAAAAAATCAGGATAGACCGAGTCAAACGTCTCGGTCATCGCGGCTCCTCCTTTTTCAAAAAGGCCTCCTCGACGGCCAGAACCTGCTCGTCCACTGCCTCGATAATCTTGCCCAGCGCTTCCGGCTGAAGGCCAACCGCGTTCCACGCCTTTTCGTCGAGCGGCGGAATGAAGTGTTCGCCCGAGGATCCGATGCCCATCGCAATGATCAGATGGTCCGCAATGTGGACGACCCCCGCCTCGAGCTTCGCCGCGCTCTGGCCGGGCGCATGGTGAAATGCCACCGCCTGCACGAGGACCGGCGGATAGCTCCAGCTTTGCAACAATTCACCCGCGATTTGCTGGTGATCGAAGCCGAGGATCCTTTTTTCCGCGTCCCGCAGGAGAATCCGCTCCCGCTGATAAAGCTCAAACACGGCCTGCGCCCATTCCGCCGCCTGCGACAGCAGCACCAGCCGCCCCACGTCATGCAACAGCCCGGCCACGAAGAATTTGTCAGGCTTGGGCAGGCGCCGTTCCATGGCCAGCAGCCGCGCCGCGATGCCCACCGCCAGGCTGTGACGCCAGAAGGAGTCCTTGTTCACGAACTCGTCCGGCACGCCCTTGAATTGTTCCAGCACGCTCGACGCCACGATCATGTCCTGGATTTGCTGGATGCCGAGCAGGCTCACCGCCTCGGCCACCGTGCTCAGGCGGTTCGCGAAGCCGAAGAACGGGCTGTTGGCCAGCCGCAGCAGCCGCGCCGTCAGATCCGGGTCTTTTTGGATGGCGTCACCTATGGTGCTTAAATTGCATTGGGTGGACTTGAGCGCCTCTTCAATTTCGTCCAATACCGGTCCGTAGGAGCCCAGGCTCCGCGGCACGGCCTGCACCATGGCCTTGATGGAGGGCGGGTTGCTCATGAGGCCGGGTGAAGAATGCGCCGGGCCTGCCGCAACAGCATCAGCCGGTGGATTTCCGCCGGCGCCGGTCCGAATTCTTCCGGCTTCCAGTAACGGCCGCGCAGATCGGCGGTGATGCGGGCCAGCGTTTCAGGAGGTAATTGCGCGAGCGGATCATGGGCTTGGGCCATTTCATGGTCGGCCTCCACTTCCACCTCGGTGACGCCCCAGGCTTGGAGAATATTTATTTGACGTTCGCTCAACTGGCAGCCGGACGGCGCCAGCAGCATCCCGTCGATGTTTTTGACATCGCGGGCCACCACCATGCCGGGTTGCAGAGCGTCGGACTTGACACAAATCACGCTTGATCATCGGCAAAAAAGGGCTTCCCCTTAACCCAAAGTCATTGGTCATTGGTTATTCGTCATTTATAACCGTCGCCTTGCGCATCATCACCATTCCGCCCATGCCCAGCAGCAGCAGTCCGGACACCGCCCAGGCGCCCATGCCGGCATTTCCCGGCGCCAGCCATAATGCGGAGGCTCCAATGGCCGGTCCCAGGCAATTCCCCGCGCCGATTACCGCTTCGTGGATTCCCCCGTGCTCTCCCTTGGTGTCGCTGGCATCCATCGCATAAAACAGCGACGAGTAGTAAATCAGGCCGATCGCCACGCCAAAGACCACCTGCGCCAGCACTACCCCCAACAGGCTCGGTGTCACCAGAATGATGGCAAACGAAATGATCAGCAGCGCGAAAGACGTCACCAGCCATCGAAATCGGTAGTGCCATCCGGTCCAGCGCCAAAGCACAATGAACGTGGCGAACCGCGCGAAACACCACACCGACAAGGCAAACCCGGCGAGCATGGTCGAGAGGTGGAGTTTTTCGGCCACTCCCGGCAGCACCGCAATGAGGGTGTTGATGGCCACATAGGCGCACGGGTTGGCCACCCACGCCATGCGCTGGAAGTTCCGGGCGCGCGCAGCCACTTCGGCCGACGGCTTGGCCGGCCCGGAATTCTCTCCGGTGTCCGGGCGCAAGCCCGCATAAACTTTTTCCAGCCAGAAGGTCATCGCCAGTTGCAGGACCATGAGCGCCAGCGGCACGCTGAACATGCCGCCATAACCGAGCTTTTTGATCAACGACCCGCCAATGAAGAACGCCACGGCGTTGCTCAAGGCCCAGGTGATGTTGTAAATACCGATGGCGTGGGGGACCTGCTCCGGCGACGCGCCCTCGCTGATGAGCGCCTCCAGCGAAGGCCAGACGAAACACGTGCCGCCAAAAACGGCGCAGGCCACGGCGATTTCAACGGGGAGGGAGTGCCAGAGAAGACCCGCCGTCAAACCGGCGGCCATGGTGGCAAAACCGACTTTCATCGCGGTGAAGCAGCCCCGGCGCTGGGCAAACCGGCCTGCCTGCCAGGCGGCGATCATGTAAACGAAGCCGGCCAGCGCCGCCAGCAGCAGGTTTCCGCCGTCGCTGAACCCGAACTCGTCGCGGAAATAAAAGTACAGGTAATTGCAATAGATCACCACCGCGAAGGAGTTGATGCCTTCGATGGTGTAACAGCCGGCGCGAAACTGGCCGCCGGCGCTCATGCGTGCGCAACCTCCCGTAGGGCCTGCCGGCAATACCACTTGACTGCCGCGGTCATGGGCGGCGAGAGTTGCTCCAGTTCTTCCGCCGCGCACCAGCGGATGTCGTGATGCTCCGCCGCGGCCAGCGCGAGTCTGCCGTTCTTGACCCGCGCCCAGTACATCATGCCGATGTGCTCGTGCATGTCGTTGATACGATGAATGTCCAGGAATCGCGGCGCGATCAGCGCCCGGGTGCCGGGCGACGTGGTGGGCGGTCGGTCGCCGATCAACTCCACGTCCAGCCCGCTTTCCTCCTTCGCCTCGCGGAGCGCCGCGTGTTCCGGATCTTCATCGAGCTCGATATGCCCGCCCAGCGGCAGCCATTTGCCCAGCTTGCGATGGTGAACCACCAGCACCTTGCCGTCATGGACGACAAATATGGCGACCGTAAAATCAATTTTTTCGTGAATATGAGCCATTGAAATTTCCGATTTATGATTGCCGATTGCCGATGGCAAAGAAAGCCGGAACGCGCCGTGAACCCCTGAACCCAGGGTGGTTGGGGTGGGGACAGCTTGTCCCCACCGCACTTCAGCAAGCGTAAAATCGTCCAACGGCTGCATAGATGCGGATGCTGAAGCGGGCTGAAGCCCGCGCGCCCGATGCGCCGCGACTGGCGCCGTTGAACTCGCCGAAAATAAGCCTTGATGCCATCTCGTGAGAGTGATTCACTCCGCTTTGAAAGTGCCGGTACAACTTCTGCCAATGGTGAAAATGCACTTTTTCATCCGAGAGGTGCAAGTGCGGCGCTTGTGTCGTCACGAATCAGGCTTTGAACTGTTGATTAGGACCAAATTGCAACTTTTGATTGGCCAAAACGCCGGTTTCAGTGAATGAAGCGGCAATCGTTGAACAAAAATTAAGCGGGTTCGCATGATTGGCGTTTTTATATCGATTTCAGCGTTTATTTTTGGCCTCGGCGCTTGGCTCTTTGGCATCAGACCATATTTAACTCGTCATGGCGGGATTGTTAATACTGGAGCGACTTATTACTTGAGCGCATGGGCAGACTGGCAGCAGTGTCGTGAGCGTGTGCGAGCCAAGAGCGACGCCAGAGCATTGGCTTTATCCAGATAATTTACTCTTGCGCAGCTCACATTTCTTGCTGGCGGCATTTTGATAGTATGTCGTATTTAGTCCATCCGCATATTTTTCTGGAACCATGGCCGGACACGCTGATCCGTCCGTTTTTGCGGCTGACGTTCCAAGCTTGGTGTGGCCCACTTCACAGTCATTATGCGGCACACTGATTCTACCCCACCAACCAAGGCAAACGCCAAGGCACGCAAGATCGCCTCTCACGTGAAAGTTGGGGGAAAAGCACGAGGTGACTTCGATGGCTTTGCCCTCTACCGGGAAATGGATGCCAAACGGCTGCAGCGGGGACTATCCTGGCGAGAGGTGGCGCAGGAGCTCTGGGACCAGTCGGCAGAGCTCAATCGCCGGCGCCAGGATCATCCGATCAGCCCATCAACGCTGACGGGCATAGCCAAAGGAGGTGAGACCTCCTGCCAACATGCGCTGTTCATCTTGCGCTGGCTTGGCCTTCCTCCGGAGCACTTCATGACCATTCCTCCGGCAATGGGGCGAGCCGTGACTCTGCCTGAGGTGGGACCGGAACAGCGACTCAGGTGGGATCTTTCGAAATTATATTCTGCGCTGAATGCGCAGCGCCGCCAGAAGCATCTGAGCTGGGTTGAACTCGCACACACACTGGGCTGCACCTAAAGCCAGCTTACCGGGATTAGGACCGCCCGCTTCGCCATCCTGATGAGGCTTGCCATGAGAATCACTCAATGGATCGAGCAACCTGCCAGCGCTTTCATCTATGCTGCGGATTGGTAATGCTGGCCGTCCTGCTTAACAAACCAAAGCGCTTGAACCGCCGCCAGCAAGAGCACATTGAAGATTCTGAATTTTCGCACGCCGGGAGTGGCATTAGTGTTGACGCTCGGCGGCGTTCGGTGATCTTGATTCGTTAAGCAACGCTGAGTGATTTGATTCTACGAAAACGTCGCGAATTATTTGGTCAGCTCTCTTGCTGGTTGCCGGTTTTGCCTGCATGTTTAGCCAGCTTGCGAGTCCGCGGCCAGCGTCGCAAGCGCGCATTAAAGTCGAGAGTGATGTTGCGGACAATCCGGGTATGACGGGCTCGCAACAGTATTTGAGCTTCGATCCGTATTGTATTCAGGAAAACGGGTGTGACCACACGTTGATAGCATCCGGCAAACCGCGGTAGTATGATCACAATTGGCTACATTTTTGCTTATCCGCCGATACCATCATGAATGAAACACCGGCAGTCTCAAAGGCCGCCAAAGTCCTGGTGATTGACGACAACCCGATCATCCAGCGGACGATTTACTTCGCCCTGCGTGACCGCGGCAACAAAGTCCTCTTCTCGGGCGAAATCGCTGAGGCATTGAACGTCGTCCGTCAGGAAAGACCAAACCTCATCCTGTTGGATATTAATTTTCCACCGGACGCCTCGACGGGCGGCGGCGGAGTTCGTGACGGATTCTGGGCCCTCGAATGGATGCGCCGGATGGATGAAGTAAAGAATGTGCCCATCGTCATCATCTCCAGCGACGATCCAACTACCGCCAGCCCGCGAGCGCAAGCTGCCGGGGCCGATGCCTATTTGTACAAGCCGATCAACAAGGAAATGCTGATCTTAACCGTTGCCGAACTGCTCAAGTGCAATCCGCGAGGCGGGGCTTTGTAAAACGGAAATAACTTCCCGGTTGTCCGTCCTGTTTCCGTGGAGTCCCGTCAATGCCTCAAAGATCATAAAGTCCACTGTCATGGGCATAGCCACCGCCAGCGCCTGATGCTCCCTCGCTGCCACCCATGAAATCGCCCAGGACATCGCCCATGTCGGCCTCTATTTTTTCCGGGTCTTCACCGGCTTCGAGCCGCTTGATGGCGGTCTCCATCTCCTTGGGCATCGAACCCGCCGGCATGATGTCCTTCATCTTCCGCATCAGCCGGGCCATGTGCTTGGGATTATTCTCGTCCAGATGTTCCATCTCGCGCTCCATCTCGCCCATGGCCCGCGCCACCCGCGGATCATCCAGATCCGGCGTGGGCGGCCCGGCTTCCGCCGTTCCGCCGGCCGCGGGCTCCTTCAACCCCGTGGTCAGGGCAAACTGGCTGACCTGTTTCGACAGCTTTTTATGGCCGCATTTGGGGCAGACGGGAGTCCGGTCGGGATTGACTCGCTTCGCGAGGAAGCTGAAAATCCGCCGGCATTTCGGACAGGCAAATTCGTAGATCGGCATGGCCACTTACGATTTACGATTTGGGGCGCGCGCGCCACAAAAAAAATGACGTTTAATGGCGCCGATTAGTGGTTAAAGTGGTTGCGCAATATGAGCAAAATCGTCGGCATCGATCTGGGCACAACGAATTCCCTCGTGGCCACGGTGGATTCGGGCATTCCCCTGGTCATCGCGGATGCCCAGGGCCGGCGCCTCACGCCGTCCGTGGTGCATCTGCCGGCGGCGGACGCGGCGGCTGTGGTCGGCCAGGAAGCCTGCCGGGTCCGGGCCGTGCGGCCCGCCACGACCGTGTATTCCGTCAAGCGTTTCATCGGCCGCCGCCACGCCGAGGTTGCCAACGGCGAGCAGACGGTGACCTATCCGCTGGTCGCCGGCGCCGGCGGCGCCGTGGCCGTTCCCATGCACGGCCGGAGTTTTCTGCCCGAGGAGCTTTCCGCCGAGATCTTGAAAAAATTGAAGCGCGACGCCGAAGATTATTTTGGCGAACCGGTGACCCGCGCGGTCATCACCGTTCCGGCCTATTTTAACGACGCGCAGCGCAACGCCACCAAGCGCGCGGGCGAACTGGCCGGCTTCACCGTCGAGCGCATTGTCAACGAACCGACTGCTGCCGCCCTGGCCTACGGCCTGGATAAACTCAAGGAGAAGGCGAAAATCGCGGTTTACGATCTGGGCGGCGGCACCTTTGACCTTTCCATTCTGGAATTGAATGCCGGCGTCTTTCAGGTGCTGGCTACCAACGGCAATACGCAGTTGGGCGGGGACGATTTGGACCACCGCCTCGTTGAATTCTTGGTGGACGCGATCCAACGCCCGGGGGCCGGCGCCGCCGGTACCCCCGCCTCGCTTCCGCTGGCCAGCCCCGCCGTGCTTGCCCGGCTGCGCGAAGCCGCGGAAGCGGCCAAAATCAAGCTCTCAACCGAAACCGAGGTGGAAATTGCGCTACCGTTTCTGACGCCTGAATTTTCCTTCAGCCGCAAACTCACGCGCGGCGAGCTGGAAAACCTGACGCGGGATGTCATCGCGCGGACGCGTTCCCACTGTCTCCGAGCCCTGGCCGACGCGAAGCTTGAAGCCAAAGACCTGGACCAGGTCATTTTGGTGGGCGGCCAGACGCGTATGCCGCTGGTGCGCGCCTTCGTCGCCGAGCTGTTTGGCTGCGCCGAATTCGAGGAAACACGCGGTGCCCTTCGGCTCGGCGTCGATTACCACTCGGCCGCGGGACCGCAATTAAATACCTCGCAGAATCCGGATGAAGCGGTCGCGCTGGGCGCGGCCATCCAAGCCGAGATTCTATCGGGCGGCTTCAAGAACATGCTGCTGTTGGACGTCACCCCCCTGTCGCTGGGCATCGAAACATTTGGCGGCCTGATGAATGTCATCATCCCCCGGAATTCGACCATCCCGGTCAAGGCTGGCGAGCTCTTTACCACGGCCGTCGATGGCCAGCGCTCGATGCTCATCCAGGTGCTTCAAGGCGAGCGGGAGCGCGCCCGGGACAACTGGAGCCTCGGCCGGTTCACGCTCGAATTCGAGGCCGCGCCCCGCGGGGTTCCCCGCGTCGGCGTCCAGTTCGAAATTGATGCCAACGGGATTCTCCATGTCCTTGCCCGCGACACGCGCACCGGGCGGGAGAAGATCGTGGAACTGAAATCAGCCGTTGATGTGGACGATGCCGCGGTGCAGACGATGGTGGAGGAATCGGTCGAGCACGCTTTCGATGACCTGGCGGCGCGCCGTTGGGTTGAAGCCCGGCTGAAGGCGGCCGAAACGCTGGCCGCCACCCGCAAGGCGGTGGCCGAGTTCGACGGGGAAATGGAGGCCGATTATCGGCGGAAAATAGAAGCGGCTGCCGCCCTGGTGGAAGCCGCGCTGGCCACGGAAGAGCGCGGCGGCACCGGCGAATTGACGATCTTGCAGGAGGCGGTGGCGGCCTTGGACGAAGCGACCCGGCCGTTGGCGGACTTCCTGATGGATCAGGCCATGGAGGCGGTCTTGCGGCGGCGCGGGCTGATTCAGAAATGATAGCCGCCGACCGGCCGGCTTAACAAGAGGATGATGCCTACGACGGCCAGCACCAATAAAAGTCCAAAGAACACCAAAATGAAGCGGACTTGCTTTTGGTAGGCGGTTGGCTGCCGTCTGTGGGACATGACGTCAAGCTAGGCCAGCTCACCGAAACCGCAAGCGAAATCTCTTGGTCTTATCCCAGCCAGTGCACCAGCGCCGGCGCGACGAGCAGCGCCGGCAGGTAATTCGCCAGTTCGACGCGGCGCACCTGAAAAATCACCACGGCCACGATGCAAGTGACCAGGCCCGCGGCCAGGCCGATGGAGCTGGTCAGCTTGTGCGGCTCCAGCCAGGGTTTGGCGCCGAGCTGCACGGCCAGCGCCAGGCCATTGAAAAAAAAGAACACCGGCAGGGCCGCGAAGGCCACCGGCCAGCGGAACATCTTTACAAAGCTCATCATGGCCAGCCCGTCCATGATCGCCTTGAGCAACAGCAGATAGTAATAGCCCTCCAGGCCGTCCACCACCGCGCCCAGGATGCCCAACGGCGCGGCGCAAAACAACAGGGTGGCCGCGACAAAGCCGGCGGCCGGCGGCGCCGGCGGCTCCTTTTGGGCGGCGGCCAGCAGCGAGGCGGCGTAGTGCCCGATCCGGTTGGACCAGGTTTGCAGCCGCAGCAGCCGGCCCAGCCAGTAGCCGGCCACCACGGCCAGGAGCGCGCTGGCGATCTGTTTCCATGCGGCGGTAAAATTCCAATCGACGTTTTGGTAAATCAGCCGCAGCCCGTAGAAGACTGTGAACGCTCCCAGCGCGGACTTGAAAAACTCCTGCGTCCGCGCGGTCACCGGCTTGCGCATGGCCAGGCCAGACAGCGCGCCCAGCAGAATGCCAAGGGCATTGAGAAATGGCCCGATCACCCGACAATTGTGTCGTGGTTCGGCCGTAAAGGAAACGAAGAAAAGTTTTCCCTTTAACGGACGGCAACATTAAATTTTGCGCGCCAATGACTCGTACGTCCGAAACCAATCCGCGCAGCGCGTGGTTTTGGGTCCCGAGCCTCTATTTTTCCCAGGGCGTCCCCTACGTCATCGTCATGAGCATGTCGGTGGTGATGTACAAACGCCTGGGAATTTCGAATACCGACATCGCCCTGTACACAAGCTGGTTGTATCTCCCCTGGGTGATCAAGCCGCTCTGGAGCCCCTGGGTGGACATCACCTGGACGAAACGTCTCTGGGTGGTGGCCATGCAGTTTCTCGTCTCCTGCACGCTGGCGCTGGCCGCTTGCGCCGTGCGGGCTGATGAGTTTTTTCGTTGGACTCTGTTCCTGTTCTGGATCATGGCCTTCGCCTCGGCCACGCACGACATTGCCGCCGACGGCTTTTATATGTTGAGCCTGAATTCCCATGAGCAGACTTGGTGGGTGGGGTTGCGCAGCACGTTTTACCGCACCGCCATGATCGTCGGCAGCGGTTTGCTGGTGGTGTGCGCCGGCTTCCTGGAGGGTAAAAACGGGCTGCCGCCGTTGGCGATCCGCGTTTCGGCAACGGCCGAGGCGCTGCCGCTGACCAACACCGCCCCCGCGGACATCGAACTTGCTCCACGATCGGGGGCGCTGCGCATTCTCGCCCAGCCCGCCGCGCTGGAAATCGCCCGTACCAAAGGCTCGCCGGAAGCCGGGCGGGCCATCATCGAGTCGGCCCGGCTGTGGAATCAGGAGCATGGATTTCTGGAAACAACGCCGGCTTCCACCAACCCCCCGGGATCGTGGGGGTTGCTCTCCGTGTTGCACCCCTTCGGCGCCCTCTGGCGGCAGGCCGTTTCCCAGCCGATGGAGCAATGGCTTGGGCGGCGTTTCCCCAAGGACCGTCCGGCGGCGGCACCGTCGTCCGGAAATGTGGGCGTCATTTATCTGGCGCTCTCGCAACCGCCCGCGGGTGGCCGGAGCCTGGTCGTGAATTTGGAAGCCGAAAAGTCCGGCCTGCAATTCTTCGGTTTGGCCCCCGGCAACCGGGGATTTTCAATTCAAGCCGGTGAGCGGCTCGTCTTTAACCAGACCAATTGGAACCAGGCCGCCAGGGCGGTTGTCGAGCTCGATCCGAAGATGCCAGCAGCCGCCCCGGCGCTCTTTCAGGCTGCTTCCGGAAATATTCCGTGGGCCTGGAGTCTGACGTTGCTCTTGGTGGCGGCGTTGTTCCTGGCGTTCAGTTGCTGGCATGCCGCGATGTTGCCGCGACCGTCCACGGACGGGCCGGTGGTTGCCCGGGCAAGACTGGCGGAAGAATTCCTGGCGACGCTGGGATCGTTTTTTCAAAAACCGCGAATCTTATTCGCCCTGGCGTTCATCCTGTTTTACCGCTTTGATGAGGCGCAGCTAAGCAAGGTGATTTCGCCCTTCTTGCTGGATGACCGGCGGGCGGGCGGGCTCGGCCTGGCCACCAGCCAGGTGGGGCTGGCTTATGGCACTTTCGGTGTTTTGGCGCTGACTTGCGGCGGGCTCGGGGGCGGTTTTTTGGCCGCAAAATACGGCCTGAAGAAGATGCTGCCGATCATGATTGCAGCCATGTATCTGCCCAAGCTGGTGTTCCTCGTCCTGGCCTGGTGGCAGCCGCAGAATTTCCTCGTCATCTGTGGCGCCGTGGCGCTCGAGCAGTTTGGCTACGGATTTGGCTTCACCGCCTTCATGCTTTATCTGCTCTATTTCGCCGCGGGTCCGCATCAGACCGCCCACTACGCCATTTGTACCGGCTTCATGGCGTTGGGCATGATGATTCCCGGCCTTTGGAGCGGCTGGCTGGCGGACCTGGTGGGTTACCGGCACTTTTTCGTTTGGGTGCTGTGTTCCACACTGCCCGGCTTCGTGCTCGCACTGCAATTGAAAATTGATCCGCAATTCGGGAAAAGAAGCCGAACCCACTGAAGCCCGGTCAAAGCGTCAGGCGCTCAACAGGGTATCCGGCGGGAAGCAAATGCAAAAAACGGCCTTTATCCATCCTTGGAGAGCTTGCTGCAAGAAACGATCCTGTTTCTGTGAGTCCAATCAGCGGGCAATTCGAATGCCGCCGCGTTCGGTGGCAAAACTTACTGCGCCTTCGGCGGAATCTCTTCCGCTGCCTTGACCATTTCGTCCACGAGCTTCTTGAACTCCGCGAGACCCGTTGAAGGAATGATAATGGTGTCACGCCGTCCGCCGACATCCTCCGTGATGCGGAGAAAACGCCCGCGCGGATTTTCCTTGAGCGAAAAAACAAAATTCTTTCGTTCAATCTGGATTTCTCCGCTCTTGAGCGTGTCCTCCACCACCGGAGGCCTGGGCTGGGCGTATTTGGGGGGGCCGTAACCTCCGCCGCCCTGCGCTGCGTATGGCCGCCGACCGTAGGGTGATGGTCTTTCGTTTGATATCATATTCGTAACCGACTCTTAAACCAATGTTTCCTCAGTCCTCAATAACTTCTAGCGACTGGGGCCAAATGTCAACCTGCAATTTGTCCCAAATCCTTTGCAACTAGATTTTATGGGGCTCGGGAGCTTCAGTTTTTTGAAGATTGCATGACATTGGGGTGGAACCGATTACAGGATATTCGCGGCCAGCTCGGCCAGCTCGGATCGTTCGCCCTTTTGCAGCTCCACGTGGGCCGCAATCGCCTGGTCCCGAAACCGGCTGACGATGTAATTAAATCCATTGGACGACGAATCCACGTACGGGTTGTCAATTTGGTAAGGATCCCCGGTGAACACAATCTTGGTTCCCTGTCCGACGCGCGTAATGATCGTCTTGGCCTCCAGCGGAGTCAGATTTTGCGCCTCATCGACGATCATGAACTGGTTGGCAATGCTCCGTCCCCGAATATAGCTCAGGGCCTCCACCACGATGCTGCCGCTGCGCATCAGGTCGCCGCTGCGCCGGTGGTCGTGGCCCATGTTCAGGTCGCTCAACATTTCCAGCGCGTCATGAATCGGCTGCATCCAAGGCGCCAGCTTTTCTTCCAGTGACCCGGGCAGAAATCCCAGCTCCTTGCCCATGGAAATTGTGGGCCGGGCCACAATCAGCCGGCGGAACTCGCGGTCGTTGACGACGCGTTTGAGGCCGGCCGCCAGCGCGACGAGCGTTTTGCCGGTGCCCGCCTTGCCCATCAGCGTGACCAGCTTCACCCGGTCGTCGAGCAGGGCGTCCAGCGCAAAATGCTGCTCCCGGTTCCGCGGCTTGATGCCCCAGATTCCTTCCCGGCTGTCGTGTATGGGAATCAGCTTGGTGCCCGTCGGGTCCACCTTGGTCAGAATCGCTTTCTTGGGATTGGCTTCGTCCGTCAGCGTGCAGAATTCGTTCGGGCAATACTTCTTGCCGCCGTCCAGCGGCAGTTCGTTCTTCGCCTTGAAGGAGATGATTTTCTCCGCCGGCACGGCCAGATCCACCATGCCCGTGTAGAGATCGGTGATGAAGACACGGTCCGTCTCGTAATCCTCCGCCAGCAAGCCCAAGGCATCGGCCTTGATCCGCAGATTGATGTCCTTGGAGACGAGAATGGTCGCATTTTTTGGCTGGGCTTTCTGCACGCCGGCCGCCAGCGCCAGGATGCGATTGTCCACCGAATCCTTGGGAAAGATCGTATCGCCGTGGCCGTTTCTTTGGAAGGCGATCTTCAGCTTGCCGCCGTTGGGCAGCTCCACGCCCTCGCTCAGGCTGCCCTCGCCGCGGAAACCGTCGAGCATCCGCGAAACCGTCCGCGCGTTGCGGCCCAGTTCCGTGGATTCCCGTTTGAAGCGATCGATTTCCTCGATGACTTCGATGGGTACCAGCACATTATGTTCGTCGAAGTTCACGAGCGAGTTGGGGTCGTGGAGCAGGACGTTGGTATCAAGTATGTAATTTTTCACAGATGGAGAAACGGATGGTCAGGTTGCCGCCGCAAACGCGGCGGGGCGTGGAAGGTTCGAACAACAGCATCAATGTACCCGGTAACTTTCCTCAGATTTTTTCATCCGCCAGCGGCGAGTCAACGCTAAACCGCCGCGCGAAGCGTAATATTTTTGAAACCGCCGTCAGTCCACCGGGAGGCCCAGCTGGCGGAATCGTTGCAATTTGTAAATGAGCGCCCGCCGGCTGATGCCCAGGGCCTTGGCCGTTTCCGTGCGGTTGAACTTGTGCTGGGCCAGGGCGGCGAGGATGGCCTGGCGCTCGAGATCATCCAGCGGCTGCGCTTCGATGGCCGAAGCGGGCACCGCGGACTTGAGCGCCTCCCGGAACTTGGCGGGCAGGTGATCCGGCAGAATGAGTTCACTCTGCGACAGGAGCACCGCGCGCTCAATGGTGTTGCGGAGTTCGCGCACGTTGCCCGGCCAGGAATAATTTTGCAGGCACACCGTGGTGGCCTCGGCCAGCCGCGTCCGGTTGCGGGCCAGTTTGCTGATAAACATCTTCGCCAGCGGCAGAATGTCCTCGCGCCGCTCGCGCAGCGGCGGCAGATTCAATTCCACCACGTTCAGCCGGTAAAACAAATCCTCCCGGAACCGCCCGCGCTTGACCTCGTCTTCGAGATTGCGGTTGCTCGCCGCCAGGATGCGCGCATTCGTCCGGATTTCCCGGTTGGCGCCGATCCGCTGGAAACGCCCGTCCTGCGTGACCCGCAGCAGCTTGGCCTGCAGCGCCGGCGACATTTCCAATATCTCATCGAGAAAAATCGTGCCGCCATCCGCCTCTTCAAACCGTCCGAGGCGCTGGTTGCTGGCGCCCGTGAACGACCCCTTCTCGTGGCCGAACAATTCGCTTTCCAGCAGCGTTTCGGGTATCGCCGCGCAATTGACCTTGATCAACGGACCCGCCGCCCGCGCGCTCCACGCATGGATGACGTCCGCCACCACTTCCTTGCCCGTGCCGCTTTCGCCGGTGATGAGCACCCGCGCCTCCGACGCCGCCACCAGCGCCACTTCCTGAAACAGCGCCACGGTCAGCGCACTCTGCGCGACGATCTCCGGCGGCAGCGTCTTCGCCGCGCCCAGTTTGAGCGGTGTGTACGCCGCCACCCCGGTCGCCTGTCGGACGGTGGCCAGCAGTTCGTCCAGGTCGATCGGCTTGGCGAGATAATTCAACGCCCCGTCGCGCATGGCCACCACCGCGTCACGGATGTCCGCAAAGGCGGTGACCAGCAGCACGGGCAGGGCGGGGAACGGCAGGCGCACACGGCGCAGGGTCTCCAATCCGGACAGGCCAGGCATCCGGACATCCGAAATCAGCATCGCAAAATTCCCGCCAGGCAGCAGCGCCAGCGCCCGCTCGCCCGAATCGGCCACCACGACGTCGAAGTTCTGGCTGCGCAGGAACGATTCCAGCAGGCTGCGCTGGCCCGGATCATCATCGACCACCAGGATGCGCGGCGGGAGTGGAGTGGCTTCGGCTGGCACAATCATTTCCGGAACATTCCCGGCATGGCGCCGCCCATTTTGGCCATCATCTTGGACATCTTGCCCATCTTGCGCATCATCGTTTGCATCTGGAAAAACTTGTTGAGCATCGTGTTCAATTCCGTCACGGTCACGCCGCTGCCGGCGGCGATGCGGCGGCGGCGGCTGGCGTTGAGAATGGTCGGACTCAACCGCTCCTTCTTCGTCATGGCGCAGACCATCCCTTCCATGCGCTTGAATTCCTTTTCCTGCTTGTTGATGTCCATCTGCTTCAGGGCCTCGCCGCCGCCGGGCAGCATCTTCATGATGTTTTCGAGCGACCCCAGCTTCTTCATGGCGCGCAACTGGTCCAGGAAATCATCCAGCGTGAACTCGCCCTTGCGCATCTTTTCCTCCAAGCGCCGCGCCTCGTCTTCGCTCACCGCCTCGGCCGCCTTTTCCACCAGGCTCACCACATCGCCCATGCCCAGGATTCGTGAGGCCATGCGTTCGGGATGAAACGGCTCGAACTCGTCCAGCTTTTCGCCCACACCCGCAAACTTGATCGGCTTGCCGGTGACGCTCCGCAGGCTCAGGGCCGCCCCGCCGCGCGCGTCGCCGTCCAGTTTTGTCAGGATTGAACCGGTGATGTTGAGCGCCTGATCGAAATGGGTCGCCACATTGACGGCTTCCTGGCCGGTGGCGGCGTCGAGCACCAGCAATATCTCCTGCGGCTTCACGAGGTCGCGCAGCCGGATCAGTTCCTGCACCATGGGTTCGTCAATTTGCAGGCGGCCGGCGGTGTCAAAGATCAAAATGTTCCGATTGTTCGCTTGCGCATAAGCCAGCGCCTCGCGCCCGATTTTCAGGATATCCGTCTCGCCGCGCTGCACGAAAACCGGCACGCCGACTTGCCGGCCGAGCGTTTCCACCTGGTCCATCGCCGCCGGCCGGTACACGTCCGCCGCCACGAGCAGCGGCGCCCGCCCCTGTTTGAGCAGCAGCCGCGCAAGTTTGCCCGAGGAGGTGGTCTTGCCGGAGCCGTGCAATCCCACCATCAGGATGCAACTGGGCTGGCCCGACAGGTTCAGCGCGGCGTTTTGCGAGCCCAGCAGGGCCACCAGTTCGTCACTGACAAACTTGATGATCTGCTGTCCGGGCTGCACGCTGGCCAGGACCTCCGCGCCCATCGCCTTGGTCTTGACGCGGTCGATGAAATCGCGGGCCACCTTGAAATTCACGTCCGCCTCGAGCAGGGCCATGCGCACTTCGCGCAGGGCGTCCGCGACGTTGTTCTCGGAGATTTTGCCAAGGCCGCGCAAATTCTTGAACGCCTGCTGCAACTTGCTGGTTAAGGAGTCGAACATCGGCTTAAAATAGCTGGCCGGCACCGGAAATTCAAAGATTCTCTGTGCGACCTCGCCGTCGGGCAGGGCTGATTTGGAATGCGGAATTCAGATGGCGGAATGCGGAATGGGGCAACAGAGTACGGCATGTAAACAGGCTGCGGGTGGTTTGGGTCTTTTGGGTTCGTTTTTCCGGCCAAGAACCACCCAAACCGAATCGGACTCGTTATGTTTAAATGAGTTAGCCATTTTGACTTTGGGTTCGTTTCGTAATTTTCATGCTTCAAGGCCGGGCGGACGCTAGGATGGGTGGATGACTGGATTCATGGATTTCAAGACATTGCCGGCAGTACGTATTGAATTGATTCTACCTTGGTTTGCCTTGGTTTGCCTTGGTTTGCCTTGGTTTACCTTGACTCGAGGATAGCTGGCGTGCGGGAACTGTTTGGCGGGGAACGGTCCGGTTTGGCCTCGTGCAACGGGGATTCAGCTTGTGTGCCCGCCGGCGCCGGTGAGGTGTTTTTGAAAACCGGCTTTGAGTATGCGTCGATTGGCTGCCGTAACGACGCAGAATTGCGTTGTAACGCTGGGCAAACGACGCAGGCCGGCGCCGTTTTACATCGGCGCGGGGGTCGGACGACGCAAAGCCAGGATGCGAAATAAGCGCAGCGGAGGGGTGAACGGCGAGGGTGTGCCGGGCTGATTTGTCGATAGTATTGCATTGGTTGGATGAGTGGATTCATGGATGGTTGGGGTGAAAAGCAGGTCGCAACGGAATGGAGTGGAGAATTTCAAAGGTCTGGCTTGGTCTGACTGGCTCTGACCCCACCCCGGCAGCGCAGCAAGTCGGCGCGGTAGCGCGCCCGCCACATGGACTGTTTTCGTCCAGCATCAGCTCAATCTAACACAGGCTTTGGAAAAGTAAAGTCTAATTGAGACATAAAATTACTTTTCTAGCTATATGCATATAATATTTATAGTTAGTCTGTTATGAATAAACAATCGCGATTTATGTAAGAATTATGTTAAATTCAAGAGGGGCTAGTCTGTAGAAGACGGGCCGAAGCGTATTGTTGAAGGGTGCGGAGTGGAGCGTTGCGAGGTCAAAATTCAATTCGACGTCGAAGAATTGAAGGGAACGAATGGTGTGGCGGGCTGAAGGTTGGTGAGCTTGGGTTGGTTGGCAGGCGCGGCGCGCGCGGAGCGACGCGCCCTACCTTCGCCAACTCCGCAATTCGGAAACCTTCGAGATCCAGCGCCCAAAACTCGAGGGGCCGGGATGGACTCACGTCATTGATTCTTGCAGCTTGAGCTTTGACCCGCAACGCGTTATGTTTCGGGCGGTTTTGGAAGGGCGGAGAATCGCTCCCGGCGCAAGCCGGGGGAGGAAAGTCCGAACTCCATAGGGCGCGATGCCGCGTAACTCAAGTCCGTACGATTGAGATACATGCGGGCGGTTCGCCGTGAGGCTGACCGACGGACAGTGCCACAGAAAATAGACAGCCCGCCCTCGCTCACCCGAGCGAAGGCTGGTGATGGTGAAAAGGTGCGGTAAGAGCGCACCGCGTGAAGCGCAAGCGACACGGCACGGAAAACCCCATCGGGTGCAAGACCAAATAGGGGATCCTGGAGCGGCCCGCTCCGGTGCCGCGAAAGCGGCCGGATTCCGGGTATTGGTCGCTGAGACAAATGATTCTCTCCGTCGCAAGGCGAAGACAAAAATCGGCTTACAGCCCTTCCAAAACCAATCTTCGGTCAGAGCAAGCCCGGCTGCTTGCCCTGGCTGGTCTTGAGCCCAAGTTTTTTATAGCTAAGTTCCGTGGCCACCCGCCCTTGCGAGGTCCGGTTGAGGTAACCTTCCATGATCAGATAGGGCTCATACACTTCCTCGATCGTGTCCGGTTCCTCGCCCACCGCCACCGCCAGCGAATTGACCCCCACCGGACCGCCCCCGAACTTCACGATGATCGTCTCCAGAATGCGCTTGTCCATTTCATCCAGTCCGTTTTGGTCGATCTCGAGCATCGCCAGGGCCCGGTCGGCCACGGTCACGGTGATTCTGCCGTCGTGTCGCACCTGGGCATAGTCGCGCACGCGGCGGAGCAGGTTGTTGGCGATGCGCGGCGTGCCGCGGCTGCGCCGGGCGATCTCCAGCGCGCCCCCGGCCTCGATTTCCACGGCCAGCAAATTCGCCGAGCGCCCCACGATTTTCTCCAGGTCGGCGGCCACATAGTAATCCAGCCGCTCGCGCATCCCGAAGCGCGTGAGCAGGGGCGCGGACAAAAGCCCGCTCCGGGTGGTTGCGCCGATGAGTGTAAACCGCGGCAGGTTCAGCCGCACGCTCCGCGCGTTGGGCCCCTGGTCAATAATGATGTCCAGCTTGAAATCCTCCATCGCCGGGTAAAGATATTCCTCGATGGTCTTTTGCAGCCGGTGAATTTCGTCGATGAACAGCACGTCCCCCTCTTCCAGATTGGTCAGCAGCCCGGCCAGGTCCGCCGCCTTCTCGATGGTCGGGCCGCTGGTGCTTTTGAGATTGGCGCCCATGGCCTTGGCCAGGATGTTCGCCAGGGTCGTCTTGCCCAGTCCCGGCGGACCATTCAGCAGGATATGGTCGAGCGCCTCGCCGCGCTGCCGGGCCGCCGCCACCGATATCTCCAGCCGCTCCTTGACCTTGGGCTGCCCGGTGAAATCGGAAAACAGCGACGGGCGCAGCGTCACTTCGAGCGCCGCATCGGGTTTATTGAGCGTGGCTACCGGATTATCAGACATCGCCGAAAGCTTGCGGCAGTCCGCCCGCAGCGGCAAGCACCGGATTTGCAAAAATGCGAAACGCGCTTATAGTGCGTTCGTTGTCATGCCCCGGCTTTTCACCATGGCGGGTTGGCGTGCGGCCGCCGACATCCCTTGCAGGGCGGCGGGTGTCTCACCCCTTTTCCCTGCGCCGGCTTTCACGCTCGTCGAATTGCTCGTGGTCATTGCCGTCATTTCCATTCTAGCGGCGTTGCTCCTGCCCGCCTTGGCGGGCGCCAAGATGCAGGCCGCCCGCATCCAGTGCATTTCCAACGAAAAACAAATGCTCGTGGCATGGACGGTTTACTACGGCGATAATGACGACCGCCTGGTGCTCAACGGCGGCGAAACTGGCGCCGTTTCGCCGCAGCCTTATTTGTGGGTCTTTGGCGGCAATCACGGCTCGCCCGATGGCCTGACCAATGACCTGTATCTGACGGGTTCCACCTACTCTTTGTTTGCCTTCACCAAGGTCCAGCCGGCCGGGCGCCTTTACAAATGCCCGGGAGACACTTCCACCTGGCCCGTGTGGTCTGGCGCCATGGGTGGCATGGGTCCGCCGCCGCCGATGACCCGGTGGGTCACGGAATTGCGCAGCTATTCGCTGAATTCCTACATGGGCACCACTCCCATTTTGGAAACCCTGCCCATTGTCCTGAATCCGGATTATAAGATTTACCTCAAAACCTCCCAGCTCATCGCCGATTCGCCAGCCAACCGGTTTGTCTTTACCGATGTCAATCCTGCCAGCATTTGCACGCCGGGTTTCGGCGTGGACATGACTGGCTCGACCTGGATTCACCTCCCGTCCTATTTGCACCGTTCCGGTGGTGTGCTCGTTTTTGCCGACGGCCATGCGGAAGCGCACCGCTGGGTGGATCCCCGGACGATGGTCCGCCTGGGCTCCGGCACCTACATCCACCATGGCACTCCGGCGGCCAACAGCCCGGATCTGGCCTGGGTCACCTCCCGCACCACTTCTCGGAAATAGCCGTCGCGAAGCGCCGGCCTCCTGACCCGGCGCGACGGACCATGTTTTTGGCGGACTGACGGGACGGTGGAATCCGGCGTCCTGTTCAGGACGCATGAATTCGTTTGGCGCGAGACCAGACACTGGCGTGTCTGGCTAATTATCTCGCTGTCGCTTCGCGACAACTCCCATTACGAACGTCGAAGAACCAGACGAAAAAATTGCTGGTCAACTGGCCGGACATGAGCCAAGCTCCGCCAGCCCTTATGAAAGGAAAAGGAACGGTCAAGCGCGGCGCCATCCTGCTGGCTGCGCTATCCGCAAGTACCCAGGCATTCGCCGGCGAGGCGGACATTCAGTTGCCCCTGCTCAACCAGGTGGATTTTTTTCATGGATCGGTCACGAGCCGCGCCATTTTGATTTTCGGCCTGTGCGTCTGCGCCGTGGGCGCCGCGTTTGGCCTCTGGGAGTACTTCCGCACCCGCGCGCTCCCCGTTCACCGCTGCATGGGCGAGGTCTCCCACATCATCTGGGAAACCTGCAAAACGTACCTGTTGCAACAGGGGAAATTTCTCGCCGCGCTCTGGGTGCTCATTGCCGTGTGCATGATTTTTTATTTCTCCGGCCTCCAGGGCAAACCGTTCTCCCAGGTCCTGGTGATTCTCGTCTGTTCGGTCTTCGGGATTCTCGGCAGCTATGGCGTGGCCTGGTTCGGCATCCGCATCAACACCATGGCCAACTCCCGGACCTCGTTCGCGGCCTTGCGCGGCAGCCCCCTGAAGACCCTCTTCATCCCGCTCCAGGCGGGCATGAGCATCGGCCTGTTGCTCATCTGCGTCGAGCTCGCCTGCATGATCGCCATTCTGGTCTTCATTCCCGCCGAACTGGCCGGCCCCTGTTTCATCGGCTTCGCCATCGGCGAATCACTCGGCGCCAGCGCCCTGCGCATCGGCGGCGGAATCTTCACCAAGATTGCCGATATCGGCTCCGACCTCATGAAAATCGTCTTCAACCTTCCCGAAGACGATCCCAAAAATCCCGGCGTCATTGCGGATTGCACCGGCGACAACGCGGGCGATTCGGTCGGCCCCACGGCAGATGGCTTCGAGACCTACGGCGTGACCGGCGTGGCGCTGATCGCTTTTCTCGCGCTGGCCCTGGCCCTCTCGCCGCTTGTTTGCGCCAAGCTCATCATCTGGATGTTCGCCATTCAATCGCTGATGGTGCTGGCGTCGCTCGGCTCGTTCTACTTCAATCTGGCCCTCGCCCGCGTTCGCTATGGCCACGATGGAAATTTCAACTGGGAAGCGCCCCTGACGGATTTGGTCTGGATCACCAGCCTCGTTTCCATCGTGGTCTGTTTCGCCGCGAGCAAATTGCTGCTCGGCGATTTCGCCAACGTGGTCATGGTGGATGGCGTGCCCCGGACCGTGCCGCTGCCGAACCTCTGGTGGGTGCTGCCGGCCATCGTCGCCTGCGGCACGCTGGCCGCCGCGCTCATCATGGAGTTCACCAAGATTTTCGTCAGCACCCATTCGCGTCACGTCCAGGAGATCGTCGGCGCCTCCGAGCAGGGGGGCGCGTCTTTGAACGTCCTCTCCGGGTTGGTCGCCGGCAACTTCTCCGCCTTCTGGATGGGCATGGTCATCCTCGGCCTCATGTTCACCGCGTACCTGTTCTCCCTGAACCACGATTTCGTGAATTTGATCCCGGCCAAATACGTCTTCGGAGCTCCGATTTTTGCATTCGGTCTCGTGGCCTTCGGTCTGCTGGCCATGGCGCCCGTCACCATCGCCGTGGACAGCTTCGGCCCGGTGACCGACAACGCCCAGTCCGTCTTTGAACTCAGCCGGATTGAGGCGCAGCCAGACATCAGCGCGGACATCGAAAGGAACTTCGGCTTCAAGCCGGACTTTCACACCGCCAAACTGGAACTCGAAAAAGGCGATGGCGCGGGCAACACCTTCAAGGCCACCGCCAAGCCCGTGCTGATCGGCACCGCCGTGGTGGGTTCCACCACGATGATCTTTGGCATCATCATGCTGCTCGAACATGTCTTCGGCGATGCCGTGAGCCGCCTGAGCCTGGTTGTGCCGCAGATCGTTTTTGGCCTGCTCATGGGCGGCGCGGTGATCTACTGGTTCACCGGCGCGACCATCCAGGCCGTCGTGGCCGGCGCCTATAGCGCCGTCGTCTTCATCAAGAAAAACATCAAGCTGGACAAGGACAGCGCGTCCATTGAAGACAGCAAGCGCGTCGTGGAAATTTGCACGCGCTATGCGCAAAAAGGCATGATCAACATTTTCCTCGTCGTGTTCAGCTTCGCGCTGGGCCTGCCGTTTTTGAATCCCTATTTCTTCATCGGCTACCTGATTGCCATCGCGTTTTTCGGCCTCTTTCAGGCCATTTTCATGGCCAACGCCGGCGGCGCCTGGGACAACGCCAAGAAAATCGTCGAGGTGGACCTGAAGCAAAAGGGCACGCCCCTCCATGCCGCCACCGTGGTCGGCGACACCGTGGGCGACCCTTTCAAGGACACCAGTTCCGTGGCCATGAATCCCATCATCAAGTTCACCACGCTGTTTGGCCTGCTCGCCGTGGAGATCGCCGTGGAACTGAGACAAAAGAATCCCGACTCGCCGCTTTCTTACTTCATTGGCGGAGGGTGTTTCCTGGTGGCGCTGATTTTTGTTTATCGTTCGTTTTATTGCATGCGCATCCCGGTCGAGTCCGCCGGGAAATCGTAAATTCAATCAGGCTTGTCCTGCTTTGCCCGCATGAATACAATTGCGGACGATGATTCACAAATATGCCGTTTTGCTGCTGACCCTGGCAGTCTGCCTGGCCGACCTGTCCGGCCGCGCCCAAACGACCAACCAACCTGAAAAATCCATCACGAGAGCCCGCACTCACGGAATGATCTCCCAGCTGGGCGACCCCGCTCTGCCAATCACGGTCATGGAGTGGATCAAGGGCAGGCCGGTCAAAATCCGCCCCGGGACCAATTTTTATGCCCTCGTCTTTTGCGATCTCACCAAGGCCAGTGTCACGGCGATCACCAATCTCAGCGCTCTCCAGCAGAAATACCAGGACAAGGGTTTCGATTTGATTGCAATCAGTTATGAACCGCCGGCTCAACTTCGGGATTTCGTGCGCGATCAGGGCGGCAGCATCAACTTCACCGTCGCTGCCGACGACATGCCTGCCCGCACGTCCCGAAGCTACCAGCTTGCATTCGGCCAAAGCCGGCTTCCGCAGGCTTATGTCATCAGCCAGGATGGCAGCGTCGTGTGGTTTGGCCACCCCTTGAGCGACGGGCTGGGCTGGGTGGTGGATCAGCTTGCCTCCGGCCGTTTCAATTTGGAGCAGACCAAGAAGGACATCGTCCGGCGTGAACAAGTTCAGGAATATATCACGCTGGCCCGTCAGAAGGACCCGCGAACCAGACAGGCCGGCCAAGTCCTGTTGGGCCTCTGGACGAACAACGCGCCGGCATTGTGCGACTTGGCCCTCCAGGTTGCCTCCTCACCCTATATCGAGAACCGCGATGCGGCGCTGGTCAGCGCGGCCCTCGACCGGGTGGCGCAAATCTCCACCACCAATACCACGGACATTGCCGTGGACCGAGCCATTCTGCTTTTCCAGACCGGCCAGGCGGAAGCGGGTCTGGACCTGGCCAGAGAAGCCCTGGCCGGCGCCAAGACTGAGGACGACCAGGCCGAGGTGAAAACTTGCATCCATGCCATGGAATTCCGTTTGGCTGCGGAAAAAACCAATCATGTTGACGGCGCTGCCTCTAATCCCGCTGACACCACCAATACGGTCGCCGGCAAACCATAAGCAGGAGCGGCGGTCTCCAGACCCGGCGTGAATATGGCTGCCTGGAAACGAGCCGGGTCGCAGACCGGCGCTCCAATTGGAACTTGTGTGGCCCTGTATTGACCAATAAAATCAACGTATATCATGACCAAATACGCAGTCTTCATCGTTATTTTGATCGCGGCCTGGCTGCCCCATTCCACCCGCGGCGCCCTCATTGGGGATCCGGCTGAACCTTTGACCATCCAGGAGTGGGTTAAAGGACCGCCGGTCCAGATCAAGGCGGGCACAAACATCTACGTGGTCGAAATTTGGAAGACCACCGGCGCTGCCAGTCGCGCCGCCATCACCAATCTCAACGAGATTCAGGCGCGTTTTCGAACCAACGGGGTGGTGGTGGTGGGGGTCAGTGATGAACCGGTCGAGACCATTACGAATTTTCTTCAGCATGAAGGCTCCAGCATCACCTATGCCGTCGCCGCCGACCAGCATCGGGCGACGTCGATGGCATATATGGAGCCGGCGGGACAATTGGGTGTGCCCTATGCGTTCGTGGTCGGCACCAATGGCCAACTGTTATGGCACGGGCACGTCTTGCGTGGCTTGGACACAGCCTTGGAACAGATCGTGGGAGGCAACTTCAACTTGCCACACGCCCAAGCGGCGGAGGTGGCTCATCGCCAGTTGGAGCAGTACATCGCACTTTCCCGCCGCGGCGATGGCCGGACTCGCGCCGCCGGCATGGTCTTATTGGCCGCGCGCACCAATGACGTGGACCTCCTATGCGATATGGCCCTGGAGATCTGCACCGACCCCCAGATTCGCAATCGTGATTTTCCCCTGGCCGCCAAGGCTCTGCAAGAAGCGCAAAAGCTCGTCCCCACCAATTCGCCGCGGCTGATGATCTACAAGGCAGTCTGGCTCTTCCAATCGGGCAAGTATAGGGCGGGTCTCACTTTGGGCCAGCGGGCATTGGACGCCGCGCAAACGCCCGCGGAAAAAATCAACATTCAATCGATGCTCGGCACCATGAAGGCGCGGGTGGAGATGCTCAAGGCTCAACACAGTCAGACCAATCAACTTAATAAGGCACAGTCTCCCAGCCCGGCGTCCGGCACCGTCACCAACCGGCCGCCCGCCGCCAACCCCAAACCTTGATGGCGCAAAAGCGTGCCGGCTTCGGCTGGCCTGACGCGCGATCCGGCGCCTGGGTCTGGACGCGCCTGCTCGCGCCCACTTAACGAGGGAGTGACGCGAAACCCACGAGAACTGCCGGTCCAAAAAAGATGTTCAAAAGTATTGACGCCGTGCTGCCGGGCGTGCTAAAAACAGGTTTTAAGGTTGGGCGAAAGCCCCGCTCGACAGGCAAAAATAACGTGAAAAAACAATGATGAAAGGGATTGACGCCCGTTGTGGCCTGTGCTTGAATTGTCGCCAGCGCAGGCCTCAACGGGCACGAAGCGGACGGAGAACAACACAAATACAAAACCAAGAGAACAGAGAACCGAGTTAGCAAAAAAGAAAAAGGTTATGAAACAAATGAAAACAACACTATTAACGACAGTCGCACTCGCGGCTTGTGTGGGCACCCAGGTGTTCGCGCAAAATTCCAAGCTGGACACGATTACTTTTAGTCTGTCCCTTCAAGGACAAGCCAGCGTCAGCACTTCAGCCACGGCGGTGAATGCCGGTGATTGGAGCGAGGGTCCCAAGTACTACAAGACCACTGGCATCACGAAGATGACCCAGGCCGCCATCATCAAGGACATTGGCAAGGTCTTGGGCCGTAGCTATACTGCCAAAGCTCAATTGGTGCTGGTGCAAGGTGAGCTTTCGGGTTTCTTCAACGTCATCCCCGGCCTTTCAAATGCGGTGCCCGAATACTCTGATAGCGACTTTGCCTGGCTCGACGGATACTATGACACGAGCGGCGATGGTGATCTCGACGTGGATTCCACCATCCTTTCAGCTGATACGCTCACGTTTGCCACCTTGGACAACGGTCGTCATTATCAGGTCAATCCCGTTCCTGGCGCGGCATATCCCTATCCTGTGGGGCATTTCCAACCCTGGGGCCAAATCTTCGTGCAGGATCCTGGCTATCCCGATTATTCGGCCACCGACCCGCTTTGCGACAACGTGACTTTTTTCTTCAGTCTCGATGTGCAGGAGTGTTATGACTGCTTCTACATGAACAGCTTCATCAGCGATGCCGCGTTCACCGTAAAGGCAGGCACCGCCGGTGGTCCTCCGTGCTGTACTCCTGGCTCCAGCTTGCTGGGCCGTGGTACGGATCATTACTACCTGACTTGGAGCTTCGACGACACCCAGGTTAACCCGTATCTGAATACGAATAATTACGACGACAGCACCAGTGCTCAAGCCGGTTATTATGTGGGCATCCCTGGAATCGTTCCGTCGGTTGGCTCATTGGACGGCACCCTTCCGGATGCGCTGCCCTATGTCGACAGCATCAAGTCCGGTTTGGGCACGCCTTCTCCTTACGAAGCGCGCTTCACGTTGAATGGTATCGTGACCTATGCTTGGAACCTCAACTTTGTAAACAAGACGGACATTCTGCCTGACTTCGTCGGCACAGCCACCTATGCAGCCAATGGTTATGGCTTCATCGCCCTGACCTGCCAGCTCATCACCGGTACCGCCACCATCAAGGAGAGCATCGTCAAGTCCGCCACCTGCTGCTTGGACCTCCCTTGGTATGATTCCTGGTACGGCATTGGCTGGGATGGTGACGTTGTTGGCGGCGATGTCGTCTATGAAGTTGACGCTCCCGGCGAGCCTGCGGGCACGAATGGCACGACCCAGGTTAATACGCCTGTGAGCCTGAGCTATCACTTCGCGCCCAACAACCTGTACTATCATCCTCCGGTTGACTGGACGGATTCTCCCGCTGGCGAAGGCCCGGTGGTTTACTCCACCACTCCCGACAGCACCAATGATGTTGAAAGTGTCGTAAAGTAAATTTGTCTTGAATTACTTCAAGATAACCAATTAGAACATAGCGCAACCCAAAGCCGGTGCCCGATGGCAGGCTTTGGGTTGCGCCTTTTAGTACGAACACGACGGTTTTGTTATGCGACCAAAAATAGTGATTCTGACCCTGGTAATCGCCTTCGGCGTGCTTGGGGCAGTGGCTCTGCTCAAAGGCGTGGCCCAAAAACCAGTGACGGATTCGGGTGATGGGGCGGCAGCCACCAATATAGTTCAAAAGTCAGGCCCCGCGGATACCAGCGTCCCGTCCGCAACCGCCAATCCTGGTGCCCCTGGTTCCGATGAACTCCGCGCTGCGGTCATCGCCAAAGAGCAGGACCAAATTCGCATCCTTCAAAGTGAAATTGACGGCACCAACAACCCAGTTATCATCGCCGCGCTGCTCGATAAAATGAACAATCCCGAAGCCGAGGTGCGCAAGGCGGTCGTGCAGGCTTTGATCGAAATCAACGACACCAATGCCGTACCTGGACTCCAAAAAGCGGCCGACAATCTCAGTGACCCGCGCGAAAAAGTGGCCGCGCTCGACGCCATAACCTATCTGAAGGCCCCGGACATCATGGACGGCATTACGCCGGAACAGATGACCAACAACTATACCTCCGGTCCTGGCAGCGGCCGCCCGGTAGCCCCCAACCCCAGATTTCTGCGCAAAACCCCGGGCCAGGCCCCGAATAACGGCCGACAGGCGCCCGCGCCAGTCCCGGCTGCGCCCCAGTGAACCCAAAATGACGGAACCAATCCCGCACTTTCCCTGGCTCAAATGGGTGCGACTGCTGCTCCTGGTTGCGATGTCAGGTGCGGGTTATCTGGCCTGGGTTTCCATCCATAATGGTTCCGCGGCCGGCTGTGGTCCGGAATCAGGTTGTAATGCGGTTCTCCAAAGCCGGTGGGCCTATTGGCTGGGCCTGCCTGTTAGCGTGCCTGCGGTGCTCGTCTATGTCGCCTTGTTCTCGGCCACGGTTCTCCTGAAAAAATGCACCTCGCCAGACGATCAGCGTGGTTCCTGGGCGGCCATTGTCATCCTCTCGGTGGTGGTCGCGGGCGCCGCCTTTTGGTTTGTCAGCTTGCAAGTTTTCGTCATCCAGTCATTTTGCAAGTATTGTCTCACGGCCCATGCTTGCGGGTTCGCCGCCGCCTTGATCTGTTTAATGAATATTCCCTATGCCACGGACCCGGACACTCCGATGTGGGCCACCGGCTCCGGCAAGCGCGGGATTCCCAAACAGGCCATGCTTTCCCTGGTGATGGTTGGCCTGTGCGGCGTTGCAGTGTTGGCGGCCGGCCAGTTGCTCGTCCAAAAGCAGCGCAACGTCGTCAAAGAGTTGAAGCATCCGGCCACCGCCACGACCCTCGAGGCATCCGGTTTGCCCGCCGAGCTTGTGCCGGCCTCGCCCAATGCCCGCCTGATCGCGCCCCGCATCCTTTCCCTGTACAGCAATCAGTTTGTCATCAAGTTCAACGACGTGCCGATGCTGGGTTCGCCGGATGCCCCGCATGTCCTCGTTTGTCTGCTCGACTACACCTGCATCCATTGTCGGGCGTTGCATCCCATTTTGGAGCAATTGACGCAGCAGTATCCCAATCAACTGGCCGTCGTTTGTCTGCCCGTTACCTTGTCTCCCGAATGCAATCCCTTCATCCCGCATTTGAATTCCCAAGCCTCGACTAATTCCTGCCAGTACGCGCGGCTGGGCCTGGCCGTCTGGCGCGCCCGCCCGGATCTCCACGGGCAGTTTGATCATTGGATGTTTGAACCTGTAAATCCTCCCTCGGTCCAACAGGCGCGGGACTACGCGGCCACACTCTTGGGGGCTGACAAGTTGAAAGCCGCCCTCGCTGATCCCTGGGTCGCGCAACAGATCCTCACCGATTGCAAGCTCTACCGCGCCAACTGGCTGGCCGCCGACAACTCCGCCCTTCCGCAGATCGTCATGGGCGACGCCATCAGTTCCGGGCCCATTAATTCTGTGCAGCATCTTCAACTCCTCCTGAGCCAATATCTGGGACTCAGACTTTCATCGCCGTAGCGCAGGCTTTCCTGTTGGCGGCGCTGGCGTTGGAGCACCATTCTTCGGCGCGGCTGGATGCCGTTTTATTCCCATGAATCCCCGAAGATAGAGGGAGAATCAAGGGAAGCGCAGGGGCAATTCTCCTGTTTGTCGGTGCGAGGGACACGGGCAAAAGAGGGAGTTTTACGCTTACCCTCACCCCGACCCTCTCCCCCGGGGAGAGGGAGACATCGTTGCCGCGTGTTGGCAATTTGTAATCGCTTGGATTGGCGCCGGTTCAGGAATTGAATGCGCGAGCCGTTCGGAGACATCTTTCCCCCGGGGAGAGGGGGAAACGCTCCCAGCGCTCGGGCAAATTGTGTTGTTGTCGGTTCAAGGGATCAAGGCGCGGATAATTCGGGGAAATTTCACCGGCCAGCCAGCCTCCGGCCCAGTTTTCTCACCGGCCCGCCCGCCTTGTGATTCAGCCACTGCCAGACAAAATGGCCTGGCCCCAGTTGCCTCCTCATCGCGCCCGTCAGGTGCCGGGCCTCCGGGCCGTATTTTTTTTCCAGATAATAAATTTGCGCAAACAGCATTCGATCCGTCGCTGCCGCGCGCAACCACGGCTTGGCGTAGTAGATTTCCATGAACTGCAGGTGCTCCGGATCATGCTCCCCGTGGCGGTTGGTCCGCGCCGTCTGCTGCTCCTCATGCACGCGCCAGGACGCCAGCTCCTCCGCCAGCAAGGCGTAGTCGCCCTGCTCCAGCAAATGACACCACATCTCAAAATCCATGAAACCGGTAAAGCGCTCGTCGAACCCGCGCAACGCCTGTTTCCGGCGGAACAGGGTCAGCGTGGGCTGTCCGATGAGATTGGTGTTCCGTTCCAGCGATGCCACAATCATCCGGCGCCCGTCAAAGACGCCCGCCCGATCCGAGAAAATGAGCGGACGAGCCTTGCTGCCCGAGAGATTTTGCCGGCAGGCGGCCAGCGAAACCTTAGGATGTTCATCCAAGGCAGCCGCCAGCTTGGAGATGGCGGACGTGGATAAGAGGAGGTCGTCTTGATGAACGAACTTCAAATACTCTCCCTGCGCGGCGCGGATGCAAATATTCGTATTGGCGGTCAGCCCCGCGTTCCGCGCGTTGCTCCACCAGCGGATGCGGGAGTCTCGGGCAGCGCATTCTTGGATAATCTTCACCGAGTCATCCGTGGAACCATCGTCGCTCACTAGAATTTCGACATCGTTGCAGTCCTGCGCCAGAACGGACTCCAGGCATTCCGCCAGGTGTCGCGCCCCGTTATAGACGGGAATGAGCACACTTACTTTCACCGCGCGAAGCTAGCGGAAGGCGTCAGGAACACCGAGCATTTTTTGCAATGTGAAGGAAACCCCGGGCCTCTGCGCCGGTTCACCTGATCGACCCTTGGGTCAATGTTCCAAGGGCCTGCCGACGTTCGGTCAGGGTCAGGCCGGCCGATTGAACAATCGTTTGCCGACGGACCGTTGCCAGCGGCGCCAGGTCCGTGTGGGCCAGCTCCCGCGAACGGGCCTGGGGATCGGTTCAAAGAATGACGCGTAGGCCTGAAACTCGCCCCACAGGCGCCCGGCGATTTCCTGCAATGCCGCCCGTTGGGCGCTTCCGGCATCGGCCCCCGCAGTCAAGGTGCGATAAAGCTCCTGCACGGGTATTGGCAGGCTTTGCAACCGGTCATCGGCCGATTGGTTGTGCCACAAGCCGGGATCGATAAACCGGTTCATTTCCTCCCGCAGGAGGGTTTCATTTTCAGGCCACGCCAGTCCCAAAGCGAACGCGGACCGGCGAAGTTCCGTCTCCCATTGGGCCAGAAACCTTTCGTAACCCAGAAAGACGACCGGCAGGTCGGCCGCATCCCGGAGCGCAACGAGGTTGTAATGATACCAGATCCCCAGCCCCGCGTTGAATGGAATGCCGTTCCTGGCCGCCAATGATTCCGCCACATCCACGGGGTTTCGCACCATGAAGAGGCAGGCCAATTCTGTCTTCGCCGACTGCAAAACGTCGCGCCACAAGGGCAGGAGCAGGCAGCTTTGCGGCTCTTTCCAGCCCCACGGCGAATGCGTGGAAAATTCCGCGGCCACCAGGTCGGTCAGTGCCTGCTTAAACGGGCGTACAGCGTCCGATTTTTCCCAGTCGCGGGGCAGGGGCTGAACCGTGTCCCAAGTACGGTTCAAGCTTTCCAGCAGGCCGTTCTGAATCCAGCGAATGTCGCGATGTTCCCAAAAGCCCTTTGGATTGTCAGGCCCCGGGGCTTCCATCTTCGCTGGTTCTCCAAGGAAGACACCCAGCAGGTTCATTGCGCGCGTCACGCACGACGTTCCGCTCCGGTGCATCCCCAATATGCAGATGGCCTTGCCCTGCGCGGAACCCGGCGCGGATCCATTATCAGCCCGGGGGTTGTATTCCGTCGTGGCCATTATTCCTTGGTCTTCCTTCCCAGCAAAATCAGTTCTTCCGCCCGGGCCGGTTCCTTCGCGCTGGCGCGGTCGGCCTGCCAGGCCAGCCAGCGGAGGTTGACCCGCGTCCGGAATGGCAGGTGGAAATTGTTGGCCATCGGTTCTCCGCCCAGGCGCAAAATCGTGCTTTGTTGTAAAGTCGCCCGGGCCCGGCGGATGGCCCGCGGCGGACGCGAAACCGAGAATCCGCAGCCTTCCAGCGCGCGGCGCAACGACGGTTCGGTAAAGAGAACAAGATGCCGGGGCGGATCCAGTGGCAGCCAGTTGGAACCGAAATATTGGCGGCCCCAGGAGCCGAGATTTGGGGTAATCAGCCGGATGCAGCCTCCCGGTTTAAGCAATCGCCAGCAATGGCGCAGGATCGCTGGCGGGTCGTGCAAATGTTCCACCACATGGTTCATGGTCACCGCATCGAAATAGCCCTCCGGCCAGGCTTGCTCCTGCAAAAGGCCGTTGCGCACGTCCAGCCCGGCGGCGCGGCCATGCGCGGCTGACTCTGGGTCCGGCTCCACGCCATGCACGTCCCAACCGAGTGATCTCAATTGCAGGAGAAACTTCCCGTTGCCGCAGCCAATGTCCAACAGCCGGGCGCCCTCGCCCGGAAAGGCCAGGTAACTGACGAACGCATCGAACCGTCGTTTTCGTTCGTTGGTCACGAACCACGGAGCTCGCGCGGGCTTTAAATTATACCCGTGAACCCGGTTGGCGTATCCGTTGCGCTGGGCGTCCCGAAATCCGCGCCACCCGGACGCATTTCGGATGATCGGCACTGGGGCTGCGTGCTGGGGATATTTTTTGTAGGCCGCTCCAATCGTGGCCGGCGTGGGCCGCGGATCCAGGTAGCCCGAGCCGCAGTCGAGGCACAATTTTAGTTCCCAAAGGCCCGGCGCGCACCCAAAAACCCGGTCGCGCAAATCACGATAAAGCAATTTTCGCTGGTCGCTGCCACAAACCGGGCAGCGCGGAACACTCTCCAAACCGTCGGCGGGCCAGGGGCCAAGCGAAGGCATCGACATCAAAGTAGAATCGTTTTAGCCCTTGGAGTTGTCAATTAATTTACCGCCCCGACCGCACGCCGAACCGGTAGCTGATGCAGTTGCGGTAAGTTTCGCCGGGGTTCAATGCGGTGGTTGGAAATTCCGGATGATTCGGCGAGTCCGGGTAATGTTGGGGCTCAAAACAAAAGCCGTTTCGCGCCTGATAGACCCAGCCGCCTTTGCCGGTGATCGTCCCGTCCAGATAATTAGCCGTGTAGAATTGCGTGCCCGGCTGGGTCGTCCACACCTCCATGACCCGTCCGGAACCTGGTTCGCAAACCCGGGCCGCGAACGAAAGTTCATTGGACTTTTTGTTGAGGACAAAGTTATGGTCGTAGCCGTTGGCAAACTTGATTTGCTCGTCGCTCGGATCGTTGATGCGGAGGCCGATCGGCACCGGTTGGCGGAAGTCCAGCGGCGTGTCAGCCACGGCGCGCAGTTCGCCCGTCGGGATTAAACCCGCATCCACCGGCGTGAATTTGTCGGCATTGATCTGGGCCACGTGGCTTAGTATGTCGCCCTTGCCAGCGAGATTGAAATAGGAATGGTGCGTCAGGTTGCAGACCGTCTTCTTGTCCGTCGTGGCGACGAACTCCACGCTCAGGGCGTTGTCCTCCGTGACCGTATAAACCGCAGTTACCAGGAGATTGCCCGGATACCCCTCTTCGCCGTCCTTGCTCAAATACGTCAACTGCAATGCCGGGCCGTTTCCCGTATCCGCCGGCTCGGCTGTCCACACCACTTTGTCGAATCCCTTCAGGCCGCCGTGCAGATGATTCTGCCCGTTGTTGACCGCCAGAGTATAGGTCACGCCGTCCAGGGAAAACCGGCCGCGGGCAATGCGATTGCCGTAGCGGCCCACGAGAGTGCCAAAACACGGATTGTGCTTCAGGTATCCGTCCAAATGATCGTATCCCAGCACCACGTCCACACAGGCCCCGCTCTGGTCGGGAACCTGCAGGGACGTGACGATGCCGCCGTAGGTCATTATCTTCGCCTCCATTCCCCGGCGGTTGCGCAAGGTATAGAGGTCCACGGGGATGTGGTCTGAGGTTGTGCCAAATAATTTTTTGCTGATCATGCAATTGGATCCGTCAGTTTTGTTTATGCCCGGGGATTATTCCACATTCACGGGAAAAGGGGAAGTCCCCCAATCATTCAGTTCTCGCAGACGACGTTTCGCTGCAAAACCGATATGTTTCGGTGGGGTTTACTGGTTGGAGAACAACTTGAACTTTTGAACCATTATTATCATGAACAAACGTCTAATGATTGCGGTTGCCCTGCTCATCGCCGTTACCTCGTATTCAGAACGATGAGAATGGCCAAATATCCGTTTTGGTGAAGCGCGTTGAAAATTGAACGCGCCGCAAATCAACCCTTCGTCATCCGGACCGGCCTGCCTCCGGCTGGGGGCTGACAAATTCACGATGCAGCCGGGCATAGGTCCCATTGGCCAGCAGCAGGCTTTCGTGAGTGCCGCGTTCCACGATGCGGCCCTGGTCGAGCACCAGCACCAGATTGGCCTTGCGAATGGTGCTCAGCCGATGCGCCACGACAAAGGCGGTGCGCCCGCGCAGCAGGATGTCCAGGGCCTTTTGCAGGCGTGCCTCGGTGACGGAATCGATGGCGCTGGTGGCCTCGTCCAGCACCACGATGCGCGGATTGGCCAGCATGGCGCGCGCAAAGCAAACGAGCTGCCGCTGGCCGAAGGACAGGGAGGTGCCGCGTTCGGCAACGCGCGTGTGGAGTTGCCGGGGCAAGGCGTCCAGCAGGTCCAGGCAGTCGAGCGCGGCGAGCGTGGCGCGGACTTCC
Source organism: Verrucomicrobiota bacterium (assembly GCA_049509875.1). Lineage (GTDB taxonomy): Bacteria > Verrucomicrobiota > Verrucomicrobiia > Limisphaerales > UBA11358 > UBA11358. Next base: position 47,380 of record JBEKZM010000010.1, on the reverse strand, counting down.
GCTTCGGTGGCTTCGGGCCGGGCGAGCCGGATGTTGTCCAGCACGGTGCCGGAAAACAGGAAATTGTTCTGCTGCACGCTGCCCATTTGCGAGCGCAGCGACTGGCTGGTGACCTCATTCAAGTCGTGTTGGTCCACGAGCACGCGGCCGCGGCCCGGCAGATAAAATTTCTGGAGCAGGCCCACGAGGGTGGTCTTGCCGCTGCCGGTGTGCCCAACCAGGGCAATTGATTGTCCCGGCTCGGCCACGAAGGAAATGTCCGTGAGCACCGGGCGTCCGGGCTGGTACTCGAAATGCACGGCCTGAAATTCCACCCGGCCCTGGATGACCGGCAATGGCCTCGCCGTGGCGGCATCCTCCCAGTCGGGCGCCTGGTCCAGCATGCGGAAGAGGCGTTCGCCGCCGGCCATGGCCATCAGCGCCTGGTTCAGTTGGTTGCCGATGTTTTGCACCGGCTCGAAAAACAGGTTGGCGAGGAACGAGAACATCACGAGGTCGCCCACGTCCATGTGCAGCCAGCCGTGCCAGCGCAGCGCGCCGAACCCGCCGAGCAGGGCCATGGCGCCGAGGAAAAGCTGGCTCTTCAATTGCAGCAGCGGCACAAACACCGCCGAGGCCTGCGCCACGCCCACGTTGTTCTCCCCGTGCACGTCCACCAGTTTGCGAAAAAAACCGGCGTTGATCTCATGCCGCACAAACGCCTGGGTCACGCGAATGCCGCTCACGGATTCGGCAAGCGTGGAGGAGATGCGGCTCCAGGACTCCTGGACCTTGCGCAGGCGCCGGCCCATTTCCTCCCGGTAATTTTCATTCACCAGCCAGATGATCGGCGCCATGAGCACCATCAACGAAAAGAGCTTCCAGTCGTACCAAGCCATCAGCGCGGCGGACGCCGCCATTTGCAGGCCCTGGACCACGAGCACAAACGCCACGTCCTGCACGCCGGCGCGCACGCTGTCGATGTCCGAGGTGAGCCGGCTGATGATGCGGCCAAACTTCGTCCGGTTGAAAAAGGACATGGGCATTTTCATGAGCTTGGCAAACAGCTCGTTGCGCATGTCGTGGACCACGGCCTCGCCCAGCTCCAGCGCGAACCGCTGGCGGAAATGGAAGTTCACAACGGTGAAGAGCGCCAGCGCGAAGTAGGCGGCGGAGTACCGGTAGATTTCCGCGAGGTTGCCTTTGGAAATCGGGCCATTGATCGTGCAGCCAATGAGATAGGCCAGGGCGGGCAACTGCAATCCGCGGGCAAACGTCAGCAGGAAAAGCCAGTTGCGCTTGGCGGCGTAGCGATCGGTGTAGCGGAAAATGCGGCGGATGAGCCACCATTGCAGCGGCGCCCGGTCGGCCTCGCGCTCCTCCTGCGGATTGTAATAGGTGATGGCCTCGCGGGCGGAGAGATCATTCTTGGCGATGGATTTGGGCTTGGCGGACATTTTGTGGGCGACGTGATCCGGGGGAAGGAGCCGGAGGCGTCAATGTCTGGATGGCCGATTCGAGTTTTGCTTTTTCGTGTTCTTGACTTTGTATTCAACTCCTTTTTCGTTTAGCGTCGCAACGCTTTCCGTCGGCACTTTCGGCGGCTTTATTTCAATTTGCAATTTGGAATTTCCAAAGATCGAAGAACTTTCGTCCAACAACCGGGCGGCAGCCATTTTGGAATAATCGGTATCTAACTCGACGCCAATACTATTCCGGCCATGTTTCAGTGCGGCCACCATCGTTGTGGCGGTTCCGCAAAATGGGTCAACCACCGTGTCCCCCACAAAGGAAAACATCTGAACCAGGCGGGAGGCAAGTTCAAGGGGGAAAGGCGCGGGGTGTGCTTTGGTGGATGCGCCGGTCAGGTTCCAAAATTGTTGAAACCATTTATCGAATTTGTCTTTTGGTATCTTGCTCAGGCGGCGCTGTTCCTCGGTGGGCTGGCGATAACCGCCCGGCTTGCGTTGCATCAGGATGAACTCGATGTCGTTCTTGATGATGGCATTCGGCTCGTAAGGTTTGCCGAGAAATTTTGAACCGTTGCTGACTTCGTAGCTGGCGTTGGAAATTTTGTGCCAAATGATCGGGTTCAAATTGTCGAAGCCGAGCTTTCGGCAGGCACAGCAAATGTCCGCATGCAACGGGACAACCGTGTGCCTCCCGTTATTTTCCCGCCGGGAAAGACATACATCTCCGACGACACAAACCATCCGCCCGCCCGGGACAAGGATGCGCAAAACCTCTTTCCAAACACGGTTCAGCTCCGCTAGAAAAGTCTCGTAGTCCTCCACGTGGCCAAGTTGGCCTGCGCAGTCATTATATCGTTTTAAAGTCCAATAAGGCGGAGAAGTCACCACCAGGTGAATCGATCCGTCGGGAATGAAGGAAAGATCGCGCGCATCGCCCTGTACCAAACGGTGCAAGGTTGGCATTTCTTCAACCGTCTGCGGCGGGGAGGTCAAATATCTCATAGCTCTTTAATGCGGCCTGAAAACGCCGCGGCGTGGCCCACCAAGGAATTGGCAAACATTTGGAACGTCAGGTCAGAGGCTGGTTCGGAAAACTCGCCGTTCCTGCCCCGCTCAGCATGCGACATCATGAATGCGGCGGCATCGTAATGGCGTTCCAACACGAGACGACGGCAAAACAATTCATAGCGCTTTGCATAAGACGAATTCTCAAACTCGGGAAAAACTTTGAAGTGCGGCTCCTTTACGCCGACCGGGCGGGTTGAGGGCACGCAGTCCTCGAGCAGAAAGGCATACCCGATCCAAGGTCTCACTTTCGAGCTGAACGCCTTCTCCCGGAAGGCGGTCCACAGATCCACCGCGCTACCCATCGCTTCTTCGGTTCGATTATTGAAGTTATTTCCAAAAGATGGGCCAACCTGGGACTTTGCTTCGAGAGCGGCCACCAACTGCCCTTTTAGCACCACGACAAAATCCCATCGCTTGTTTGGTCGAAAATAACCGGGCAACTCGAGCGAGTCCTTGTAGAAAACGTTGGCGCGCTCAATGCCTGCTTCCATAACAAGTTTGGTCAGCAATGCGATGAAACCATCCATCTGTGCGCCCCCGGTCACCGCGGAACGCAGACCCTGGTCAGAGCTGCCGGCCTCCCGTTGCTTCTGCAATTGCTTGAAACGGGTCTGCCAATAAAATTTAACTGCCTCGCGAAGGTATTGCGGCAATTCAGAAAGTGTGGATGGGTTGTCAGGCATCTGTTTCCAAATTTGACAGAATTACACAAACGTTTCAATCACGAGCGACGGTTAAATCCATGATTTGCAGCAGCGCGGTTTCATGATATGGGCCGGGCCGGTGGACGAGTTCGCTATGCGGGCCAGATTGGGTCAAGCGGCCGTTCTCCAGCACAAGGACCACATCGGCGCGGCGCAGCAGACTCAGCCGGCTCGAGACGACGAAGGTGGTGCGGCCCGTCATGGCCTCGCGCAAGGCGGAGACGATTTCGTTCTCCGTGCGCGCGTCCACCGAGGCCGTGGGATCGTCGAGGATGAGAATGGGCGGCTGCAGGAGCAGGGCGCGGGCGAGTGCGAGGCGCTGGCGCTGGCCGCCGGACAAGTCCACGCCGGATTCGCCCAGCACGGTTTCGTAGCCGTGCGGCAGGGTCGTGATGAAATCGTGCGCCGCCGCAATGCGCGCCGCGCGCTCGATCTGGTCCATCGTCGCCTGCGGATGGCCAAACGCGATGTTGGCCGCGACCGTGTTGGAGAACAAAAAACTCTCCTGGTAAACAATGCCAATTTGGCGGCGGTAGGCGTCCAAGTCCAGGTCGCGCAGATCCTTGCCGTCGGCGAGAATGCGCCCCTGTTGCGGGTCGTAAAAACGCGGAATCAGGCCGAGCAAAGTGCTTTTGCCCGTGCCCGTCAGGCCGAAGATGCCGACCAGCTGGCCGGGCCTGGCGCTGAAGGACACTTCCGCGAGGGCGGGTTTGTCGTCGGCGTAGCCGAACGTGACCTTTTCAAACGTGATTTGGCCCGTCAGACGGCCGGGCTGGGTGGCGTTGGGCCGGCTCTGGACCTCCAGCGGCGTGTCCAGCACCTCATAGACGCGCCGAGCAGCCGCCAGACTTTGCTGGACCGAGTTGGCGATGGTGGCAATGGTCGCCACCTGGCCGGTGAACTGCTGCAGGAGCCCCGCGAAAACCACGAGGCCGCCGCCCAGCGCGATTTTTCCCTGCACATACAGCCAGCCGCCGTAGGCAAACAAGATGACCAGGCTCAATTGCGACAGCATCTGCGTGCCCGGCGTGAAGACCGACAGGTCCCAGAAAATTCTGCGTTGTTGCGATGACACCTCGTCGTTGGCGGCTTCGAAACGCCGGATTTGATGCGCCTCCGCCGCGAAACCCTTCACGGTCTGCATCCCGCGCACGCTCTCGCTGAAGAGCAGCACCATGTCGTCCGTGAGCGCGCGGTTGCGCAGATAGCCCGGACGCAGGCGCGCTGAGTAATAATGCGCCAGCGCCCACAACGGCAGCGATACCGCCAGGCAAGCGACGGTGAGCGCGGGATGAATGCGCCACATGAAGAACGCATAGGCCGCGAGCGTGAGGATCATGTTCAATCCCTGCAAGAGCACGCCGTCCACGAACAGCCGCGTGTTTTGCACGTCGCCCGTGACCCGGTTGAAGATGGAGTTGGAACCGTGCACGTCGAAAAAGCTGAAGCTGAGGCGCTGCAGTTTGGCGTAAAGCTGGGCGCGCAGAGCGGGGACAATCTCCCCTTGCGTAAGCCGCGCCGTGACCATGTTGTAGCTGTACGTGAGCAGGGCGCGAACGAGGGCCTGCGCCACGATCCCCAGCGCCAGCACGGAGACGATGTGGAGGGGCGTCCACGCTGCCGGCGGATGCCAGCCCAGGGGATAGGCCGGCGGTGGCAGGGCGGGATCCAGCGCGTGCCGGATGACGTCGATGACCAGGCCGAGCAGTTGCAGGCCGGCGATGCCCAGCAGCAGGAGCCAGAGGCTCAGCACCATGGACCAGATGCAATTGGCGCGAAACTGCCAGGCCAGCGCAAACAGGCGGCGCACCAGCATACCGGTGGAGTACTGGTTGCCGTCGGGGCTGTTTTTGCCTGCGCTTGCGGACATTTAAGAACCGCCAAAGATGCCCGAGTCGGCCGCGCTAATCGAATCAAAATTTGCAGAGTTGCACTCGGCGTTGCATGGGTTGTGGGGCGCGGGCCGAGCAATGCTCGGCGCTCCTGGTTGCTGGCGCGACAAGTCGGCGCGGTAAGTGCGAGTGGCTGGAGGATCTGTTAAATGCGGAGTGCAGATTGCGGATTGCGGAATGGGGCCACCGGGTGCGGAACACTTTTGCGTGCGGAATGCGGCGTTCACCGATCCAGCCGTGGATTTTCTGCCAAGCGGGAAACAGATCTCCCATAAACCGTGTTCGCAAGTCATTGATTATCAACGAATCCATTCGAACGTGGTTCATGGTCCCAAAGTGCATCCAATTTTGGAGGTCGCGGCTCCCCATGAACTCCAAGATGGTGGAACGCACACCTCACCCCGGCCCTCTCCCCATCGGCTCCGCAGACTCCGCCGACGCGGAGAGGGGGAAATGCTCGCAGCGTCGTGGCGAAAGGTGGCGTTGTCGGTTCAAGATGGCATTGCGCGGATAGTTCGGGGAATTCTCACCACACGAACCGAAAGATGGACTCGGGCAAGTGCGGAAACGGCGCATCGCCTACCCACGGACCGCCCGAGTCTGCGGTTCCTCCTGAAAGGGTTCGAATAAAAAACCGCCTGCCCACTACAAACGTCGAGGAAGCACTCTTGTTGAAACAGACCGCGCTTCATTTGGCCCATTCGGGGAAAGCGTTCATCGCGTCCAGCAGGTTGTGCAGTTGGTCGGTGTGGGCGTCTTCCTGCCAGCCGCCGCGACCGCAGGCGGTCGCCTGGTCACTCGGACAGCCGTCGTCGTTGACGGCATATAGACTATAGTTCAAGGCTTGCCGGGCCACGGCCCTGAATTCTTTCGATCCGGTGGCTTTGCTGTAAACCGCCAGCACCGCCCCGTAGGTGGACAGGATGCCGCCCCAAGGATTCAGGTCGTTGGTCTGTTCTCCGCAAACCGCAACCCCATCGCGAATCGTGATGAACCGGCGGTTGACGAATTCGATCAGCGCCCGGGAATCTTGCTGCCAGTCCGGATCCAGCGCGGCCTGTCGCTCGATCAGGCAGCGGGCGAGGTTGAGCGGGGACCAGGCGGTGCGATTATCCAGTTCATGGTGATCTTCAAAGAATTGCACCCAGAGCAGCCCATCCTGCGCCAGGCTGGGGATTTGGAATTTCTTGATCCACGCCCACAGTTGGTCACGGGGAGGCTTGAATTCCGGGTGACCCTGCTGGATCAGTTCGTCGAAGAGTTGGAGAATGAAAGCCATGTTGCCGGAGACCTCGCCCCGGGGTTCACCGGTCCGATAGTCCGCCCGGAATGGCCAGGGCGAATTCGTGGCCGTGCCGGCGCGCATGTTGGCCGCCAGCACCCGCGCGTTTTGCAGCGCCTGCTGGAGATACCTGTCGTCTTTCGTCTCCTCGAACAATAACAGGAGCGCGTAACCGGCGATGCCACCTTTGTCCGGCTCAATTTCGTAAGGCTGGTCGTCCTGGGAACCACAATCAGGCGGCTGCGGAAATCTTTCCTGCCAGCCAGTGGAACGACTGAATCTCGGATACCTGCCGGTGTCGGGCGTGACGGCTTCCTTGACGAGATAATCACCCATGCAGCGCGCCACGTGCAGCGGCCGCGGGTCTTGTTTCCTTTTGTAAGCGTAATATTTCAAGTAGGAGATGATGCCCAGGCCGTCCTGCGTGGCCGGGATGAGCGAAGTGCGGTTGGCGATTGCCTCATAATTGCCGCCCATAAACGTCAGATAAACGAAGCGCGGATAACCGTGCTCGCTGGGGCACTTGAAATACCAGTTCACTTCCCGGTCAATGGCGTCGGCCCACGGCGTCCATGGCAGCAGCAGGTCGCGCTGGTCGTACACCGCCGCATGGTTACCGATTCGCGGCGCAAGCGTTGGGCCCGCTCGACAGGAATTTATCGCCAGCAGAAGTGGCAAGGCGAGCTTAACGATGCGTCGAGGCCAATATCTCATTCGTCTGGTTGGTTGGTTTGGCAACTGTCGGACCACAATCTCACACGACCGGGGGCGATCTTCCAGCCGGAAAATGGCACCGAATGGAACGGATGAAGCTCCCGGCCCTTGATTCGGTAGCAGCAAAGCTACATTCGTCACCGTGACAAACCGCGCTTCAAGGAGAAAACGGTCGAGCTCGGCATTCTGGGCACCGAGCAACCGCGCCCGATGGCCAAACTGCGCGATACCCTTGAAAACCAGCCAAACAAGATTCCACCAAAAGCTTGACGTCGGTCAAAGTGGATTGCCGCCCCATAAGCTAGTGTGTGGGCAAATGAGTGAACAACCTGTCATTGATTCCGGCACGGCAAAAGTCGTGTCGCTGGCGGATGAAACGAAGTTTGCGCCCAACGGGATTGTGAGCCGGACCTTGTTGCGGACCGCGAATTCCCGCGTGGTGCTCTTTGGTTTTTGCGAAGGCCAGGAATTAACCGCACACACTTCCACGCAAAACGCGGTCGTCCAGATTTTATCCGGCGAATGTGAATTTTCCCTCGACGAGAAACCTCACACGGTAAAAGCCGGCGACTTTATTTATATGCCGCCCAATCTGCCCCACGCAGTCCGGGCGACCACGGAGTTTTCCATGCTGCTCACGCTTTCAAAACCGGGAGCACTGGAAGCAGCCGCAAAATTCAACCTAAAAAACCATGGCCACTGAAAACCACATCGGCGCGGACAGAGTGATGGATGTGCGTGAACTCGACTGCTCCGTCAAACATCCATTGATCGTCAAAACCCTGGTCGCACTGCCGGTCGGCGGGCATTGCATCCTGCTGAACGGCCACGATCCGGTGCGGGTGCGCGACCAATTCGCCGCGCAGTGGCCGGGGACGTTCACGTGGGAACATCTGGTCCAGGGGCCGGATGAAATCCGCATCAAAATCACAAAGCTTAAACCGCTTGGCGAACCGGCGGTGCCCGTGGCGACAAGTTGCGATGGGCATTAAAACTGCCTCAAATTGAAGGAGCCTTGCGAAAATCGTCCAGCCAATGCCGCAGGCCCATCAGCGGCTGCTCCCACAACATGCGCGGCCCTGCATACCGCATGATGATGCGAACCTGCTCGCGGCGTACGCGCTGGTAACAATGCACCGGACACTTGGCGCACGCCGGTTTATTCAAACCAAACCGGCAGCGTTCCAGCCGCACACCGGCATAATCCAAAAACTGCCGACATTCTGCGCAAAGCCCATCTGCAACATGATGCTGGTCGCGACAGAAAATCCGCACCATCGCCGTCATGGTTTGCCATTCGCGTGCCAGTCGGGCGTTGGCCAGATTATTCATTGTTTTGACTGCTGACGTGATCGTCATGGGCGCCACGGACTCTGTGTGCGTATTCATGCCCACATCATCGCGGTGTTGCGGCCGCCATGACTTGATGCAGGTCAAGGTTTTGAAGTTTTTAGAAAATCCTGCGTGGCGTTGAGCCGTTCCCGGAAATTCATAAACGCGTGGACGCGCTCAAGCCGGATGAGGGTTTGATTGTCATTGCCCCGTTCTTGCCTTCGCCGCTGATTGAGAACCTGGCGGGCGAGGGATTTTCCTCCAAAGTCGAGCGCGGGAACGGCGCGGATTGGATGGTTTACTTTTGGCGCACGGCTGATTGAATCTAGCCATGACGACGCTGGCCGACCTAAAGAAATTCGCCATCACCAACACATTCCGAAGCTGCCAGCTCTTCGCCGGCCTGGCACGGGAGGATTTGGACGCCATCGCAAACATCACGACGGTCAAATCATTGGAACGCGGGGACTACCTTTTCCACGAGGGTGATCCGGCACACGGTTTTTACCTCGTGCAGCGCGGGGCGGTGAATGTTCATCGTGTTACCGCCGCCGGCAAGGAGCAGGTCATTCACATTTTTCGCACCGGCGATTCCTTCGCCGAAGCGGCACTGGCCTCGGCCACAGGTTATCCCGCCGACGCGCGGGCGTTGGAAACCACGCAGGTTTTGCTGGTGCAGAAGGACGGTTTTCTCGTGCTGCTGAAACGTCAGCCGCAACTCGCGCTGCGGATGCTCGGTTCGATGAGCAGTCATCTGCGCGTGCTCGTTGGGCAGATTGAAGACCTCACGGTGAAGGACGTCGAAACGCGGTTGGCCAACTGGTTGATGAAGCGTTGCCCGAATCCACAAAGCGAAGCGGCGGTTAGAATCGACCTGCCGATGACCAAGCGTGTGCTGGCCGCCGAACTTGGAACGGTCAGCGAAACATTTTCGCGCACGCTGGCCAGGTTCCGGGAGCAAAAGCTGATTGTGGTCAAAGGCAAAACAGTTACGGTGCTGTCACCTGCGAAACTAAACGTATTGCTCCGGAAAAATCTTGGCGAATGAATTTTTGTTTGCAGTGTTTTGAGCAGGTTTGATCTGGTATGCGGCCGACGAACTCGATTCAAGCCAATTCCAACTCCCCGTAAGAATGGAGCGGGTGATGGGAATCGAACCCACGTATGCAGCTTGGAAGGCTGCCGTTCTACCATTGAACTACACCCGCATCAGAGGTCGCAGTCCTGGGCGTCTGCGATTGAAGAAATCATACTGTCCAGGCTGGCCATGTCAACCCAAGGCAGGCATTTCGGAAGAAATTGCCCCACCCAGCCCGGCGTTGGCGGAGGAATCGGCCTCCGCCCGGGAATGCATCGTGAATCCGTCAATCCTGGAAAAGGTGCAGCCAATTCTTCCCACCAATTGCCACGTTTTCTCGGCTCAAAACAGAGTCCGGAAATCCGCGCGGGCAAATCGATAAAAATTTGACTGTTCGCGGGGAAGGAAGAATCTTATGCGAGTCTTGTCCGTGACCAAGCTGCATTGTCGATGCTGTAATCAGTGCCGGGCGTTGTTCGTTCTCGCATTGTTGGGCGGTTTTGTCTTCTCCGTGGGCGCCAAACCGTGGGGAATCACCGCCCGCCCCGCCGAAGGTGCCTTTCTCAACGGTACGCTTCCCGAAGTGGCGCCGTCCATCTCCGGCAACTGGTCGGCCGTCGTGGCGTTTACCAATCTGCTCTTCACCAATTCCGTCGGCCTGACGTCGGTTCCGGGCACGGACCAGCTTTGCGTCTGGGAACGCGAAGGCCGCGTCTGGGCGTTCCGGAATTCGCCGGGCACCACGGAAAAAAAGCTCGTGCTCGATCTCAGCAACCAGTGCCAGGGCTGGGATGATTCGGGGCTGCTGGGGATCGCCTTTCATCCGGGATTTGCCACGAATCATTTCATGTTTGTCTATTACACCTGGGTCAAACCCGGCACCGTCGCCGGTTCGCCCACCACTCGGCCCGTGCCCAATCTGCCCGACACGTATCATGACCGCCTGGAACGCTACACCTTTGATCCCGACGGCGTGGCCGTACCGGGCTCGGTGAAGATTTTTGTGGATCTCACCGACCAGACCGTGTGGCATCACGGCGGAGGCATGTTTTTCCATCCCACAAACGGTTTCCTTTACTATACCGACGGCGACAATTCGGTGGGCGACAACGACCAGATCATCGACAAGAGCCTCTACTCTGGCGTTTTCAGGATCGATGTGGATGGCCGCGGCGGCAGCGTGAGCCACGCCCCACCGCGGCAGCCCACCGGCGGGGTCACGGGCAATTATTTCATCCCCAATGACAATCCCTTCGTCGGACAGTCGAATGTGCTTGAAGAGTTCTTCTGTCTGGGCCTGCGCAGTCCGCATCGCATGACCTATGATCCGCCGACCGGCAGGATCTTCATCGGCGACGTCGGCGAAAGTTCGCGGGAAGAAATCGATGTCATCAATCCCGGCGAGTCCGCTCTCAATTTCCAATGGAACCGCTGCGAGGGCAATCTCGGCAAGATGGTGCCGCCCTATATCGGGATCAGCCGCGGGCCGGTGCTGGACTACCCCCACACCGATGGCCGCGCCATCATCGGCGGCTACGTGTATCGCGGCAAGGAGTTTGAGCGTGATTTGGGAGGCAAATATATTTTTGGCGACAACGTCGTGCGCACGATCTGGGCTCTGGATGAATCCGCGACGCCCGTGACCAAGACCCTGCTCTGCGTGATGCCCAAGGGCACGGGGCCGAATGCCGGCACCGATTATACCGGCTTGTCGTCGTTTGGGACCGATGCCAACGGGGAGATCTATTTTTGCCAGATGAGCAGCATCGGCGGCCGGATTTTCAAGCTGCAGCGAGGCGGCCCCCCGCCGCCGACAAAAACCCTGCCCCTGGTGCTTTCCAAGACGGGCCTGTTCACTGATCTTGCGGCTTTGCGGCCGGCGGAGTTTTTGCTTCCTTACAATGTCAACTCGCCCCTGTGGTCAGATGGCGCGGTCAAGGCCCGGTGGTTCACGGTCTCCGCCGATTCCGCCATCGGTTTTTCCGTCAATGGCGAATGGACCTTCCCCGCCGGCAGCGTCTTCGTGAAAAACTTTTCCCTGCCGGTCGATGACACGGATTCGAAAATCCTGCGCCGGCTCGAAACCCGCCTGCTCGTGCGCGACACCAACGGCTATGTCTATGGCGCCACTTACAAGTGGCGCCCGGACAATTCCGACGCCGACTTGGTGACCAACGGATTCACCGAGGACATCGCGATCCGCACTGCCAGCGGCACGCGCACGCAACATTGGTTCTACCCGGGCCGGCAGGATTGCCTGACCTGCCACACGCCCGCATCCGGCGGCGTACTGGGCGTCAAGACGCGCCAGCTCAATGGCGATTTCAAATACCCGAACGGCGCCACAGCCAATCAACTGCGCACGCTCGGCCACCTCGGGCTTTTTGACGCCGCGTTCGATGACTGGAAAATTTTCCGTTACCCGCGCCTGGTTGACATTACCAATGAAAATGCCGCGCTGGAACTTCGCGTCCGCTCCTATTTGGACGCGAATTGCTCGATGTGCCATCGTCCCGGCGCCGCCAGCGCGTTTTTCGACGCCCGTTTCGACGCGGCGCTTAACCGGCAAAACTTGGTCAACGGCGCCGTCGCCAACCAGTTGGGCGTTCCCGGGGCGAAAGTCATCGTTCCCGCGGACCTGGACCGCTCCATCATTTTTCACCGAATCAGCATCACGGGCGAAAACCAGATGCCGCCGCTCGCCCGCAATCTCGTGGACAGCAATGCCGTGGCGGTAGTCGGCAAATGGATCCTGTCTCTGCACGTGCGGCCGCCGGAATTGCCCAAGGGCTGGAGCAGCCTCGACATTGGCGCCGTGGGGATCAGTGGCGAGGCGGATTTTCTAAATGGGCGCTTCAACCTGCTGGCTTCCGGCGGCGATATTTGGGAGCGGGCCGATGCGTTTCATTTTGCCAGCCGCTCCCTCGCCGGCGACGGCAGCATCGTTGCGCACGTGGTTTCGGTGCAGTACACCGATCCGTGGGCCAAGGCGGGCGTGATGTGGCGCGAGGATGATTCGCCGGGCGCGAAATATGTTTTCCTCGGCCTGACGGGGCAGGGCGGCTCGGTGCTGCAATGGCGCAGCGGGGCGGATGGCCCCAGCGCCAGCAGCGACGGCCCAGAGGCCAAACCGCCGCACTGGCTCAAGCTCACTCGCGCCGGCAGCGTCTTCAATGGTTACGTTTCGACGGACGGCACCAACTGGGCGGTCGCCGGGAGCGTGACCAATGCCCTGAACCGAAAGCTGTCCGCCGGGCTCGCCCTCACCGCGCACAACAACAACGTGCTGAATTCCACGCTGTTTGAAAGTGCGACGGTGGCGGGCGCGGGCAGCGCGAAGCCCGAGAAGAACTGATTCGTTTTAGAGTCATCATCCGGCATTCGTTATTCATCTCGCCTCGACATTCCTCCCTGTTTTCCTAAATTATAGCCGATGTCGTTTGTCAACCAGCCTTTGGTCATTGCCGGCAGAACCTTCCGGTCGCGCCTCATCCTGGGCACGGGAAAATTTGCCGCGCCGGAAACCATGCGCGATGCCTTGGCCGCGAGCGGGGCGGAACTGGTCACCGTGGCCCTGCGCCGCGCCGATTTGAGCGGCAAAAAAGATCCATTTGCCAACATCCTCGAATTCATTGATCCGCAAAAATATCTGCTGCTGCCCAACACCAGCGGCGCCATGAATGCCGGGGAGGCCGTCCGCCTCGCGCGGCTCGCCGTCGCCGCCGGCCTGCCCAAATGGGTGAAGTTGGAAATTCATCCCGACCCGCGCTATCTGCTGCCAGACCCGATTGAGACTTTGCTCGCCGCGGAAACGCTGGTGCGGGAAGGGTTCACGGTGCTGCCTTATATCAATGCCGATCCGGTGCTGGCCAAGCGGTTGCAGGACGCCGGCTGCGCCACCGTGATGCCTCTGGGGTCGCCCATCGGCTCCAATCGCGGCATCCAGACCCGCGACCAAATCCGCATCATCATCGAACAGGCGACCGTGCCGGTGGTGGTGGATGCCGGCCTGGGCGCCCCCAGTCACGCGGCCGAGGCCATGGAGATGGGCGCCGATGCCGTGCTGGTCAACACCGCCATCGCCGTTGCCAACGATCCCAACCGCATGGCCGTGGCTTTCAAAATGGCCGTGGAAGCGGGCCGCATCGCTTTCGAATCCGGCCTGGGCGCCGCCGGCGACGTGGCGAGCGCCACGAGCCCTCTGACGGCCTTCCTGGATTAATGAGTTTAGAGGTTGCACTGCGCCGCGTGCGATTTCCCGATGAGGGCGCGTCATTCCCGGATTGATCCAACGCCTTCAGCGTTGCCGCCCCATTGATCGCCAACCCCGGCGTAGCCGCTCCTTCGTCGCGTCAATGCCGGGCTGAATTACTTATCCCCTTCGGGGATGCTATATACCGCGGACCCATCCAGGTTTTTAGGGTCCAGAAGAATTTTGTCCCACACCCACCTTGTTTTTCCGGCATTTTATTTCGTGAAAATTCGCTTCATTCGTGGCAACCTTCACACTTTCGTGGACCCGAGTTTATCCGAAACTATGAATGGAAAGAAAATCTCCGCGGCGCGTGTCCGTCAAATTCTGTCGGCCGCGCGCAAAATCCGCGTCCTGGTCGTCGGCGACGTGATGCTGGATCAGTTTATCTGGGGGAGCGTGTCGCGCATTTCGCCGGAGGCACCCGTCCCGGTGCTGGACTTTTCCCGCGAAAGCTTCATGCCGGGCGGTGCGGCCAATGTGGCGCGCAACCTCGTTTCCCTCGCGACGCCGGCGGAACTGTTCGGGGCCATCGGACTGGATGATGCGGCGCGCCGGCTCCGGACATTGCTGGGCGAACAAAACATCGGCTGCAGCGGGTTGGTGCAGAGTGCCGCCCGCCATACGAGCGTCAAGACCCGCATTGTCGCGCACCAGCAGCAGGTCGTGCGCGTTGACCGCGAAACGCGCGGCGGGCTCGACGGTAAAGCCACGGCCGCCCTGCTCGCGGAGCTCAGGAAAAAAATCGCCCGCGCGGATGCCGTCATTATCGGCGACTATGGCAAGGGTGTCGTAACCCAGTCGCTGCTGGACGAAATCCGAAAGATGTGCCGCGAATCGGGCGTGTGGTTGAGCCTGGACCCCAAGCCCGTGCACCGCCTGAATCTGCAGGGCCTTTCGCTGATCACCCCCAACCGCAAGGAGGCGTTTGAGCTGGCGAACCTGCCGGACGACACCCGGAACGCGAATCCCTTGTTGGACCAGAACCTCATGCTCGTGGCCGAACGCCTGCTGGTGGAACCGCATCCGGCCCTGTTGCTCGTCACGCTCGGCGAACTGGGCATGCTGCTCTGCCAGCGCGGCCAGAAACCATTTCACATCCATACGGTGGCCCAGGAAGTTTTCGACGTGTCCGGCGCGGGCGATACGGTCATCGCCACGTTCACCCTAGCGGTCGCCGCCGGCGCTTCGCCCTTTGAGGCCGCCATTTTGTCCAACCATGCGGCCGGCATCGTTGTCGGCAAGGTCGGCACCGCCACCACCACGCCGGAGGAGCTGATCCAGAGCTTCAGGCGCCGGTGAAGTTGATGGCCGGACGGTTGGCAGCCTCGCTTGCCGTCAGCCATTGATCCCCTGATCCACTTACGCTGTCTTCCCATGATGAACCCGACCAAGGTCACCGTCGCCGAAATCCGGGCCATGAAAGCCCGCGGCGAAAAAATCGCCGCGCTCACGGCGTACGATTTTCCCATGGCGAAACTACTGGACGAGTCCGGCGTGCCCTTATTGCTGGTGGGCGATTCTCTCGGCATGGTCGTGCTGGGCTATCCCGACACCACGCATGTCACGTTGGACGAAATGGTGCACCACACGCGGGCCGCGGCCCGCGCGCATCCGCGCGCCTTGCTCGGGGCGGACCTGCCGTTCAAGAGTTATGAAACGGCCGATTCCGCCCTGGCTAGCGCCAGGCAGTTGGTCGCCGCCGGCGCGGAATATGTAAAGGCCGAGGGCGGACGCGAAATTCTGCCGCAAGTGAGGGCCATCCTCGCGGCTGGCATCCCCTTTTGTGGGCACCTCGGAATGCTGCCGCAGCAGGTGTTGCAAGAAGGTGGATATCATATCAAGGGCCGGAAAGATGCGGAACACCAGGCGCTGCTGGAGGATGCCCGGGCGCTGGCGGAAGCGGGCGCCTTCGCCATCGTGCTGGAGCTGGTCACGCCGCCCGTGGCCAGGGAAATCTCGGGAAACATTCCCATTCCCGCCATCGGCATCGGCAGTGGTCCGGACTGCGACGGCCAAATCCTGGTGACGCACGACCTGATCGGCACGTTTCCCTGGTTCACGCCCCGCTTCGTGAAACCGCGCGCCAATTGCGCCGCCGAAATCAAGTCCGCCGTGGCCGCTTGGAAATCTTCGCTGTAGGGAGCGTGGGCCATTCGGAGGCGCCTGGCCGCGCCTGTCATTCGGAAACACGCCATGATTCGTTTATGGCAAAACAAAGCCGCCCCGCGAGGGGGGCGGCTGGTTCAAGCGATGGCGTCCGGAGCGCCGGCTCAGGCCACCGTGTTCAAGCCGCTATTCAGGATCGACGTGCCGATTGAACTGGCTGCCGATGCCGTGGCGGATGAGGTTGAACTGGCGGTGTTCGAAGCGTGATGATGGTGATGGCCAATGTGGGCTGAGGTGGTCGCTTGGGCTGATTGGGCCGTGGTGACGTCGTTTTGCAAACTGCTGAAAGCCTTCTGGGCGCCCGCGAGGTTGCCCGACTGCAAATCGCTGGTCAGGCTCTGAAAATCCGTGTTGGCCTGGCTGTTCTTGCCAAATGGCTGACTCGCGGAGGTTTGCATGCTGCTCTGCAGAACTTTCTGAAAATCGGCCAGGGCGCTTTTGGCGGTGGTGAGATCACCGGTTTTCAGGGCGCTGCCAAGGGCATTGAAATCCTGGATCAACGGGCTGACGCCCGTCTGGTTCATGCCGTTGTAGGTGCTGGTCGTCGGAGACAAGCTTGATATGCTGCTCATGATATTCGTTGTTTGGTCTGTTTCGGCCGGCATTTGTGCCGGCTCCGATTCCTTATCGGATGAAATGGCCGGGAATTAAGGAAAAAGTTTGGTACAGACAACAGCAGCCGCCTGGCGCCTGGCAAAGCCGGGATGACCACCGGCTTGCGATAACCAATCTTGGTGGCTCCGGCTCATCTCTTGCGTTCCGGTTCATAGTCTGCCCCAATCATCTCGCCCAGACGATTTCCTCCCAGCCGGTTCCGGCGGTCGATCTTGAGGCCCGAAACCTTCGTGTTTTCGCGCACCTGGATTCCGTAAGCCTGTGTTTTCCTGGCTTGCGTGTCAGTGACCGTGTTGGCGGAGATCTCGATATCGCTCGGAGCACCACCGGCAATCGTAATGCCGCCGACAAACGAGCTTAGACTCCAATGCACATTATTACTAATCGTATTGCCAAAAACCAAAACACCCCGGGTCTGCCTCGTCCCATCGTAGCCAAGAAACAACCCGATGCCGCAGCCGCCGCAGCCGGAGACAACATTGTTGCTGAGATACGAATTTTGCAGGCCGGGGGCGTCAATCCCGTTGCCGGCGGCGCTGTGAATGAGGTTGCCAAACACCTGTGCTTCCGCACTGTGCAGGATAAAGATGCCCGCCGGATAATCCGGCGCCGGTACGAGGTTGATCTGGTTGTTGGCCAGATCGAAGACGTTGCTCGCCGCGCAAAAGTGCGACTGATCGCCGATTTGCAAGGCATCCAGGCCGATGTCTTTGAAATAATTGCCCGTCGCAAAATTATCAACGTTGCCCTGCCCGCAGCAGAATACCAGCCCTTGGATTCGGTCCACCTTGTTCAGCGTTGTTTTCCAATGATTGCCCAGATTGAGAAACCGGCTGTTGCGAACTCCCGAGCTTTTCATGCCGCCTTGCAATAGCAGGCCAATGCCCCGGCTGTTCTGCACCGTCACGGCGGCGAACACCAGGTTGGTTCCAGCCGTGGCCTTCAGCACCGGATTCTGGCTGGTGAAGTCAATCCCGCCACCGTCAAACGTGATGTCTTGGATCACCACGTTGGCGGCGTTGACTGGGAATTCCAGCAGGAGCGGATCAGATGAGTTGTTGGCGGCTGGCGCCAGTATAGTTCCCCTGGCATCCCCTTCGAGTATGACCTGGCCCCGCATGATCACCGGCTTCGCCAGTTGCCATTTTCCCGCCGGCAGATGGACCACCGCGCCGCTTATTGATCCCGCGTCAACGGCCGCCTGCAGGAAGGCCGAGACATCGTGCCGGCCATCCCACGCCGGGCCACCCGCGGCCTGGGCCTCGATGACGGTTGGCGCGTGAGGCGCGAGCGAGGGTCCGGCTTGGCTCGAGTTCGCGACGTTCAGGCTGAACAAAAGCCATCGGACCGCGCGAGCGCCGCCGCGCCCGTGGATGCGGAATGAGTTGGCCGCTTCGTGATCCATTGGACTGCAACAATGCCTTGACGTTTCAGCTTTCAACCGTCCCTGCCACCGTTCTTGCGCGCCACGGCCATCATCAACTCGTGACCGTGCCGCGCGGACGAAAGCGCCGTCGCCGCTGCGCTTTGCCCGCGCAGTCCAAAATGCCGACGGGATGGCCCAGCACAGCGTCGTTTCGCGAAACGTCTTGGACTGCGGTGGCAAGCGAAGCGCGACACCGCTCTCGTGCGGGCGACGGTCCACATCAACTTGAGTCCGTTCCGCTCGGACGAAAGCGCCGTCACCGCTCTCCGCCACCGCATCGTTTCTACCGTTCGGCCGGCAGGCGCAAGCGAACGATCCCGAAGGGCTTCAGGTCCAGCTCCAGCTTGCCGTCTTGGACCATCGCGGTGGAGATGACGGGCTTGATTTCCTCGGGTGCCGACAAGGAATTGACCGCCCAGGGGACATCTGCCCCCAACCTCCACTCCTCGACCGTGCCGGCGGGACGAAAGCCTTCGAATTCGGTGCTTAAATGCACCGGCTTGGTATCGCGGTTCACAATTGAAATCAGGAGGTCGCCGTTCGTGGCGATGGCCGCCAGCGCGTCCACCGCACTATAGGAAGTTTCTGAAACATGCTCCTTCAAATCAGAAATCACCCGGGGCGCCTGCAGGGTTGCACCGGTGATCTCCACTCCCACCGGCGTGGCGTTCGCAAATTCGGCAAAACCAGCCTGCGCATAGTATGCGGGATTGGCATAAACGCGCTCATGTTCTTTGCGCAGCCCGGCGCCATGGTTGACGATGGCGGAGTGCGTGATCAATTCCACAAACGATCCCAGCCGCAGGGCGGCGTGGTAAACCAGCGTGTCATAGACTGCCTCGGTGATGGTCGGCTGGCCTGGCAGATTGCGCGAAGTCAGCTTGGTTTCCTCGTTCGCGCCGGCGCCATGATCCACGTGCGCAAATAACTGTAATTCCGTGACGGCCAGGTGCGGTTCCTGGAAGCCCGCCTTGAGCATGTGATCCCGGGTGATCGCCCATTTGCTTTCCAGGACTTCCGGAACGGCCATGAAATCCCGATAAACATCCAAGGGGTCGGTCGAGGCCGGGACGCCGCCGCCAATGAGCGGATGATCCGTGATGCAATGGAGCTGAGAAGTCGCACCGTCGATCAGTGCGTCGTTCCATGCCTGGCTCCAAAACACCGGTATGCCACAGGCCAGGAGGTGGATATTCGGATCCGCCTTGAGCATGGCCGGGGCAAATTGCTGGTAGCGGTCCAAATAGCCGTTGGGCGTGGTCCAGTTGAATTGCCAGCGCCCCCACAGTTCGTTGCCCACCTCCCAAATTTTCACGCCATAGGGTTCGGGATGTCCGTTGGCCGCCCGCAGTTTGCCCATGGGCGATCCGGCCGGACCGTTGCAGTACTCGATCCACCGCGCCGCTTCTTCCGGCGTACCGTCGCCGCCGTTGATGCAGATCATCGGGTCGCAGCCGACCGCCCGGCAAAATTCCATGAACTCGTCCGTGCCAAACAGATTCGGTTCGATGGCGCCCCAGGCATAATTCGGTTTGGTGGGCCGTTGTTCGACCGGGCCGATTCCGTCACGCCAGTGGTAACTGCTGACAAAGTTGCCGCCGGGCCAGCGCAAGAGCGGCAAATGGGCGTCCTTTAGAAATCGGATGATGTCCGGATCACAGCCGCGGATGTTGTCGGCCGGCTGCAGAAAGAGGTGCTGCAGCACAAATTGTCCTGGCTGGTTGGCGGTCAGCGCCAGGCGCACGACCGAATCCGCCGGCACGCCGGGATTCAGCTCCAGGGTGCCGGTGAATTTGCGCCATTTCGTCGTCAAGCCCGGGATTCGGGCCGAAACGCCCGGCAGGTCTCCTGCCGGCGTCAAAGAAACGGACAGCTCCGTCACGGTGGGCGAACGCGCCATGATCTCGTAGTTATATTGGCGTATGCGGTGCAAGGGCAGATAGGTCCATTGCGCGATGCCCTGGCCGGCGGACTTTACCTCCACTCGTTGCGCCCGGCCGCCGAATTCGCCCGTGTCCGGGCTTACCCAGACGTCTCCTTTCGCTCCTTCCCGGGTCCAGAAAGCCGCCAGCCCGTCCTCGTAAGCGGAAATCAGGCCGGCCACTTCCGCCTTGGGCCAGCCCGAGCGCGAGGCGTATTGCTCGAGTGATTCTCTAATGCCGTCGCGATCTGATTTAAAGAAGGCCACGCCGTCGGGATCCTGATCGCCCGTGGCAAAGGGAAACTGAGCGAGCGTTGGATTATGAAGTATCTGGGCCCACATCCCGTTGTAGATGTTTTGCCCGAGATGTTCGGCAAACTTGCCTGTGATATAGGGCGGAATGCGCTGGTCCGACCGCTGCGCCGCAAGGACGTGAAGCGTGGCCGCGGCTTCATTGGTTCCAGGCACCAAACGGCGCAAGGCAACTTCCTCCGCACCAGCGCGCAGGCGCAAAAACGAAGCCAGGCCAAAAATGACAAATAGAATGGCTGGATGACGGAACATTTGGTTCAGCATAAGCTTGTCGCCACGCACGGCGAGAAAATTCTGGCCAACCGCGAGCCGGACCGCGGATTGTCCCAATCCGCAGCGCGTGGATTGGCCAGTGGGCTGTCCAATTCCAGAGCCTCGATCCGGCGGATGCGCTCCGAGCCTCTGGCACACTCGTCTTCCCCTGGTTCCTCGACCCTGGCCTTCTCCCTCGGGGAAGCAGGTCGTGCTAAGGTGAGCCGATCGCTTGCGTAACCCAACCAACACCATCGTTCTCATTTGCTTTCTTGGCGCCAAAGCGAATGGAGACATAGTCGTGCGTCCCCACCAAATGGAAGCCGGCCTTTTGAATTTCCTGTGCCAGGCCGGACATATGGGCCGCGCCCCACGGAATGATAAAGCTGTCCGATTGCGGCAGCCGCGCAAAAAACTCGTGCAGCACATGCTGGTTTCGCTTCAGCAGCAGGTCATTCAGCAACTGTTGCTGGACGTCTTCCGAGGGTGAGAATTGCAGCAGCAGCAACAGGTTACGGGCATTCAGGCCTTCCGAATGAATTCGCGCGACCAGATTCAGCACGGCGATCGTATTGGACGAGAAATTCTGGACGTCAACGTCGGCGCGCACCAGTTGGCCCCGCTTGAGTTCAAAGTCGTCGTGCTGTTCCGCCAAGTGCAGGGCCTTGGCGGCCCGCCGGTAACTGAGTTTGTTCGTCAGCAGATTCTGGACATCGGTAACGCCTTCCAGCAGCACCACGGAGTTGCTGGTGGCACTCCCGGCGACGCTCTGGTAAAAATCCGATTCCGCAATATGCGACATGGGGAAAAGCACGACGCTGCGGCCGTCATCGCGGACGTACTTGCGGGCTTGCATGATGATGCCAGCGGGACGCAGGCTGACAAAGCCGTCGGTAAAATGGCTCACGGCCAGACCGGCGCAACCTGCCACATACGCGACCAAGGCCGGGAGCAGCACGAGCAGGTTCAGCAGGACGAACAATAGCAGATTTCCCCAACTGAAGGCGCGTCCGCCCAGATGCCGGTCTGCCACCAGCGGCCAGCGAAATTTCCATGTGCCCTGGAGCAGGCGCAAAATGACCAGTCCGGAAACCATCAGCATCCAGGAAAGCAGCCAGTCGATCAGCAGCGCACGGTGGTAAAAGAAAATCAGCAGCGGCAGCGCCAGGAGAATCTGCCCGGCGATGACCAATACGGCTGGCAAAAAGACGCGCTTGGGAACCATGGGCGTCAAGGCCATCAGCCCGAAGACAATGACGGCCGCCAGGACGGTGAGGCAGGAGAGACTTCCGCTCAGGAAGCCCAGCAGGTGGATTCCCCAAAGTCCGGCGCAGGAGTCGTCCATCACGGAAGCGGCGCCGCTGGCAACGAGGAGCACGAGGAAGATGCTGAGCAGGAAGCCAAGCAGTTTTCTCCTGAAGGTCGGCGCGCCGGCGAGCGCGCCCGGAGGTTCCGGGAGAAGTGGCGGCGGAACCGAGGGCGGCAACGCGGAAGGTGTTTGCTCGTCGTTCACCGGCCAAGGCTTCGTCCAAACGGAGGCGAAGTAAAGCGCCAAGTGGGGAACAAAAAAGCGCGTTCCAATGGAACGCGCTGCGAGCGTGCGAAAGTTGATTATCTGGCGGCCCCGGTGGCTGGCAAGGATGCCGGTCGCGGTCCGCGCCATGTTCTGCAAGAACGCTTCCAGGAGCGCATCCTTTCGGCATTGCGCACGCCCAGTGTCTTGGCGGTGAGCGTATAGAAGGGTGAGTAGGGGTACACCGTGGACGGCGAAAGCCGTTGGGCTTCGCCCAATAGTTCCTCGAAGCGAGGGCGGTCGCGGTCGAAGTATTGGTTGGCACCGCAAGCCAGCGCCAGATAAGCGCGCGCCATGGCCTGGCGGTAGCGCTCGCCAAGAGTGCCGGCGCCCCGCAAGCGGGTTTCGGCCTCCTTCAGGATGGTCACGATGTTATCTTCCATCGGCCGGGAATTGCGGGTGTAAACCGTGGGAGCCAGCGGACACCGAACGACGCTGAAACAGCCGGCGAGGTAACAATAACAGACTCCCGCCATGGCCAGCCGGATGTGCATTTCCCAATCTTGCGCCGAGGTCAGCCGCTCGTTCCAGCGGATGTTTCGTTCGAACGCCCGGCGGCTAAAGATGACCGTCGGGACCTGCGGCACCCAGTTGGTCAACAGGGCTTCCAGAACATCCGGATGGCCTCCGGAAATGCCCCCATAATAGCGGCAACTGCCGTCCTTGCGTTCTTCCATTCGCCGCCAGTCTTCGTAAATTATTTCGGCGTCATTGGCCTGCAAGACGCTCATCTGCCGCGCGATCTTTTCGGGCAGTAGGTAATCGTTGGCATCCAGGAACTGAAAATACTCGCCCCGGGCCAGTTCCAGTCCGCGATTGCGGGCATGGTTTTCGCCGCGGTTTGGGCCGGTTTCCCAGGTGATCTCGTCGCCAAAGGATTGGATCACGTCCAGACTGAGGTCCCTTGAGCCGTCATCGATCACGATTACTTCAACGGGTTTATAGGTTTGATCCAGGGCGGACTGGATGGATTGCGCCACCCAACAGGCCGCGTTACTGCACGGGATGATGACTGACACTAGTGGTGACATAAGCTTTCAAGGGCTGAATGAGTTCATAATCAGTTCACAATTCCCAAATCAAGACACTGGCATGGACACTCGAATACCTTCGTGTTTCGGCACTTCAATGCGCCGGCGTTTCGGAAACGGCGCCGCACTTGGCCGCTGCGGGGATGACTTTCCCCAAAACCATGCGATTCAGGGCTTGTTTTCCATGGGAGACACCTTATAATCCCTCACTTCCCCGTCCCCCCCTTGCGCCGCGGCTGAAAAGACCAAGTCGAGGCCAAAGGCAAAAGGCTGCCCCTGATTACTCCTGATAAAGCATCTTCTTTGCCGAAACCTGATTGGAGCGATCCCGCAATGCAGTTTATTTGCTCCCGCTTAGTCCGCGCGAGCGCCAGACAAAATAGATGGCCGGATACACGGCCAGTTCCATGATCGTGGAGGTAATGACGCCGCCTACCATCGGGGTGGCGATACGCTTCATGACGTCGGCTCCCGCGCCGTGACTCCACAGGATGGGTGCCAGACCGGCAATGATCACGCAGGCGGTCATGGCCTTGGGCCGGACCCGTTTGACGGCACCGTGATAAATCGCCGCATGCAAATCCTGCCGCGAGTTCAGCGACTTTTTCCGGGTCCATTCTGCAAACGCCAGTTCGAGGTAAAACAGCATGACCACGCCGGTTTCGGCGTCGAGTCCGGCGAGGGCGATGATCCCTACCCACACGGCCACGCTCAGATTATAGCCGCACAAATAGATCGCCCAAAAGGCGCCCACTAGCGAGAAGGGCACCGCCAGCATGACGATGGCGGTCTTGATGGCCGATTTGGTGTTCAGATAAATGATCAGCGTGATGAGCAGCAGCGTAAAGGGCACGACGATCATCAACCGATCCCGGGCGTGGATCATGTATTCATACTGGCCGCTCCAGAAAAGGTTGTAACCGCCCGGCAGGTTGATGTCGCCGCGGGTCACCGCTTCGTTCACGGCGCGCATGGCCATTTGCACATACGTGCCCACGTCCACGCCGCGAATGTCCACATAGACCCAGGCATTGGGCACGGCGCCTTCGCTCTTGATGCCCATCGGGCCGTCCACGACGTTGATCGCGGCCAGTTGTCCCAGCGGGATCTGGGCGCCGGCGGGCGTAGGCACCACGATCTCCTCGCGCAGCGCCCGCAGATCGGATCGAAAATCCCGGTCATAGCGCAGATTAATGGTGTAACGCTGCAGGCCTTCCACGGTGGTGGTCAAGGGGATGCCGCCCAGTGCCACCGACAAGACCTCCTGCACATCGGCGATGGTCAGGCCGTAGCGCGCGATGGCGTCGCGGTCCAGGTTGAACTCAATAAAGCGCCCGCCCATTACCCGTTCGGCGAACGCGCTGGCCGTGCCGGGAACCGTGCGCACAACCGCCTCGACTTCGGTCCCAATGCGTTCGAGCGTGGCCAAGTCCGGCCCGGCGATTTTGATGCCCACCGGCGTTTTGATGCCGGTTGAAAGCATGTCGATCCGCGTGCGGATGGGCATGGTCCAGGCGTTGTTCAGGCCGGGAATCTGCACCACATTGTTCAGCGCGTCGGTCAGTTCATCCGGGGTGCGGCGGCGATGGGCGATGATTTTGCCGTCGTCGTCCTGGATGTCCACGGCGGGCCATTCCGACTCGGGTTTCAGGCGAATGGTGGTTTCAATCATGTCCATCGGCGCGGGGTCGGTGGCGGTTTCGGCGCGGCCGGCCTTGCCGAAGACCTCGGCAACCTCCGGGAACGATTTGATCAGCCGGTCCGTGACCTGCAACAATTCACGCGCCTTGGTCGGCGAGATGCCGGGAAAGGTCGTGGGCATGTAGAGCAAATCGCCTTCGTACAGCGGCGGCATGAATTCGGAGCCGATATTCTGATACGGAAAAAACCGGCCCAGATTGACGGCCAGCCTGCGCAGGCTGGTGCGCCAGGTGGTTTGCGCGGTGGCTTTCCCCTCTCCATGAACCGAAAGATGGTCCTGGGCAACGGAGAAGCCCGCCCTCACCCCGGCCCTCTCCCCCGGGGAGAGGGAGACGTCGTTGCCGCGTGTTGGCGATATGGCAGCGCCGGATTTGTCCGCAGGCTGGGAGCGATTCTCGTTCTCCGTAAGGGAGGGCGCCGGGGTGAGGGAAACAGTCGAATCTTCCGGCAAATGATCCACCACGATTCGATTCCACGGAAAAAACACCCAGGCGACGACCAATAGCGCGATGAGGATGACGGCTTTGCGCCAGCGGACCACGAAATCCAATACCGGGTGATAAATCCAGACCAGCAGGCGGTTCAGCGGATTCCTTTCCTCCGCCGGAATTTTCCCCCGGATGAACCAGCCCATCAGCACCGGCGCGAGCGTGATGGACAGCAGCGCGGCGGCGGCCATCGAATAGGTCTTGGTAAACGCCAGCGGCTTGAACAACCGTCCTTCCTGCTCCTGCAGCGTGAATACCGGCAGAAAGGAAACCGTGATGACCAGGAGCGAGTAAAACAAAGTCGGGCCGACTTCCACCGCCGCATCGCGGATTATGTCCCAGTGCGCTTTCCTGCCCCGGTCGTGTTCCAGGTGCTTGTGCGCGTTTTCGATCATGATGATGACCGCATCCACCATGGCGCCGATGGCGATGGCGATGCCGCCGAGCGACATGATGTTTGAACTAATGCCCTGGCCAAACATGACGAGCAACGCAATGAGCACCGCCACCGGCAAAATGATGATCGCCACCAGCGCGCTCCGCAGGTGCAGCAGGAACACCAGGCATACGAGCGCCACCACGATGCTTTCCTCAACCAGCTTGTCTTCCAGCGTCTTGACGGCGCGGTCAATCAATTCCGTGCGGTCATAGTTCACCGTCACTTTCACGTCCTCGGGCAACGCCTTCATCGCCTGCGCCAGCCGCGCCTTCGCGTCCTGGATCACCTGGTACGAATTCGCGCCGTAGCGCACGATCACGATCCCGCCGACGGTTTCGCCATTGCCATTGGCCTCGGCGATGCCGCGACGCATGTCCGGCCCGAATTGGATGCGGGCCACGTCGCGCAGCAAAATCGGCACGCCCTTGTCGCCGAGGCCCACGGCGACCTTTTTCAAGTCGTCCAGGCTGCTGACATAGCCTTTAACCCGCAGGATGAACTCGCGTTCCGCCAGTTCGAGCGAGCGCCCGCCCACCTCCCCGTTGCTGCGCTCGATGGCGGTGCTGACGTCTTTCAAAGCCAGGTGGTAGGCGCGCAATTTCGTGGGGTCCACCGTCACTTGATATTGCTTTACAAAGCCGCCGACCGATGCGACTTCGGACACCCCTTGCACGGAGGCGAGCTGGTATTTCAAATACCAGTCCTGAATCGAACGCAATTCCGCGAGGTCGCGGTTGGTGGAGTTCAG
Organism: Verrucomicrobiota bacterium; assembly: GCA_049509875.1. Taxonomy (GTDB): domain Bacteria; phylum Verrucomicrobiota; class Verrucomicrobiia; order Limisphaerales; family UBA11358; genus UBA11358. The sequence goes on along the minus strand of JBEKZM010000010.1, from coordinate 20,932 downwards.
TGAATACATGAACGCCCAACCCACCCCGGTGGCGTCCGGCCCCAGCGACGGCGTGACGCCCGCCGGAAGCTGGCCGCCGATGCTGCTCAGATATTCCAGCACCCGGCTTCGCGCCCAATACGGGTCGGTGCCGTCCTCAAAAATCACATACACGAAGGAAAAGCCGTAGAACGAATAGCCGCGCACGACCTTCGACTTGGGCACCGAGAGCATTTTCGTCGTGATCGGATAGGTGATTTGATCCTGCACGATGTTGGGCGCCTGGCCTTCCCAGGGCGTATAGATGATGACCTGCGTATCCGAGAGGTCCGGGATGGCATCGAGCGGGATGTGCCGCGCCGCGTACACGCCGCCCAGCACCAGCAGCACCGTGCCCAGCAGCACGATGAACTTGTTCCGCAGCGAAAAATCGATGATGCGTTGCAGCATGGCCGCACTCATTGGGTGACCGGCACGAGATCCATGCCGCACTTGGGGCATTGACCGGGGTGGTCGGAAACGACGTCCGGATGCATCGGGCATACGAATTTTTTTGCGGTTTGGGGGGCCGCAGCCGAGGTGGCTTCCGGTTTAGACATGATGGGAACCAGGGTCATGCCGCACAGGGGGCATTTGCCCGGTTTATCCTGATGAACGCTGGCATGCCCGGGCATGGGGCACGTGTAATAAAGGACTTGGCCGCCCGGCTGAATCTTTTTGAGGGCCGAAGGCATGACCGGCACCAAGGCCATGCCGCAAATGGGGCAATTACCGCCATGATCGTAAACGATGGAAACATGCTCCGGCATCGGACAGACGTACACGGCGGTCTCCGGCTCGGGCTGCTCCGTCGCGGCCGAGGCGGCCTCATTCGTCGGGCTCTGGGCCGCGATCTCCATTTTTCCTGCCGGTGTCGAACCGCGCATTTTCTCGATCGCCTCGCGCAACTGGCTTTCGGAATCCAGCAGGAACTGACCCGAAGTCACGATGCGTTCACCGGCGTTCAGGCCGGAAAGCACTTGCATCATGCCGTCGTCGGCTTCCACGCCCAGCGTGACGTCGCGGGCCTCGAACCGGCCTTCATCCAGCGCCACGAACACCGTGTTCCTGGCGCCGCTGCGCAGCACCGCTGAGTCCGGCACCAGCACCGCGGATCCGGCGATTTCCGCCTCAATTTGGGCGGACACGAACATGCCCGGTTTGAGAAAATAACCAGGATTTTCGAACTCCAGCCGCACGCGGGCGGTCCGAGTCTTCTCATCCACGGTGGGGTAGACAAAAGTGACCCGGCCGCGAAATTCGCGGTCCGGCAGCGAGGCGACCTTGACCACCGCTTCCTGGCCCAGTTGCACAAAAGCCAGATCCTGCTCATAAATTTCTGCCATCACCCAGACGATGGCGAGATCGGCGATGCGATAAAGCCGGACGCCGGCATCCACCATCTGGCCCTGGACCACGTTTTTCTCGATGATGAACCCGGAAATGGGCGCGGCCACCGGCAAGGTCTTGCGCGCCACGCCGCTCGCCGCCAGATCCGCGATTTGCGCGTCCGTTACGTCGAAGAACTTGAGCTTGTTGGCCGCCGTTTCGCGCAGTTCCTCAGCGCCCGGGTCATTGGTGGCGCCGGCGTTGAGCGCCAGCAGGTATTCGGCTTCCGCGCTGTAAAGTTCCGGCGAATAAATCTCAAACATCGAATCGCCGCGGTGGACCAGCCGGCCGCTGGCATCCACGTCCAGCTTCTCCACCCAGCCCTTGAATTTTGTGGTGACGTCCGCCAGTGCCGTCTCGTTGTAATCAATGGTTCCAACGGTGCGAATGGCCTTGCGCAACGGGCCGGCGGCGACCAGGGCAGTGCGCAGATTCATGTTCTGCCGGGTGGCCGCGTCCACGGCGATGGCGGACGGACTGGCCGCGCCGGCGTTGCCCCCCCCCGCCGTACCGCCGCGAATGGGTGTGAGTTTCATGCCGCAGATGGGGCAGTTGCCGGGATGGTCCTGAATGACCTGGGGGTGCATGCCGCAGGTATAAAGCGTTTTGGGCGGCGTCTCGCCGGCCTGGCTGAGGCACGCCCCCAAGGCAGCCAGGGCGACGACGACAATGATGATGAGAGCGTTAATTTTCACGTGGGCGAAGGGGATCGGCTGACGAAACGTCCGGCGGCACGGCCAGCACGGGAGCGCCGGGTGGCGGCACGCCGGCGATCGTCAAGGACAAGTCGGCCAGGGTGATTTCCCGGCGCGTGCGTTCCTGGACGGCCTCCAGTTGAAAATTGAGCCACGTGCGTTCCGCGTCTATCAAGTTAAAGAAATCGATCTGTCCGGAGAGATACGCGGCGCGGTTGATTTCCAGGGACTGGCGGGCCTTGGGAATCAGCCGGCTTTCCAGCAGGGCCAGATTGCGGGTGCTCTCCCGGTAATCGTAGGTGCGCGCGGCAAAATCGACGGTGATTTTGATTTGCTCCGCGGTGAGGCGGGCTTTGGCGGCGCGTTTGCCCGCTTCCGCGGCGGCAATTTGCGCCGCGATTTTATCGCGCCAGACCGGCAGGGTCATGCTCGCCTGGGGCCAGTAAAATGGCGGTGAATAGACTTCGGCTTGCAGGCCAGCGGAGAAATCGGGTACTTCCGATTTGCGAGCCTGCGCGATGGACGCCTCCGCCAGCCGCACTTCGGCCTCCGCCGCCTTCAGTTGGGGATTGCGGGCAAACGCCCCGGCCAGCAGATCGTCCGCGTTCAAGTCCAGCGGCGTGCTCGCCAACTCGGACGGCACGGGTGGATCTGGCTGGACGGGCGTCAGCCCCAGCGACGCCTTGAACTGCGCATACAGCGAATGGCGCGAGTCTTCCAGATTCGTGATGGTCGTGATAAGCTGATCCCGCTCGATTTGCGCGCGATAGACGTCCTGCAGCGTGGCCCGGTTGACTTCGTTCCGGGCGCGGGCGGCGGTTTCCAAAGCCGCCAGCAGGACCAGCGTCTGGCGGTTGATGCGAATGCGCTCGTCGAGGAAATGAAGATTGTAATAGGCGCTCTTGAAATCAAAAGCCGCCTGGAGCACCGCGGCTTCAAACGCGAAATATTTGGATCGGCTTGCGGCCGTGGCCACGCGGGCGGCGGCTCCCAGCTTTCCCGGGCCGGGCAGATCCTGCATCAACCCCGGCATCAAGGAGGTCAGCGCGTCCTGGATGTAGGCCTGGAACGTGAGCTTGGGGTCGGGCAGCGAGCGTTCCACGGTGATGCGCTCGACGGAAGCGGCCCATTCATAATAGGCGGAGGCGACGTTGGGCGAGTTGAGCAGTGCGCAGGCGAGGAAATTGCCTGGCTCTCCTTCGGGCGTGAGCACCGGCAGAGAGGGATGGCGGCCGGAGTCCGGCGGGTACCCGGCCCGGATGGCGGCCAGATCGCGCCGGGCGGAGTTTTCGCCGGCCGTGGGAATTCCGCGACAACCTGCCGCCAGCAACGCGAGCGCGAGGCCTGGCAACAGCAAGTGACGCATTCGTTTCACGCTTCAAGTGTGGCATTAAAAACGGCGCGCGAACAGGCTTTGCCGCGCGCCGGTCTTTGGGAATTCAGTGGTGCTGCCTGGCGTTTACTTCTTGTCGGCGCTCTTGTCGGCGGCGCGAATCAGCTTGAGGTATTTCGCCGGATCCTTCTCGAAGTCTTTTTTACAGCCCTTGCAGCAAAGTTTTACCTCCTGGCCCTGATAGCTGAACACATACGGCTTGCCCATGTCGCCATCCAGCTTTTCGCCGGAGACCGGGCAGGTCTTGAGCCGGTCCGGAGTGCCGTTGGTGTTGGTGTCGGTGTCCGCGACGGCGGTGGCCATGCCGCTGCAACAGGAGGGCATCGTCGGATCAGCCGCCGCCACTTTTGCGGCAAAAGCAACGAGGCCGGCGGCACAGGCGGCCAGCAGGAGGTATTGATTCAGTTTTTTCATAATTTGAGGCAAAGGTTGTTGTCGTGTTCGTTTTGAACACTCGGCTTACACCGGCGCCCGGGAAACCCCGCAAGTTTTTTTCAATTATTGACCGTGCTCATTCTTGATATTATCAAACCATCGAAAATACACAAGCCGCGGGCAACTTCCGGGGACGTCCAAACCGGGGGATGTTTCGAAGCGCCAGAATGGAAGCGACGGCCTGTTTCGATCGCGCCGGATTACCGGCAAGCGCCGGCCCGGCAGTCGTCGCCGGGACACAGGCAGGCGCCGGCCTGGCCCCAATGGAAAATTCCCCGTCGGGCGCATTTCACTTTTGTGGAATCGACACGAACGCGGCGCGCGGGCATGCTGGCGTCCTTAACCATGCGAGGTTGCATCTTCACCCTGTTTTTCGCCGCGACCGGCCTGCTCCACGGCGCCGGCGTGGTGGACGCGGACATCTGTGTTTATGGCGGCACCTCGGGCGGCGTGATTGCTGCCGTGCAGGCGGCGCGCCTGGGCAAATCCGTTTCGCTTGCGGTGTTTGACCAGGACCTGGGCGGGCTGACGGCAGGCGGGCTCGGTTACACCGACGTGGGCAATGTTCATTCGATTGGCGGGCGCGCGCGGGAATTTTACGAGCGCGTGGGTCGTTGCTATGGCCGGCAGGCGACCTTTGCCTTCGAGCCGCATGTGGCCCGCAGAGTGTATGCAGCCTGGCTGCAAGAGGCGAGAGTCGAGCCCCGCTTCGACCAGCGCCTCGTTTCCGTGGTGAAGGATGGGAAGCGAATTTCTGAAATTGCCATGGAGGACGGCACGGTTTATCGGGCGAAAATGTTCATCGATGCGACCTACGAAGGAGATCTGATGGCCAGGGCGGGGGTGAGTTTCAACTTCGGGCGGGAAGGGACGAATGTTTATGGCGAATCCTACAACGGCATACGAGACAGAACGCCGGCGCACCAGTTCACCGTGGAAGTGGATCCGTATGTCAGTCCCGGCCGGCCCGCCAGCGGATTGCTCCCGTTGGTGCAAGCGGGGGATGGCGGCTTGCCGGGCGAAGGCGACCAGCGGATTCAGGCATATAATTTCCGGCTGTGCTTTACTCAAAATCCGACCAACCGGCAGCCGAATGCCGTCCCGCCGAATTATGATCCGGACCGCTACGAATTGCTCGGACGGCTGCTGGACGCCAGCGTGGCCGCGGGGCACAAGCTCACGAGCGGATCATTTTTCAACCTGGAACCGCTGCCGAACGGGAAAATGGACATCAACAATAACGGTCCCATTTCCACGGATTGCATCGGCCTGAATTACACGTATCCAACCAACACCTACCGCGCGCGGGCGGAGATGCAACGCGAGCATCTGGAATATATTCAAGGACTGATCTGGTACCTCGCCACCAGCCCGAGGTCGCCGCCCAGCCTGCGGGCGGAAATGCAAAGCTGGGGGCCGTGCCGGGATGAATGGCCGGACAGCGCCGGCTATCCCCGGGCCCTCTATGTGCGCGAGGCCCGGCGGATGGTCAGTGATTATGTGATGATTCAGGCTGACTGCCAGGGCCTGCGCGTGGCGCCCGATTCCATCTGCCTGGGGTCCTATAACATGGATTCCCACAATGCCCAACGGCGGGTTCAAAACGGCCACCTGCGCAACGAGGGCGACGTTCAAGTTCGTGTGCCCAAACCCTATCCGATTTCTTACCGGGCAGTTGTGCCGCGCGCCGATGAATGCGGCAATCTGCTGGTCCCCTTTGCGCTCTCTGCTTCGCACACCGCCTTTGGTTCGATTCGGATGGAACCGGTATTCATGATGATCAGCCAGTCAGCGGCCACGGCGGCGGCGCTGGCGATTGACGATGGCGTTTCCGTGCAGCAGGTGGATTATGCGAAGCTGGCGCATCAGCTCCGGACCGACGGGCAAATCCTCGTTTGGAACGGCCCTTTGCCAAAGTGAAGTCTTGATCGAACCATACCGCCCCGCCGCCGTGGCCGTGGATGCCGCCGGCAACTCATTTGTCCGTTTATTGAACCGGCGCGGAACTGCCTTGCAGCAGACTGGTGAGGCCCGTGAAAAGTGTCGGCTCGTTGAGAATGTAGAAAGTTCCCCCGCGGCCGTTCTGCGAGCTGGCGCAGCCGTCAGGGTTGCCGGCGCCGTTGATCGTGCCTTGCTGATTCATGTCCCCAAAAATGCACAGAGGCTGCGCCGGCAGCAGCGAGACGCCGACTTTGGCATGGTTGAAAGCGCCACCCTCGCCACCGGTGAGGCCGATGGTCTCGCTTTGCCATTTGCCCGATATCGCAATCTGCACCGGTCCAGGCTTGCCCAACGCGGGATTCCAGCAAGTGATGCTCGAAGCCGCTGAGGTCGAAGGAATCGTTGGGTCGGCCCACCAACTGGCGACGCGGAGCGGCAGGCCGCCCAATTGGGCCGAAACGAGCTGCCACGGAGGCACATGCAACAGAGACGGTTTGGAGAGGAACAGGACGCCGCTCGAGAGGGTCTGCTTGGTGGCCACCGTGCCGTTTGACGGGACGCCCAGTTTTTTGGCCAGCGCCACCAAGTTGGCCGGCCCGCCGGCATTGAAGATTTGCGCGCTGCCGGCTTGAGTCACAACGCTCGCATTGGCAAGACCCGCGAGAACAATGGCCACATCCGCTGCGTTCAATTTCAAGGCAAAGAAATGCTGGCTGACCATCACGTCGTCGTCGCGCACGCAGCCCAGGGTGTTGCCGTCGGATTTTCGCGGATACTTGGCGCTGCCGGAAGCCGGCCAGGAGGGCGTGCTCACTTGCAGGACAAATCCGGCGCCCGACGAGTCCCAGGCCAGCAGGCCCTTGGAATGGCCCCAGGGCGTGTCCATATTGGGCATGGGGTCCCCGTTAAACTGATCGTTCCAAAGCACGTAAGAACAGGTGCCGTTGTAAACCTGGCTAAAGGTCGCGCCGAGCGGGTCGTTCAGCGAGGTCCCGAGATAGCCGGGTCCCAGCACGAACGAGGGATTGGTGCTGCTGGCAAAGGCGTAGGTCAGACAAAAACCGCCTCCATAATTGATGGGTGTTCCGCCAAAGATACCGGGATTGGGTTCCAAGCCTTCATTCCCGGAAAAGGTGGCCGCATTGAACTTGAAAGCAAACCACCAATCCACGGGATTATTAGCCGCCAGCAGTGGTGATAGAGCGGCCGGGGCTTGAAGCTTGGCGGCCGATCGGGTTCCAAGCGGTGCGACGCAGCCCACACTTTTTTTCATGCGAGCCCAAACGTAGCGCAGTTTATGCAGCAGTCAAACGGTACTTAATCAGCAGTTCGCACCTCCGTTGAAATCAATCCTGGTGCTTGACCAATGGGTGCGGCGCCTCCGAGAATGTAAGCGCGAGCGATGAACCATGGAAACCCATCCCTCAACCATGCGCCTGCCCTATTATCATGTCGATGCCTTCACCGGCCGCGCCTTTGGCGGCAACCCGGCGGGCGTCTGTCCCTTGTCCAACTGGCTGCCTGACGGCGTCTTGCAAGCCATCGCGGCCGAAAACAACCTCTCGGAAACGGCGTTCTTCGTGCGCACCGGCGACACGTACGAGCTCCGCTGGTTTGCGCCCGTGCTGGAGGTCGATCTTTGCGGTCACGCCACGCTGGCTTCGGCCTGGGTGCTTTTCTCCGAATTGGGCTGTGTGGCACCCGAGGTTCGGTTCCAAACCCGTAGCGGCTGGCTGGCCGCCGCGCGACGCGCCGGCCTGATCGAACTCGATTTCCCGTCCCGTCCGCCGGCCCCCTGCGCCGCTCCCGCAGCGCTGCTGCGCGGGCTGGGGCAGCCGCCGCGCGAAGTGCTGCGGTCACGCGATTTCTTGGCCGTGTACGATTCCGCGGCCGAGGTGGCCGCCCTGGCTCCCGACATGTCGGTGCTGGCTCAATTGGACTGTCTCGGCGTCATCGCCACCGCGCGGGGCGACGATTGCGATTTTCTGTCGCGCTTCTTCGCGCCGCGGGCGGGCGTGCCGGAGGATCCGGCCACCGGTTCCTCGCATTCAACGCTCGTCCCGTATTGGTCCGGGCGCCTGCAAAAAACGGAATTGTTCGCGCGCCAAATCTCACGCCGCGGCGGCGAATTCCACTGCCGGCACCTCGGCGAGCGCGTAGCCATCGGCGGGCGGGCGGTTGTCTATGGCCGGGGCGAACTGGAAATCCCCGTCGGCTAAGAAGGCCTGGCATGTTCATGCGACAAGTCCGGGCCGGCCACTTGCGGTATGATGGAAGCCATGCTTAACCGCCAGCCGCCAGCTCCCTTGGTCCCGGTTTTCGCCCTGGGGATTTGGCTGGCCTTCGCCCTGCCGGTGCCCGCCCAAAATGCCCGCGACCGCTGCTGGCAGGGGCAAAGCATTTACCAGGTGATCACCGACCGATTTTACGACGGCGATCCCGCCAACAACAACGCCGACGGAAATTACAACCCCGCCGCCCGGACCTCCGTTCACGGGGGCGATTTTCGGGGTCTGGAGCAAGAGCTGGATTACATCAAGGCGCTCGGCGCGACGGCCATCTGGATATCGCCCGTGGTCGAAAATGTCCGCGGAGCATTCCACGGCTATGCCGGCCGGGACTTTTATCACGTGGACCCCCATTGGGGCAGCCTGGCCGACCTGCAGCACCTGGTCCAAACCGCTCACGCCCGGGGTCTGCTGGTCCTCGATGACATCGTGTGCAATCATGGCGGCGATTTGGTGTACAGCACCGATCCCGGCTATCCCGCGTTCCGCGCGCCCCCCGCCGGGTACAAGCTGGCCTACCGCGATTACCGGCAATACGCGCCGCCGTTCAATACCAATACGGAAAACCCGGACCTGACGAACATCTTCCACAACCACGGCAACATTTCCGATTTCACCGTGCCGGAACAATATCAACTCGGAGAGTTGTCCGGTCTCGATGACTTTCGCACCGAATCTCCCTATATCCGCTCCAACTTGGTGGCCATCTACGACTATTGGATTCGGGCCGCCGGTTTTGACGGCTACCGGATCGACACCGTCAAGCACGTGGACCAGGGGTTTTGGCAGTATTGGTGCCCGCGCGTCCGCCAATTTGCGGCAGCCGATTGCGCAAAACCCAATTTCTTCATGTTCGGCGAAGTCTATGACGCCAGCGAGGCCCTGTGCGGCTCGTACACGGGAATGAAGAATGGCGCCGCGTATGAACTGGATTCCGTGCTGGACTATCCGCTTTATTTTCTGGGCCGACGGGTGTTTGCCCAGGCCGACGGAGCCACCAGCCAGATCGACGATCACTATGCCAACGTGGCCGCATACTATGATACCAACGCCCAAATGCGGTTGGTAACTTTCCTGGATAACCACGACCAGCCGCGCTTTTTGCACCACAGCGCCACCAACCGCCTCGCCGTGGCTCTCGTGTTTCTCTATACGGCGCGCGGTATTCCCTGCCTTTACTACGGCACCGAGCAGGCGTTCAACGGTGCCACCGATCCTTACGACCGCGAGGATATGTTTGCCGGACCATTCAAGGACCGCGGCCTGGCCGGCGTGGACAGTTTCAACCAGACACACCCGCTGTTTCAGTGGGTGGCCCGGCTGAATAATTTCCGCCGCCTGTATCCGGCGCTCACGCTCGGTGCGCAGGTCAGCCAGTGCAGCAATGCTTCCGGCCCGGGCCTCTATGCCTATTCGCGCCGGCTGGACACGCAGGAAATCTTGGTCGCGCTCAACACGGCGGCCTTGGCCCAGTCCCTTCCCGAAATCCAACTGGCCTGCCCGCCCGGCACGGTTCTGGTGGACCTGCTGGATACGAACGAGACGGTTGCCGTGACAACCGCCTCTCGTACGCCGGTGATCACCGTGCCGCCGACCGCTGCCCGGATCTTCATTGCCCGGGGCCAAGTGCGCGCGCTCGACCCGGTGGTCACGGCGAGTTCACCCCTGCACGGCGCGACTAACGTAGGGGCCGCTTCGCCCATCGTCCTGCACTTCAGCCAGCCGATGGACACCAACACCGTCCAATCGGCCTTCAGCATCAGCCCATCTGCCGCCGGCGCGTTCAGTTGGTCCGCGGCCAACGACGCGCTGACATTTGCACCCGGGGCGGCCGGGCTCGCGGATTTGACCAATGTCGTCGTGCGAGTCGCCGATTCGGCCTGCGGTTCCGTTTCCCACAACCGGCTGCATGCGGCGTATGAATTGAAATTCGCAACTGCGGCGAGTGCTTCCCCGTAGTTCAGCGGAAGCTTCACCCCCGCAAATACTTCACCACTGCCTCCGTCCGTGAATGCACGTGGAGTTTCTCGTACACGGTGCGGACGTAGCTGCGCACCGTGTCGATGCTGATCTTCATCCGGTCGGCGATTTCCTTGTAGGCGTAGCCCTTGGAGAGCTGCTCCAGAAATTCGCGTTCGGCCGGGGTGAGCCTGGCCAGGCCCGCATCCTGCGCCGTGGGCTTGGAAAAAAACTGCACCACGCGCCGGGCCAGCTGGGGCGACATCGGTGCGCCGCCGTCATGCACGTCGCGCACGGCCTCCAGCAGCCGCGCCGAAGCGGTGCGCTTGAGCAGATAGCCGCTGGCGCCGGCGCGCAGCGAGTTGAACAGCGAGTCGCTGTCCTCATAAACCGTGAGCATCAAAAACTGGATGGCCGGCTGCGCTTCCTTCAACTGCCGCACGCAGTCGTAGCCTTTCATGCCCGGGAGGTTGATGTCCATCAGCACCACGTCCGGCTGCACCTGGGGGATTTCCTTCAGCGCGGTTTCGGCGTTGGCGTACTCGCCCACCAATTTGTATCCGGGGGCCCGCTTGAGGAGAGCGGAAAGGCTGCTGCGGATGCCTTCATCATCATCAACGATGGCGACTTTGATTTGCATTTATAGGGGACGGCTGCCAGAACATAGACGGCCTGCGCCCCGGGTCAACCGGGAAAAGCGACCGAAAACTCCATGCGCGTCCCGGCCCGGGGCGAACTGGTCAGTGCGAGCTGGCCGCCCACAGCCCGCGCCCGACGGCGCATGTTCTCCAGCCCGTTGCGCTTGCCGGCGGCGGCGGCGGCGTTGACATCGAAACCCTTGCCGTTGTCGGTGACGATCATGTTCAGTCCATGCGGCGTCACCTGAATCTGGAGGTTGACCTCCGTCGCGGCGGCGTGTTTCAACGTATTCGTGAGCGTTTCCTTCACGATTAAAAATATGTTGTGCCGCACGTCCGGCGGCAGGGTTCGCGCCGGCAGGTCAGCCTGCACATCCAGACGGCACCGCGTCGGACCGCCCTCGAATAATTCGCCGGCAAAATGCGTGATGTAGTCCACCAGGCTCTGCAGCGTGTCGCTGCCCGGGCGCACGGCCCAGACGATTTCCTCGAGGGAGCGGACGGTCTGGCTGGCGGACAGGGAGAGCTTGGCCGCATACAATTCCACCTGGGCGGGATTGTCCTTGTCCGCGCGGACGAGGTCGCTCAACAGCGACATACGGGTCAGCGACGAACCCAATTCATCGTGCAAATCCTGGGCAATGCGGGAGCGTTCGCGTTCCAGGGCGCTCTCCTGTTCCATGCGGCGGAGCCGTTGCTGATATTTTCTTTTTTCCACCAGCCGCACCGTGGTTCCCACCGCCACCAGTACCGCCGCCGCCGCCAGGGTGTTGAACCACCACGTTTCCCAGAAATACACGACCACGAAATCGTCGAAGGAGGTCGCAATGGCCATGTCGCTGAACCGCCAGCCGCCAAATTCGCCGCCGCCGCCGTGGCGGAGGCGAATTTCGTCGAACGTGGCGCGGGCCTTGAACTTGGTGGTGAGCTGGGCCGGCTGGTTTTCCTCGCTGGCGCCGCGCCGCAGTTTCGGATTCAGCCAGGCGGTAACCAGATCATCGCCGCCAGGGACATATTGCACCTTGAATACGATCGTGCGGGGCACATCGTGGCGAACCAGCTCATACGGACGGTACATGCCCAGATTGACGGGCTCGGGATGGGCGGAATTCAGGTTGAATTCGCCAGCCACCCGGTTGGAAGGACCGGTTTCCGCGGCATCAAAGGCCGAATAGGCCCAGGCCTCCAGCGCATTGCCCATCCCGAGCCGTTCTTCACCCTGTTCGAACAACTGGAAGCCCGCAAAATACGGTTCATTCTCCACGTCGGTCACCGGGTTGACGCGAAACTTGAAATACAGCACGTCGCTGTTGGTGCCGGTTCGCCTGACCTTGCCGCCAAGAATGTCCAGGCCGGCGTTGGTGTGATGCACGGTGCGCTCGGCGGGGTCGCTCCACAAAATCCGCGCCGGCGCGGAGGCGCAAAAAAACAGCGGCAGCAGAAGCGCAAACGAGACGGCCAGGCGGGACATGCGGCAATTATGCCTGCGGCGGATCAATCCACCAATTCAAAATCCACGTCCGGAAATGACTTCAGGCGGCGGCGGTCATGGTTATCTCTTCGCCGCCAGGTTCTGCACATGCCGCTCGATGCGGTTGGCCGCCTCGATCAAGTGCTCATAGCTCGTCGCAAAACAGGCGCGGCAGAACCCGGCGCCGCTTTCGCCAAAGGCGCTGCCGGGAACCATCGCCACCTTTTCCGCCTGCAACAGGCTGATCGCAAAATCCCGCTCACCCAGCCCGGTCGGGGAGACGTCGGGGAACGCGTAAAACGAGCCGCGCGGCAGGTGGCATTTCAAGCCCATTTCGTTGAAGCGGCGGACGAGGAAGTCGCGGCGGCGATGGTACTGGTCGCGCATTTTTTTCATCGCGTCGTGCCCGCGGACCAGCGCCTCAATGGCCGCTTCCTGGCTCAGGATGGACGCGCAAAGCATCGAGTACTGGTGCACTTTCATCATGGCCTCGATCAGCGCCGCCGGGCCGCACGCATAGCCGATGCGCCAGCCGGTCATGGCAAACGCCTTGGAAAATCCGTGCAGGAAAACGGTGCGGTCCTTCATGCCCGGCAGGCTGGCGATGCTCGTGTGCGTGCCGTCAAACGTCAGCTCGGAATAAATTTCGTCGCTCAGCACGAGCAGATCCTTTTCCACCGCGAATTGGGCGATGGCCTCCAGTTGGCCCCGGTCGCAGGTGCCGCCGGTGGGATTGCACGGCAGGTTCAACATGAGCAGCTTGCAGCCCGGCTGCCAGGCGGCGCGCAACGCCGCCACGGTGAGCGCGAAATTGTCCCGGGCAAACGTCGGCACCGGTACGCCGATCCCGTGGGCGAGGGCAATGCCCGGATGATAGCTCACGTAGCAGGGCTGGTGATACATCACCTGGTCGCCGGGATTGATGAGTGCCCGGCAGGCGAGGTCCAGCGCTTCGCTGACGCCCACGGTGATCAGGATTTCGTTTTCCGGGGCATAGCCCACGGAGAAATGCTCCGCCACGTACTTGTTGATGGCGCGGCGGAGTTCAATCAAGCCAAGGTTGGAAGTATAATGCGTCTTGCCTTTTTCGAGGGCGTAGATGGCGGCTTCGCGAATATGCCAGGGCGTGTCAAAATCCGGCTCGCCCACGCCCAGGGAAATCGCGTCCTTCATTTTGGCCACAATATCAAAAAAATCGCGGATGCCTGACTTGGGCAGGGCGGCCACGTGCGTGGCGATATAGCGCGAAGAGTCCATGAATCCCACCCCTACGGCGCCACCTTGAGCCGGTCATTTTCCTCGGTTTTGCCCTCGATCAGAAAGCCATGTTCCTTGTAGGAGCGCAGCATGAAATGGGTGGCGGTGGAGAGCACGCCCTCGATGGTGGACAGCTTTTCCGAGACAAAGGCGGCTACCCGCTGCAGGCTTTTGCCGCTCACGAACACCAGCAAATCATAGCCGCCGGACATGAGGTAGCACGATTCCACCTCGTCGAAACGCGAGATGCGCTGGGCGAGCCGGTTAAAGCCGCCGCCGCGCTCGGGCGTGATGCGCACCTCGATGACGGCATTGACCAGACCGGCCTCTTCATCCGAGAGATTCAGCACGGGCGACCAGCCCAGCAACACGTGCTGCGCCTTCAATTCGGCAAGCTGGCGTTTCACCTCGGCCTCCGGCAGGTTGAGCACCTGCGCCATCTGCGCGGTGTCCAGGCTGCCGCCTTCCAGCAGTAATTTAAGCAGCGGATTCATGAGCCGCGCAGTATCGCAGAAAACCCCCTCAAAGCCACTTCAAACTGGCGGCTTGAAACACGACCGCTATTTACAACCGGCGCCTCGAGGAGCATTATGATCTTTGTCGGCGGAGGAACAAATTCACCGCCGCAAATCAACCAAAATAATAGAAAGATAAAACATCATGGGCGATAGATCCCCGAAAGCGAACCAGAAGAAAACCAACCAGAAGCAAAGCAAAATCAACGAGGCGGTCGCAAAGAAAAACCAGGCCGCGGCCGCCAAGCAATCCGCCAGCAAGACCAAATAGCGGCCTGCCTTGACATCTCTCTTGAAGCGATCTTCAAGAGAGATGCATTAATAGCCCATGAAACTTCAACAAGGCCAGGTTTGGCGCTGCGGCGGCGAATTCGTCCGGATCGTCCACCTCGAACGCCTCGAAGTCGGCTACAAGTCCGCCACGAATCTCAAGTTCACCGACGGCCAGCATCGGCATACCAGCAAGAAGGATTTCTGCCGCCTGCTCAAAGGCGCCACCTTGATTCCCCCCATTCCCCCGGCAAACCCTGTGGCGGGTTGAAGTGCGGACGTAAATGAGTCGCTGTCTGGATCGAGCGTTCCGTTGCCTGTCTATTGTGTGGCCGTCGTGTTTCCCGGGCCGGTGGCGGTCTCGTTGACGAAGGCATCCAGGATCTTCAAATACGGGTCCAAGACTTCGTCGGCCTCCGGACCCAGTTCCCGTTTGACGTCTCGCAGTTGCTGCGCGGACGCCTGCGCTTGCCGGCGCAAATCGGCCAGGTTCAGTTGACCGCCAAGCAAGCCGCTTACCATTTCATCGTATTTGGCGGAGGCTTCGGGGCTGCCGGCGAGCAGTTGTTGGCGGATTTGGCCGATAAAATTGGTGTTGCCGCCCAACTGGCGGAGGGCCGCTGACAAATCGGCGTTGGTATTGGCCGCCGCGAGCGCCGGTGGTGCTGCGTCGGGAACATTGGTGACGGCCGGAACCCCAGGATTTTCGGGCGCTTTCGGCGCCGCGGCATTCCCGCTCAAAGTCAGGGTGGCCACTTTGCTGCGCGGCACCGTGATGCGGCCCAGGATCTCGCTGTTGAGAACCACGGTATTGGCGGACACGGCCAGCACCTTGCCGGAATAGCGGTCGCCGTTTTGCATTTCCAAGACGTCCGCGCGCAAACTGCCGCCGGCGGCCCAGAAGATTCCGAGGGTGAGAAACAGAAGCTTGGTCCTCATGAACCCACGGTAACCCATGAGTGCGCGGCGCGCAAATGAGGGCTGGCTCCCGATCTTTCCCGACCAAAGAAAAGCCGCCGCCGCGCTTGCTTTCCAGCCCGGCAACAGCCATGCTTGCAGTTCGTTTACAACCCCGCTTAGACGGGGCTTTTTTTCACATGAGCAATATTGCCGACATGGGCCTTGATTTGGAAAACCTGTTTCAGCCCGCCTGGGCGCAGGGCAAATCCGAGGCGAACCGTTTTGAGAAGTTCACCGGCGACGAGGGCGTGCGGCCCGAACGCAGGCGCAGCGAAGGCGAACGCCGTGACCGCGGCCCCCGCCGCGAGGGCGGTCCCGGGGAGCGGCGCGGCGGCGAAGGGCGTCCCCCGCGCGCCAGTGGCGGCGGAAAATTTGGCGACCGCCGGGGCGCTCCGCGCCGCGAGGACCGCCGCGAGGACCGGCGCGAACCGGCCGAGCCGGCAAGGCCGTTGCCCGAGTTGAACGTGGCGTTTATTCCGGAGGAAAAAGGCGTGGAGCTGCTCGCGCGGCAGATTCGGATGACCGGCCGCGCCTATCCGCTGTTCCAAATCGCGCAGTTGATTTTGCAAAAGGGCGAGCGCTATTCGGTGCAGCTCACCACCAGGAAAAAACCCGACGGCACGCCCCTTCAGCCGATTTATGTCTGCGCGCTCGACGACACGCCCTGGACGAGCGAGGACGAGGCCGTGGCGCATGTGCTCAAGAATCACTTTGCCACCTTCTACCAGATCGATCGCACGCCCTGTGATCCGCCCAAGGGCGTCTATACGTTTGTGGCGCAATGCGGCATGAGCGGGGTGATCCTGGGCCCGCCGAACTATCACGATTACCAGAACCAGTTGCGCAAGCTGCACGCCGAGAAGTTCTCGCGCATGCCCTTCGACGTGTTCAAAGCGCGCGTCAAAATCGTCAAGGACGAGGCCGTCGTCAAAAAATGGATCGAGGAGCAGAGCTTCAAGATCGAGTACACCTGCCTCAACGTGCCTGAACCGCTCAAGTTGCCGTCCCTCGATGAAGTCGAGAAGCATTTCCGCGCGACGCACAAGGATTCCATCATCAAGCCGGCGGACACCTATACCGTCGCCGGCCTGCCCAGCCGCTCGCTGCGCAGCGGCGGCCTGCAGCAACTGATCCGGCAGGAATGGGAGCATCAGCGCCACTTCCCGCTGCCCATCGCCACCCGGTTGAGCCAGCAGTTTGCCTCGCACGGCCTGCAGTTCTTCAAGGTGGACCGCACGATCACCCATGTCAGCGTGGCGCGTCCCCAATACCTGGATATCGAGAGCAATCCGGTGTCCGACGGCATCCGGCGGATCGTGCAATTCATCAATGGCAGCCCGAAATGCACGCGAAAGAAGTTGATCGAAGCGCTCGCGCCCACGCCGAAGGCTGCCCCGGCCGCCTTGGCCAAGCCTCCCGCGCCAGCGGCCACACCCGCGCCGGATTCGCCCGCGCCAGCCGTGGCGATGGCGCCCGCCGCCGAGACACCCGTGCCGGCCGGGCCCCCCGTGGAAGGCGCAGCCGCCCCGGCCCCGGCCAAATCGGCCGTAGCCGCGCCGGGTCCGGAACCCACGCCGGAGCAGACCGCCGTAATGTTGGATCTCCACTGGCTGATTCATCAGGGGGCCGTCTTGGAATTTGCCGATGGCCGGATGGAAACGGCCAAGAAGCCGTTGCCCAAGCCGCCCAAGCCGGAAAAGAAGGTCGAGGAGAAGGCCGGAGAACAGCCGGCCACGGGCGAGCCATCGGCAACAGCCGAGACGCCCGTGATCACCGAGACGCCCGCAGCCGCCGAAACGGCGCCGGCGGTAGCCGAATCCCCGGACCCGGCTCCGGCTGCCGTCACCGCGCCGGAAGCGGCTCCCGAAGGTCACGATTCCGCCGCGCCAGTCGAGACGCCCGTGGCGGTTGAGACCGCACCGGATCCCGCACCCGAAGCACCGGCGCCGACACCGGAATCCGCCGCCTCAAGCGGAAATTGACGTTCCGAAAAGCAGGCCCGATTTGGTTCAAGGGAATTTGGCTGCCCGGCCCACAGTCAGAAACGGGGCGCAGCCCAATTCGAGCTTCGCCTCTAAATGCCTGCTGACGGATCGGCCCAGCAACTGTAATTGCCCACCATGATCACGCGATAGCGAGGTCTTGCAGGCAATTTTCGCCGACGCCGTTGCCGGGTATTCTGTGCACCGCGTAATCCATCGACCAACATTTCCCCAACGATTTAACGGTAACCTCAGCACAAAAAACGTAACTATTCAGGTCTTTTGCAGGTGTAGTATAGCTGGTCCGATTTATTCCTGATATGGACCGCGGAAAAGTTCCTCAAAATAAGGCTGGACTCTAAACCTGACGCACGGTAGCTTTGGGCGCATGGTTAGTGCGCCCATGATTCAGGGACGAGTTGTCACGCCCGAGATTCTCGTTGAGGTGCGTGGTCTGATTGCCGAGCAACCGGATTGGAGCCGCCGGCGTCTGGCTTTGGAACTATGCCGACGGTGGCAGTGGCACAATGCCGCCGGTCAGATCAAGGATATGGCCGCGCGCTCCTTTCTCGATAAGCTGGAAGCTCGCGGTTGGATCCGATTGCCACCCCGTCAACGGCGCCGCGGTCCAGGTTTTGCGCCCCGGTTGGCGGCTTTGCCGTCATCCCCGACGGTCGAGTTGGTGGGGTCTTTGGCCCAATTGCGGCCACTCCAATGGCAAGTGTTCAATGCCCGTCAACCGCAAGCGGCACGGTTCAATGCCTGTTTGGCGCGGTACCATTACTTGCCTTACCGCAGCACGGTGGGTGAGAACCTCGGCTATCTGGTCCAAGATTGTCAGGGTCGTGATTTGGCCTGTGTCCTATTTGGTGCCGCCGCTTGGAAGACCCAACCGCGCGATGCCTTCATTGGCTGGACGGCCAGTGAGCGGCAGGCCCACCTGGGACAGATCGTGAACAACAGCCGGTTTTTGATCTTGCCTTGGGTGCGCGTGCCGGAGTTGGCCAGCCACATTTTGGGGCGGGTGGCGCGCCGGGTGGCGCACGATTGGCAAGCACGTTACGGCCATCCGGTGGTGTTACTGGAAACGTTTGTCGAGCGGGATCGGTTCCGGGGTAGTTGCTATCGCGCGGCCAACTGGCGTTGCGTCGGCCGGAGCCAGGGGCGCACCCGGCAAGATCGGCAACACCAACTGCAAGCGCCCGTGAAGGATGTTTGGGTCTATCCCCTGCGAGCAGACTTTCAAAAGGTCTTGTGCCCATGAAGCGGTTCACGCGCGAAGAACTCTTGCCCGTAGCCCGCACCCATCCCGAAGTGTTGGTGGATATGTTCCTGGCCTTGCAGGAACGATTGGTGCAACTCGAAGAGCGGGTTAAGGACTTGGAAGCCCAACTGGCCCGCAACAGTTCCAACAGCGGCAAGCCCCCTTCCAGCGATGGCTTGAGCAAACCCAACCCCAAAAGTTTGCGTACTCCCAGTGGTCGCCAACCCGGGGGCCAACCCGGTCATCCCGGACAGACGTTGCAGCGAGTCAAAAATCCCGATCACCTGCTGATCCATGAACTGACCGTTTGTCCCCAATGCGGCGGCGGCCTGGGCCGGGAACGGGCGCTGGACTACGAGAGTCACCAGGTCTTCGATCTGCCGCCGCAGCCGTTGGCGGTGACCGAACATCGCTGCGAGATTAAAGGTTGTCCGCATTGTGGCGCCCAAGTGCGTGCGGAGTTTCCGCCCGGGGCGGGTGCGCCGGTGCAATATGGACCGCGTTTTCAAAGCCTGATGGTCTATCTGAACCAGCAACAGTTGCTGCCCTATGATCGGCTGGCCCAACTGTGCGAAGATCTCTTCGGGCAACCCTTGAGTGCAGGGACATTGGTAGCGGCGAACGAGCGAGTGTTTGCGCAATTGGAGCCCTTCGCTCAAGGGTTGATCCAGCAGGGGCCCCAAGCGCCGGTGGTCCATCTGGACGAGAGCGGCCTGCGGGTGGCGGGGGCATTGCACTGGCTGCACGTGGCCTCGACGGCCCAATTGACGTTCTACGGCGTACATCCCAAACGTGGCACTGAGGCAATGGATGCCTTCGGCATCATTGGCGCGTGTCGGCAGTGGGTGATCCACGATCACTGGAAGCCCTATTTTTCCTATCTGGGTTGCCTGCACGCCTTATGCAACGAACACCTGTTGCGGGAACTGAAGTTCCTCTGGGAAGAACACCAAGAGGTCTGGGCGCGCCAGTTAAGCGATTTGCTTTGGGCCCTGTACCGACGACGGCAAAAACAAGGTGCCTTCAGCGAACGTCAATATAAGCGGGCGTTGAAGGGCTATCGTGCGGTGGTCCGGCGGGGACGCTCCCGGCACCCGCACCGCTCGCCCGGCCAGGGCCGCTCGGCCCAGGGCAAGGCGGCCAACCTATTGGATCGGTTGGAGGAATTTGACGGGTCCATTCTGGCCTTCCTCTGGGATGAACGCGTGCCCTTCACCAACAACCAGGGCGAGCAGGACATCCGCATGATCAAGGTGCGTCAGAAAATCTCCGGGTGTTTCCGCACCCTGCGCGGAGCGCAAATGTTCTGTCGCATTCGCAGTTATCTGAGCACCTGCCGCAAACAAGGTCACAACCTCTGGGAAGCCGTCCAAAAGGCCGTGGTGGGCAGGCCCTTCATTCCCACCTGTCCGCCAGCGGGCCCCTGAATTGGGCCTCGTGTTTCGGGGCGGGCCGTGCTTCAATCGAAGCATGGCCAAGGTCAAGCGAAACAACCAGCGGGAACGGCGCATCCAGCAGGAAATCGTGGTGGATGCACACAACGCCGAGGAGCAGGCGATGGGATGGTACTACTACCTGGAAGAGCAGCTGCGTTTTCCTTTTCGCGCCAAATGTGTTGCCCCGCGGGCGATCTCGCCTTTGCGCAAAGGCCAGGAGGTGGACATCGTGGGGTTGGCTCCCGCCGACGAATGCGAGAGCGAAATGTTCATCACCGTGCCATGGGAAAAGCGAACTCTGGCTGTCCCTTTGGCCCAGTTAGAACCTATCCAAGCGGATCAGGCGACAAAACAAGCCGTTGGCGATTGGCACTATTGGGTTGAGCAGGGTTACGAGTTCTGACTGGCTGACTCTCCGCCCAAATGACCTGAATAGTTACCAAAAAACTAGCCCAACTTAGCGGATTCAAGGGAGTGCAGACGCGTAAGTGCTTGCAAATCAACGAACGCATCATCTAAGTCTTCACTACAGGATTGATTCCACCGGCAGCATTTGGGCGGGTAATTTTGGGCGGTGGTTGGGCCGGTAATTCCAGTTTGAGTTGTTTCAGCAAGAGTTGGACATCGGTTTCGGGCTGTGTATAACGGCTCAGGATGACCGTGCGTTCATCCGTGGTTGGCAGATGCACGTCCAGCATTTGGATGGTGGCAAATTTTTCCAGCACGGCGCGCGGCGTCAAGTCCGGGGCCAGATCGCGCAAGTGTCGCCGCAAGGTGACGTGCAGACAGTAAGCCAGAAACGAAATGAAAATGTGGGCTTCGATCCGGTGCTCCAACTGGTTATGGATGGGGCGCAGCGCCAGATCATCTTTGAGGTTTTTGAAGGCCGCTTCCACTTCGGTCAAATGAATATAAAACTGCCACAGTTCTTCCGCGGTTCGTCCGCCGGTAATGTTGGTGCGCAACAGGTATCGGCCTTCCCGTTTGCGCGCCTGCCGCAGCTTGTCTTTGCGCAGGGTGA
>JBEKZM010000001.1:0-254559 GCA_049509875.1 Verrucomicrobiota bacterium | reverse complement strand
CCGAGGATTTCAGCCCGTTCTGCTGGCGTCCGGCGTCGGCGAATACTTGATTCATTTTCCATGTCCCAACTCTGCCATTCCTTCCCTCCTCTTGCCTAGCCGGGGTTAGTAACACGGATACCCTCCACCAGCCAGATTTAATAATTGAACCCGGTCTCCATATTTCGCATCGCTTGGATGGTATTCATGGCCCAACGACGCGGTAAAATCGCTGCGGCCATTCAGCCGGCGCATCCGTGAACTCGTACGAGCCGGAATGGGTCTGAGCCATACTTCCGAGCCAGTTCCAATTCAGCAAATTCGTCGAGTCCCAAATATCGTAATTGGCATTGGTGGCGCCCGTGAACGAAAGCACAAATGGAGAAAGCCCAACCGGCCCCGTCCAGGACCAACCGGCAAATCGCACCCGGTTGGTCGCCCTGGGCGCCGGAGGCTCCAAGGTGTAGAGGCTGTAATTAAATTCGTTCCAGTCGAGCGTGGACGAAACAAATTGGACGTTGATTTGAATGAAACTTTTCCCGCTGACATAACTGCCGGGAATCATAAAATCATCGTCACGCCAGCGATGGTAGGGATTGCCTCCCGCGCGATACCATGGCCCAACCAGTGCTCCATCCACAGACACATTCGCCTGCTGACTCGCGATGCCCTGGTCAAACTGCCGGCGCAAGATCGCACCCGCATTCGTGGGTTGCAACACCAGCGTAAACTGACTGTAGCCCTGGTCGGCGCGCCCGGTATTGGTCAGCACCAGGCTGGTGAAGTTGCCCTGCCATTCATAGGTAAATGTTCGCGAACCACTCCAGGTCTCAGTGTTTATGGTGTACACGTGGGCAGCCTCATTGGTCGTGTCGCCGATTTGCAGTTGATCGGTCAGGACCGCACGCCCTGTCGGTTGATAATAATAGTAGGCCAGGGTCCACACGTTGATCGGGACATCATCAATGGGACCGTGTTCAATTCCTGCCAAAATATGCTTCCGAAACGGCACCGCATCCTGCATAAACAGCCGGTAGGCCGTGGTATAATCATAGTTGGTGTCGGTCAAATGAACCGGGTTGCCGTGGGCGGGCAGCGTGAAAGTTCCCTGGTCGAAATACCACCCGGCATTGTAGAAATCTTCCGTACCGGTACCGCTGATCGCCGGACTATGACTATCGTCCACGTAGAAGCGCTCATTGCCTTCGAGATAGACACGGCTCAACGGCCCCATCATGGATTCAACCACGCCCACCAAATGGCCGGCCCCTTCCGCATCCAGCATGACGATGTCCAGACCATTGGTGGTTGGCATTTCGCTCCGGAACTGGGTTTTAAAATAGCCGACATTGGCAAAGGAATCCGTGAACGGCTTGTACGCAATGACACACTGGATATTGGTGGTCACGCTGGCCCGCTGACTGAGCAATTGAACCGTTGCGCGACGGGCAAAGGGCATCGGAAAATAACAGTATAAGTTTGAACTGGCATCCATGCCCAACGGCAAAGCGCGGGTGAAGTACGATGAAAACTGTCCCATCGCAAAAAAGGAACCAATCGGCGCCAGGACGCTGGGATTGGTTTCGTCGTCAAAAGATATCGAAAGCCAAAGGTTGGTCAGCAATTCAGTGCTCGCGGGGAAGATCCAGGCGGGAGGATATTGAAACGTCCGGGTACCCTCCCAGGTTTGGGCGTTGATGACATAACTGTGGCCACTTTCAGAAATGGTGTTTCCAACGTCCATCGAATCGGTCAAGACATTTGTTCCATTGACCGACGAATATGTCCAATAATAAAACTCGTTCCAGTCAACATCCGAACTGACAAAGGTCACCTTGATTGTGATGGAGCTTTTATTGGCGGTGTAAGTCGCCGGAATGTTGAAACTGCTGTTACGCCAATGATAGGCTTCATCAGAACCGGGAGTGGACCACTGTCCAACCAACGAACCATCGACAGACACATTTGCTGTCTGATTGCCAATACCGAAGTCGAGCCTCCGCGTGAGGGTAACCCCGCTGTTGCTTGAATTGATCGCCACGGTGAATTGGCTATATCCGGTAAACGCGCGACCATCGTCGGTGATGAAAGGCTGCGGCGGTGGTGGTTCCGTGCCCGGAATACGCAACTTGAGGGAAGAAATGGAACATGGCCCGGGCACATCCAATAAAACCTGGGTTCCTCCAGGTGGCAAATTGAAAATATTCGATACGGCAGTGTTGTCCGCAGTGCTCTTGGGATCTGTCCCCGCGCTATTCCACGTATTCCGCACCGCACTGGAATCCTCCCCGCCAGTCCACGTGGTAATGGCGGTATCCTGGCTGTAAAGATGGTAACCGATGTTGTAGTAGAATGAGCCCGAAGTTGCATTGGAGGTGATTTTGATGGAATGGCCAAACGGCATCGGCAAATAGCAGTAAAAACCGCCGCTGGAAACGTTGTTATTACCCACCAGCGGGCTTATAAACGGGGCATTTGTCCCGCTAAACATGTCTTCCAGCAGCAGTTTGATTCGGGGCGTGGCCTCCCCATCAAAATAGATCTTGATATTGTCGGTTGCGGCATTGAACCCGGTAAACCATAACCGGTAAACCGTGCCCGGACCGACCATGTCCAAGAGCACCTTCTCAGTTCCATTGGTATAAAGGAAGTTGTTGAAATCAGAATTGTTGCCCGCGCGATCAAAACTGGATTGTCCGCCAGCCATTGTATCGAGTTTCAAGTAGGGAAGGCGTTCAAATTGCAGCATTGCATTCAACCCGTATGGCTCGGTCGCGGCAGCCCTGACGGCCGCCGGGACAAGGCTGGCCGCCACAATGAGCACCAGCGTCGCAAAGCGCATCCAGAATCGGTTCATGGCTAAATATTGTTCTTTCGGGGATACGGGCAGCCGCCTTAATGGGCGATCTGTTTATGACCAGCTATGGTGAGCTTAGCCGGTAGAAGAGACTCGTCTGGCTATTCGTGATGGGTGTGGTGATTTTTTGGACATAACCATCACCGACGACGTTGGTATAACTGACCCAGTTCGTCGTTGCCAGGCTGGCATTGGCCCAGACGGAGTAACTTTGGTTGGAAACCGTGCCAAAATCGAACACGAAATTT
This sequence comes from Verrucomicrobiota bacterium, assembly GCA_049509875.1. Taxonomy (GTDB): domain Bacteria; phylum Verrucomicrobiota; class Verrucomicrobiia; order Limisphaerales; family UBA11358; genus UBA11358. Next base: position 251,475 of record JBEKZM010000001.1, on the reverse strand, counting down.
GTGCCGTCGCGGCGCGGCGAGATAATGACCAATGGCAGCGGCGGACTGGAAATCACCTGCTGTTGAGCCGCCAGGGTTCCCACATACGTGCCGAGGCTGAATTCAGCCAAATCGGTTTCATAATTGCCATCTGCATCCATCGGTGCCTCCACTGGAGCGCCGTCAGTCCCATAGGATGCGCCCTCCTGCCCGATTTCAACGAGGCCCGGATCGGGATCAAGGCCGGGATAACTGTTTTGATTCATGTCATAAATCTCATTCACATAGTCGTCTTCATAGATCGGATACCTGGTGTCAAAGTCGGCGTTTTGCAGGAAGGGAGGAAACCCGGCGCCGTTGTCATAAGAACTGAGAATGGCGCCTTCTCCCACCGTGGTGGAGTTCTCGTAGGTGGCCAGCACGGCATATTCCATGAAGTCGTCCGCGTCCAGGGCGGCGGCATTGTTGCTCAAAGCAATATCAATGGCATCCGGATCCGGCAGCGCGCTATCCGGCACCAATTCGCCGGGCTTCGACGCGAAGGTGAGCTGGCCGTTCGCATTCGTCGCCACGGTAATTGGCGCGAAAGAAAAATTGGTGTACGTGTGTCGCGCCACGATGTACCGGTACTGTGCCAGCACGACTCCGCCGCTGATTTGAAAACCGGGCGGCAGATTGGTCAAAGCAAAACTGCCAGTGACTCGCGTGGTGGGGAGCGCCATGAATTTCCAGGCCAGGATGTCCTGCTGGTACCCGCCGGCGCCGGTGGCGCCGGTAAAGCCCACAAAGGCGTTGGTGCCGCCCAGGATGGAAACCAGATTGACCCCGACCGCCAGCATGGGGGTCAGGGGCCGGACAGGGATTTCCGAAAGGCGCAGTTCCAGATGCCGCGAAACCCCTTCGTAATCAACCCACGCATACCAGATGTTGCCGTCGGTCCAGGCGTTGTTCGTGACAAAGGCGGCAGCGAGCACGCCATTGGTGTTAACCGACACATGATCGTCCGCGTCGAACCCGACCGAAAGACTATTCGTGATACCTGAATAGCCAAGACCACTGCCGGGGCTGCCAAGACTGAAGGAGTTGCCGCTCTGGATGGTGAAAGTTATGCCGCCAGCAGGGGTGTTGCCAGGCTGGCTCAAACGGAAGGTGAAGAAAGTGCCGAAGCCGTCGTTGGGATCCAGCACTATGTGGTTGGATGTAAAAGCGCTGCCGGCTTGATTGGCACTGGCTGGCGTCAACTCCAGCACCGGGCCGTCACCGGTGGTTGCATCGGTGGCGCTGCCGTTGAACTGGATTAGTTTTGTCGAGGCAAAATTATTGTAAGTGAAGGAATTCGGTTGGGTTCCGGATGGTGGAACGCCAGCGACCGAGGCGATGATTTGGTTTCCTGATTCCGGCACATAGATCGACGACGGATCGCTGTACAGTATTGGCACCGCCGCCAAGCCCTGGGCGCAGTCTGAGTTATCATTTGCGCCGCAACTCCAGTACTGCTGGCCACCGTAAAACGGCAGGGTCTGGAAGCCCAAGTAGCCGCCGTCGGTCGCGCTGAAGTTGAAATAAATGTTCATTGCGTCCGCGGTCAGGTCGGGCGTACCCGCAGCAGGGTTGAACACATCGGTGTTATTACCGACCTCCACACCGGTCGCCGGGCCATTCACGAGGTTAAAGGTCACTCCGCCATTCCCGGTCACGGTCAGATTCCAGGCAAGGATGTCGGCGGCGCCGATTACCCCGATGTTGCCATCCGTTATAATCGTGCCAGAAACCCCGCCGGCACCCATCACCTCGTTTACGGTATAGACGATGTTGGCCTGCGCCTCGCCAGCCAGCGCGAGTCCGCCCACGATTGTCATGGCCAGTAATGTTTGATTCAGTTTCACACTGATACGAATTTGCTTCTGGAAACCTTCGAAAACTGCTTTTCGGAGCTGGGTCGATGGCGGCGGTTCAGTTTTGGGTGTGGCTGGTTTCATCGTGACTCCTTTGGTTACTCCGACTGTGAGAGTCCCGAATACTGATTTTGTTGTTTTCATGGACGTTTACTTTCTTGGGGAACAAGGATATCCCATCCCGGCTCATCAGATCTTGGAATTGAACATCAGCTCCCTGCAATTAAAATGACTTGTACGCACTACTTTTGCGTCAATGATCAAACAACGCAAGGAAAATCTGGACGGTGGCATCATCCCGAAACGGCCAACGCAATTTTTAAAGACGTGGAGAAACGCAGTCCGGCGATTTGACACCGGCGGAATGGCATGTGATATTTCAGCGGGGTTGCAAAAAGACGGAGGTGGTAATGAAAACAGTTTGCGGTCAACACTTTGAATCGGTAAAGGCGGTGAGCAATAGCCTGACACTCGTATTACTTTGGTTCTGCAGAACAGCAAGCTCCTCCCTGTCAGATCCGCTCGCCCCCGGCTCGCTGCACGTCACTCTGAGCCCAACCAACGCAATCTGCGCAGGTGCCCAATGGCAGGTCGATGGTGGCGCATGGCAGGTCAGTGCTGCGACAGTCACCAATTTGTCTGCCGGCAATCACATGATACTGTTTAAGAAGGTGCGTGGTTGGAAAGCACCGCCAAGCTTGGCCATTATTATCAGCCCTGATTTTGAAACCGTGACCAACGCTAATTATGCCACCGGGCCAGCTCCGCCATCTGGTCTCCATGTGTCTTTTTAACCTGGATCAGATCCAAGAGCGGAGCTATTTTTCCTGGCCGGTGAGACCCGCTTTTTGCAGGGCATCAAAGACGTCCTTGTCATTGAAATTACCGGTCACTTCAAAAGTCTTGGCACCTTTGGCCGCTGTGTTCCCCGTGACGCCAGGCACGGTTTTGAGAACTTCGTTCACCGCCTTGACACATTTGCCACAGCACAGATGGAGCCCTTCAATTTTAATGGATTGCACGGTCTGGTTCTTCGCTCCGGTTTCCGGGTTGAGCTTGATCGCGGGATCGCCGCTCTTGCCAAAGAAGCCGGCGGCGACGAGCGCGTCCGCCCCTTTTTGAACCGTGGCCGTGTCCGGCCCGGTCAAGGTCACGGTCCCGGCATCCTCATCCGCCTTGGCAGTCAGGCCATTGACGTCGGCGACGGCTGTGGCCACGCCCTTGACACAGGACTGACAGCACAGGTGAACATCGGTAATAGTTACCGTTACGTCGGCGGCACGGGCGGCGCAGGCGAGGCCAAACGCGAGGGCCATGATTGTAAGAGTTTTTTTCATAAGTTTGGTGTGTTGTTTAGTTCAACCGACTTTATATTAACCCGAAGCGGGTGAAATTCAACAGGGAACCAGCGACTCACCGCGAACCAGACGATGGCGAGCCTGAACCAAGCCCGCCCTCACCATGGACCCGGCGACGGGAGCGCGGCATTCACGCCGCTTCAACTCACGCCATTCAGCACGCGCAAATTCGTCCAACGACGGCGTCGATGCAGGTTCTGAAGCGGCCTGAAGCCCGCGCGCCTGAGGCACCGCGAGTGGAGCGCGGCGTTCACGCCGCTTCAACTTCTTGTGCTGCAAGACCTTGGCTTGGCGCTGGGCCGGGAATGAAGGCTTCAGGCGGCACCGGGCCGACCGTGGGGACCGCGGTCGCCCCGCCTTTCCCGTGACCATGGTCGAGATTGACGAACTGTCTGGTGGACGGGATGTAGCCGACGATGTTGAACCTGCCGATCGGCTCCTGCTTCGCCGCCTTGAATGCGAGTCTGGTTGCCGAATAGCCCTTGCCGTCGGCAGCGTTTTTGGCCCACTGGCCTTCGACGGTGAAAAATTTCAGCGACTCGACGTCTTCGATCATGATTTTCATGCGTAATCCCTAGCCCCATTGTCGGGCCGCCACAATGGGGTGAATGCCCCATACAAATGCCCAACAAGGGTGGCGAACGGATCTTATTGTGCCAAAGCCAGGACAGCCTTCTTTGCTTTCAGAAATTTTTCAATGGTTTTGATGCTGGCGCAGGAATTGGGGGTGCGGATGGCATCCGGCTTTCCCAATTTGTAATGCACGAGCAACTTGCCCACCATGCCCACCACCAAATTCGCTTCGGCCATACGCCAAAGTTGACCCGCTTCCAAAGTTTGTTGGACCACGCGACTCGCCGGCTTGATTTTTATCATGTCTTATCCTGCGCCTTTAACTTTGATTAAACCAGCCAAATCCGACTATCAAGCTGGGCAGGCGGTCGAATCGACAAAAAAGGCACCCTGAGTCAACAGAGTGCCAGCGTAACCGACCAGAGTTAAAAAGTCACTTCTTCACGCCCAGGATTGCGTCTTTGGCGGCCTTGGCGACACGGAACTTCACCACCTTCTTGGCCTTGATCTGGATGGTTTCACCGGTGGCGGGATTGCGGCCGACGCGAGCTTTGCGATTGACCAGAACGAGTTTCCCGAGACCTGGAATGGTGAACGAGTCCTTGGCGTGTTTGTAGGCCAGCGCAGCGATGAATTCCAGAATTTCGACGGCCTGCTTTTTGGTGATGCTGTTTTTCTCAGCGATTTCGGATGCGATTTGCGATTTGGTCAGAGCTTTTGCCATAATTTAAATGTTCGTGTTGTACTTCGTTTAGTGCTAACGGGCACAGATTAGCGGTTGCGGCGGGGCGAGCCAAGGTTAAACGGGAGGGCTTGTTTGGCCAGGGCGATGACCGATTCGACAGTGCCTGAATTCGCGGAGCGCGGCATTTTGCCGCTTGAGCGTCGCCTTGCAAACAGGCGTTGATGCGGGCTGAAGCCCGCGTTCCTCAGGCAAATTAAGGCCGTGCCTCCGATTCCCAGCCGCCACCCAGCGCCCGGTAAAGCTGCACGACCGCCAGCATCTGGTTGAGTTGGAATTGCACGAGCGTATTCTCAGCCGGAAACAGCAATAGCTGCTCCTGCAACACCTCGTAGTAGTCAGCGTTGCCCATGCGATAGCGTTCCATCGCGATTTTCACGGCTGTTTTGTAAGCCTCAACGGCCCGGGTCTGTCGCGTGCGCGCAAGGGCCAGTTTTTCACGGGAAATCAAGGCATCGGAAATCTCCTGAAACGCATTGAGGACCGCTTCCTGGTATTGCAACGCGGATTGATCGCGGGCGGCACGGGCCTGTGCGTATTGCGCGCGAAGCTGACCGCCGTGAAAGAGCGGCCCGGTCAGACCGGCGGCAACTTCCCAGGCAACGTCGCCCCCGCCGGAAGTGAAGGCGGAGAGCTCGGGGCTGGCGGCGCCGAACAAGCCCGTGAGGGTGAGGCGCGGGAAAAAGTCCGCTTTCGCCACTCCGACCTGCGCGTTGGCGGACCGCAGTTGTTGTTCGGCTTCGCGGACGTCCGGCCGCCGCTCCAGCAGCGCGGACGGCAATCCGGCGGGGACCTGCGGCGGCAGTTGATCATCGAGCGAGGAGTTTTCGCGCAGGATGGCGCCGGGATTCTGCCCGAGCAGGACGCTCAGTTGATCTTCCTGCAGGGCGATTTGCTGTTCGAGTTCGGGAATGGTCGCGGCGGAGGCATCCATCAACGCCTCGGCGGAGGCGGTTTCCAATTTCGACGCCACACCGCCCCGCAATCGCTGGTCGAATATTTTCAGGCTTTCAGCAAAGGAATTCGTGCTTTCTTGAGCAATTTGAAGCTGGCGATCCAGCGCCAGCAATTGAAAATAATCCTGGGCGACCTGCGCGATGAGGGAAATGGTCAGGTCGCGCCGGGCTTCCTCGCTGGCGAGAAACTGCGCGCGGGCGGATTCATTCAGCCGGCGGATGCGTCCCCATAAGTCAATTTCCCAGGAGGCGGTGCCCGCGCCGCCAAAAACCGAGCCGCCTGTGCCGGTGGGGGACGGCAGGTTGTCGGACACATTTTTACCCTTGCCCGCCAGGAACGTATAATCCAACTGGGGGAAGAATTGCGAGCGCGCCTGTGCGGCGATGGCCCGCGCCTGCTCGACGCGCGTGATGGCAATCCGCAAATCGTAATTGTTCGTGAGCGCGAGGCGGACCAGGCTTTGCAAGGTGTCGTCGTCAAAAACTTGCCACCAGGGGAGATTGGCCAAGGAATTGGTAGAAAGGGCGGTTTCGCCACGAAAGGTTTGAGGCGCGCTGATGGGTGGGCGCTGGTAATCGGGGCCGACGGCGCAGCCGGCGGGAAACAAAGTCCACAGGCCGAAGCCGAGCATCCAAAGAGCGACGGCGCGTGGGCGCGGCCGACTTTGGACTGCGGCGATGAGATGGCGAAGCCACTTTTTCATCCGTTCGGCTCCGGCGGTTTCGCTGCGTGCGCCTCGCGGGCTTTTTTGCTCATCCGCGCAACGGCCCTTTCGACGATGGAGAAAGTGACGGGCACGATGAATACGTCCACGAGAGTGGCCCCCAGCATTCCGCCAATGACCACAGTGCCGAGGGTTTGGCGGGAAGCGGCCCCCGAACCGGAGGCCAGCCAAAGGGGCAGGCAGCCCAGAATGAAGGCAAAGGAAGTCATCAGAATGGGCCGCAATCGGGTGTGCGCGCCGGCGAGCGCGGCGTCAGAAATCGACCGGCCGTTTTCGTACTCCGTCTTGGCGAAGGCGATAATGAGGATGGCATTCTTGGCGGCGAGGCCGATGAGCATGATCAGCCCGATTTGAACATAAACATTGTTTTCGAATCCGCGCAGGGTCAGCGCGAGGAACGCGCCGAGGATGGCGGTGGGCGTGCCGAGCAAGACGCTCATGGGCAGGGACCAGCTTTCAAATTGCGCGGCGAGGATCAGGAACACGCACAGGACTGACAGAGAGAAGATGAGCACGGGCGAGACGCCGGCCGCCGCCTGCTGTTCCTGAAACGACATGCCGAAATAATCATGGCCCATTCCCGCCGGCATCGTTTGCGCAAAAACCTCCTCCAGCGCCTTGATCGCCTGGCCGGAACTGTAGCCGACCGCCGCGGTGCCATTGATTTGCGCGCAGGGATATTCGTTGTAGTGCATGACGAATTCCGGACCAGTGCGATATTGGATTTCGGTGAAGGCCGAGAGCGGCACGGCCTGGCCGCGGTTGTTGCGCACGTAAAACTCCAGGAGATTTTCGGCCCGCGTGCGGTAGCTGTCCTCGGCTTCAAGATAGACCTGCCATACCCGTCCGAAGCGATTGAAATAATTCACAAAATTCCCGCCCATGAACGTTTGCAGGGTGGTGTAAACGTCGCTGAGGGAAATGCCCAGCTTCAAAACCTTGTCCCGATCCACTTTGACGAACACCTGGGGCACACTCGGCAGATAGGTGGTGAGGATGCCGGCGATTTCGGGACGTTTCCGGGCGGCGTCCATGAACTTGTTGAGATTTTGGGTGAGAAACGATTGATCCTGTTTGCCGGAGCGGTCCTCCAGCATGAAGGTAAAACCGCCGGAGGTGCCGACGCCGGGAATGGCGGGCGGCGGGAAGGCGGAAGCCGTGGCCTCGGGCAATTTTGACAATTCGCGGTTGAGGTGCGCGCGAATGGCCAGGATTTGTTCGGCGGCGGATTTCCGCTGGTTCCACGGCTGAAGCGTCACAAAAAAGAAGGCATTGTAAGTGGCTTGGACCTGGCTGAGCAGGCTGAAGCCTTCGACGGTGGTGCAATACCTTACGCCCGGCGTTTTCATCACGATCTCCTCGACCTTTTTGGCGACGGCATCGGTGCGTTCGAGCGATGAGGCAAAAGGCAGTTGAGCGACGACGTAAACGTAACCCTGGTCTTCCTCCGCCAAAAATGAGGTCGGCATCCGGGCGCCGAGCAGCAGCGCAACGGTCAGAATGACCACGAGCATGACCACAGTGAAGATGCTTTTACGAATGAGGGTGCCGGCCACTTTCATGTATCCGTTCCGAGCCTGATCGAACACGCGATTAAACCAGGCATAGAATTTCCCAAGCGGCCCGCGCGGCTGGTTCTTTTCCTTTGGCTGGAGCAACATGGCCGCGAGCGCCGGGCTCAACGACAGCGCATTGAAGGCCGACAACATGACGGATATGACAATGGTCAGCGCGAATTGCTGGTAAAGCCGCCCGGTGATCCCCGCGATGAAAATGGTGGGAATGAAGACCGCAGCGAGGATCAGCGCGAGGGAAACGACCGGGCCGGCAACTTCACTCATGGCCTTCAGCGCGGCGGCTTTGGGGGCCATTCCTTCTTCGATGTGACGTTCAGTGGCTTCGACGACCACAATGGCGTCGTCAACCACCAGGCCGATCGCGAGCACCAGGCCGAAGAGCGAAAGGGTGTTCAGCGAAAACCCGAAGATCGGGAAAAAGGCAAACGTGCCAATGAGGGACACCGGCACGGCCAACAAAGGAATCAGCGACGCGCGCCAGCCTTGCAGAAAGATAAAGACGACAAGGATAACCAGAATCAGCGCCATGCCGAGGGTCAGCATGATTTCATGCATGCCCGCCGAGATGGCGAGCGTGGTGTCCAGCGAAACAGTGTAAACCAGATCGTCCGGGAAATTGTGCTTCAGCTTTTCCATGAGCTTGAGCACGGCTTTTTCATCATCGACGGCGTTGGAATCAGGCAATTGATATATCGCCATGACCGCGGCGGGTTTGCCATTCAGTTTGCCAACAATGTTGTAAAGCTGTGCGCCCAGCTCGACACGGGCGACGTCTTTCAAGCGCACGATCGAGCCATCCGGGTTTTCGCGAATGATGATTTGGCCAAATTCCTTTTCCGAGATGAGCCGGCCCTGGGCGGTGATGGCGTAGGTGAATTCCTGTCCATGCGGGGTGGGTGGCCCGCCCACCAGTCCGGAGGGATTGACAGTGTTCTGCGCGTTGATGGCGCTGAGAATGTCGTTGACGGTCAGGTTGAGAGTCGCGAGTTGGTCGGGCTTGACCCAAAAGCGCATCGCGTACTGGCCGGCCCCGAAGACATTGATGTTGGAAATGCCCTTCAACTGAGTGATCTGGTCCACCAGGTTGATGTAGGCGTAGTTCGCGAGGAAGGTACCGTCGTGCGTGCCCTTGGGCGAGGACAGGGCGACGAGCATCATCGGACTCGACGGGGATTTCAAAAGGGTGACGCCATATTGCTGAACGGAGGGCGGCAAAAGCGGCAGGGCCTGGGCTTCGCGGAGCTGCGAGAGCACTTGGTCAATGTTGGGATCGGTCTTGACGTCGAAATTGACGCCCATGCGCATGACCCCGTTGTTCGCGCTGACGGAATACATGTAATTCATGTTGTCCACGCCGCTCATCTGTTCCTCGATGGGCGTGGCGACCGCCTGCGCGAGGGATTGCGCGTCGCCGCCCAGGAAGGTGGTTTGGATGCGGATTTCCGGGGGGACGATATTGGGGAATTGGGCGACGGGCAGGCTCACCATCGAAACCGCTCCGATGATCACCGTCAATATGGCGATGACCATCGCCACAATCGGCCGGTTGATGAAGAAGCGATACATGTGAATCTAAACGCGCCGGGCCGCCGCCTGGGACCATAAATGCCTCAGGGATTTGCGTTCTGGCGATGAAACGATTTTCATTTTGCCGGCGGATTCCCAGATTTATCGGTGAAGGGTTGCGGATTCACGACCGTGCCCGCTTTCACCTTTTGAGTGCCCTCGACCACGACACGGTCGCCGGGCTGGAGGCCGTTATCAATAATCCAATTGGGACCGACCTGCTCGCCAACTTGGACGAATTGCAGACGGACGGCATTGGTCTCGCCCACGACCGAGACTTGATAGGTGCCTTGCAATTCCGCGACGGCGCGTTGCGGCACAAGCAGTGCATTCGTCACCGTATGGGTCTGCGCACGGACGCGCCCATATTGGCCGGGGCGCAAGAGCAGGTTGGTGTTGGAAAAGAGTCCGACGATTTGCAAGGTGCCCGTATTTGGATTGACCTGCCGGTCGGCGAAGAAAAACCTTCCTTTTTGCGGGTAAACCGAGCCGTCGGCGAAAACCAATTGCAGTCCGAGATTGGTTTCGGCGCCGCTGCCAGCCGCGTGGTGCCGCCAGAAATTAAGATACGATTGTTCGCTGATTTGAAAATAAACCTTGATCGGATTGATTGTGGAAACGGTGGTGAGCACGCCGCCCGATTGTCCGACCAAATCGCCAATCTGCGCCAGCGCGATCCCGGCCAGACCGTCAACCGGCGAGGTGATTTTGGTGAAGCCAAGATTCAATTGCGCGTTTTCGATGGCGGCCTCGTCGGCCTTGACCTGGGCCTGGGCCGCCAGATTGGCTTGAGTGGCATCGTCCAATTCCTCCTGGCTGATGGCTTGTTCCTTGGCGAGCGGGGTGTATCGCTTCACGTCCAGTTCGGTTTTTCCCAATTGGGCCTGGTCCTGCTCCAGCTTGGCCCGGGCCTGGTCGAGGGTGGCTTGGAACGGGCGCGGGTCAATTTGAAACAGCAACTCGCCGGTTTTGACCTCGCTGCCTTCGGCGTAATTTTGGGCCAGCAGATAACCGGTTACCTGGGCGTGGATTTGTGCGTTCACATAGCCGTCGAGCGTGCCAATCCATTCCTCAAAAATGGGGACATTCGTCGGCGCCACCGTGATGATTTGCACTTCCGGTGGCGGCGGCGGAGCCAGTGCCTTGCGACCGCAGCCGGTTGCGAAAAGAATCACCGCGCCGACTCCAATTAGAGCGATCTTGTCAGTCATCTTCACAAATTTCTTCACGTCCGCAGCTTGGTAAGATGGCGCAAGACCGCTCTGAGTCAAGCCGCGAACCCACCCGTTGATGGTGGGACTCCCGTTAGCGAAAATCATGCCAGCGCCGGACTGGACTGACCGGGCCGTTACCGCCAATTTCAGGTCAGCAGGGAACAGAAAGCAAATTCGACAGCAAAGCAACTATGCGGGGCAGCAAAAACTCTTGGCAGGAGGGTGGGGCTTACGGTCTTGATCATGGTCCCAAAATGAAGTCCCCTTTCACTTATGAATGACAAAATTCCGCTGTGATAGTGCAGCACGGTCACATGCTCTCGAAGGAAAAAATCAAGCCGGGGGAAACCAGGCCGATCGCCTCGGCCCGCATACTCATAGTTCCCGACAAGTTCAAAGGGACTCTGCCGGCCCCGGAGGTTTGCGCCGCCATCGCCAAGGGATGGCGGTCGGTGCGGGCGACAGATCGATTGGATTTGTTGCCGATGAGCGACGGTGGAGACGGCTTTGGGGAAGTGATGGGCCGGCTGTTGAAAGCACGGCTCCGCCCGGTAAGGACGCTCGATGCTGCGCATCAACCGATCCGGACACACTGGTGGTGGGAACCTGACCGAAAGCTGGCGATTATTGAATCGGCTCAAGTCGTTGGCATGGCCCGGTTGCCGGCACAGCAATTTCACCCTTTCCGACTCGACACGTTTGGTTTGGGGCGCGTCCTTAATGATGCCGTCAGGATTGGAGCCGAACAGTGTATGATTGGAGTTGGCGGCAGTGCCACCAATGATGGAGGATTCGGATTGGGCCGGGCGCTGGGCTGGAAGTTTCTGAATCGAATGGGCCGCGAACTTCACGAATGGTGGCAGTTGAGCGGTCTGGCTCACGTCAGGCCGCCGAAGAATGCCTGCCAGACAGGGATCACGGTGGCTGTGGACGTTGCCAATCCCCTGCTCGGTCCGCGCGGGTGTTCCCGCGTCTATGGTCCCCAAAAGGGAATCAGGCCGGAAGATCTCGTTTTGGCCGAAGGGTGTCTCCGACGACTGACACTGGTGCTGGAACAGCAACTGGGGATCGATCGAGCAGCCGCACCGGGGGCCGGGGCAGCCGGCGGGCTTGGATTTGGACTAATGGCTTTTGCCGGAGCCAAAGCCCAATCCGGTTTTGAGGTGTTTGCGCAGGCGGCCGGTTTGGAGGAACGCGTTCGCCGATCAGACGTTGTGATCACCGGAGAAGGCGCCGTAGATCGACAGACTCATATGGGGAAAGGAGTTGGGCAGGTGATGCGCCTATGCCGGAAGCTTAAAATTCCCTGCATTGTGCTCGCCGGCGTGGCCAGCGCACCCATGAGAATTGGCGGCCACGCTCTTCAAATCCAGGCTTTGACCGACATTGGGACCTTGGACCAGGCCAAAAAGCAGCCCGCCAAGCATCTGGAGAAGCTCAGCGGGATGGTCGCTCGCATGCGCATTTTCTAATCGCTCGCGTAACAATTTCTGCTTCCCGCCAATTGAAACGTGGTTTTTCGCAATAATCGTGTAGTTCAACGCTTATCGGCGGATTATTTATTTAGTTAATGTGAATAGTCGATTTTCTTCAAAAACCGGATCAGCCATCCACCACCGCGGCGTGCCGTTGCCAGCCCGGACGGATCTCACGGACGAAGTGGCGTTTGGCTACCCGAGGGATTTTCTGGACAACCAATTTGTTTATCTGGTGGTTTCGCCGCGCGCGAATGGCCTGTCGATCGGTATAAACGTAAACCCACTGGCCAAATGCAATCTGCACTGCATTTATTGCGAAGTGAACCGGAATGGTCCCGCCGGCGAAGGGGACTTTGACGTTGACCGAATGCGCATGGAGCTGGGCCAGACCTTGGAACTGGCTCAAGGCGGATGGCTGCGCCAATGGCCGCGCTACGCCAAACTGCCTCCGGACCTGCTGCGGGTCCGGCACGTGGCCTTGAGCGGCGACGGCGAACCGACCTTGTCCCCACATTTCGTGGAAGCGACGCGGGCAGTCGTGCAATTGCGTCGCCAGGGAAGGTCGTACAAAATCGTCCTGCTCACGAATTCGACGGCCTTGGACCAGCCGCAGGCGCGGGAGGGAATTGGACTACTGAGCCCGACCGATGAACTCTGGGTAAAACTCGAAGCGGGCACCCAGGAATACATGGATCGCGTCAGCGGTTCAGACATTCCCCTGGAAAGGGTCGTGGGCAACATCCTGCAGGTGGCGCGCGAGCACCCGGTGGTGGTCCAAAGTATGTTTCCCGCCATCGACGGCGACGAGCCGCCCGCCGCTGAAATCAGGGAATACGCCGGGCGCCTCAAGGAGCTGAAGGAGGCCGGAGCGCAAATTTCGCTGGTCCAGGTCTATTCCGCCACGCGGCCCTCGGCGAAAGCCGGCTGCGGGCATCTGCCGCTGAGAACCCTTTCGGAAATCGCACAAACAGTGCGCCGGGTGGCGGGCCTGCGCGCCGAGGTTTATTGAACGACGGCGCGGCGCGGCGGCGGCGTATCCGCTGCGCCAGGTCTTGGACCTCGCATTTCCTGCCCCCGAAGCGGGCCGTCTATTCCGCTCTCGGCGGGTCCCTCGTTTGCAAGTCCAGCGTGCTCACGGAATCCGGCAAGAGGCCGGATTCAACAAGCTGGAAGCCTGTTCCACCCTGTGTTCAGATGCACCCCACCACCCGCTGCCACGCATTGCGGGATTGGCCGGCGGACGGTTCCGGGCTATGATCCACTTCAAAGTTGATTTACCTGATGAAAAAAGAAGATCAAGGTCCGGGGTTTACAGGATTGGCGACGATTTGCACCGAGTATTTTGGTTTAAACCGGGCCGTGTCGCTGGCGGTGGTGGGTCTTTTTGCCGTCATTGTCTGCTTTGCCATTTTCTGGTTCATCCGCTCGGCGCCGCCACGGGTGATTACGATCACCTGCGGTCCGGCCGGCAGTGCTTTTGACACGAACGCCTCCAAGTATGCCACCATCCTGGCCAGCAACGGCGTGACCTTGAAGATTTTGCACTCGCAAGGATCCTGGGAAAATCTCAAGCGGCTGGAAGATCCCAAGGCTCACGTGGACATCGGCTTTGTCCAAGGCGGCATCGCGGACGGAACCAACACCGCGAACCTGGTTTCCCTGGGCAGCATATCATACGAACCGTTGCTGGTGTTTTATCGCGGTACCAATACCATCACCTTTCTATCGCAATTTGAAGGGAAACGGCTCGCCGTCGGCTCGGAAGGCAGCGGAACCCATCTGCTGGCCATGGCGCTGCTGGAAACCAACGGCATCAGCCCGGGAGGATCCACGGTGCTGGAAGACTTGGACGCTGGCGACGCGGCTCAGGCGCTCCTCGCCGGAACGGTGGATGCCGTCTTTCTCACCAGCGATTCGGCCTCGTCGCAAACCATGCGCACGTTGCTCCGCGCGCCGGGCGTGCAACTGATGAGCTCCGAACAGGCCGATGCGTACACGCGCCGGTTCAATTACCTGAACAAGCTCCGGCTGCCGGAAGGCGTCATTGATTTCAACAAGAACCTGCCGCCCCACGATGTCTGGCTGGTGGGGCCCACGGTGGAACTGGTGGTGCGGCCGGATTTGAACCCGGCGATGTCCGACCTTTTGTTGGACGCGGCCCAGACCGTGCACGGCAAAGCCAGCATTTTTCAAAGTCAGGGGGAATTTCCCGCCCCGTTGGTGCATGAGTACACGATCAGCCCGGACGCACTGAGATACTACAAGTCCGGCAAGAAATTCCTCTACCGCGAAATGCCGTTCTGGATCGCCAGCCTGGTCAACCGCGTCATGGTGGCGTTTGTGCCGATCGTCCTGGTGCTCATTCCCGCCTTGCGGTTGTTCCCGGCGGCTTACCGCTGGCGCGCCCAGTTGCGCATCTATCGCTGGTATCGCAAACTGCTGGTGCTGGAACGCGACGTGGCCCTGGCACAGAACCCAAGCCAGCAGGAGGATTTTGTTCGCCGGTTGGATGAAATTGAAACCGTGGTCCTGGCCATGAAGGTGCCGGCTTCATTTGCAAACCTGTTTTACAGCTTGCGTGAGCACATCGATTACGTGCGCGCCAAACTTGCCAGCCGCTCAAGCCCGCCAAAAGTGTGACCGGAATGTAGCTTGCAAAAATATCTCAAGTTCTACACGGATCCGCATGCCCTCAACGAAGATAACGACCTATTTTGGGTTGGAAAATGGCACGGAACGTGTCTTTGCACCCGCGGCGGACTTCCTGAATCTTCTGCGGGAATGAATCTTGACCTCCACTTCCCGGATATAGGCGGCCGCATCGCGCTGCGTGCGGATGGCCTGGTGACGCGTCCGCATGACGTCGTGCTTCGCCGGATCGGAAACTTTTAGATCGCAGGCCAGCGCCAGGTCCAGCATGGCCTGTTGCGTGGGCGTGAGTTCGCTTTTCTCTTCTTTCGGCATGGGTCCTCCTTAAGTCACCGGAGCGGACGGGTCCGGTAGGGTCAAGGGCGCGTCCGTCCGCGGCGTGTCCAGATTCAACGACGCCGCCAGCGTATTCGCCGCCTTGTCCCGGGCTGTTAACGGCGCGAGACCAAACCGCGCCTCCACCGTGGCCAGCACCGAGGTGTGGTCGCATATTGTGGTTGGGTCGGCTGGATCAGTGCCGATCACCGTTCCCTTCTGCGTGTACGCGGAGATGACCACGCCCGGCACCCGGATGCCGTAAAGGTCGAAACCGAAGTTATCGGCCGGGTTGGCATACTGGGCGTCGTCCCCGGTGGCCACGGCCGCCGGTGGCGGGACATGATCAAAAAATCCGCCGTGTTCGTCGAACGTGATGATCAACATGGTGTCCTGCCAATAATCCGACTGTCGCAGCGCCTCGTAAACCAGCTTGATCAGGGCGTCGCCTTTGCGGACGTCGTCCTGCGGGTGCATGGAGTTGCCGTCAACGAAATCGCTGCTCAGAAATCCGCCGTAACACGGCTCAATGAAGGTGTATTCGGGCAGGATTTTGTTACTCACGTCCTGCGCAAAATATTGCATTTCGCGGAAGTTGGTCGTGAAGGGATCCACATAGGCCATCCGGAGGCTGTCAATGCCGGATGATTGCGGCAGGCCATCGTGATAGATGCGCCAGTCTTTGCCGGCGGCCGTCAGCGCGTGATAAATTGTATCGTTCTTGAACGAGAACCCGGTCGTAATGGCCGCCGTCGAGGGGCTGTCGCTCAGGCCGCCGGAAGTGGCCGCGTGGATGAAAAACCGGTTCGGCCAAGTGGGACCGGGCAGCGAAGAATACCAAAAGTTGAACAAGGCGAATTCCTGCGCCAGGGTCATGAGACAGGGCACCTGGCCGGTGGCGAAACATTGCATCACACATCCGCCCTGGCCGGCGGCCGCCTGGTTGCCAACATATACAAAGCCGTTCATGAGCGCCGGCGTAACGCGCGGGTTTGAGCAGAGCTTGCCCGTGGGATCGGGGCCATAAAGCTGCTTTTGCACGTCGCAAAATTCATGCGGCGGATCAAAGGGCATGGCAAATGCCGCGCCGCTCGTGACCTGCACCGGGGTCTGCTGCTGGGTCAGCGGGTCCGGGTAATTTTGATATTCGCCATCCGTCAGTCCGACAATGCGGGGGTCGATTGTCTTCAGGTAGCCGAACAGATGGTCGAAGGACCGGTTTTCCATCATCAGCACCACAAAGCGCTGTATGTTTTGCAAATTGTTCGGCATAAAAGGCCTCTTGTTTTTAATAAACGCCGGGTTTCTTCCGGGCGTGGCGGCAACCCTGGCGTTCCGCTTGAATAAGGCCAATTAAACACATTTAATTCGTGTAAATTCAAGCAAAAAGAAGCATCCCTGACCGACCGTTCAGGCGGACACTCGGAGGGGCGGGTGATTGGACTCAAATAGTCGGGTGACAAAAGTCCCGAGGAGAGTATTTTAAGCAGCCAGTCGAAAACCACCTCGTTACTTGACTATGAGACACCTGAACCATCAAGCCGCCGCGGCCTTGATTTCACTCCTGCCCTTCGCCACCGCCGCGGCAAATTTTTACGCCGGCATTTCGCCCGCGACAGTCCCGTGGACCAACGGCATCGTGCCCTATGAATTTACGAACCTGACGCCCGCCCAGCAGGAAACCTTTCTCGATGGCTTGCGCGAGTGGGAACTGGCGGGCGACGTCAAGTTCGTTCCGCATACCAATCAGCCCAACTGGATTCTCTTCAGCTACAACACCAACTTCCTCGACTTCGTGGCCGGCGGCAGCTACAGCCCGCAAATGGTCACCGTCTCCAGCCTGAGCCGCGCGCAGGTCTGCCACGAGATGGGCCACTCGTTCGGCTTCAACCACGAGAACATCCGCCGCGACGCCACAAATTTCATCAGCGTTCTGACCAACCACATCGCCGACGAGTCGGTCAACATCTTCTGGTTCACGCCGGACCCCGCCACCGTCACGAACGGGAACTACGATTACGAGTCCGTGATGCACCTGGGTTGGGATTTTGTTTCGACTGATCCCGGCGTGCTGGCCACGCAGCAGCCCAAGCCGCCCAATTTTCCGCGCTACCAGTACCGCCTGGGCAATTATTGTCTGAGCCCCGGCGACCGCGCAGCGCTGGCGTATCTTTACGGGGCGCCCGCCGTGCCGCTGACCAACGTCGTCACCACCACCGCCGATGTCGGCCCTGGCAGTCTGCGAGCGGCGATCTACTACGCCACCGATCATGCCGGCACGGCGGTCACCTTTAACATTGCGGCGACCGATCCTGGCTACAGCAATGGCGTGTTTAACATTCATCTTACCGGCATGTTGCCGCCGCTGGTCGCCAACGGCATGGTGATGGACGGCTCCACGCAGCCCGGCTTCACGAGCCAGCCGCTCATCGTCGTGGACGCCTCGCAGATCATCCCGGAAACGTTCACTTCGGACACCTTCCTGATCTACTCCTCGGGCAATCAACTGAAAAGCATCGCGTTGACAGGTTTTGACTGGAATGGCCTCACGCTGATTTATACGGACGCCACGAGCAACACGATTTCCGGCTGCTGGCTCGGTCTTGATGCCACCGGCACCAACGCCGCGCCGAACGCGTACCAGGGAGTTCTCCTCGCCGCCGGCGCCAGCGGCAACACCATCGGCGGCGCGGGCGCGCTCGCGCGGAATGTAATCTCCGGCAATTCACAATACGGCGTCTTCATCACCGACTCGAATACGGCGGGCAACGTCGTGCTCGGCAACTTCATCGGCACGGATGCCAGCGGCAGCAACGCGCTGGCCAACCAGTTGAGCGGCTTGCTGATTGGCGGCGGCGCCAGCGGCAACACCATCGGCGGCAATGACGCGCCGGCGCGAAACGTTCTTTCCGGCAACGCGCAGTATGGCATCTACCTCAGCGGCACGACGGGCAACGTCATCCAGGGAAATTATCTTGGCGTGGACGTCAGCGGCCAGACCGCACTGGGGAACGCGTTGAGCGGGGTGGCCCTTTACGGCGGATCCGGAAATTCCATCGGCGGCACCGCCCCCGGCGAAGGCAACGTGCTTTCCGGCAACGGCAATTACGGCATCGACATCCGCAATCCAGTCAGCACGCAGAACGTTGTCCAGGGCAATCTCATCGGTCTGGGCGCCGGCGGCACCAACAGCATTGCCAACGCGCTGGGCGGCGTGCTCCTTTACAGCGGCGCGCAAAGCAACACGATCGGTTCGGCCCTCAACCACAATGTCATCTCCGGCAACGGCACGGCCGGAGTTTTTCTGAGCGGTACCAACACCAGCGGAAACCTGATCGAAGGAAATTACATTGGCACCGACCTCACCGGCACCAACTCCGTTCCCAACACTCTGGCCGGCGTTTATCTGCCGGACGGTGCCTCGGGCAATTTCATCGGCGGCTCAGGCGAATCCGCGCGCAATGTCATTGCCGGCAATTATTATGGCATTTATATCGCCGGCGCGGGCGGCGGCAACGCGATCGCCGGAAATTACATTGGAGTGACTCCGGACGGCGCCCGCGCCGTGGGCAGCGCGTTTACGGGCATCATCCTCTTTGGCGGCACGACGAACAACGTGGTCGGGGGCACCCTGGCCGGGGCGGGGAATGTCATTTCCGGTTTTTTCGGCTACGGCCTTTACCTTTCGGATCCCGGCACCGCCGGCAATGTCGTCCAAGGCAATGTCATCGGAGCCGACGCCACCGGCACCAATGCTCTTGGCAACGGCTATGCGAACGTGCTTTTGCAACAAGGCGCCGCCGGCAACGTTATCGGCGGCACCGGCGCGGGTGCGGGCAACGAAATCGCCTACTCCGGCGGCGCAGGCGTGCTGTTGCTGAATGCCGGCACCACCAACAACGCCATTCGCGGTAATTTCATCTACGACAATGGTTTTCTCGGCATCAATTTCAGCAATACCACCGTCGAGGCCAATCACACCGGTTTCCTCGCCGGCCCGAACAACATGCAGAATTACCCCGTCATCACCGATGCGTTCGGCGCCGGCTCCAGCACCATCATCCAGGGAACCTTGAACAGCCTCGCCGGCGGCAATTATTTCATTGATGTTTATCGCAGCCCTGCCGCCGATCCGAGCGCCTACGGCCAGGGACAATTTTACCTCGGCAGCGTCAGTGTGACCACTGACGGTTCCGGCAACGCCGCCTTTGCGTTGACCAACGCCGGCGGCAATTTCGCCGGACAATACCTCAGCGCAACCGCCACCGACGGCGGCGGCGACACCAGCGAATTCAGCGCCGACGTGCTGGCCACCAATGTCCCGGAGGCGGCGGCGCGGTTCAGCCCGCCTTTCATCGCGCGCGCGAATGCATTCATTTTCAATCTCACCCTCGCCACCAACATCAGCTACCAACTCCAGGCCACCACCAACCTGGCGGCCAATCCGGTTCCCTGGGTTAACCTCACCAACTTCATCGCCGCCAGCAGTTCGCTCACTTTCACCGACCGCACCACCGCAAATTTCCCTACCCGCTTTTACCGCGTCGTCTCGCCGTGAACTTCTTGAATTGAGTTTTGGCATCCTGCTGTTATTTTGCCGAAATAACCATGATCCACTCAAACATGCTCACGGCCAAATTCCTTCATCACCTTGCGCCCGCCGCGCTGGCTTTGCTCTGGTCCTGCGGCCAGGTTGCCGCCGCTCCGGCGCCGGACTCTTCGGTCGCAGCCAGCCCGGACCCCTACGCCAACGAGACCACGGCACAGCGCGACGCGCGGATGCAATGGTGGCGCGAGGCGCGATTCGGTATGTTCATCCATTGGGGCGTGTATTCCGTACCCGCCGGCACCTACCACGGCCAGCAGGTTCCCGGGATCGGCGAGTGGATCATGTGCCAGGGGAAAATTCCCATGGCCGAGTATCAGGCTTTCGCCAAGGAATACAACCCGGTCAAATACAACCCCGACGATTGGGTGCGGCTCGCCAAGGAGGCCGGGATGAAATACATCGTCATTACAGCGAAACACCACGACGGCTTCGCCAATTTTGACACGCAGGCCAGCGACTGGAATATCGTCAAGGCGACGCCTTATGGCAAAGATGTCCTGAAGCCGCTCGCCGCGGCGTGCCGCAAGTATGGCCTGAAGCTGGGCTTTTATTATTCGCAGGCGCAGGACTGGAACAACGGCGGCTCAGAGTGCAGCGGCAGTTGGGATCCCGCCCAGAAGCACAACATGGACGACTATGTGGACAGGATCGCCGTGCCGCAGATGAAGGAACTGCTGTCGAACTACGGCGAATTTCCCTCCGTGCTGTGGTGGGACACGCCCTGCGACATGAGCAAGGAGAACGCAGACAAATTGATCGCCGTCCTCAAGCTCAAGCCGGGCATCATCCACAACAACCGGCTGGGCGGCGGCTACAAGGGCGATACCGAAACGCCCGAGCAGTTCATTCCTCCGACCGGCTTTCAAGGACGGGATTGGGAAACCTGCATGACGATGAACGACACCTGGGGATTTAAGAGCTACGACAACAACTGGAAATCCACCGAGACCATCTTGCGCAACCTGGTGGACATCGCGAGCAAGGGTGGCAATTATCTGCTTAACGTCGGCCCGACGAGCGAAGGGCTGATTCCCGAACCGAGCGTCGAGCGCCTCCAGGCCGTCGGCGCCTGGATGAAGGTCAACGGCGTGGCCATTTACGACACGACCGCCAATCCGTTCAAGAGCCTGCCGTGGGGCCGCTGCACCAAGAAGGTTTCCGGCAATGAAACGACTCTTTACTTGCATGTCTTCAACTGGCCGGCGGACGGCAAACTGGCGGTGCCGGGATTGAAAAATCCGGTAAAGTCCGCGCGCCTGCTGGCGACGGGAAAGAAATTAAGTTTTAGCAGCACGGCGGACGGTGTCCAAGTGGAGGTTCCCGCCGAAGCGCCGGACAGCATTTCCTCAACGGTCGTATTGATAATCAAAGGCGCTCCGGAGGTCGTCGCGACGATGATCAGTCAGGAGTCCGACGGCTCGGTGCGCTTGCTGGCCAGCGACGCTGACTTGCATGGCAGCCTCCAATACGAAGTTGGCGGCGGCAAGGACAATGTCGGCTATTGGACGAATCCCGAAGACACTGCTGGCTGGACGTTCAAGGTGGATCGGCCCGGCAAATTCGGCGTGACGGCGGACATTGCGGCGGTGGCTTCAGGAAAGTTTGAAGTCATGGTCGGCGAACAAAAGCTTTCCGGCGCCGCGCCAGCGACCGGGGATTACACCAGCTTCCAGCGCACGGATCTGACCGGCTCGCTCAGCCTCGCCGCCGGGACCGTGACGCTGACCGTGAAGCCGGTCGCCGACGGATGGCAGCCGATGAATCTGAAATCCATCCAGCTCAAACCCGCCGAGGCAAATCCCTGAAAATTATGATCCTATCTTTCCTGCGAATTGGAGGCATATTGGCGGATGATTTGGAGCCCTTTGAACCTGACCGTCCGTGTCGGCTGCAACCTCGTGTACGAAACCACCGTGCAAACGCCCGTGTTGTTCGTGCTCAAGCCCCGGCTCGAAGGCCGGGTGCTGGTCATGCAGGAAAGACTTTCGTTTGGCATCGGGCTGCCGTCGTACGAGTTTCAGGACTCTCACGGCAATATCACGTATCGCTCGACGTTCATGCCGGGCCGCAATGAAATCCGGCACGATGCGCTCGTCGCCGTTTCCTCCCTGCCGGACAGTCGGGAAATCATGGGGAACATCCTGCCCGTGGGACAACTGCCGTTTGATTTATTGCGCTATACGCTGCCGAGCCGCTACTGCGATTCGGACAAGCTGATGAATTTCGCCTGGAATCAATTCGGCCAGGTCGCCCATGGTCTCCCGCGCGTGCAAGCCATCTGCGATTGGGTCCACAACAACATTGAATACCGCTATATGTCTGGGCGCTCCGACCTGTCCGCCTCCGAGGTCATCGAACGGCGTTACGGCGTCTGTCGCGATTTTGCTCACGCGGTCATTGCGCTCTGCCGCGCATTTAATCTGCCCGCGCGCTATGTGACCGGACATTTGCCTGACATCGGCTACATTGACCCTGGCACACCGATGGATTTTCACGCCTATTGCGAGGTATATCTGGGACAGGATTGGCTTACTTTCGATGCGCGATATAATGTCCAGCGCATCGGCCGGGTCAAAGTTGCGCACGGCGCGGATGCCGTGGACGGCGCATTTGCGACAATTTATGGCGAGGCCAACCTGACTTATTTTCAAGTCTGGGCTTATCAAGTGAATCCACAGCAAGTCTCCGTGGGCGATCCGATTGATTTATCCAAACGACTCGATGGCAATCAGACCGTGCGGTTCAATTAGCAAGCGCTTGCAAAAAGTCCGATGACGTCGTTGTCCCCGGGCATTGCTGTGATTTTGTTTGGAATCTCTGCGATTTGATGCAACGTTTGGTGTTCAAGTCGGTTAAGTCAACGGCATGGTGAAAACATTGAGAACAGAAAAAATGGCCCGGTGGCGGAATTTCCTGCCCCGGCAGGCCTTCACGCTGATCGAACTTCTGGTGGTGATTGCCATCATCGCCATCCTGGCGGCGATGCTGCTGCCGGCCTTGTCCAAGGCCAAGCAGCGGGCGCAGGGCATCAGTTGCATCAACAACCTCAAGCAGCTTACCATCGCGGCGATGACTTACGCTGGTGACTTCAAAGACGCCATTTGCCCGAACATCCCCAACTCCACGGCGGGCTGGGTGGGGGGAGATGTGAGCGGCGCTTCCAGCCCTACTGACCCGACTAATCTTACTCTTATCCGCGCCGCCGTGCTGTATCCTTACAACCAATCCACGGCCATCTATCATTGCCCAAGTGACGTCACGCCGGTCATCCTTCTCGGCGTTTCTCAAATTCGTGTGCGCAGCTATTCGCTTGCCTGCATGATGGGCGACAATGGCAGCGATGCGGCAACTCTTGAATCTGGTTATCATCCTGGTTTGGCTGCCAACAAGAAATTCACCGACATCAAGCTCCCCGGGCCGTCCGACGCCATTTTCTTTGTGAGTGAATCTGACGATCCCAACATAATCCATTGCAGTATTGACGATGGGTTTTTTCTAGATGCCGCAGAGGGGGCGCCCTCGGGTGGAGGACCAAGCCAATGGGGCAATTGGGTCGCCAGCCGCCATGGCAATGGCGGAGATTTTTCTTTCGCCGACGGCCACGCCGCCTTCCATAAGTGGGTGGAAGGAACGACGCAAACATTGAGTCAGACACTGCTGGGCATCGGCGGCGGGACGGGCACCACGCCGAAGGACTTGGATCTGCTATGGGTGCGGCAGGGCCTGTACCCGAATCAACAATAGTCAATTTTTATCAGTTTGCGTCGAGGTCCGCGCGAACTGCCTCGTGAACGACGCGATGGGCGGGGCTTATTCAAGCGGCTTCGCGAAGCGAGGCACGGATTTCGAGGAATTCCGCGAAGACATGCCCCGGCGACGAGTGGAATCAATATGAAAAATAAACCCGCCCGATTGGCGGCTTTGATCGCGGCGGCCATCCTGAACGGCCTTTCCGGTCTCGCGTTGGTTGCGGATGTGTTGGCCAATGGATTCATTTGTCCGCCGGACTCGGCCAAGCCGCGGGTTTACTGGTATTTCATGGACGGCGACGTCACCTCACCAGCCTACCACCTTCACTACGATGGACCGGCCTCCAATCGGACTCTCAGCCATTTGTCCTTCACTTAAAAACATGAAATCTTTCAACCGAATGCGCCAGATCTTTGTATTGGGGGCCGTGCTTTTGATGGCGGTTCCCTGGACCCCGGCGGAGACCAATCCTCCGCCCAATACCGTGGCCACCTTGTCGGGCCCGGCTGCGACCGTTCAGGGCCACTTGGAAGTTGTCAACGGCGATTTTAGCGACCTTACCGGACTGACGCAGGGCATTGATGGCTGGTATTCCGGGGTGCCGAAGGGCTGGATTGGTTGTAGCAACAGCTATGCCATCAACCGCCGGTACGGCGCCACACCGCCGGTCTGCAATCCGTCCGAGTTGGGCCCCCTGCGCCAGCAGGTCGGCACCCTGGACAAAATCGCGGACGTCGTTTTGACGTTTGATGTCTCTGACGTCTTCAATGGCGAGACCGTCTTGCAGGCGTCCATTCTGGACGGCGCGCAGAATCAGCTCGCCAGCGGAGAATTCACCGACGGAGAGAAACAAATGCTTGTGGCGAAAAGGGCGCCCGCCGGCACAGCGATCGCCATTCTTTTCCGGGCTACCCAATCCACACCCGCGCTGGACAATGTTTCCGTGGCGACTCGGCCTTTGGGTTTCGGCGCGCCCGTCTCGACCACCGTGACCGACGCAACCATTACTGTGGCCGCCTACTATTATCCCGGCACACATCCGGATCCACGCTGGGACAAAAGCAAGTATCCCGGCTTCACCGAGTGGGCTGAGATCAAAGCCGCCAAGCCGCGCTTTCCCGGACATATACAGCCCAAACCTCCGGTCTGGGGCTATCAAAATGAAGCGATGCCTGATGTTATGGCGCAGAAAATCGCCGCCGCCGCCGACTATGGCGTCAACGCCTTCATCTTCGACTGGTATTATTACAACGATGGGCCTTATCTCGATGATGCTCTGGATGAAGGTTTTCTCCACGCCACCAACAACGCCCGTGTGAAATTCGCTCTCATGTGGGCGAACCATGACTGGTATGATATCCAGGGCTACAATCCCGCCGACAACAATCTCAAGATGCTATATCCGGGCAAGGTTACGCCCGCAACCTGGGACAAAATCTGCGACCTGGTCATCGCCCGATACTTCAAACACCCGAGCTACTGGCTGGTGGAGGGCAAACCTTATTTCTCCATCTACGAAATGAGCCAGTTCCTGGACAGCTTTGGATCGATTGAAAACGCCCGCGCCGCGCTCGACAAATTCCGGGCCGGGGTTCGCGCCGCCGGCTTCCCCGGTTTGCATGTCAACGCGATCGTCTGGGGGGAGCCGAATCTGCCCGGCGGCAAAACGCCGCCCGGCTGGCCCAAACTCTGCCGCGACCTGGCGCTCGACAGCCTGACCAGCTACACCTGGGTGCATCACGGCG
This sequence comes from Verrucomicrobiota bacterium, assembly GCA_049509875.1. GTDB lineage: Bacteria > Verrucomicrobiota > Verrucomicrobiia > Limisphaerales > UBA11358 > UBA11358. Next base: position 226,344 of record JBEKZM010000001.1, on the reverse strand, counting down.
CCCTTAATAACGGTACTTTTCCGACCTCCGATTATGTCTGGGGCCGCCGGAAATATCTTTCGTTCTGGGCGCGCGCTCGGACCGATTATTCAATTCCCTATTTTCCAAACGCCATGGTCAATTGGGACAACAGTCCGCGCGCGGCGGCCGGCGCCGACTGGAGCAGGCCAGCCTCGCCAGTCGTAAACTCGGTGGTCACCGGCAACACGCCGGCCGCGTTCAAACAATCCCTCGAGATTATCAGACAGCGATTGCTGGCCGCGCCGGTTCAGCCCAAGATCCTCACCCTCAATGCCTGGAACGAGTGGCCCGAGGGCAGTTGTCTCGAACCCATGGAGCAATACGGCTACGGCTACCTCGAAGCAGTCAAGGCCGTGTTTGGAGCCCCTTTCACTCCAACAAAATAAAGTCAAACTGAAATAATGAACTCTGGACAAAATGTGAACCTGTCATTGTTGGCGGCACTGCTGATCGCCGGCACCACCGCATCGGTGGTTGCGGAAACCAACGCCGTGAACGACGTGTTCCTGCCCGCCGCGCCCGAATCGGTGCGGATCACCGGCCGGCTGGGAAAAAAACTCGACCTGTGCGTGGCGCATCGGATCCTGGCCCAGGACCCCGAGTCGCTGGTCGCGCCGTATCGTGCCAAGACCGAAACCGGTGGCGCGGATTGGCGCTGTGAGTATTGGGGCAAGTGGTTTACCTCCCTGACGCTCGCCGACGCCTATCAATCCACGCCGGCCACGCGGGAGAAGCGCGACGAGGCAGCCAGGGCGTTAATCGCGACGGCGGCCCCGGATGGTTATCTCGGCACGCGCGTGCCGGCCCACCGGTTGGAGGGCTGGGATGTTTGGGGCTGCAAGTATGCCCTGCTCGGATTGATAGCGGATTATGACCGGACCCGGGACCTGGCGGAGCTGGCCGCGGCCTGCCGGGAAACGGACGTCTTGATTGCCGAACTCGGCCCGGGCAACGCCAGCATCGCCGACATCGGGGAATGGAACGGCCTGCCAGCCTCGTCGGTGCTGGAGCCGGTGGTTTTGCTCTACGAAAGGACGGGGCAGCGAAAATACTTGGACTTCGCCGAGCACATTGTCGCCTGCTGGAGCGCGCCGTCAAAACGGCTGCCGGCCGGAATGAGGTTGGTGGAGGATGCGCTGGCCGGGAAAACCCCCGCCCAGATGTGCGCTCCGAAAGCCTACGAGATGATGTCCTGCTTTGAAGGATTGTGCGAACTCTACCGGGCCACCGGCAAGCGCGATTACCTCGACGCATCGGTTAAACTAGCTGATGGCATCTTCCGCGAAGAGGCAACCCTGGTGGGCGTCGGCACGAGCAGTGAAGTTTGGTTCGCCGGCACCAAGCAGCAGACCGGCGTGGTTGAAAAACCGATGGAAACCTGCGTGACTGTCACGTGGATGAAGCTCTGCGATCAATTGCTGCGTCTTACCGGTGACGTGCGGTATGCCGACGAGCTGGAAAAGAATCTCTACAACGGCCTGCTCGGCGCGATGATGCCGGACGGACAATGGTGGGCTTACTTCGATGGCTTGATGGGCGTGCGCGTGCCGAGTTATGTGCAACATGCCGATGTCGGTCTGAGTTGCTGCGTGGTCAACGGCCCGCGCGGGCTCATGCTCACGCCGTTCTGGGCCTTCATGCAGGGCGCCGACGGCCCGGTCGTGAATCTGTACGCTCCCGGCACGGCTCAGGTCGGCTCCGTGAAGCTGCAAATCACCGGCGACTATCCCGTGAGCGATCAGATCGAAATCCGGGTGGCGCCGGCGAGTACCGGCGAGTTTACGCTGTCCCTGCGCATCCCAGACTGGAGCGAGCGGACGGTATTGAAGGTCAACGGCGAACCGCAGCCGGTCGCGCCCGGCTATGCGAAGATTCGCCGGACCTGGCGCTCCGGCGACCGGGTGGCAATCACTTTCGATATGCGCCCCAAGCGGGTTGAATGCAATGGTCAGGTCGCGCTCCAACGCGGTCCCGTGGTGTTGGCGCTGGACAACCGCCTTACGCCCGCCGCCTTGGGTCACGTGACTCTCGATCTGAACCCCGAATTGAAGCCGAACGCGGCAGCGGCAAGGAAGATCGGCGCGTGGATGGCGTTTGATGTGGGTTCACTGACGTTTTGTGATTATGCCTCGGCCGGCAACGCCTTCAGCCAGCAAAACGTGTTTCGCACCTGGTTGCCGCAGCCGCTGGACCGGGCGACCCTGTACGGGACCGGCCAGACCTGGCAGACCCTGACGCACGCCCGAAGCTGGACGAATCCACCCAAGCCTCGCCCGCAGGTGGAAAATCCGAAATGCGATCTGGCGCTGGCTGCCAATGGAGCGTCCGCCATTTCAGACAGCGAGTATGACCGCGAAGTGGGCTGCACGGCCAAGGTGATTGACGGCGTGATTGCCACGCGGGAAGACTTTTCGAACCGCTGGCATTCGTCGCTCGACCAGCCGCACCCGCATTGGGTGGAGGTGCATCTGGCGAGGCCGGCGGAGATCAGCACGGTAGTGATCCACTTCGCGGATCCAGACGGTTATCCGGTTAGCTTCGCGGGATCAGTGCGCGTCAATGGCCGGGAACGTCAAATAATCGACGTGACCGACAACCATGAACCGCAAGTTTACCGGAGGAAGATTGAGCCCGTGACGACCGATGTTTTCCGGTTGACGGTTCGCGCCTCCGCCAGCCCGGCCTTTCCCAACGCCGCGCAGATCAGCGAAATCGAGCTATATCCCTGAGGAGACGAAAAGCCGGTAATAGATCGCAAATTGCCGGACCGGGTCCATAAAATTGAAGTTCGTTCCCAGGCCGGCCACTTTCGGAGACCGGCGCTCCGTTGGTGTCGCGCAGGCGCCAGACCCTCAGCGGACCGCTTTGGGCGGCTTTGCGGCGGCGCCTTCCAGTCGCCGCAACTGGCGCTCGCGCTGGTTGATTTCGTCGGTCAGCAATTCCTCGGCGGACCAGCCGCTCGCCTGCGCGCAGGATGCCATTTCAAATAATTCCGCCGCCAGCGCTACTTTGGAGAATTTGCGGCCGGATTTTTTCCCGCCGGCAATCAATCCGGCCTTGCGCGCCTTTTTGAGCAGTTTTTCGGCGCGCATGAGCGCCGGCAGGTGCTTGGGCACGCCGTCCAGGGCCGAATGGCGCGCGTGTTGCGTGCCGTGCTTCTCCGCCTTCTTGATCTTCTCCCAATTGGCCCAAACCTCGTCCACGTCCTTGACTTTGAGGTTGCCAAAAACATGGGGGTGGCGCCGGATCAGCTTGTCCACGAGATGGCGCGTGACTTTTTCGAAGTCGAAGGCGCCGCGTTCGCGCGCAAGCTGGCAGTGGAAGACCACCTGCAACAGCAGGTCGCCAAGTTCCTCGGCCATTTCCACGTCGTCGCCAGCCTCGATGGCGTCAATCAGTTCGTACACCTCTTCGATGGCGTGGCGGCGGAGCGTCCGGTGATCCTGTTCGCGGTCCCACGGACAGCCGGTGGGCGAGCGCAGCCGGGCCATGACGTCAAGCAGGTCGTTGATAGCGGGATTTTTTTTCATATTCCAAAGATTAATCCGCCAAGGACGCGAATGAACGCGAATTGAAAAAGGAATCGGCGGAAATTTGCGCCGTTCGCGGATTCAAATCAAAGTATCACCAGGTCATCCCGGTGAACCAGTTCTTCCTTGGGCAACTTATGTTCGCGGACGGCGGTGGAATCGAAGCGCGCAATGCCCCGCGCGAATTCCAGGCCGTCCAGATCGCAGATGCGCACGACGTCATCGGCTGCAAATTCGCCTTCGCAGCGGGTGACGCCCGGCGGCAGCAGGCTCTTCCCCTTTTCGCGCAGGGCGAGTTTGGCGCCATTGTCCACCACCAGCGTGCCTTTAGGATGATGAAAAAAGGCGATCCAGCGTTTGCGGCCTTGCAGGCGGTTGGGCTTGGCGACAAAGAGCGTGCCCTGCTCCTCGCCGGCCAGAATCTGGGCGAGCCCGTTCTTGTTTTTGCCGGAGGCAATGACCAGCGGAATGCCAGAGCGCACGACAATTTTGGCCGCCTCAATCTTGGATTTCATGCCGCCCACCGCCGTTTCACTGGCGGTGCCGCGCGCCAGGTTCTGGATGGTGGCGTCAATTTTCTCAATGAGCGGGATAATCCGGGCATTCTTGGCGCCGAAATTCTCGATGACGCCGTCCACGGTGGTGAGCAGCACCAGCAAATCCGCGGGCAACAGCGCGGCCACGAGTGCGGACAGCTTGTCGTTGTCGCCAAACTTGATCTCGGTGGACGACACGGCGTCGTTTTCGTTGATGATGGGGACGACGCCGCACCTGAGGAGTGTGACCAGGGTGTTGCGCGCGTTGAGATGGCGCTCGTGATGTTCGAGGTCATCATGCGTCAGCAGCACTTGGGCCACGACCACACCGTGGAGGCCGAACAGCTTTTCGTAGGCGGCCATCAGCAAAGGCTGGCCGACGGCGGCGCAGGCCTGTTTTTCGGTCAAATCCGTGGGGCGCGATTCGTAGCCCAGCGCGCCCATGCCGGCGCCCACGGCGCCGCTGGTGACCAGCACCACTTCCTTGCCGGCCCGGCGCAGGGCGGCGACCTGCGCAACAATTTGTTCCAATTGCGCCGGGTCAATCAGCTTCCGGCTGTCGGTCAGCACGCCGGTCCCCAGCTTCACGACGATGCGGGAAACGGATTTGAGTGAATCGCGATGCACACCGAGAGATTAGGGAAAATCGAATCATCGAAAAAGGCCAAAGTAATTGACGCAAATCCGAAATCCGAAGCGTCAAAATCCGAAAGAAGCCCGGATGATGAAGTCCGAAAACGCGGATTAGGTCGCGATGGTTGGCCACGCGCCGCGCACGCTGCCAAAATGCCGCTGCAGTTTGGAAAATTCCGGCGCGGCTGGATCGGGTGTCACCGGACGATTGTGTCCGTCGAGATAAAGGCAACCGACCTCGTCGGCGGAAAGCTGCTCGAGCAAGTGCTCCGCTTGACGCGACGCCTCGATCCAGATTTTTTTCCAACGCGGCAAATCCGGGGGTTCCGCGAGGCGGAGTTCATTGAATTGTTCGGGCTGGAACCGGGTGTTGCGTTGGGACTCCTGAAGGATCATGAATGGGTTGACCCCCGGATCCTTGCCGGCGGCCGCCCAGCAAAGCGCACCCAAGGACAGATAATTTTGGTGAAGAAAAAGAATATCCAGGTAATCCCGCGGTTCGCCGCGCGCCATGAGCGCCAGCATTTTGTTGGTCGCCGCGTCAAAAAGGTTCAGCCGCCAGCCAGCCAGTTCGTCGCGCTCAATGGGGAAAAAGCGGAATGCCGAATCAAACACCCATTCCAAAAGCAGCCGGTTTTCATTCCGCGCGACCTCGGCGCGTTGAAACGCGGGCTGGCGCAGCAGCCAGGCCACCTCATAACCGGCCGCTTGCAAGCAGGCGGCATCGTCCAAGGCATTTGAAAAAACACTGGTCTCGACGTCATGAAAAATATCGACATCCTTGGAATACCGCGGCGAATCCGGTCGAGCGTTCAACACCGTGCCCCCGGCCACAAAACTTTCCGGCGAACGGCGCGCCGCAAGCAGGCGCAGCGTCTCGGATTGGAACTCCGTTAGCGGCATAATTTTGCGGCAATGAAAAAAGCCTCCCGATTGCCATGCGCCCGCAGTCCCCTGACAATGGCCCGGAGGTCGGCCACGCCCACGCTCAAGTCCTCCCGCATGAACCAGAAGCAGCGGGAATGAAACTCGCGAAACGCCCGTTGCGCCAGTTCCAGCTTTTCCGGCGTCGTCAGCGCCGGCTCCATCAGGGGCGGCTCATTCATGGATAATGATTAATCCTTTTTATCAAAACATTCAACACCAATGGGCGATTGCAGAGTGCGGAATGCCGAGTGCAGAACGCGGAATCTTCCTGGTTGCCCGCTTCATCTCCGTCCATCTGTGATTGTCTGTGCGATTTACCTAAATGTGCCAATTCATTGCGTTGGTAGGGCGCGTCACTCCGTGCGCTCCGAGGCGTCGGTTGCAGCTGAACGGCGCGCACGGAGTGGCGCCCCCTACTACCTCGTTTTTTTATGTGCGTCCACTTGCCACGCCAAAGTGCAACGACGGCGGGTCTGCGGTTAAAACTTCCTTGCCTGGATCGAGTCGGCCTTGCGTCACGACATGATTCTCTTGGGCGAAGTCAACAAATGGAAACAAAGGCAACGAAGAATTCGATAAACCATTGTTTGTGCTCTCTCAGTTCCAGCGGAGCCAGCGAAGAAATATCACCAATGCGGCGTTCATCCCAAGACCAACAAAAATTCGTCTTTCTATGTCCAGTCCTTCGTCCCCCCAAATCGGACCTGATTTGTGTCCAACTAATGTCCCAGTGTTTTCAGGAGATCCGCCGCCGACTGGCCGTGTCCAAGGTTATTGGGGCTGACCAGCGGCTTAAAGACATCACCGCTGCGCAACCCCACGACCAGGGCCAGCCCGGCCAGGTCGGCGACCGAGGTGACGTTCGTGATAACGCAATTACTGATCCCGATGTTTTGCGCCTGGTTGTTTTTTTGATCCTGGAGATCCAGGTATTTGAATTGACCCACGGAGACGTTCAGACAGTCGATGCCCTTGAATTCCATGTTTGTTTTCTCCTTGAGGAGCGCCAAGCCACCGCCGCCGCCCGTCGGGGCGTTGGGCGCCGGGGCCTGGAGGCCGAGGGACAGGATGTTGGTCTGGCCATCCTGGCTTTTCACCACGTCAAGTTCGCCAAGGTTGAAACGCAAGAGGGTGATGTGGATTTCGTTTCTTCGCAGGGCGTCGCGGTCGTATTCGACGTGGATCTCGGGGATGGTTAGGAACGGCGTGCCGCCGAACTGCTTGGTATTGAAAAGCTCGAGGTTCTTGATCTCGACGACGGGTTCGGTCAGGCCAAAGTGAAACTTGCCGATCTCCGCTTCCATACCGGTTTGCTGGCGGATGCTATGCTCCACCGCCAGCCGCAAGATGGAATCGAGCGAGAGAAAAAAGATCACCGCCAGCACCACCGCCAGCACCACCAGCCACAACGCCCATTTGAACAGCCGCTTTAACATTGACGAGTTACGATATACGATTGGCGGGCTTTTGTCTGCATCGCGACGGGAGCAGCACCAACCCATCATTGACTTCCCGTGTTCAAAATTCATCATTTGGCCGGATACGGCACGAACCTCTCCCATGCGTTTTCTCCAACAGGCGTGGATTCTATGGTCGGCCCTGCTGGTCTCGGCCGGCTGGCTCCTCTCCGCCTGCCATCAACTGAACCAGGCCGGCTACGTGGTTTATTTTCTGCTGGCGGCACCGGCGGTTTTAATTTGGGCCAGGCGCGCGTGGCCCGACGCCGCGGCGCGCCGACGCGCCGACGGCAAGCTGCGGAAACGTTTCAAGCGCGCGGCACCGTTGTGTTTCCTGCTGCTGGCGTGCCTGTCGCTCGTGTCGGGCAGCCTGTATCCCGCCTTGAACTGGGATACCAACGCCTACCGGCTGCCGCGGATCCTGCACTGGCTGGGCGCCGGCCAATGGCACTGGATCCACACTGGCGATGCGCGGATGAACATCGCGGGCTGCAATTTTGAGTGGCTGGCCGCGCCATTGATCCTGTTCAACCACAGCGATCGTCTTCTCTTCCTGATCAATTGGGTTCCTTACCTGCTGCTGCCGGGCTTGATATTCAGCGTGTTCACGCGCTGCCACGTGCGTCCGCGCGTGGCGTGGTGGTGGATGTGGTTCCTGTCGGCGGGATGGTGCTTCACTTTCCAGGCCAGTTCGGCGGCCAATGACAGTTTGGGCACGGTCTTTGCCCTGGCCGCCGTGGATTTCGCCTTGCGCGCCAGATTGGAAGCCAGCCTTGCGAATTTCAGGTGGTCCTTGCTGGCCATCGCTTTGGCCACCGGCGTCAAACAAACCAACCTTCCCCTGGTTTTACCCTGGCTGGTGGTGGCGTGGCCATGCCGGTTTCTGGTGGTCAAAGACCAGCTCAAGACCGCGGCGGTCGGCGCGGCGGCCGTGCTGGTTTCAATCGTGCCGATCAGCATGCTCAACTGGGCGCACGCAGGCACGTGGTTGCCGGTGGAAAATCCCGGCGTCGCAAACATTGGCCGCTTTCATCTGGATCCCATCTGGGGCGCCCTCGGAAACACTTTCTGCCTGACGGCGCAAAATCTGGTTCCACCGCTGTACCATTGGTTTCCGCCTTACTATGGCGCCCTGGTTCTGGAGTGGAACGATCTCATGGTCCGGTTCCTTCATACGCCATTCGGCTCGCACTTTGCCTCTTTCGAGGCATTTGGCGGTCTCAGCGCGGTGCACGAACACGGCGTGTCGGAGGCAAACGCCGGTGTCGGGCTGGCAGTCTGCCTGTTGCTGGCCGCTTCCCTGTGTCGAGCGTGGCTGCTCCCGCGCCGGGAGCCGATGTCCCAGCCGGACGGATTCCTGCGTCTGGTCAGAACGGCTCCCTGGGTGGCCTTGATTTTGTTCATGGCCAAGGTGGGCAGTTATGAAAATGCACGCCAGTTGGCGCCCTACTATCCGCTCCTGTGCTTGGCGCCGCTCGCGGGCGCGGGGCTGGGCGCCACGGTGCGGCGGCGCTGGTGGCAACGGTGTGGATTGGCGACCATGCTGCTCACCGCCTTTCTCGTCGCCACACTTTCTCTCCGTCCACTGTTCCCGGCGCAAGCCGTGTTCGGCTTCCTGCATCAGAAATTTCCGAACAACCAGGTGATCTTCCTCGAAGGCGTCCAGTACGTGACGGGCGTGCGTTGGGACATTGAAACGCGGCGCGCCAGGCTGTCGCGCGCGGTGCCCGCGGAAACCGCTGTCATCGGCTATTTCCCGAAGATCAACAACAGCGATGAACCGGGCCTGTGGCTTCCCTACGGCGGCCGCCGTGTCGAATTGGCCTTGCCGGAAGATCCGCCGGCGCGGCTGCGCTCGCTGGGGGTCCGCTGCCTCGTGGCCCACAGCGCGGCCCTGCAAAGGGCGGGAAAATCCGTGGAGCAGTGGCTGCGGCAATACGATGCCACGCTGATTTCCCAATTCACGATGTACGGGGAATCGATCAGCGGCAGCGCGCCGCCGGATTTTCAAGGATATTACGTGGCCCGCGTCAACTGAGCATTTCGGACTAAATAACCACGTCTTCGGGCCGCACTTCCAGACATTCGTCCTGGTCTTCCCAGACGACGGCCGCATAGACGTCCAACAGCTTTGGCGCCAGCTCGCGGCCGGATTGGCCCAGCAATTGTTCCGCCTGCGTGGCGGCGTGCTCAAAAGCGTCGTCGTAACTGCTCACGCGGCGGCGCTGGCGGTCGTCCCAGTGCGCCACGGAGTGGACAGGCTCGTATTGTTGCGCCCAGGCGGCGATGGGGTCGCGCACTTCGGGGGGGAGGTCGTCGAAAGGCACCAAAACTTCGTTGCAATGCTGGCAGATCAGGCCTTCGGCGCGCACGTCGCGGGTGAGCAGCGGCAGGAACGGGGCGCGGCAGCATGGGGATTCCGTATAAGCGGAGGGCGGCGAGGCGAGCCGCTGCAGCCAAACCTGGCGGTCGTGCGCAATCTTGGCCGCCAGGCGATAGGTGCCGACCAGGGGATGCGACAGCCGCCAGGCGCGGCCCTGGAGCTGGCCGAGCGTTTGAGCCAGCCAGCGGGCGAGGGTGAGGTCATCCCACTCTCGAAAAACAGAGGCGTATTCCTGCCAAAGGTTGTCCAAAGGAGACGACGATTCCAGTTCATATGCCATGCCGGGAGCATGGCTGCTCATAGCCGGTTTGTCGAGCGCGCGACAGCAGGAGCGCGAGTCTGCGAGCCGCAGCAACCTGCGAACCCCGAGCAAAACCCTGCGTAATTCGTAAACTTACGCTGCTGCGGGTCGCAGACCCGCGCTCGGGCCGGCGTATTCGCCCCGGAGCGCGAGTTGTACCAACCAGCAGCGCTTCGCCAGTCCTCGCCATCGGGCAGGTTCAGCGCCCGTGCCAAGACCCGCGCTGCGGTCTGGGACAAACCGCGCTCCGGTCGCAAATTGAAAATCCGCAAGGGTTGGTGCCCGACTCATTGAGCGGCCCTGCTGCCGGCGGATACATCTGAATATGCGCACCATTGCAGCCATTCAAAATGGGATTCGCATTTCATGTCCGCGCCTGGCCGCCGGGCCAGCTCTATCGCAGGCAAGGATGCCCGCCGCCACGGTGCCGGCTCAAAGGTACTTCGCAAGGATGGGCTTGAGCTGCGTGACAATTTTCCTGGGCCAGAGCTTGCGGTCAGTCATGATGGCGTTCTTGAGCGCGTCATGGCAGGGCCAATTCGGTTCCGCCGGGATCTGCGGAATCGCGCGCGCGATGATCGCCTTGGCGGCGGCGGCGTTTTTCGTCAGGTTGGCGATGATCATTTCCACGGTCACGTGGGCTTCGTCCACCTTCCAGCAATCGTAATCCGTGATCATCGCCATCGTGGCGTAGGCGATCTCCGCCTCGCGCGCGCATTTGGCCTCACCCAAATTGGTCATGCCGATTACATCGTAGCCGAGCCGGTGGTTGGTGAGCGATTCGGCGCGCGTGCTGAACGCGGGGCCTTCCATGTTCACATACGTGCCGCCGTTGTGGATGCGGTTTTGTCTTTCCGCGGATTTTGTCACGCGCAACTCCGCCTGGCCGGCGCGGAAAACGATCTGGCGCAACTCCGCGCAGATCGGGTCGGCAAAGGCGACGTGCGCCACGATGCCCCGGCCGAAGAACGTATGCTCGGAGGCGCGCTTGGTGCGGTCCAAAAACTGGTCCGGCAGCACGATGTCGCAGGGGCGGTATTGTTTTTGCAGGGAGCCGACGGCGCTGACGCTGATGACCCAGGCCGCGCCGAGTTTTTTCAAGGCCCACAAGTTGGCGCGGTGATTCAATTCGCCGGGCAGGATGCGGTGGCCGCGTCCGTGGCGCGGGAGGAACACCACCTCGCGCCCCCCGAGCTGGCCGGTCAGGAAGTCATCCGAGGGGGCGCCAAAGGGGGTTTTGACCCGGACCCACCGCTGGTTGGTAAAGCCCTCAATGTGGTACAAGCCGCTGCCGCCGATAACGCCGATTTTATATTTTAACATCTGGCGGGAATGTTTATGCTGACGGGATGGAACTGTTCAAGAAAATTCTCCAGACTGCCGTCGACGGCAACGCCTCCGACGTGCACATCAAGATTGGCACGCCGGTCATTTTCCGCATCAACCGCGAACTTATTTCCATCGAATGCCCGCTGCCGACCGAGCAGTGGATGAACAACGTCGTGGACAAGGTTTGCCCGATTCACCTCAAAAAGAAGCTGGAAAGCGACCGGGAGGTGGACTTTTCATATTTAATGGAAGGCGTGGGCCGTTTCCGAACCAACCTCTTTCAGCAGCGCGGCCAATGGGCCCTGGCGATGCGCTATGTCCGCAGCCACGTGGCCAGCTTCGCGGAACTGGGGCTCTTGGAAACGATCAAAGGGATCGCGGAAGCGCCGCGCGGTATTGTTCTGGTCGCCGGTTCCACCGGTTGCGGCAAATCGACGACGCTGGCTGCAATGGTGGAGCACATCAACTCCAATTTTAAGAAGCACATCATCACCCTCGAAGACCCGATCGAGTTCGTGTTCGAAGACAACCAGTCAGTGCTCGAGCAGCGAGAAGTGGGCCTGGACACGCAGTCCTTCCATCACGCCCTGAAATACGTGCTGCGGCAGGACCCGGACATCATCATGGTCGGTGAAATGCGCGACGACATCAGTTTCAGCGCGGCGATGAGCGCGGCGGACACGGGGCACCTGGTATTGTCCACCTTGCACACCACCTCGGCGGCGCAATCCATCACGCGCATTCTGGACTTTTTCAAGGCCGACGAGCGCGAGCAGGTGCGCCGGCAACTGGCCGGCACGTTGCAGGCCGTGATCTGCCAGCGCATGGTGGCCACCGTGGACGGCAAAATGACGCCGGCGCTCGAAATTATGATTAATTCGCCGCTCATCCGAAAGATGCTCGAGGAAAACCGGCTGGACAAGCTGACCATCGCCATCGAAACGGGCGCGGACGACGGCATGTGCACCTTCAACCAGTCGCTGTTCAACCTCGTCAAAGCGGGACGGGTCACCGAAAAGGACGCCCTGTCCAAGGCCAGCAATCCGCAGGCGCTGGAGATGAACTTCAAGGGCATCTTCCTGAACGAAGGCGGCCGCATTGTGGGTTAGCGGAACTTACATTTTCATTAACTGTCGCCGCGATTTTATGAAGACGTACAACATTGCAGCGCTCGCCGGCGACGGAATCGGCCCGGAAGTGATGCGCGAGGCGATCCAGGTGCTCCGCGCCACGGAGAAACGGTTTGGTTTCAAGCTGGTCATCACCGATGCTCCGGTGGGCTGGGCCGGGATTGATTTTGCGAAGAAGGCGCTGCCCGAGGTCACCCTGGATATTTGCAAACAATCCGATTCGATTTTGTTCGGCTCGGTGGGGTTGCCAGAGCGCGACGCCACGATCCCGAAGGAAGAGCGCCCGGAGCGGGCGGCGCTGCTGCGGTTGCGCAAGGAATTTGGCCTGTTTGCCAACCTGCGGCCGGTCAAACTCCCGAAGGAGCTGGCGCACGCGTGTCCGCTGGTTCAGGAACGCCAGGGCGAAGGCATCGACATTCTCGTGGTGCGCGAACTCACTGGCGGCCTGTATTTTGGCCAGCCGAAAAAGACCGAGGATCTCGGCGGCGGCAACCGGCGCGCCATTGACACCCTGGTGTACACCACGCCCGAGATCGAACGCATTGCGCACGTGGCGTTCAAAGCCGCGCAGTTGCGCCACAAGAAGCTGACCAGCATCGACAAGGCGAATGTGCTGGAAAACGGCATTCTCTGGCGCGAAGTCGTCACGCGCGTCGGCCAGGGGTATCCCGACATAAAGCTGGAACACATGTTTGTGGACAATGGGGCGATGCAGCTCGTGCTCAAGCCCACCCAGTTCGACGTGTTGCTGTGCGAAAACATGTTTGGCGACATCTTGAGCGACGAGGCGGCGGCCCTGGGCGGTTCACTGGGCATGCTCCCCAGCGCGAGCCTGGGGGCGACCCATGGCGGCCAGACGTTTGGTTTCTACGAACCCGCCGGCGGCAGCGCGCCGGACATCGCCGGCAAGGACCTGGCGAATCCCATCGCGCAGATCCTGTCGGCGGCGCTGATGCTGCGGCACAGTTTCGGTTTGAACGAGGCGGCGGCGGCCATCGAAAGCGCCGTACAGCACACCATTGCCGCCGGCTATCGAACCGGCGATATCTTCAGCTCCAGCGAGCCGAAGGCGCGCCGCGTGGGTACCCGGGCAATGGGGGAAGCAATTGCGGCGGTGGTGTGATTAGGGCGCATGTCCAAATTGTTACTTGTCAAATGGCGGCTCATGCGGAACCTTTCCGCGCTTATGAAGGCGCTTTTACCGCAAGTCCCGCTCGGCTTTATTGTCCTGGCTCTGTTGGCCGGACCATTGGCGGCCCAAACGCGTATCGTGCGGGTGGTCACCTATAACATAGAGGCGGACATCGACAACGTCACGGCACCCCTGCCGGGCTTGGTCGCGCCGCCAGGCAACACCAGCAGCTATCAATCTGGCGGCGCGCTGGAAGGGATCGGCGAGGAGCTGGTGAATGGCCACACCCAGCCGCTCGATATTCTGGCCTTGGAGGAGACCACCAGCAATCCGCAGACGGTCACACCCATTGCCAATGCCTTGAACACGTTTTATGGCGTCGCCGGGATGTACTCCAACAGCAGTTACCAGGCAACCCAGAGCGGGAGCAACAGCGACGGCAATGGCCCGAACGCCGTGGTTTTCAATACACATACCTTGCAATTGCTGGCCTCAACGCCGGTCAATCCTTCGGGCGGCGCGGGCAGCCTCGGCTCCGCCAGCGGGGAACTGCGCGAGGTGATGCGCTACAAATTCGCGCCGGCAGGCGTGCCGGTGACTGCATCGAATGTCTTCTATGTGTACGTGAGCCATTACAAGTCGGGCACGTCCAGCGGCGATCTGACCGAACGCGCCGGAGAAGCCGCGATCATTCGCACCAACGAGGCGATTGACCTGCCTGCGAACGCCCGCGTTCTTTATGTGGGTGATTACAACATCACCACCAGCGGCGAGACTTCCTACCAGACCATCCTCGCCGCCACGGCGCCCAATGGCATTTCGCAGGGCGGGGCCATCGACCCCATGAATACCAATGACAATCAGAGCATCAACTGGGGCGCGTCCAGCACCGCCACGAATATTTTGGCGATGGAAACCGAGCACAGTTACGATTTGGAATACCGCGACGACCTGCAGGTGATGACCACCAATGTTTATTTCGGCGCGCCGGGTGGATTGAAATATGTTCCGGGCACCTATCACGTTTTCGCCAACAACGGCACGACGCCGTATTACGGCACGGTGAATTCGGGCGCGAATACGGCGCTGGCAAACCGGCTGGTCACGAACGGCCCGGTGTTCATTCCGGCCGCGCAGTTGTACCTGGACCTCACGAATGCGAGCGACCATCTGCCCGTGGTGGCTGATTACGCCATTCCGATGCCCGCGCCGGTGATCAGCTCCGTGAGCCTCGCGGGACCGGACTTGGTGGCCACGGTGTCCAACTGCGCCACCAACAGTGCCCTGACCCTGTTAACGAGTACCAACCTTGGGTTGCCCACGGCCAATTGGACTCCAGTCACGGTGGCCACGGCCACGGCCGACACCGTCGGCATTACGGTTACCAATTTGGCAGGCGGGGCCAGTCCTTACGGGTTTTTGATGCTTCAGGAGCAGTGATTGTGCGCGAGACACGCTGGCCGGCTATTGGGTCGTCGCCCGGTACGGCGCATCCCAAATGATGTCCGGCAACAACGGTTCATTATAACCGCCGCTGGACGGATTATTTGTCACATAGGTGTCTTTGTAGTAGGACGCGTGGCCGTCAAGGAAATTGATGACCCCACCCCCATTATGGCGCGCGGCAAAACTGCGCTGGCGTCCGGCGGGATTGACGGAGTTGTATTGCGGCGCATCATTGACGATTTCCGTGGCCGGATCAAAAACCATGTCAAACATGAACACTGTGGCCGATGACTGCTTGAGCGAACTGATTTTGGGCATGGTCGGGTATAGCAGTGGATTGATGCCATCCGACGACCTTTTCAGATCGATATTCATGGCATAGCTGAAAAAGCCGGTCCCGCCGGGAATTCCATTGGGCGAATTGTCGGCCGTGGCCAAAATGTTTTGAATGGTTGCTGCGGTCATGTTCGCGCTGGGACATTCCCAGATTGGCCCCTTGCCGCCGGGGAAAGGCATATAGCTCGACGCCTTGGCGCTGCTTGTTCCCCGGCCAGTGGACATGGTGGCGTAGTAGGCACCCAAGGTTTTTTCGCCCACCAATGGCGGCAAAACGGTAAACCAGGCGACCGGATCGTTCACCGTACCGTCCGTGCCGCTTGGCAGGGAGGGTCCGCACCAAGAGGGACCGTTGCGTCCGACTGCGGCAGAATATCCGTCGGTGGGACTCAAATCATTATTGTCGGAGGCGTAGATCTGAACCGACAATCCCCATTGCCTTAAATTGGAAAGGCAATTCGCCCGCTTGGCCTTTTCTTTTGCCTTGGCCAGGGCCGGCAGCAACAGGGCGGCGAGAATCGCGATGATGGCGATAACGACCAATAGCTCAATGAGGGTGAACGCACCCGCCTTGCGGCCGGGTGCGTTCACGCTTTGCGAATTCTCAGCAATCATGGAGCTTACGGAGTGCTAATCCGGTAAAACTGCTCCGACACGGTGTTCGTGACGCTGAACGTACCGTTGGTCGGGTAGTATGACAAACCATACGCGATTTGCGTCCAAAGGCCAAGCAGATTCGAAGCGCTATAAACAGTGTACGTGGAACCAGTCTGCACGGGCCAATTCATGGTCAGAACCCCTTTCTTGCCGAGCGTCACACTGTTCGTAAAAGCAGCAGGTGCGTTCGTCACAAAATCCTGCAAGCGGGTCACATCCAGCTCCGATGCGCCATCGAAGTCCGCCATGATCCCGGACAACTGATAAGCATATTTGGGCACAGGTTTGTACCAGATGTTGGTTGAAATGCCGCCAAATCCATAGGCGGGAACATAAAGAGTAATGTAGTTGGTGTTTTGTGGGGAACTATATGGCCCCTCGGTCATATACAGCTTCGTGTAGCCGTTCGAATAGAATATGCCGCCGTTGCCAATGGTGCCGCCAGTTTTGCTGCCATAAATATAGATGTTCGTGAAGGTGACCAGCGCGCACTGAATCTGGACCCCATACGGACTCAATGCGTTGGTGGCCAGCAGCGCGAAGTTGGCGGGCTGGGGATTGGGCATTTGAACGGGCACAGCGTTCGATACGACCACGCCGTTGGCGCCGGGATCAATTTCTAATTGACCATCGTAAACCTCACAGGGACCAGTTACGGTTACGAAGGTTCCGGGAGCCGGGACACCATTGGTGCCCGCGTCCCCCCAATACACGTAAATTCCGGAATTTTGGTATCCAATATAGAATTCCGCATAGGTCTTGGTGGACACGGTCAGCGGACCAAAGGTCGTTACATAGCCGCTTACCGTGATGCCATTTGAATTGACGGTTACCTGATTGCCTCCGGTGATGTTGGTTACAAGCGTGCCCATCAGTTCGTGCAACTGCGGGAGTGTGGCAACCAGCGGCGGCAGCACCGTGAGGCTGTTGGTCGGACCGTCGGTGACGCTGCCTCCAGCCACCGCGTCGGAGGCCTGTACGTAGTAATATCCCGCGTCGGCGTAGGCCAGTTCGGAGATGGCCAAGATCGGGCCGGTTTGCCCCGCCAGCGGTGCGAAGGCAATGGGAAGATTCGTCGGCGCGAAGTACCATTGATAAGACAACGGTCCGGTGCCCTCGGCGAGGTTGGTAAAGTCGGCGGAAGTGAACAGGTTGTTGGTCACATTAATCCCGCCGGTGGACGCCTGCCCGGGCTGGGAGGGCGGAAAGAAGGGAGCGGTGGGCGTGGTGATGACGGTCTCAAGGGCTGTGGTGCTGGTGGCACTGTTGCCGTAAGCGTCGGTCACGACGACATAATAAGTGTCGGAGGCCGTAAGATTGTTGATCACCAGAATGTTGCTGGTGGAACCGGTAAAATTTCCGCTGCTGTCGCTCAAGGCGCCGCTGGTCTGCGAATACCATTGATAGGTCAGATCAACGCCGGAAGCGACCACATAGAGCATCGTGCTGTTGCCGGAATAGTTCGTGCCGGACTGGGGCGGGATGCCAATCGCGGGCGGGTTGGTGGTGTTGACTTCCGCAAAAGTGGTCGCCGCCACGACATTGCTGATGCCGGCATTCGCATAGGGGCTGAAGCCAATCTGGGACACAATGATAGCCAGGAGGTTCGGACTGCCGGTGGTGTCCAGTCCATAAGCGAAACCGTTGCCGATGCCCGGGCTGACGTAGTCCTCGTTCAAGGCGTTGTCATAGTCCTGAACCGAAGGATTTATCCAGAGGGTGGCGCCCAGCAGCGGGTCGGTCGGGTCTCCGCTATTATCGAAGAGCATCACCACCGTATAGGTTACACCCGTGGCCAGATCCAAGGGATAATTGTGGGGTGGGATCACCGTGCTAAAGGTCGTGTCATAATTGGCGATTCCCAGCCGGAAGGTTCCGGGCACGACGGTGTCGTGGGTATCAATAAACAGATGGCAGCAATCATTGGTGTCGTTGTCGTTCTGGAACTGGCAAAAATAGCCTCCGTTGGCCGTGCTGGGCAACTGGCTCACGTTGATCGAAAAACTGGCGTAGGTATAATAAACGGTGGGATTCAGCCAGCCATTGGTCGGCGTGGCGACTGCGTCATGGTTCGTCGTATTTAAAAGCAGCACATTGTTCGTCACCAAGGCATCCAGATAGGGCGTGGCTGGATAGTAGCAGTACCACTGTCCCTGCCCTTCGATGCAGCCATTAGTGTATGGGTAATTGGTCGAATCCATAAAAAGCACTTCAGCTTGTGCCGACAGTGCCGCCAGGACCGACCCGAGGAGGAACGTTGCGATTTTTTTCATGGGAGCTTCAGCTTGGGTTCATTAGCTATTTTTCAGCGCTTATTCTACCAAATTCAAAAATGTAAGATTGTTACAACGGTGAAACAATCTTGCGGGGCCGCCTCCGTTTTTGACGGATTCCAGCCAGGAATTGTCCGCCACCGGGACGGTCGTCCGAATCCCGACGTCGGCGCAGGGCATAACCACACTGCTTCCTCGTTATCTGCTTGGCTGTCACGGTTTTTTCCTTGTTCTCGCAAACCGTCCCGTAGCCTGACAAAAATTGGCGGAACGTGCAAGCCTTTCGTCGCAAAGTTGTTCACATTTTCACCGCCGTTCACCGTCCAGAGAAGCTGACGGTGTGGTGATTTTACACAGCCTCTTCACACCGCTTCAATCTGGCCATGCAAACCGACATTCAAGCGGGGCTGAACGCCCGGGCTCCGAACGCAAAAAAGACAAAATCGCGTGTTGCCGGCACGCGTGTTGCCGGCACTTGAGGTTTGGACCGGTTTGCGTTATCTTGCCCCCAGTTGGAGCGAGCAGGTCGTTCCCCTGAATGATTATTTATGCAACGCAAAGCATCCGCCGTCTGGCACGGCGATTTGAAAACGGGCAAAGGCAGCCTTTCGACCGCGAGCGGCGTGCTCAAGGAAACACAATATTCGTTCAGCACCCGGTTCGAGAACGGCCTCGGCACCAATCCTGAGGAACTGATTGCAGCCGCCCACGCGGGTTGTTTCGCGATGGCGTTTTCTGCCGAGCTGGGCAAGGCGGGCTTCACCCCAGCGGCCATTCACGCCACGGCCACGGTTTCCTTGGAAAAAACGGAGGGTGGCTGGACGGTCACGGAATCGGACCTGGATCTGACGGCGAAAATCCCGGGAATCGACGAAGCCAGGTTTCTGGCCATCGCCAATGGCGCCAAAGCCGGCTGCCCGATTTCCCGACTGCTGAACGCCAAGGTAACGTTGGATGCGCGGCTGGAGGCTTGAACCCAGGAATCTAGGAAGGAAGGAAAATTTAGGCAATGGCAGCGAATTTTCACCGGGGCGGACTGGCCGCCCGTGCCCCCTCAATTTAACACAATGACACCCACATCGCACTCTTCACACCTGAACGCGCATCCGGTCACGGCCAAGCGCCCGTCCATTTTCAGCAAAATCTTCCGCTGGCAACCGGGTGATCCGGCCGCGCCTCTGCCGGTCAAGGTGGAAATCGTCGGCTCGTTCAACGGCTGGCAGAAAACCCCGCTAAAATACGACCGCGCCAGCGCCGTTTGGACGCTTACCTTGGAGAACATTCCCGGAAACCGCACGCATAACTACATGCTTCTGGTCAATGGGCGGCCGACGGCTGACAAGAATTCCGACGGCCTGGCCGTGCCGCGCACCGAGGAGGAAAAGCAGCACGCGCTGGAAACACCGCGCGGCCCGCGGGTATTCATGCTGTTTAGCCAGACCAAGTAAATCAAAGGTGCGGAAGCAGTTGATCGAGCCTGCGCCCAACCTGGAACACCGCCAGGCAGCAGGTCGCGGCGGCGGGGTCGTTCAGGCAGAACGCGCCTTCGCGGATGCGCGCGACCGGTTCGCCTGCCAATTCCAGCGGAAACTTTTGCTCCAGCGCACGGGCAAGGCTGGGAAAGTCTTCGAATCCTTCCGCGCGCAATTGCGCCGCGTTAACCAACCGGAAGACGCCCACGCTGTTCTGGCTGGTCTGGCGCATCAGTTCCAAGAGCACCCGCCCCATGGTATAACGCGGATTTATCTCCACGACCGGCTTCAGCCGCACGCCGCCGGCGGCATCGCGATAGACAAAGGCGTCAACGCCCAGCGGCCCGATAAAATCCACCGCGCGCAGCTCCGACTCCAGCCGCGCAACAACCGCGTCATAAAACTCCAGCAGCCGGCCGGAAATGTCCGCCAGCCGGCCAAATCGCGACACGACCGCAGCGGGAATCCGCTGGTGATGATGGGCCTCCGCGAAATTGGCCACGAACTGGCCGCGCGCATCGTTCACCAGGCCGGTGAAGCCGCACCGTTTCAATCCCTGCGGAGTCATCTCCAATTGCACGGAAAAATCCTGGAGACGCTCCAGCCAGGGCTCGACCACCAGTTCCTGATTCCGCGCGAAGGCGTGTTCCAGCCAGCGCAACTGCGCCGGCAAAAGCTCCGGCTCAAAAAGACGCAAGGCGTGGCTGCCCGCCACACCGAACGATTGTTTGACCACCACCGGGTGGTGACCGCGCGCACGAATACGGGCGATCTCCGCCAGCGCCGCCGCCGGGGAATTAACGGCAACACCAATTTCGTTTTCAGTGCATAGCCATTCCGGGACAGGGGTAGGAGTTGGACAAGAGAAAGAGGGGAGCCCGCCCTTGCTATCAGTCGGAAGTTGGACTTGGGCAAGGGGGAAGCCCGCCCTCACCCCGGCCCTCTCCCCCGGGGAGAGGGAGAAACGCTCCCAACGTCCTGCCGAAATCTGGCGTTGCTGGTTCAGAGGTTCAATGCGCGAAGCGTTTGGGGAAATCACGCCCACGCGGCCACCGGTGAGAACCTGGCGCAGAAAACGTGCGCTCCAGGATTTTGAATACAGCGACGCGATGCCTTCGTTGAAGCGCGCCTGATCGGCGCGCTTTTCGCCGGTGACACTGGCGAAGAGCGGCTGCAAAAGGTCGAAACTGTCCGGTCCCCACGCCCAGGGGCGCAGGCTCCCGAGTTTGCGGCCCGCAAGCTGGCGCAGGGCCGGAGCGCCGGTCCCCGAACCGCCCTGTTGCTGGATTTCCTTTTGCATCGAGCCGGATCGGAGACCGGCGCTCCAATCTAATTCGACAAATTCCGGCAGGGGGAAGCCCGCCTGCTTGATCCGGCTCAAATGCTCCAAGGCCGGTTTGCGGCTTGTGAGCACGATATCGTCCTGGCGGCAAAGGAACTGCGGCAGGTTTTCGAGATCCCGGGCGAGCTGCGCCTGATGTTTTGTGGGATTGAACGCCTTTCCTCCGGCCAGTCGGCCCTCGGCAAATGGATTGAACACGAAAACGCCCGGCGTGCGGCCCTTGGATTGCGAATAGACGTTCAGTTGCGCGATAAACTCCGGATCCAGGCCGGCGGCGCGGCGGCCGGCAAGGTTGAGCGCCCAGCCCTTGGCGCGCTGCGGCGAGAGCGGGAATTTTAGCGTGCGACAGAAAGCGTCCCAGTCGGATTCGGCCGGGTTTTTCCAGCGGCGAAACCATTTCAAACCGTAAGCGACGTGGCCGATTTCATCGTGGTATATCTTATCCAAGAGCCTGGCCGAGTCGGCGTCCCCCACGGTGGCAAAGCGGCGTCCGTAGTGGCCGGCAAAGTCGAGGTTGGCCTGTTCGAACGTGAGGCACAGCCCGGCGACGTAATCGATGGGATGCTCCATCGGCGAGACGCAACGCCAGAAATAGCCGCTCACGGGCAGGTCGCCGAAGTCGATGCCGCAGCTCCGCATGCGCTCCATATAGAGCCTCGTGTGCTTCTGTTCATCCTGCAACGTCTGCAGGACGCCCTGGCGGAAGGCCGCGGGCGCGCCGGGAAATTTCAGCAGCACCAGCGCCATCAACTCGGTGGCGAGCAATTCGTGGTTGCCGAAAAAATGGAGCAGCCGGCCGCGTTCCGCCGGGTCTTCAAGCCGGTTCAGTCCGGGAAACTCACTTTTGCCGGCGGCGTGCGGTTTGAAGCCCAGGTCGGCCGGTCGGCCGGGAACGGCGGGAGTGGCCAACGCGGGTCCGGGATGCTCGTCGGTGATGGCCTCCGGCGCCGCCAGCTTGTCTGCCAGTGTCGTCCCGAACAAAATCTGTTCGGCAAATTCTCGGAGTTCCATGCGGTCAGGTTTACAGCTTCACCCACTTTCCCTTAGCCGACGATTCCTCCACGGCCGTCAGCACGCGCTGGTTCTTCAGGCCGTCTTCAAATGTTGGCTGCACCGGCTTGCCTTCCGCGCAGGCATTGACGAAATCCGCAACCGTGTGAACGAACGTATGTTCGTAGCCAATGCCATGGCCCGGCGGCCACCAGTTGGCCACGTAGGGCTGCACGCCGTCGCGCTGCGTCACCAAAATATCCCGGAATCCCTGGCGATCCTTCGGATCATCGCCGTTGTAATACTTCAGCCGGTTCATGTCCTCGAAATCGAAAAAGATCGAGCCCTTGCTGCCGTTGATCTCGAGTTCGATATGGTTGCGCCGACCCAGCGCGTAGCGCGTGGCTTCCAGGTTCGCCATGACGCCTCCGTCCATCCAGCCGATGAACGCGGCGGAGTCCGGGGCGGTGACTTTGCCCAGCTTGCGGGCGCCCTGCGCCAGCAGATCCGCGCGCGGCCGTTCGGGGATGAAGGTGTGCACCACACCGCAGACGATCGTAAACTCGCCAACCAGATGGCGCGCCAGATCAATGATGTGCGAATTGATATCGCTATGGACGCCGCTGCCGCTGGTCTCCTTCTCCAGCCGCCAGTCGAGCGGGAATTCCGCGTCGGCAAGCCGGTCCTGCGCATAGCGCGCCCGAAAATGATAAATCCGGCCCAGGGCACCCTCGTCCATCATCCGCTTCGCCAAGGCGATGGCCGGGATGCGCCGGTAATTATGGCAGACCATGTGGATGCCCTTGGCCCTTTTGGAGGCGGCAAAAATCGCTTCACATTCCTTTAAATCACGGCCCAGCGGCTTTTCGCACAGGACATGCTTGCCGCTTTTCAGGGCGGCGATGGCCATTTCGGCGTGCAGGAACGTGGGTGTGGCAATATCCACGACGTCGATCAACGGGGACTCCACCACTTCGCGCCAGTCCGTCGCCGCGAACTGCCAGCCGAGCCGCGCGCGCGCCGCCTGCACGGCCGCGGCGTCGCGGCCGCACAGGGTGTGAAGTTCAACGCCGGCCTTGAGATTGAAGAACTTGGGCGCCTGCCGCCACGCATTGGAATGGGCGCGCCCCATGAATTTGTAACCGATCAGTGCCACGCGAAAGGTCTTGGCCATAAAAGTTGGGGTTTTACTGAATTCCCAAAGCTTTATATAGTAGGCGCGTCATTCAAGTCAACTCAATGAGTTTTACCACTGCTGAAATAGCAAAACGGATCGAGGGCGAAGTGTTGGGCGATGAAACGGCAATATTGACCGGCTTTTCGACTGCGGATGCCGCCAAAAGCGGCGACCTGACTTTTGCGGAAACCGCCGAATATTTTGCCGCCGCCGAGCAGAGCGCGGCCACGGCAGTCATTGCGGCCAAGGAGTTTACGTCGGCCGTCAAGACCGTCATCCGGGTGGCTGACCCCCGCGTCGCTTTCGCCCTCGTCTTGGAGGCGTTTTTCCCGGAATCGGCGCCTGCGCCCGGTGTCCATCCTTCCGCCGTCATCGCCCCCAGCGCGCAGGTGGATCCCACGGCCTTTGTCGGGCCCCATTGCACCGTTGGTGAACGGGTCACCATCGGCGCCCATTGCGCCCTGCAGGCCGGCAATTTTGTGGGCGACGATTCCGTGCTGGGCGAGGGCACCAGGCTGTTCGCCAACGTCACTGTTTATGCCCGTTCGCAAATCGGATGCCGCGTGCGCATTCACGCCGGCGCGGTCATCGGGTCGGACGGATTCGGCTACGTTCTCGATTCCGGAATTCACCGAAAAGTGCCGCAGATTGGCAATGTGATCATCGGCGACGACGTGGAAATTGGCGCGAATAGCTCGGTGGACCGCGGCGCGCTCGGCTCGACGATCATTGGTCCGGGCACAAAAATCGACAACTTGGTCCAGGTGGCGCACAACGTCGAAATCGGGGCTCATTCCATCCTTTGCTCGCAGGTGGGTGTGGCCGGCAGCACCAGGCTGGGAAATTTCTGCGTGCTGGCGGGCCAGGTGGGCATTGCCGGACATTTGAAGATCGGCAATCACGTCACGGTCGGTTCAAAATCCGGAGTCATGCACGATATTCCCGACCAGGAAACCTGGCTGGGCCTCCCGGCGCAACCGGATAAGCAGGCCAAACGAATGATGATCGCGCTTCAGCGCCTGCCTGGCCTGTTGAAAAAGGTGGCCGAGTGGGAACGGAAGCTCGGCGGCAAATGAGCGCGATCCGGTTCAGGCCATTCCCCGCAAACGGCGGGCGCTCCATTCCACCGTCAACAGACCGATGATCGTCCCGAGATACCAGGCATTGTCCCACAGCCGCGTCTTGAGATACTTCACGGTTGCGGGTTTGTCGCCGACAAAGGCTTTGAACATCATCGGTTGGTCGTTGTGGTCTGGTGATAGAATCCGGCCGCCTGACCACTGTGACACCGCAGCGAGGGTCGCCGGATTGGCGCGAATGTCCGCCATTTCCAAGTCGGTTTCTTCGCCGACGACAAGCTGCTGGTCCTCGGCATCTCTGCCGTCCTTGAACAGGGCCTGTGTGCGCAATACAAATCTGCCCGCGGCCGGCACTTTGATCGCCGCCAGATAACGCTGCTCCGCCTCTGAATACAACGCCTTCACGGTCTGAACTTCGTTGTTTTCGTCCATCAGGCGCAGCGTGACACCGGCATCGCTGATCTTAGCGCCTTCGCGACTCCAGGCGCCGACCCGCACCGGTATTTCGATGCCGGGCGGACAATAAGTTTGCGGCAGTTCAACCGCGATGGAGTTTCGGTCTCGATCGAACTTGGGCGCGGCGAGCCACCGAATGGCATTGACCCAAAACTGTTTGAAATAGCGCGAATCACAATTGGCTTCCGTGAGGGCAAAACCTGGATTTATTTTTTCGCCCCAGATCGTTTCGAAATATTCGCCCCACAGATAAGTCGTGTCGGAAGTGAACGCCAGGGTGCGGCCGTTGCCCACTTCCTGCGCGGCCAGAATCACGTCCGGACCGTAAGCCGTGCTCGAATAGGGATTTTCCAGCAATACCACCGCGCCCGGCTTGGGACGGTCCACCCGGTTGTAGCCGACCAGGTGGGGAAATTTCTCTGTCCAAATCGCGCGGTTCTCCTCCGGGTTGCGGCTGATTTGCATGAGGGGATGGGACCAGGCCGCCTCCGGCACATGGGGCACGAAATTGGCGTTCATGATGTCGTTTTGCTGTTCCATCGCCACCGGGATCAAATTATCTATCACCGTGTCCTGGTAGTCACCGGAGCCGAACGAGGTGTTGCCGCCCACCATCGCGAAGCCGCCGCCGTATTTGGTCACAAAGCTTTCCGTGGCCGCCAGTTGCTCCGGCGTGAAATCACTCTTGGCAACGTCGCTGAAAATAAGCACGTCGTAATTCAGCAATTCCTTCAGGGTCTTCGGGTACCCTTCGGTGGAATTGCGCACGCGATAGATTTTGTCGCCGTTCCTGGGATCCACATACGCCACTTGTTCACGGATGATGGAGTCGTCGGGCGGGCGCGCACCGGCCATAAAATTTTGTTCGGTATAAAGGGTCTTGACCTTGAAGCCCGGCGTTTCCTCGAGCGCATGTTTGAGATAAAGCGGCTGAAAAACGCCCTGCTGCATGCCGGTGGCCTCCATGTAGATGACGTGCAGGACCTGGTCCACTACGGTGAAGCCAAATTCGCGGCGGTTGTTGTTTAGCAGGCGCTCGCCATTCTGCGCTGGAATTTCAGCCGCGAAGTTGTAAAAGCCGGGATCGGGCGGCGTGAATTCCACGTCCACCCGCTGGCTCCCTCCCGTCAGCCGGACCGTGGTCTCGGCCTGTGCCTCATCGCCCTTCATAATGCGCAACGGCACGACCTGGCCCTTGAATCCGGACGAACGCACGGTGACGATCGCCTTGGTGGTGGCCTGATTAAAAGTGACGCGCTGCACCTGCACGTTTTCGACCACAATGTCCGGCGGTTCGTTCGTTACCCCGAACGCGACGGTGTACACGGGAATTTTTCTTCGCGCGTAGGATTTCGCGGCCGCCTCGAGATTTCCGAAGGAGTTGTCGCCGCCGTCCGAGAGCAATAACACGCTGTCCGGCGGATTCTGCGCGGTGGCCACCGCCAGATTTTCCAGCGCGCCGGCGATATCGGTCCGGCCGCCGGCCGCCCCGGCCTGGTCCAGTTTCGACAACGAAACCAGATTACTGCTGAACCCGTAGGTGGAAACCACGAAGTTTTCCGGCACTTTCAATTCCCGCTGCACCCAGTCTTTTGCCTGATCCAGACGGGATTCCGTGTCATCGGCCCAAGCCATGCTCCGCGAGGTGTCCACCAGCACGGCAATGCGGCCGGGCTCAAGATACCCGTCCTGCCTGACGCGCTGGGGATCCAGCAGGCAGAAAAGTGCCGCACTCAAAACGACCAGCCGCAATCCGAAGAGCAGGAGGCGCCCTGGGCGGCCCACCGCGCCCCGGCCGAAGTGGTAACTCGCATAACAAATTCCCGCCGCCAAAATCGCGCCCGGGAGAAGCCATCGCCAGTCTGGTGTCCAGTTGAATTCAATCATGACCGCTTTGGCGCGAAATTACTTTTGGTACGAAAGCGCCCGCAGATAATCAGAAATCTGCTGTCCGTATTCCTTCGGATATTGTTCGGCCGCGGCCTCCGAAGCGTGCGGCTGGTCGTTCGACAAAACTTCCAGCGCCCCGACAATTTCCTCGAGCTGGTTCCACGCCAGGCGGCCCGTGTCCTCGGCAGCATGCGAATTATTCGCCGCAAGAAAATCGCCCGCCCGCCGCATATCGCTGGCGACGTCGCTCATGCGCTGGGAGTGCCGGCTGCTGACGCGCGGATCACTGCCGGCCAGCTCGCGCAATTTGGCCGCCAGTTCACTGGCCTGCTCGGCCAGCTTCTTCTGTTCTTCGGATGGAGCGGCGGCAAACTGCTTTTGTCCGTCGTCCCTGGAATCTGTCGTTTCCGCCTCGTCCTGGTTGACGGCGGGCGGGTTAGTGGCCGGAGCATTACCGTCCCTGGATGGTTCGCCGCGGCCGCCCGAAGCATTTTGTCCTTGGCGCGGGCTGTTGCTTTGGGCCGCTCGGGAGGGCGCCTCCCCGGCCGATTTGCGATAGAGGCCGTTCAATTGTGCTTGCGCCGCCGCCACCTTTCTTGCCTGGGCGATGACTTTGGGAAGCTCCTGCTCCCGCTTTTTTTGTTCCTCTTTTTTCTTTTTCTCGATGGCTTCGGCAACGATTTTGATGCCCGTGCAGTTGCACATGCAGGGTTTGAGTTCCGGGAACAGCCCTGCGGCCTGGTACAGATGCTTGAGCGCGTCTTCCTCCGACGCCAGCGCCGGGCTGGATTGAAGCTGGTCCAAGGACGTGATGGCTCCGGCCATCGAATTGAGCGCGGCGTCGAATTCCACCCTGGCCTGGGGCGGTGCGGCGGCCAGCACCGGCGAGGTGTTTTTGAAAGTTTCCGCATAGTCCCGGGTCTGGCGCTGAACCGCCGCCACCTTCGGCAATGTTTCCCGGATTCGCTCCTCCGGCGCCGCCGTCGTCGCGGCAATAATCTGCTTTTCAAGCTGGAGCAGGTTGATTTTTTGGCCCTGGCTGTGGGATTCCGACACGGGCTCATCGTTCGTCGTGACCTCGATGAAATAAACCGGCGATTTTCCGATACCCGGCCCGTCGAGCGTGTTGTTGTCCGACGCTTCAGCGTGATACGCCACCAGTTCGTAGGGCTGGAGATTGAGCGGCGTCAGGTCAATTTCCGCCCGCGCCGTCGCCTCCGGTTCGTTGAGATTGGTCGCATCGCAAATGACCGCTTTTTCCGGTTCGCCCAACTTGTGAAAAACCAGCTTGATGCCGCTGACGGCAAAATCGTCGGAAGCGGAGATTCGCAACGGCACCTTGTTCGTGGGGGCGGCGCGGACGTCCGCCTGCGGGTCAACGATATCCACTTGTGGCGGCTCATCCGGCACGACCACCAAATGATACGGCGCCTCGTTGCCGCCTTTGCGTCCGGCTCGGTCGGTCAGCTCAATCCGATAATCGGAACTGGTGTGCGCCGTCAAGCCGGCCGTCCATTGGTCGTTGGAATTCAGGGTCAACTCGATGGGTGGTTGATTGGTGAAGCACATTATCGCCCCGGTAATTTCTTCCGATGACACCACGCGAAAAGCCAGCCTGGCGCCCCGCACCACCCGCAGGTCCGGCGCGGTCTCTTCGATCGGCGGATGTTTCGTGTAGGCCGGAAAATCCACCCGGGTGGTCAGGCTTTTTAGTTCGGGCGGGCGGTACGTGCTGATCGAATATTCCGGCGATGCCGCATCGCCACCCGCGACCTGGTAAATGACCGCGCCGGTGATGTTGGTGATGAGATTCGTACAGGCCCCCTGTTCGGAGGGCGACAACGCGACTGTCTGCCAGAGGTCTGCTGGGCCGGCCCGGAATCGCAAGCGGGCGTCCTGCGGAGGTCGTCCTTGGAAAGTGGCCAAAACGGCCAGATTGCGACCGGTGGGTATTTCCGCATTCCCCGGTTTGACCTCGACGCGCGTGTAGTGAATGTTGGCCCACGGACTTGTGACGCGCGCTATGGCCGTTCCCCCCTCCGGCGCCCGCCAAACGAAAAGTGCCAGGGCACCCAAGGCGAGGAACAGCATCCCGAGCGCCGCGGCGATTTTGCCGCGATACCTGGGAGTCTCAACGGCGCGCATCGTTTTTGCGGCCTGCTCCTGCAACGCCTCAACCAGTTCCGGTTCGTAATTCTGCGCCGCCGACCGCTGGCCAGCCAGGTATTCGGTGGCCGTGGACACCACACAGCCCAACTCAGGCCGGCCAGCTTCCAGTTCCAGCGCAGTCTTTTTGGCGTTGCCCGGCCGCCGGATTAATTGCCAAAGCCGGAGGGCTGCCAGAAGCAGGAGGCCGGCCAGCAGAAACGCGCCGCCTGCGCGAAGGGTCCGGGGGAGCAAAATCCGGTAATCGGCCAGCGCCAGGACCAGGACAACCCAAAGCCACACGGTCAGGGCACCCGCCGTCCAGACGATTCGGGCGGCGCGGTTTTTAGCGCGGCGGATGGACTCGAGCCCTTCCGCCGTATATTGCAAAGGTTGAGTCATAACCTCTCCTTTCTTTCAGTCGATCATTTGCGATCTCATTTGCGATCGAATGTTGTTTGCCTCAAGCATAACTCCGGTTGGCCAGCAATGGCTCAAGGAAAAGCAACGCCACTGCCGCCAGCAAGAGAAATCGCCACCATTCCCGGTGGTCGTCACCGAGGATGCCGGCCATCAGGCCGTCCTTGGGCGCATCGTTCGTGCGCGGAATGTCAAGCTCCCCAGGCGTGAACGACTGGAGATCTGATTCCGCCGCCGCCACATTCACCGCCACGCGCCGGAGTTCGTGACCGACGGCATCCTGGATCGAATAAAACCCCGGGTGTTCCGGGTTCAATGCAATTTGGCCTTGGGCGTCAACAACGGCGGACGTCACCCGGCTCGACGGTTCCCGCACTCGCAAAGACACATTTGCCGCCACCTCCAACGACAGGTCCGCCGGGAAGCCCGCCAGCAGCGACGCGTCATCGTCAGCCGTGAACGTCGCCGCCCGTTGGGTTGCGTGCGAGGCCAGACCGTACAACCACGGCAAAAACGTCTTCCGCTTGGGCCAGTCGGTCCAGGCCGTGTCCGCTGAAGTGTTGACCAACACGATGCGTCCCCGGCCAAGTTTCTTCGACACAATCAGCGGAGTGCCGTCATTAAACTCAGCCTCTACGCGGCTGCCGTCAAGGGTCGTCAACGTGAACCGGTGCCTGAATTCCGGCAGCGTCACATCTCCGCTGTCCGGTTCCTTGAAAGCCGCGAAAATCAGTCCCTCCCGCTCGTAGTGGCGCAGGTGCCAGAAGTTTTGCGGCTGGTCATCATCACCTTCAACCAGGCCCGGCAGGGCCGGCAGCAGCTCGTGGAAGTCCTCGTTGTAGCGGGCGGCGTTCAATTTTCCGCCCAGGAAGAGAATCAATCCGCCGCCATTGGTGACAAATCCCGTCAATGCCGGCGCCAAATTGGGCGGAATCTGGCGTAATCCAGGCACAACGACGAGCGCGTAATCGCTGGTCTCGGCGAGCGTGGCGGCGGCTTCTTCGGGGGTGGCCTTGGCAACCGCGTAGGGCCCTCCATTGGTCGTCTCCGGCGCCAGAGCGCTGGCGACGAAAAATGTCTCCTCCTCGAAGGGATGCGAGCTGGCCCGCTGCTCCACGCACAAGACCCGCTGGGGTTTCGGAATAAAAATCGTCTCGTACCGGACGTCGTCCAGGGCGAAGCTGTCGTGGGCTGCCATGCGCGTCTCCACCGAATGCCAGCCGGGACCGAGTCGCGGCAGCGACAGCGATACTTGCGTGGTTGTCCCGGCCGGGAGGGACAACGAAGGAGCGGCCGAGGAAACACCATCCACCAACAAACTCATCCGTACTGCGGGGGCATTCTGCGCGGAATAATTCCTTGCGCGCGCGATCAGGGCCTGCCGGCCTTCGTCCCGGGCCAAAGCTTCCAGCGCCAGATTGGGCGTCGCGGTTTCCGCCACGGGGCAAATGGTTAGCTCAATCCCCTTGGGAACGGATGCTCCAGCGAGGCCCGCGCACGCGCTTTTTTGGAAATCGCTGATGACTTCAATCCGGGGAGTTCCGCCGGCGTCGGATTGCGCGAGCAGCTGGACGGCGGTTTTCAGGCCGGCCGCCAGGTCGCTGGTTCCAAAGCCAGGCTCGAGCTTTTTGAGGATGGGCTTGAGCGCATCCGGCGAACCCAGCGGCGCCATGATTTCAGCGGGCGAGCGTGAGTCAATGAGGGCCACCCGATCCGCCGGAGCGAGGCCGGCGACAGCATTTTGCAGTTGCTCCATCGCTTTCGCCCAGCGGTCTCCGGCCTGCATGCTCGCGGAACGGTCCAAAACCAGGACGATTTGCCGGCATTGCCCGGCCGCGGGCACCCCGGCGGACCCTGGCAGATAAGGCCGCGCAAAGGCGAGGACGAGCAGCGCGAGCAGCAGCACGCGCAATGCAAGCAACATCAAGTTCCGCAGTTTGCGACGCTGCGAGGTTTTTTCGTCGCGCTTCTGGAAGAATTGGATCGTGCTGAAACGCAGCGGCTTGCGCTTCTGTTTCAGGAGCAAATGAATGAGGATCGGGATGGCCAGGGCGCCCAGGCCGGCGAGCAGCGCGGCATTGCTAAAGAGAAGCCCGGGCATGATTCAGCGCGCCATCCTTTCTTGCAGATAAATGGTCAGCGCGCGATCCAGCGGTTCGTCCGTGCGGAGACGGCGGTAATCGATTTCCAGAGTTTCGCAAACCCGCTCTGCGCGCTGGCAAAAATCGCGGAAACGCCGGGTGTATTCCGTCCGGAAGCTTTCGGCGTGAACGGGAATTTTTTCGCCGGTCTCGCTGTCTTCGATCAAAAAATCGCCCTGAAATTTGAAATCTAATTCTTCCGGTGACAGGATGTGAAACACGATCACCTGCTGCCGCTGGGCGCGAAGCTGGCGGAGGAGTTCAAACAGGGCTTCGCCCTCTGAATACAAATCCGAAATGACCACGGACAGGCCGCTGCGGGTGAAGGTCTCAATGATCGGCCACAATCCCGCGCCTGCGCCGGTCTGGCCTTTGGCTTCGGCGGCCGACAGCAGGTGGATCATTTCATCGAGATGATCGGGATTGCTCCGCGCGGGCAGCGCCTGCACGGCTTGGTCGCCAAACAAAATCAAGCCCGACGCGTCGCGCTGGCGGGTCATCAAATGCGCGAGGGCCGCCGCGAGCGTCCGCGCGTACAGGAATTTATCCGGCTGGCCGAAATTCATGGACGCGCTCGTGTCCAGAAAAAGCTGGCAATAGAGATTCGTGTCGTCCTCGAATTGTTTCACGTACAATCCGTCCGTCCTCCCCCAGACTTTCCAATCGACATGGCGCAGATCATCGCGCTGGATATAGGGGCGGTAAGCGGCAAACTCCGTGCTATAGCCGAGAAAGGGACTGCGATGCAGACCGCTGAGAAAACCCTCCACCACCTCGCGCGCCACCAGCGATAAATCGCCCAGGGAATCGAACAATTCCGGCGGGAAGGTTGGCGGTGGCGGCATGGGCTAGGTGCGGTTGTGGGGCGCGGTGTCCAGGAGACGCCTAATGACTTCGACCGGCGTGATTTTTTGCGCGCGGGCGCGAAAGTTCATGAGGATGCGATGACGCAATACCTCATAGGCCACGGATTGCACGCCTTCGTAATCGGCGCAAATTTTTCCGGAAACGGCCGCGCGGGCTTTCGCTCCCAGCACCAGATATTGCGAGGCCCGGGGACTGGCGCCCCAGCGGACGAATTCCCTCACATAATCCGGGGCGTGCGGGTCCTCCGGCCGGGTCCGAGCCACAAGCGAAACGGCGTATTGAATCACCTCGTCCGAGATGGGCATCGCCCGGACAAGTTTTTGAAACTCAATAATTTGCGCGGCGTCAACTACCGGCTGGATTTGGGGCGTCTCAATGCCGGTCGTGGTGCGCACCACCTGCGCTTCTTCCGCGTTGGTCGGGTAGTTGCAGTGAATGCTGAACATGAACCGGTCTGCCTGCGCTTCGGGCAGCACATAAGTGCCTTCCATCTCAATCGGATTCTGCGTCGCAAATACGTGAAACGGTTCTGGCAGCGGATAGGTCTTGGTTCCGATGGTCACTTCATGTTCCTGCATCGTCTGCAACATTGCCGCCTGGGTCTTGGGGGGAGTACGGTTGATTTCATCGGCCAGAACGAGGTTGGCGAACACCGGCCCTTGCAGAAATTCCAGCCGGCGTTTACCTGTGGCGGAATCTTCCTCGATGATTTCCGTGCCGGTGATGTCCGAGGGCATCAGATCGGGCGTGAATTGAATGCGCTTGAAAGAAAGCGCCAGCGCCCGGCTTAGGGATCGGATCAGCAGCGTCTTGGCCAACCCGGGCACGCCGACCAGCAAGGCATGACCGCCGCAAAGAATCGTCAGCCAGATGTTATCTATGACCTCGGCTTGTCCGACAATGGCGCGGCCGAGCTGCGATTTCAGGGCTTCGCGATTCGCCATCAAGTCTTCGACGGCCCGGAGAGTGCTTGATTCGCGTTGAGACGTGGCTTCATCGGCAGACTGGGTGGACATGGCATTGAATGGCACCGGTTTAATGGTGGTATTGGATTTTTAAAATCGATTTGGGTTTCTGTGTTCCCAATTGGACTGGCATTGAGCCGATTTGTTCATGGCAAACACGCTGCAGCACCCTCTCGGGCAGAGTTTTTCCACATGGCCCGCATGCTTGCAATGCTCGAATGAAACGGTGGAAAGGGGATCGAACAGGATCTTTATGGTGCCGACGGAGGGAATCGAACCCACACATCCTCACGGATACCAGATTTTGAGTCTGGCGCGTCTGCCAATTCCGCCACATCGGCCACCAATCGAACTGATGTTTTATTATGTCAGAATCAGGGTGGACAGCAAGTTGATTCGGGAGGCCGCAAATCTCGCCTGAGCAAAATCGGATTCATTGCGCCTCCAACCTGTGAAATTGCTGTGGCGTGCCCGAGCTGGCTGCATACGTGGCAGTCAACATAGCTGCGGGATAGCTTGACTTACGGCATTCTGACTGTTTGAGCCGGTGGATGATTTTGGCGATCTATGGCTGCATTACTCCGATTCAGCGCCTGACGCCGCACCAGGTGCAGACGTAAGCTCCGCTGGAATCTAGAATAAAGGTGGTTTTGATGGAATGCGTGCAGCAGCAGGCGCAGGTGGCCTTGAAAACACCCAGAAGAGGGGGTGTGCAAAATATTTCTTTGCCGCACGCCGCACAGACAATGCGATCCGACTTGATGAGAAAGTCGGCGTCGTCATCGGGAGAGCATTTGCAGGCCACTCTGGTGACAGCACCGTACTGAAGGTTGGGCAAATTTACAGAAGATGCTGGACTAGGCGCGGTTACGCGCGACGATTTGGCAACTGATGGCACCATACGACTATTGATCTAGGGTTATTCACTTCCTTTTTCACTCAGCCCCCCCGAAAACGAACCCCTGGGTATTACTGAGCAACGCTTAGTTTTTAGCACGGAAACGGCGATGTTTCAAGCATTTTTTTTCAAAAACTTGCTTGATTTTTCAATTTGCTCTTTCCGGCTGTGAATAACCCCCTCGCCGCTGTGAATAATTTTTAACAGTGGTGAACAATTTTAAGAGCATGAGAACAACTGAATACAATGGCGATAACTGGACGTTAATTGGAAATAACTTGCGCCAATGTGTGAGCATGTTCCAGCCCATTGTGAATCCTTATTTGTTGTAATAAGCGGGGCAATAAACGAAAACATAGGCAAGAAGAATTAAATAGAAACGGACGAGAACTTATGACCGAAGTGTTAAATCAAGCGACGCCGCAAACTACGGGGTTTGCTCCCAGCGTGGTACTCTCATTTGCTTGTGACTCAGGCAGTCTGAAGCGGCCCTCGGAAGAACAGCCCGGTTGCGGGGACCGGCTCGAACCGCTTCTAGCCGATAGCGGCGGGCAATGGGTTGAACCAGAGCAAATTCACGACGTCCGCTCCTCTTGGATCGGGGTTGATTTGGATGGCACGCTCGCTTCTGACACCGGGGGCGTTTTATGGGACGCTGAGGGACAGCCTAAGATTGGCAGACCGGTGGATCAAATGGTGGTGCGTATCAAGAGATGGACCGCTGGCGGCCAAACAGTGAAAATTTTCACCGCCCGCGCCTCCTCGCCCGTTCAGGTGCGGGCCATCCGTTCGTGGCTGGCCAGATACGGTTTGCCGGACTTGGAGGTCACCAATGTCAAAGACTTTAACCTGATTGAGCTTTGGGATGACCGGTGTGTGGAGGTCACTCGCAACTCCGGACGCCCTGTCAATCAGGAGAGAAGGCAGAGGCCCGGCAGAAGTTCGGCCAGGCCGCACAGTTCGCACCGTCAAAAATCCGGATTCGGGCTTTTGTTCAGTCTAAAGCGAATGCTGGCGTTGTGAATTTGAGCCATAAGATTCCGCAAAAAACCAAAAATTCCAGATTTCCCTAAACCTACAACAAAGAAAAACATAAACCCACAATATGAAAATAACCACAGTCTCATTAGTGATGCTGGCAGCGCTGGCATGGTCAACCAATTTGGGTCGTGCGCAGGGCGTGACGCTTAACTTCGCCAGCAATCCTGGTGGCTTTATTGAGTTTGGCGGCAGCAGCGATTCGTTTCAATTTGTCAGCGCACCAAACGGCTACCAGTGGAGCATCACCAGTGAAGAAGGCGGATCCAGTTCCATTGGATTGCTGGGTTTGATCAACAATGGTCCGTTTACCTATGGCCCAATCACGTCCAGTTTCGGCGGAATGGTGCAGTCTGCTGATGTCTTGGGGCCCTTGGGACAATTGGTCATCAGTTCCCCTTCGGGGAACCTGACCGCGACCATAAACTGGGAGGATGTCACGACCTATTTGAACGCAGTAGGTGTCTTTAACGCCAGCTTGGACATTAACGTAACCGGTATAACTTACACGGGAACCAATCCTGACCTCCAACTCCTAACTGCGAAGCAGCCTGGAGTGCTTGATTTAAGCTTCCAATTTAACCCGGGTGAATCGCTGACTCAGTTGTCCTCGGGTGCGGGCGGCTATGACACCTCCTTTTCCGGGAGCGTAGCGGTGGTTCCGGAACCCGCAACTGTGACCTTGTCAATCTTAGGCGGCCTCGGGCTCCTCGGTTTGCTCCGTCGTCGGATGTAAACCGGGACGTTTAGGTTGAATCTTGCCGGTCAGAATAGTGGCTGACCGTCCGGCGCAGCGCCATCACCATAGAGACTGGGGGTGGCGCTGCTTTCTTTCTATATATGTGGCGACTTCGCGTTTGTCAGGGCGATTCACCGCCTGGCACCACACCAAGTGCAGACGTAAGCGCCCGTGGAATCCAAAATAAAGGTGGTTTTGATGGAATGTGTGCAGCAGCACGCGCAGGTGGCCTTGAAAACACCCAGCAGAGGAGGCGCACATAGTATTTCTTTGCCGCACGCCCCACAGACGATGCGGTCTGTCTTAATAAGAAAGTCGGCGTCGTCCTCCGGCGAGCATTTGCACGCCACCTTGGCGACGATGCCGTAGGGAAGGTCGGGCAGCGTTGCAGGAGATCCTTGATAAGGCGAAGCCCCCCGCGACGATTTTGAAACTCCTGGAGTCCTCTCACTAGAGTTGGTCACCACCTTTTTCACTGGACTCTCGTATACAGCAGCCACTGAGCTTACTGGGCAATGCCCAGTTTTCCATCCAATAACCGGCTTTGGATGTGGATGGCTTGAATCTGGCTGAACTCCGGTCGTGTTGCCGGCCTACCAACCGAACCCGGCCAATCCGGGCTGGTGATGACCACCGCGCTGTGGGAACTCGAGACGAAGGTTGGCCTTAGGGAATCGTAAGCCATCCTGGGATAGATTATTTGAGGTGCCGCTTGAGGTGCCGCAATTGTGCATCGAGGCTCACCTTCCCAAGATTTTACACGGGTCGGCTCCCTCTTTGTCGCAATTGTCTCCTTTTTCACTCTCGACCCTAATGCAGCAAGGGGACAGAGACCATTGGGCAAAATACCAAGCGCGCATGGGAAGACGACTTAATTGACCTAAAGAATTTCCTATCGGCGCTCGGAATACCGGAGGATCCTCTAGCTGGAAATTTCAGTGGCCATTAACTCGTTCTCATTAAACCCTTTATGGCTCACTTGAGGGGCAACTGCTCACGGATAGGCCGGGCGACGTGATCGGCGGCGGGCGGATCAATATTCGCGAGCGCGACCACGACATAGTTCGAAGCAGGGAAAACCGACAGCCGGCCGTTCATGCCGGGCGAACCGCCGCCGTGGCCAAAGAATCGCAGCCCTGCCGGCGTGAGTTCATCTTCAAAGCCGAAGGCATATTTTATTCCCGGTCGTCGGGTGGCCATTTTACCGCTGGTAAGCAGTTCGGTGTATTGTGCTTGGAGGAGCTTGTGTGAGGCCAGGGCATTCACGAATTTTAGAAGGTCCCCAACTGTCGAGTAACCGCCGCCGGCAGAAGTGCCACGATAGGGCAGCTCTCCGGTAGTGGCGTGGAGCGGGCCAACCGGTCCGTTGGCGCGGTCCTCCGGCACCAGATGCAGGATAGCCGACCGTATGAGGGCCGGGACCCGGGCCCAGGAGATGGAGACCAGGACCACCCGGGCTGGTATAACCTACTGAGAGCCCCGGGACGCGTTGGTCCTCTGGCAAATTGTCCATTGAGTCCTTTCCGGCGGGCGTGAAGATGTGGTCGCGTACATAGTCATAGTACGTTTGACCGCTGACTACTTCGATGATGCGACCGAGCAGGACGAAGCCGTAATTACTGTAATCCCAGTCGGTGCCGGGCTTGAATTTTGCGTTGCGACTGCCATACAGCGCCAGGTAATCCTTGAGTTCCTTCAGCTCTGCCCGATGCGCGTCGTACTCCGGACCAAAGATATCGCCGGTGCCACCGGCATGGGTGAGGAGTTGAAAGACTGTTCCTTCTGGAAGATATGAGGCGCCCGGTTGCCGGCAGGGATCTGAAACCAAAAAAAACCCGCCACTGCCAGGGCAGCCCACAAAATGAAGGCTGTCCAGAGTTCAACTCTGCCGCGGTCAAGGCGCCGGGGAATGGGCACAGCACGGAGATACTAGCCGGGTTAATCAACGAGGGCGAGCAACTACTTCGAGGCGGATGATTCAGCGAGCGTAAATCCTTCAATTTCGCGCCAGTCATTTTTCATTTCAAATTCGACCGCTCCCTGCAAGTTTCATCACTATAAGGTGTCGCGAAGTCCGCTCCGCAAGGCAATTTTGCGCAAAATGGCAGCCATTCCAGCCAACCGACCGCTGGCGAGTGTAGGCGGTGGCGGCCTTTCTGGCGGCAGCGGCCCAGGGCGGATTCAATCCTCCGACCCGCGGGACACAGCGCCCGCGTTTCGACGCGCAGGCAGTGCCTTGGCCGGGCTGCTATACCATGAATGCGGCTGCTATTCCTCTTGACGGTATCTGATGAAGGCGGCAATTTTGCGCGCATGGGGAAACGAGTGGCAAAGCAATCCTGCGTTTGGGCGGTTGTCTTCCTATGGCCGTTCCTGCAGGGGTGCCGCTCGCACCCAGCCGATGGCGGCCAATCCGCCACGCCCGCGGTGCAAACCAACCGCGCCGCCGGCCAAAACGGCAGCAGCAATATCCTGGACCGTTTTTCCGTGGGAACGAACTACTACGTTGGATCGACGTTTTACGACAGCTTCTATGACAGCACGAATTACATCCGGCTGTGGCAAGGGTATCGCAGCTACCTCCTCTCCCAGCAGATACAGTCAGCGAGCCAGGGCTACCGTTCGATGCAACAAAAGTGGAGCGCGGTCACGGCGCCTCGTGGTTGGGCGGCCATACTTGCCAAATATGCGGTGGTGCGGGTTTATTATGCCACCGACCGGCTCGGCGACACCAATCTGCCGCCCGGACAAGTCTTCGGCGGCAGGCGCGGTGAACTCAGCTATGGCCATTGCGACGTCAGTATTCCCCGCGACCACCGGATGGGCGAACTGGAGCAGCCGTCGATCTGGAAACTGGAGTGGAGCGAAGATCCGGAAAAGCATGTGGTTTTGTTGAGCCTGCGCGCGCAATCCCCTGAGTTGTTCTACTCCGACGTCAGATCACGCGTCAACGGCTCCCGGGGCCGGAATGCCCTCGTCTTCATCCACGGCTACAATGTGACGTTTGCGGATGCCGCGCGGAGAACCGCGCAGCTTAGTTATGACCTGGCCTTTGACGGGGCGGCGGTATTTTACAGCTGGCCGTCCCAAGGAACGCTGCTGGGTTATCCGAATGACGAATCCAACATCGAATGGACGCAATCGGATTTGCAGAAGTTTCTGGACGATTTCGCCCTGACTTCGGGAGCCGACAATATTTACGTCATTGCGCACAGCATGGGCAACCGCGCCCTGACCCGGGCATTCGCCGCGCTCGTGGCGCGGGATCCTGCGGTCCGGGCGAAATTCCGGGAACTGATTCTCACGGCCCCCGACCTCGATGCCGCCGTTTTCAAGCGCGACATTGCTCCGCAAATTTTGTCGGAGCGGCCGCTGGTAACGCTCTACGCATCGGTGAACGACAAGGCGCTGGTGGCCTCGGAGCGATTTCACGGATATCCGCGGTTGGGCGACGCGGGTCCGGGCATGGTGGTGCTGCCCGGGATGGACACGATCGACGCCTCCGCCGTGGATACGAGCTTTATCGGGCACTCGTATTTCGCGGACAACCGTTCGGTTCTTTCGGACATTTTTTACTTGATTCGCGACGGATTGCCCGCCGGCCAGAAACCGCGCCAGGGACTTGAGCTGGTCGGCGGGGCCGCAACGGCCCACTGGAAAATCAATCCCTGAGGTCGCCGGCGAGAATCAATTCGGGAGCCCCATCAGGGGGACAACACCAACCGATAAAATACGTTCGCCTTATCTGATGGCCGGTCAATTGCGCCTTTTCGTAGCTGAGTCCGCAGAACGCGGGATTCAAGGACAGGCCCGCATTGGTGGCGGAGAAGCTGACCGTGGCGGGCACGGCTGTTTGCGTCGGGGCTCTCAAGCTGGCGCCCGCCAGCAAGGTGGCCAGTACAAGGATACTTGGCTTCATGAATTCATCGGTGAAAGCCACGTTTAACTTTGTACGGCGGCACCCGCGCGGTGCGTCGCGGCAACCCGGCGGGGCGGGGTTAATCCGACCAGGGATTGGCGGTCACATCGACGAAAATTTCAATCGGAGCGGCGCGGAAAGCCAGCCGTTCCAGGCCGCCTCCAGGCTCGACGGGGGTTTCAAAATCGCGGGTCATTTCCACCCGGGGCGCCTGCAGCCGGCAATCCAAGCCGGCATCGCAAAGATTCGATTTGAAATTGCCGGTCATGATGTTGAGCAATTCGCCGGCGGCGTCGCGAATTTCCGCAAGGTCCGTCACCTCGGCGGGCTGGAGTCCCAGGATGCCGGCGGCGATGGCTTTGGCGGAATCGGAGCTCATGCGGAGGTGGACCTGGCCGGTAACCTTGCCGGCGAAACCGATGGAACAGTGCGTGTGTTCGCCGGTCAAGCCGTCTAATTGATGCAGGTCCACGGGCTCGAGCTTGAGGGACAGCATGGTTTGAAACGTCTTGACCAGGGCCAGCGACAAGGGGGTGCCCATGGCCAGCAACAACGCGCAGCCAATGCCGTGGCGCATGAGCGCTTCACTGACGGTGCCGACGTTGTATTCGGACTCATCGCGCGCACGCGGGTTGGCCACGCGCAACAGGCGGGCGCTCAAGGCCGGATCCTTTTCGATGACGGCGACGATTTCATCAACGCAGGAATCCTGGCGGGCCACGAGCTGGGTCAGGCGGCTGACGCTCTCGGGCACGGCGGCGAGGCCGTAACGCCGGACCAGTTCGCGGTATTGATTGATGTCGGCCGAGCCACTCATTACACGGGAGCCGCCACGGGGCGCTTCTCAAGAGTGACGCAGCGGCCCACCTTTTCGAGGAGCTGATCCTCCTTGAAGGGCTTGACCAAGTAATCGCGCACGCCCAGCCGGGCGATCTGCAACACATTCTCGCGGCCGGACTCGGCGGTGAGCATGATCACCGGAATGGTCTTTAGCGCGGGATCCTCCTTGAGTTTCGCCAGCATGGTGACCCCGTCCATGACGGGCATGGTGACGTCCAGGATGATGAGATCGGGTTTTTCGCGGCCGGCCAAGGCCAGCCCTTCTTCGCCGTTGGCGGCTTCGAGGAGGGTGACATTGTACGGTCTGAATGCCTTGCCCACGATGAGCCGGATCGTCCGGCTGTCGTCAACGCTCAATATTTTTATGGCCATACTCAATTTCTTCCAGATTTCAGGTTAACCAATCCTCACGTGAATTTCAACCACAATGCGGTTTTGATCATAGGCAAAGACCAGCCACTCGCGTTCGACGCCCGGCACGGCTTCGATGACGAAGGCAGATCCGCGGATGATGGCGGGCGTGCTCACGGCGCATTCGGCGCCCGAGTCACACAGCCATGACTTGAGGCCGCCCGTAAGCATGTTGGTGACCTCGCCGACCACGTCGTTCACTTCCGCGTCGCCCAATTCGGCCGGCTCCAATCCGAGCATGGCGGCGGCGATCTGGGTGGCGTGGGGCGTGCCCAGATGCAAATAGACCGCGCCGTTGATGTGCTCGCCGGCGAACGCCACGCAGCCGGTGACGCGCTCGTCAAATAACGGGACGCTCCCACCGGGCTGCGCGACCGCTTTCATTGATAGCATGGTTTCAAACACGTCCACCAAGTGGCGACTCATGAACTCGCGGATGTTTGGGATTTGGATGGTTCGGCTCATAGATTAATTTCGGGGTGCGGCAGCGGCGGCTGGATTCAGCGGCGCCTCACGCAGCGCCTGGATGATGGCATGGGGAATGTGATCCAAGGGCAGGGACCGGTCCACCACGCCGAGTTCCACGGCGGCCTTGGGCATGCCATAGACCACGCACGTGGCTTCATTTTGCGCCAGATTGACGGCGCCCGCCGCTTTCAATTGCTGCATGCCCTGGGCTCCGTCGCGGCCCATGCCGGTTAGCAGCACGCCCAACGCGTGCCGGCCGGCGCACTGCGCCGCGGAATTGAACAGCATGTCCACCGCCGGGCGGGTAAAGTGAATCGGGGGATCCTGGCGCAGCCGGATCCGGTAGCGGTTGCCGGTCCACTCCACGGCCATGTGATAATCGCCGGGCGCAATCAGGGCCGTGCCCGGCAGCACCTCGTCGCCATGGGCCGCCTCGCGAACCTCCAGCGCACAACATTCATCCAGCCGTTCGGCAAAAGTGCGCGAAAAGACCGGCGGGATATGCTGCACAATGCAGATACCCGGCAGGCCCGCCGGCAGGCGCGTGAGCACACTTTTGACGGCTTCCGTACCGCCGGTGGAGGCGCCGATGACCACCAGTTGGCGCGGCGAAAACTGCAGGCCGGCGCTGCTCTCGGTGACCGCGGTGGACGCTGACGGTTGCAGCAGTGACAGCCGGGCCCGGGCGGCGCCCTTGATCCGATGGGCCAGCTGGTCGCGCAGGCTGCCGATGTTCCAGGCAGAACTCTGTTTGGCCACCACGTCCACCGCCCCCAGTTCCAGGGCCCGCAGGGCGATCTTTGAGCCGGCCGGCGTGAGCGAGCTGACAATGACCACCGGCATGGGCCGATGCTGCTGAAGTATCTTCAGAAACGTCAAGCCATCCATGCGTGGCATTTCAATGTCGAGGGTCAGCACGTCCGGCTCCAACTGCAAAATCAGGTCGCGCGCCACATACGGGTCGCAGGCGGTGCCGACGACCTCGATTTCCGCGTCCTGACCCAGCGCGTCGGATATCATCCGGCGCACCACCGCGGAATCGTCCACCACCAGCACGCGAATCTTTCGTTGGCCGCTCATACCAGGTTCATGAATTGGTCCACGCGGTCAAACCGGTCGCGCACTGAGGCCAGCAGCAGTTCCAGCCGCGCTTCATCCAGATCCAGCACCGCCACCGCTGCCGGGGCCACGCGGACGGCAAAACCGTCCCAACCTGGCGCCGAGCCGGCCAGGTGCGCCAGACAATTGGCCACATGGGTGATGACCGACAGCCGGGGCCGCGGTTTGAAGACGGGCTCGTGATGATTGGCCACCGCTTCCACGATTTCCTCCGGCAGGTTCCAGCTCTTGAGCAGACAGGCCCCGATTTCGCCGTGGTGGGCGCCCAAAATCT
This sequence comes from Verrucomicrobiota bacterium, assembly GCA_049509875.1. Taxonomy (GTDB): domain Bacteria; phylum Verrucomicrobiota; class Verrucomicrobiia; order Limisphaerales; family UBA11358; genus UBA11358. The sequence continues at coordinate 183,603 of JBEKZM010000001.1, read as the reverse complement.
TCTTCTCCGCCTCGGTCCGCGAGCAGCTTTGCTGCTCGACGAGCTGTCGGATCTCGTGCTGCGTCTCCGGCGTGAGGGCCTGATTCATCGCCAGTTTGCCGATGTCATGCAGCAGGCCCACGGTGAAGGCGACGGGTGTCTCCACATGCAAGTCAAAGGCCTCCAGCGCGACGATTTCCGCGGCGGTGGCGGTCATCAGCGAATGCCGCCACAGCTCGTTGGCCTCCACCGCATACCCGGGCAGCGGCACCACCATGGCGCTTCCAAAAGCGAGCGTCAAAACAATGTGCAGGATTTGCTGATGGCCCAGCATTAGCACCGCCTGGTCCACCGAAGCCACCGGCTCATCGAGGCCGAAATAAGGGGAGTTGCAGGCCCGCAGCAGTTTCGCCGTGAGCACGTTGTCGCATTTGATCACCTGCACAATCTCGTCATTGGAAATGGACGACTGTTCGAGCAGGTTGACGAGTTTGAGCGCCGCCTGCGAAATCGGCGGCAGGTTTTTCACCTTATTGATGATTTCGGGTGCGGTCATAACAGATAGAGCGCCGAGCCGGGCGTTTTAATGGAGACATTGCCGTTGGTTAAATCGAGCCGCAACGTCCGGGAGGACAATCCGCCCGTGTCCGTGGCGTGCGCTTTCAATCCATTTTGCGCCATTAATTTCACCAGGGCGGTGAGATTGCGGGCACCAATGTTGAAAATGCCCTCCTGGTCCAGCAGTTGCGCCCCGCCTGCCACTTTCACAGCCAGCCGGCTGCGGTCGGCGCCCAGTTGGTAGGCGGCGTGGAACAACCGCGGCACGCCGGTATCCACAAACATGTAGGGGGCGCTCATGGCCTTGGCGGCATCAATTGTGGAATCAGGCAGCATCAGGTGCAGCAAGCCGCCGATCTTTTTTACCGGGTCGTAAATCGTGACGCCCAGGCACGACCCGAGGGAATAAGTCACGATTTCGGCGCTGCTGTCGTTGCTGACGACCATGTCGGCCACACCCACGACGAGCGTCTTGCGAGGCGGCGCGATCACCCATTTGCCGGTCGGTAGCATAAATTAGAACGCGTCGCTCAGGCGACGCCTTGCCAAGGTGCTTGAAACCACATTGAGAGTTTCCGGTCACGGACGTTCGTCATTAGATTCATTTGCTTTGCGGCTGCCGACGCATCGGCGGGCACAACCCGGTCGGAAGTTCACCCGGATTCCTATCGGCGGGTTCGGCGGTGACTTAAGGGAACTCTTGGTCATGCCGGAATGATTTGCGGCCGCCTCAAGTTTCCCGCCGAATCGCCGATGCTAATCCGGCTTCAACTGAGTGTTGTTTAGCCTCGGGTTGGTGATTCATGAATACGACATTAAGCGCCGGTGTTCCCGCGCACGCCCTGGCTGACGGCAACGCTGAATTCAGGTCATTGCCCATGGGCATCGCCCGGGTGCGCGGACGGCATTTCACCTCCGTGAACGCGCAGTTTTGCGCCATGGTTGGCTACGCCGCGGAAGAATTGACGGGCCAGTCCACCGCGCTCCTTTATTCCAGCGACGGCGATTTTCAGGCGGCGGGCCGCACCCTGGGTTTGGATTCGGCCGAACCTGGGGCCGCCTCCTATCAAGCCAGGCTCCGTTGCAAGGACGGATCGAAGATCGAGGTGACGCTGACCACGATTTTTCCCGTGCCGGGCGGGGCCGAGCAGATCTTCGTGGTCGCGGACATCACGAAGTCGCGCCAGGCCGAACAGGAGTTGTTCTGGCAGAACCGCGAGCTGATGGCCTTTCACCGCATTTCCGAGGTGATGCTCTCCGACCGCACCACCCAGTCCATCTTTGACACCATCGCCCGCGAGACCAGCGGCATGACGGACTTTCCAATGGTGGCCATCGAGCTGTGCGATTTTGACCGCGCCGTCATGATCTACCGGGGAGCCCACGGCATTCCCCTCAACGAAATGCCCACGCCGTTCGAGGTGCCCATGGACGTCTCGCTTTCGGGGCAGGTCGCGCACACCGGCGAGCCGCTGGTCGAACACAATATTTCTGACCGGCGCGAATACGCCGCGCCAATTCTGCGCCTGTTGGGGGTGCAGACGTTTCTCTGCGTGCCCATCAAATCGGACGGCCACGTGGTAGGCACGCTGAGCCTCTCGCACCGCGAGCGGATCCCGGTGGAGCCGCGCGTGGTCAAGGCCGTGAGCAGCCTGGCAAACTATCTGGCCACGTTGTTTGACCGGCTGGAAGCCCGGGAAGCCGTGAGCCGCAGCGAGGCGGAACTCTCCAGCGTGTACGATCGCGTGCCCAGCGTGCTCTGTCTCTTCGACGAGCAGTTGCACATTGTGCGCGCCAATCTGGCCGCCTCGGAATTTGCCGGGCAGCCCGGCGCCAACATCCAGCCGCTCCAGCTCGGCGAATTCTTCAACTGCCAGTCCGTGGCCATCAACGGCGGCACCTGCGGCACGGACGCCGACTGCCTCGGCTGCGAGCTGCGCCGGATATTGCTGGAAACGCTCACCACCGGCAAAAGCCGCCGCCAGATCAAGATGAACAAAGTCATCATCCGCGCTGGCACCGCCGAGCAGGTGGTGCTGCTGGTTTCCACCGAACGCATCCAGCTTGGCGGCACCGTGCGAGTGCTGATGTGCCTGGAGGACATCACCAAGAATGTGCGCGCCGACGAGCAGATCCGCTCCCAGGCCGCGCTGCTGGACATCACGCGCGACGCCATCTTCGTCCGCGATTTTTCCGACCGCATCATCTACTGGAACGAGGGCGCCCACCGGCTCTACGGCTGGACGGCGGCCGAGGCCATTGGCCGCACCACCAACGAATTGATGCCCGATAATGCGTCGCTGGACTCCGCCCGCGCGCTGCACGCCGTGCAGGCGCACGACGAATGGGCCGGCGAAATCAAACAGAAATCACGGGCGGGACGGGAACTGATCGTCCAAAGCCGCTGGACCCTGATGCGCGAAACCGACGGCAAACCCAAAGCCATCCTCATCGTCAACAGCGACATCACCGAAAAGAAGCAGCTGGAGTCCCAACTGCTGCGCGGCCAGCGGCTCGAGAGCATTGGCACGCTGGCCAGCGGGCTGGCCCACGATTTGAACAACGTCCTGGCCCCGATCATGATGGCGGTCCAGTTCATCAAGGACAATGCCGAGGATGATGGCATGCGGGCGTGCTTTCAGACCCTGGAAACCTGTTCGCGCCGCGGCGCCGACATCATCCGTCAGGTCCTCATGTTTGCGCGCGGCGTGGAAGGGGAGCGGATTTTGCTCAATCCCAAACATCTCATCATGGAGATGCAGCGGATTGCCACGGAGACTTTTCCGCGGGCCATCGAAATCAACACCCGCATTTCCAAGGCATCGTGTGTTTTGCTGGGCGACGCCACGCAAATCCAGCAGGTGCTCATGAATCTCTGCGTCAATGCGCGCGACGCCATGCCGCTGGGCGGCGTTTTGACCATCGGCTTGGACAAAAAAGAGATCGATGCCGCCGGCGTTATCATTCATCCCAAGGCCGGGGCGGGAAGCTACGTGGTCATTTCGGTCAATGACACCGGCACGGGCATCCCGCCCGAACTGGTTGACAAAATCTTTGATCCCTTTTTCACCACCAAGCCGCTCGGCCAGGGCACGGGGCTGGGTTTGCCCACGGTCCTGGGCATCGCCGAAAATCATGGCGGCTTTGTGCATCTCGAGACCAAACCAGGCGCCGGCTCCACCTTCTACGTTTACATCCCGGCCGCACCCGGCGACGCGATGGGTGGCGAACGGTCCGGCGCCAGCGGGGACTTGCCCAAGGGCAAGGGCGAGTTGATCCTGGTCGTGGACGATGAGCCTTCGGTTCGCAAGCTGGCCAGCGCCATCCTGTGCCGAAACGGTTACCACACCGTCACCGCCGCCGAAGGGCGCGAAGGACTCAAAGTATTTGAACAGAACCGGCAAAACATCCGGCTGGTGGTCAGCGACCTGATGATGCCCCAGATGGACGGGCCGGGCATGCTCCGCGGTTTGCGGAAGCTTGCCCCCGACCTCAAGAGCATCGTCATCACCGGGCTGGGCGAAGAGAACCGCATCGCCGAAGCCAGGGCGGCGGGCGCGGACGTGATTTTGAACAAGCCCTTCACTGCCGACCAGCTCCTGGCCGGCATCAAGCAACTGCTTGGGTAAACCAGGCGCAACTCGTCATCACGAACCATGTCGTTCACCTGTGACAAAAACGATGCCAGTCAGGGCGTGTCCGAGGCGTCTCTATCCGACGCCGACTACCGCTTCTTGTGTGATCTGATTTATGAGCGCAGCCGCATCCACCTGGGGCGTGACAAACGGATCCTGGTCACTTCGCGGCTGGCGAAGCGGCTCCGACATCATGGCATCGCCGGCTATGGCGGGTACTGCGACCTGCTCCGTTCGCCCGCGGGCGGGGAGGAACTTCAGTTTCTGATCGACCGGATCTCCACCAATCACACGCATTTCTTCCGCGAGGGAAAGCATTTCGATTATCTCAGCGAAGTGGTGATTCCGCGCTGGCAGGCTGAATCGCGGCGCGCCGACCCGTTCCGCATCTGGAGCGCCGCCAGTTCAACCGGTGAAGAAGCCTATTCCATCGCCATCCATCTGGCGGAGCATTTCGCGCCGGCGGAATCCAACCGGTGGCAGATTGAAGGCACCGACATTTCGACACGTGTATTGGAGGTTGCCCAGCGCGGCGTTTACGAGGCGGAACGGCTTTCCAGCGTGGCTCCGGACGTCTTGCGGCGTCACTTTCAGCGCGGCGTCAATCAGTGGTCGGGGCAGCTGCGCGCGAAGGATGAACTGCGCCGGCGCGTTCGCTTCCAGCATTTGAACCTGCTGGATGGAAACTACCCCTTTGACCGGCCGTTTGATCTGATCTTCTGCCGCAACGTGATGATTTATTTTGACCGCCCCACGCAGGAGACACTCGTCCGCTTGCTGGTGGAAAAACTGGTCCCTGGCGGCCACCTGTTCGTGGGCCATTCGGAAAGTCTCAGTGGCGTGAAACACCCGTTGAAACTGGTGCGACCGGCCATTTATCTTAAACCAGCATCCTAAGCATTTCCAACGCGCCCGAGGGTCATTGAGCCCGGGTTTCACTTATGAAGATCAGCACAAAAATCACCACCACCAGCCTGGCGCTGGTGATTTGTTCCGCCGTGGGTTTTCTGCTCACCGTCGTCATTCAGCGGGAAATACTCTCCGCGCGCATGGAATCGCTGGTCCAGGCGCAGGCTCATGACGAAGCCGGCAAAATCATCCAGACCCTTTACTTCAATTGCGTCAGCTTCGAGCAGCGGAACCAGTCGCGCCTGACGCACGATCTGCAGATCGCGCGTGAAGTGCTGGGCCGGGCGGGGCCCGTTTCCCTGGATACCAACAGCGTCGAATGGAATGCGGTCAATCAATTCACCAAGGAACAGTCCGCGGTGCAACTGCCGAAGTGGCTGGCGGGGGGCGCGTGGCTCGGGAAAATAACGGCCACGAATCAGGCGGCGCCCGTGGTGGATGAGGTCCGGCATCTGACGTGCGACCACTGCACCATCTTCCAGCGGATGAATGAAGCCGGCGACATGCTCCGCGTGGACACCAGTGTGATCACCACCACCGGCGTTCGCGCCGTGGGCACCTTCATCCCGCACCAGGATCCCGGCGGGTCCCCCAACCAGGTGGTGTCCACCGTGCTGAAAGGTGAAACCTATCGCGGCCGGGCTTTTGTGGTAAATGAATTTCACGACACGGCCTACGAGCCGATCTGGGATGCGTCCAGGCAGCGCGTGATCGGCATGCTCTACGTTGGCGTGGGCATGAACGACATCAACCGGGATTTCCATGATGGCGTAGTCAAGATTGTCGTTGGCAAGACCGGCCATGTTTTTGTGCTCGATTCCAAAGGCACTTACGTTGTGTCCCCGCCTGGGCAACACGATGGGGAATCCGCCTGGGATGCCAGGGACACGGCCGGGCATTCGTTCATACAATCTATCATCGAGAAGGCCCTGAAGATTCCCGACGGCGGCCTGATCAATGAAGCCTATGCCTGGAAAAGCCCGGAAGATCCCGCACCGCGGAACAAATTCATCGTCGCCACCCATTTCAAGCCTTGGGACTGGGTGATCGGAGCGGAAACCTTTGAAGACGATTACGGAGACATCAACCGGCAGGTTGTTTCCGCCATGGACGGTTTGGTGCGCTGGGCGCTTCTGACCGCGGGCGGCATCGGGTTGGCCGGCCTGTTGATCAGCCATTTCCTCTCGATCAGCATGACTCGTCCGCTGGGAGCCATCATTGCCCGCCTGAATGCCGGCGCGGCCCAGACCGCTGCTGCCGCCGCGGAAGTTTCCGACGCCGCCGAGCTGCTGGCGCAGGGGTCCGGCGAACAGGCTGCCTCCATTGAGGAAACCGGCGCGGCACTGGAAGAAATGGCCAGCGTCACCCGAAGCAATGCGGGGAACGCCGTCCAGGCCAATGACCTCGCTCGCGGAGCCCGGGCCGCCGCCGACAAGGGCGCCGTGGACATGCGCGCCATGAGCCAGGCCATGGAAGCCATCAAAGCCTCCTCCGACGACATCGCCAATATCATCCGGACGATCGATGAAATCGCCTTTCAAACCAACATTCTCGCCTTGAACGCCGCGGTGGAAGCCGCGCGCGCCGGCCAGGCCGGCCTGGGATTCGCCGTGGTTGCCGACGAAGTCAGAAATCTGGCCCAGCGCAGTGCGCAAGCCGCCAAGGAAACGGCCGCCAAAATCGAAGGGGCCATCAGCCGGACCGCGCAGGGTGTGGAAATCACCCAAAAAGTCGCCGCCACGCTCAATGACATTGTGGCCAAGGCGCGGCAGGTGGACGAACTGGCATCGCAAGTGGCCGGCGCCTCCCGCCAGCAAACTCAAGGTATTTCGCAAATCAACATCGCCGTGGGACAGATGGACAAGGTCACCCAGTCCAACGCCGCCAGCGCCGAGGAGAGCGCCTCCGCCGCCCAGGAATTGAATTCGCAGGCCAGGATGATGAACCAGGCCGTCCATGAATTGACCGGCTTGGTGGGGAATGACCAGAAAGCGCCCGGTTCCTCGCCTGGGTCGGTCAAACTCAGCAGTAGCACCAAGTCTATCCTGACCGCCACGCCGGCGATGTCGGCGCCGAAAAAGTCCCTCAACGGCAATGGCAAACATCCGCGAGGCGCCGAACCGGAATTGACCGGTCGACACGGCGAGATTCCGTTGGAAGGGGATTTCAAGGATTTTTAATCTAGTCGCAGTTGCCGTGCCGGGTTGGAGGACCTCGGAAGTTTCTCGAACTGGAAGTGGCAGTGGCCGGGCATTCGTGCCCGGCCTTCTTCTTTTCCGCGCGTTGGAGCCGGCGGGTCGTCAGAGTGTGGCAGTGGGCGGACCGGTTCCGCTCCGCCTTTTGCAAACACAGCCTAAAGCTCTTTGAATTTAAGCCGATGTCATAGGGCCTCTGTGCGTGCGTCCGGCGCGGCCAGGCATTTCAAAAATCATGAAACTTCAACATCGCATCATGCTGGCGGCCACCGGCGCGGTGGCCCTCACTACCATACTTGGCATTGGCATTGTTTATCATCTCTCCAGCCGCAACCGCATCGACGAGCTGCGCGGCAAGATGAGCGCCATCATCACGCAATCGGAAGAGGTGGCGCAGAACATGGATGACATGCACCACAGCCATGTGTTTGACCTGGCAGGCGTCCGTGAAGCATCGCTGCGGGAGGCGGGCGGACGTCCCTTACGGGAAGCTTACGCCGGCACCGATCTCTACAAGACCATTCCCATCGTGGCCGCCTGGAAGTCCGTCCAGGGCGCAGCTGATCGGAACGGGTTCCAATTTTTTACGCCGAGCCGTCCGGATGTCGCCCCGCGCAATTCTAAAAACAACGGAGCGCCGTTCCGTGAAATTTTCCAGGCCTTTGACCGCGGCGAAACCGAGTACTTTTTGAACGACCGGAGCCATGACCAGCTCGTGCTGGCGCGACCGGTGCGTTTGGAGGCCAGTTGCCTGAGCTGTCACGGCGATCCGGCCACGAGTCCCACGCGCGACGGCAACGACCTGCTCGGTTTTCCCATGGAAAACATGAAAGTGGGTGATCTCAAGGGAGCCTTCATTTTGAAAGCCGGCATCGGTCATGATCCCGTGGTCATGGCCACCATGCAATCCATGGCGCTCGGCGGTTTTGCCGTTTTGATCGTCGCTTTGGCCGGTTTCTATTTCTTCAACCAGCGCTCGATCGTCCGGCCGCTCAGCGCGGCTATTCGCCATCTGGAAACGGGGAGCCACCAGACGACCGAAGCCTCCGGCGAGATCAGCGGCAGCAGCCATTCGCTGGCCGAGGGCGCCGCCGAACAGGCGGCCGCCCTCGAGCAGACCAGCGCCTCGCTGGAGGAGTTGTCCTCAATGACCAAGGGCAACGCGGAAAACGCCCGCAAGGCCAATCAACTGGCCAAACACACGCGCAGCTCCGCTGACAAGGGCATTGAGGACATGCAGGCCATGTCCGCCGCCATGTCCGCCATCAAAAGTTCCAGCGATGATGTTTCCAACATCATCAAGACGATTGATGAAATCGCCTTTCAGACCAATATTCTGGCCCTCAATGCGGCGGTCGAAGCCGCGCGGGCCGGCGAGGCCGGCATGGGCTTTGCCGTCGTGGCCAATGAAGTCCGCACTCTGGCTCAACGCAGCGCCCAGGCCGCCAAGGAAACGGCCGCCAAAATCGAAAATGCCATTGGCAAAATTGCGCAGGGTGTGCAAATCAGCGCCAAGGTGGGCGCCACGCTCAACGATATTCTGACGAAGGCCCGCGAAATGGATGAACTGGCGGCGGAAGTGGCCAACGCCTCGAATGAACAGACCCAGGGCCTCGTCCAAATCAATGTCGCCGTCGGCGAAATGGACAAGGTGACGCAATCGAACGCAGCGAGCGCCGAAGAATGTGCCGCGGCCGCCGAGGAACTGAACGCCCAGGCCGGCGCCGTAAAACTGGCCGTGGCCGAATTGACCAAACTCATGGGTGACGAAGGGACCCAACCTGGCCCGGTAAATAGCCCGGTGGAAAGGCAAGAACTGGGCCAATTGGCCGTCGCCGTCGCGCCCAAGAAGTCAACGCCGGCCAAAGCCGCCAACGGCAACGGCGGGCCTCCCGCCCCCCGCAAGCTGGAACCGGCGCGCCGCAATTCCATCCCCATGGATGGCGATTTTAAGGATTTTTGACCCATCTCCCCGGACGCCGCGGCGAAGTGTGCCTGCGCGGCCGAACAATGAAAAGGCTTGTTTCCTCGCCTCCTTTGCCACACCTTGCCAACCCATGGGCGAAACGACGTACGTAAAGATAGCCTGCCCCAGTTGCTCCGAGCACGTGGAATTTCCCATGGAAATGCGGGGACACGTTATTAATTGCCCGCATTGCACCCTCAGCCTGGTGCTCGAATTGCCGGGCATGTATCCGCAAACGCCGCCCCCGGCAAACCTGTATCAGCGCTTGCGCGCCCTCAACAATCTTGGGCCCCGGCCGGGACCTGCAGATTCCCGGGAATAGTCCTGGAGTGCGATAAAATCTTGAGATACCTCGCGTTTAAAGGTTCTGCTTGGACTTCGGGTTTCGGATCTCGGATTTTTAATTACACCATGCCTTCGAGCATCAGGGGCATTTGTTCCAATGTCCGCGAGAGCGAGGCCTTGACCATGGCCTGTTCCGGCTCCGGCGTTTTCGCCGATAGCAACTGCCAGACTGGCGAGGCATAGCAGGCTTCTCGCGAAACTTCCGTATAATCGCCGCTGCAGCCAAGGTTGGCACTCCGTGCCAGGAGATCGGCCAGTTGGACCGCCGCGACCGTGTGGCGGAACTGCGGCGATTTTTCCGCGCAATGATGGTACCGCGCCGTATAAACCATCAGTTCCGGCAGCCGATGGCGTTCCAGGTACTGCGCGCCCAGTTCGCTGTGATTGATGCCCAGAATGGCCTCTTCAACCTCCGACAATGGGCGGTCGCCGGGCAAGGCTTGGCGGTGAATCTCTGCAAAATGCTCCGGAAAGGTCCACGCCATCACAATTTTGCCGATGTCATGCACCAGGCCGGCCACGTAATCCGAATCGTCCGTGGGACCGGGCACGTTGGCGGTCACTTCCCGCGTCAAGAGCGCCGTGCCGATGCAGTGCTGCCAGAAATGGCGCCAGGGAAACTTGCACTGGCGGGTGAGCCGCTGGAAATCCTCGATCACCGGCGTCACCATGGCCAGTTGCCGAATCTGGCGGGTGCCGAGGTAGAACACGGCTTCCTCGACGCTGTTGGCCGGGACGGTAAGCCCGAAAAAAACCGAATTGACCAGGCGCAACAGCCGGGAAGTAAGGCTGGGATCGCGCCGGATGATCTCGGCAATTTGCGCCGTGTACCGCTGCTCGGTCAGCAGCAGACCTTGCAAGGCCTTGTTGATGCTGCCCAGCGACGGAATGGAGGGACAGCGGACAAGCTGCGCCTGAATGTCGTTCTTACCCAACCGGGCCACATTCTGCACTCTCAAGGTTTGCTCCATTATGGAAATCGAATTACTCAACCGACCTGTCATCGGCATAATTCCGGACAACTTGACCCGAAAAAGGACGAAAACCGTCAACGCCGATCCCGGGGGCTCTCGTCCCCGGATCCTGGCCCACCCACGCTGCGCCGCCACGCGATCAGGCACCAGAGCGTCCCGGTGAGGAGGGCGAGCGCCCCCACCATCACATGCACGGTGGCCACGTCCGCCGCCTTGTTGAACCAGATAGTGGCCGCCCCCAGAAAAATTTGCATCGTCAGCAAGCCCCACCAAAAAAACGCGAATTTCGCCAGCGCATCGCGGCCGCCGAGCCGCTTTCGCGCCAGTAGCGCCGCCGCGGCCACCCCCAGAAACAGCGCGTATGCCACCAACCGGTGCACCATCTGCAGGTTCACTTGAAATGCCGTAATCGGATTGCCAATCGTGCCCGGCGGCCGGATGGCATTGTAATGCGCCACCGACTCCGGGCTGGTGGCCGGCCAAAGTTTGCCGTAGGCCAGCGGAAAATCAGTGATGGCCAGGCCCGCGTGCTGGTGGCGCATGGTCGCGGCAATCAGCAGTTGCACAAAGATCAACAGGGTCACCCACAGGACATGACGGCGCAGCCCGCCGGGCACCGGGTTCGGTTTTTCATTTTGGGCATTAAGCCACCACCGGCTTGTGAACAGCGCAATCGAGCACGTGAGCACCAGAAACGTTTGCGCCACCGCGCCATGCGGCACCCCCAGCCAGTCCAGCTGCCAGCGCACGCGGAGCCCGCCCAGGATGCCTTGCACAATCACCAGCAAAAAGGCCGCAATCCCCACCCAATGCAGCCATCGGCGAGTGTCCTTGAGCCACAGCCAGCCCGCCAGCACCGTCGTCAACAATCCCACCAGCGAAGCCAGCAAGCGATGCGAATGCTCATAAAAAACTCCACCCACCCATTGGTTGATGGGAAACAGAAACATGTTGTAGCCGTAAGTGGTCGGCCAGTCCGGCACGGACATGCCAGCCTCGTGGCTGGTCACCAGCCCCCCGAGGCCGATCAACAGGAAAGTCGCCGCCGCGTTCAGGACGGCAAACCAAAACAGGGCGGGCTGGTAACGGTGGTTCATGTGGCAAAACGGAACGACCGCCGCGGCCTCGTGGGCGCAGCGGTCGTGGCGGTGAAAATCTTATTTCACTTGGAAGGTGAAATCCTGCGCCGCCCCGTTGTCCTTGACTTCAATCTCCGCCGTCTGCGTACCCAGTTTGCGGTGCGCCGCCTCCAGCGTATATTTGCCCGGCGGCACGTTCTTGATCGTAAATTTGCCGTCCGGTCCGCTGATCGCAAAATACGGATGATCAAACACGCTCACCCAGGCAAACATCCATGGATGCACGTCGCATTTGAATTTTAGGAACGGCTCGGGCTTGTCGAACGTGAAGGTCAGGTCCGGTCCGTTCGGCATCTGCACCTGGTTGGCTTCGGGATTAGCGGTGGGACTCGTATGAACATTGTGGACACAGGGATCGGAGTTTTTCACAACCACCTTCTGGCCGGTCTGCACAGCGAGGATTTGCGGGGCATATAAACAGCCCTTTTGATCCAGCACGACCGGCGGCGCGCTCGCGCCGGTGGATGCGCTGGGCACGCCCTTGAGGTACACGACCACGTCCGCCAGTTCACCGCCGGATCCGACCACGTAGAACTTCGTTTTGGGCAGCGCGCCCGGATACATCGCCGAGCAATCCGGATTGTCACGGATGGGCGTCAGTTCGCGTTCAGCCGGTGGCGCGCCTTTGAGGGTAATGGTGCCGGTAATGTCGCCGGCGCACAGCGCCCGGGCGGCGCACACCACCAGCGACAGGAGAAGAAGAGACTTTTTCATACGTTTAAGTAGTCCGCAAAAACTAGCATTTGACCACGATACCGACAAGGTGTTTATGCGGCCGGCCGGCAAGCTGGAAAATAGTCATTGCCGGCCAGCCCGGTCGGCGCATACTTGGGTACAACCCTGCTTCGATGTCATGAAAAGCCAACAACAACGGTCCGGCTGCCTGGTGGCCATTCTCCTGGTGCTTGCCGGCTGCTCGCCGAAAACGGCCGACCATTCCCCCAGCAGCGAGGCCCAGGCACCGGCCGGGCCCGCGCGGTTTACGATCATTCCCAACGACTTGGCGGGAATCGCGGAGGTGACGGCGAATCCAGGGCACGGCACCAATGCTGGGTACGTGGTCAATCTGCAGTTTACCGACGACAAGGCCGCGGAGTTTCGCGAATTTACCCGCGCCCACATCAATCAGCGGGTGCAGTTGATCATTGGGCACAAGGTCGTGGCCGAGCCGCTCATCTCCGCCGAGATTACCAACGGCCTGGCTGACCTTTCCTTCGCTTCGATCCAGGAAGCCCGCACCATCATCGAGACGCTGGGCAAACCAAATGCGGTCCCCGGCGCCGGGAAATCAGGCGAACTCGCGCACCAGACCAACGCCGTGCCGGTCAATCCATAGGCGACCGCCGCAAAGTCGGGCCCTACGATTGACGACACCCGATTTACGAACGCTTCTGAGTGCGGCGGACGCGCCGCGCGCGCCGCGCCTGCCGACCAGCGCAAGGTCACCCCAAAATCATCGTCCGCCCACCCTGAGAAGCCGCCGCACCGTTCAACCGTCCGGTTTCGCGCTGGCGGAGCGCCGCGCCCTACCCGCGGCCCGTCATTGGTCATTCGTGATGCGTTGCTGGTTGGCAAAATTCCCGATTGTCGCCAAATTAGGGGGCAACATTTATGAATGACCTCACTCAATCCCGGTGGCTGCCGATCGTGCTGCTCTTTTGTTCCAACTTTTTCATGACCTGCGCCTGGTATGGACATCTCAAATTCAAAAGCAAGCCGCTCCTGCTGGTGATCCTCGTGAGCTGGGGCATCGCGCTTTTTGAATATTGTTTTCAAGTCCCCGCCAACCGCTGGGGCAGCGGCACCTATTCCACCTACCAGCTTAAAATCATCCAGGAGGTCATCACCCTGGTTGTCTTCGTCGTCTTCATGTTTTTTTATTTCAAAACCCTGCCGGCCTGGAATCACATCGCCGCGTTCCTGTGCATTCTGGCCGCGGTGGCCTTCGCCTTCTGGCCCAAAAGCTGGCAATAGGGCTGCCCGGTCCGTTGGTCAATGGCCCGCGGCGGAGTTGGTCAAGCCCGGATCGAAAAAGATTGATCCGGCCTGGTAACACTTGAGCTGCTCCCGCACGCGGTCGGTTAGCGCCGGATCCTCCAGCGCCGGCGCCAGCCGCCGGGCCTGCGTGGTGGCCGCGACAGCGTCGGAGAATCGTCCGGCGCAGGCGTACGCCGCCCCCAGGGTCGCCAGGACATCGGCATCGCGGTCGCGGGTCAACTGATTGGCCGCTTGAGCCCAGCGGACGGCCTCGCGGCCATCACGCAGGCCCGCGTCCGGGTTGGTGGACAGTGCCCAGGCCAGGCGGTTGCAGGCCTTGGCAAAGTGAGGCTCGAGGGCCAGCGCTTTTCTGAAATATTCCACGGCTTCCCGCGCCCGGCCCGCCACTGATTCGGCCACCCCCAAATCGTAATAGGCCGCCGCGTCTTGCGGGTTCAGCTTCAGCGCATCGCGCCATTGCTGGCCGGCCTCCTCCAGCCGGCCTTCCTGCGCCAGAAATTCCCCCAGATTGACCCGGGCCATCCAGGACCCCGGGTTGCGCTGCAGTGTCGTGCGCCAGAGGCTTTCCGAATTGGCGTACATTCCGCATTGACGCCACGCCAGCGTCCCCAGCGTCAATACCAGCGCGCCGCAAACCGCTGGCATCAGCCAGGCCGGCGCCTTGGCTGGCGCCTCCAGGAGCCGCACGATACCCGCCGCCGCCAGCGCGATGGGGCCAAGGCAGGCAACGTATTGGTAATGATCGGCTACAAAGGTGTAATTAAAGGTGAACAGCATCACGAAACCCAGCAGCGGCGCCAGGGTGAGCACATCAAACATCAGCGCCACCTCCGGACCGCGTCCCAGCCGCCGCCGCTGCCAAAGAATCAGCGCGCCCAGCACCACGATTCCCGCCAGCCAGCCATAGGCCAGCGGATCGGTGGGGCGAAGCGACCATCGCGGGTAACTGAAGGCCAGATTGACGGGCCAGAACAGTTTGCCCAAATAAAACCAGATGGCATGGCTGGCCGCCAGGACGCGTTGCGGAAAACTCAGGGCGAACGCACCGCCTTCGGTCCCTTGATGAAATCGTTCCCACCACATGGCCAGCAGCCCCATGCCGGCTCCCAGCGCCAGAAAGGGAATCAACTGCGCCCAGCGCTGCCACCGGATGGGTTTGCGTGTGAGCCACAGGATGAGCCATAACGCCGCCGGCAGCGTGCAGGCGGTGGTTTTGGCCGCCAAGGCCAGCGCCTGGGCGGCCAGCGCCAGGAAATACCAGCGCCAGTGGGGACGCGTTTCTTCCTCGATAAATTCCAGCCAGGCCAGCAACGCCAGCAGGACGCAGAACAATGACAGCACATTCTTGAGTTCGCTGATCCAGGCCACGGATTCCACTTGAACGGGATGCACGGCAAAAATCGCCGCGGCCAGCCAGGCGCCCGGCACACTCAACCGTTGCAACAATCGCCAAACCAGCAGGGCGTTCACCGCGTGCAGGAGAATGTTGAGCCCATGGTAACCGGCGGACTCCCCGCCCCAAAGCGCATGTTCGAGGCGGAAGACGCTGTAGGTCAGCGGAAAATATTGCGATGGCGAATCCAGCGAGAACCAGATCCGCCACCAGCCGTCCGGCGCCGTGAGCAGCGGATTGTTGGTGACATATCGGTCGTCGTCCCAGATGAATCCGGCATGAAACGCCGGCAGGTAGGCCAGGCATATCAGTAATAACAGCAGCAGACCCAGCAACCTTGGAGGGATCGCAACACGAGCCTTCCCGCTTGGGGAAACCCCGGGCGGACCTTTCGCCGCGGAACGCGCGGCCGCCCGGACTTGATCTGGTCGATGGTGGTCGTGGATCTTCCGCGAATTCACAGCACCAGCCTAAAAAGGAACTCGGACAAAAGCAATCTGGCGCGATTTGGGAGCGACGGTGCCGGTTGGCGTCCAGGGGCACATAAGGTTCAAATTAGCTTGAACTGATTTTTGCTGTTGCCATTCCCCGGCTACGCCTTGGCCGGCGCCGGCCACCGCTGGAGAATCCGTGCCAAAATGATGAAAAATACGGCACTGGCCAAGGCCAGCCCCGACTCCGTAAAGAACATGCCGTTGGAATTCCAGCGATCATGCGCCCAACCATCGACATTAGTCATGTAATAGATGGGCACATTGGACAAGGAGGCCAGGGCGTTATACTTGGTGGCCGCTGCGCCCTGGCCGATGATCTCCAGCACAAAGGCCGAGAATGCCGCATACGCGAGCCCGGAGGTGAAGGTGTAAACGGAAACCCAGAGGATGAACATGACCTGCTGGTGCGGAAGCAGCGCCATCGCCACTCCGGAGCCAGCCTGGAAGATGCCGAACAGCACGTACGCTCTTTTCCGATCCATCCGGTCGCAGATCCAGCCGCCCAGGACGCAGCCGGTGGCCGAAATAACTCCACCGAGCACGCCGGTGACCAGCGTCACGGTATTCGCCGACGCGCCCCATTCCCCGGCAATCGATGGAAACACCACCGCGCCGGTGCCGACGGGAAGAAAGCAGAGGATGAAGGCCAGGACACTGGCGCGGTTCCGGGCCAACTGCCAGAGATCTTTCAAGGAGGCGGTGATCTTGGCGGGGATGCCGCCGTCTTTGAGCATGCGCTCGGGCGTGGGCACGGCCAGCAGGGCGGTGCAGCAAAGCAGGCAGAGCAGCCCGACCATGCAACTGGCCATCCACGGCGCGGGAAGACGCTCCACCAGGAACAATCCAACCCCGCCACCGACCCCGAGGCCGCCCAGATTGCCCGCCTGAAACCACCCGGACGCATGGCCCTTCAGCTCGTCGGGCGTGCTGTAGGCCAGGAGGCTCTCCGTGGCCATGCCAAGCGTGGTGGTCGCCAGGTTGGTCAAGAAAACGATGGCCGACAAGGACGCCAGGCCGGCTTTGGTCGCGGGAAACCAGCCCATCGCCGCAATGCCGACGGCACAGAGCGCGCCCGACAGGAGGTACCATCGTTTCTGGGTTAGCGTCGTATCGACCACCGGCGCCCAAAAGAACTTCCAAGTTTGGGGCAACATGCCGAGCGCCACCAACCCCGCGACCTGGGCCACCGACGCCCCGGCCTGCTTGAGTTGGTAGGCCAGTGTCACGGAAACATAGCCCGCCACCACGCCAAAGGGAATAATCAGCACCATGAACACCCAGGGATGGAGGTGGCGCGAAGTCGTGCTCATGGCGTGGCCCGGTCGCCGTTGGAAGTGTGCAGCATCTTTAACGCATTCGTTCGCGCGAGCATGGCCGGAAGAAAGAGAATAGGAAAATCAATTTTCTCGGATTGCCTTCAGCGCAAATCCGCTCTAGGGTACGAGGCTAGATGAAAGCTGCTTTGATTGCAACGTTGTTGATCGTCCAATCTCTGGCAGCCTTTGCCGACGAAGGCATGTGGCTATTCGACCGACCGCCCCGCCAGCTTCTGCGCGAGCGATACCAGTTCGACGCGACGGATGACTGGCTGGGGCATCTGCAAAAATCTTCCGTGCGCTTCAATTCAGGCGGATCGGGCAGTTTTGTGAGCGCGGACGGCTTGCTGATTTCCAACCATCATGTGGGGGCGGACGCCTTGCAAAAACTGGGCTCCAAAGAAAAGAATTACCTCCGCGACGGTTTTTATGCGCGCACTCAGGCGGAGGAACTCAAGTGCCTGGATCTGGAACTGAATGTGCTGCAGTCCATCGAAGACGTGACGGCGCGGGTGAATGCGGCGGTGCCGAAGGATGCCAATGCCGACGACGCATTCAAGGCCCGGCGCAAGGTCATCGCCGAGATTGAGAAGGAATCCCTGGAGCGCACTAAATTGCGCTCGAATGTCGTGGCCCTCTGGCACGGCGGCGCCTACCATCTCTACTGCTACAAGCGCTACACGGACGTGCGCATTGTGTTCGCGCCGGAGCAGCAGATTGCAGCTTTCGGCGGCGACCCGGATAATTTTGAATACCCGCGGTTCGACCTCGACGTCTGTCTCTTCCGGGCCTACGAAAATGACCAGCCGGTCAAGGTGAAGGATTATCTCAAGTTCTCGCCGACGGGGGCGCAGGAGGGCGACCTCGTTTTCGTTTCCGGGCATCCGGGAAATTCGTCCCGGCTGCTCACCGTGGCCGATCTGGAATACGTCCGCAACACACTGCCATTAACCCTCGAACGCACGAAGCAGATGGAACTCCTGCTGGCGAACTGGAGCGCGAGAAGCCAGGAGAACGCGCGGCGCGCCCGGCATAATCTAAATTCATTGCAGAACATCCGGAAGGTGAACGACGGCAGATATGCCGGCCTGCTTGACCCGGAATTATTTGCGGAAAAAGCCCAAGCGGAGGCGGGTTTGAAAGCCAGACTGGCGGGCAAACCGGAATTCGCCGATGCCCTCGCCGCGTACGACAAAATCGCCGCGGCGGACCAGGTCCTGTGGGCGCAATTTCAGACCCGGCGGTTTATCGACCAGGGATTCAACTGCGCCAGTTTCGGGATCGCACGGAACCTGCTTCGCGCCGGCGACGAGCGGCCCAAGTCGAACGGCGAACGCCTGCAGGAGTTTTCCGATTCCAGCAGGGAATCGTTTGAACTTGCCCTGTTCGCGGACACGCCGATCTACCCCGACTTTGAAATTCTCAAGCTCACCGACTCGCTGTCGTTCCTGGCCGCGCACCTCGGCGTCAACGATCCGCTGGTGCGGAAAGTACTGGCGGGCAAGTCGCCGCGGGAGCGGGCCGCGGAATTGATCAACGGCACGGCGGTGCGGGAGGTGGCCTTTCGCAAACGCCTCTACGAGGGCGGCGCCGCCGCCGTGACGGCTGCCAATGATCCGATGATTGAAGTGGCGCGGCTGATTGATCCCGAAGCCCGCGCGCTCCGCAAGGTTTCCGAAACCCAGGGTGAAATCAAACAGCAGGCCTACGCGGCCATTGAGCGGGCCAGGATCGCCGTGCTCGGCACCACGGATTACCCGGATGCGACGTTCACGCTTCGCCTGACGTTCGGCACCTTAAAAGGCTACGAAGAAGACGGCCATCCCGTGTCCGCCAAGACCACTTTTGCCGGCCTCTACGAACGGGCGAAGGAAATGCAGAACCGTCCGCCTTATGATCTGCCTCCGTCGTGGGCAGCGCGCAAATTGCAGCTTGATCTCAGCACCCCCTTCAACTCGGTGAGCACCTGCGACATCATCGGCGGCAACTCCGGAAGCCCGGTGGTGAACCGGGCCGGCGAGTTTGTCGGCATCATCTTCGACGGCAACTTGCAGGGCATTCCCTGGGACTACGCGTTCAGCGACAAACAAGGCCGGGCCATCGAGGTTGAATCGGCGGCCATATTTCAAGCGCTGGACAAAGTTTATCGCGTGCAGGCACTCGTACAGGAGCTGGTGAGCGGGCAGAGGGGCAAATGATTCGGGAGACCGGACGGTCTTCATGGATTCGATCCAGGGAGGAGCGACGAGAATTCATAGGTGCCCGAGCCAACCTCATAAGCCGCCGCGCCATGATTCAGGCCCAGAAATTTGATCTCCGGGACTTTCGCGGCGGGCTGGCCTGACTCGGTTACGGACGTTTCCTTTTCGGCGGGCACATAAACCGTGGCGCTGGTATTGGCCGGCACCGTTATGTCCATGGTCAGCACGCCTGCTTGCAGGCTCCAGTTGCTTACGATGCGCCCGCGAATCGAATCATAGGCGGCCTTAACCCACGTCAGATCGCCAGCCGGCTGTGGTTGAATGATGATATGTTTGAAGCCCGGCTGCGCCGGGTCGCAGTTGATGCCCGCCAGCCATTGGTAAAACCACCCGCTGATCGAGCCAAACATGATATGATTGCGCGAGTGAGGTTCCCGCCACTGTTCCCACAGCGTCTTGGAATCCTGAGCCATGGCAATCCAGCCCGGCTGATTTGTCCGCGCTGCCACCAGATAGGCCGCATCACTCCGGCCGCCGGCCGAGAGGGCGGCGGGCAGCCATTTGGCTCCCAGGATGCCAGTGTCAATGTGCTTTAGCGTTTCCACCTGGCTGGCAAGATTGCCCAGCACCGCCGGCTGCCGGCCCCCCGGCACGAGGCCAAAGTAGAGCGCGGTCGCCAGGGCGGTCTGGCTGCCGTTGGCATAGGAATTATTCGCGGCCTCAAAAAACTTCTCGTTGAACCCGATTTTCGCCTTTTCAGCCAGCGCGGCATACTTCACGGCATCCCCGGCATGGCCCAGCAGTGCCGCCGCCTGGGACACGATTCTGGCGTCCTCGTAAAAAAAGGCCGTGGCCGTTAACTGGCTGGGCGTTTCGGTTGACCAAGGGCACCAATCCCCCAGGGTGTCGGTCAGGGTGATAATGCCGTTGGCAGTTCTGGCGGTCAGGTAATCCACATAGAGCCGCAGCCGGTCGTAGTGCTGAACGAGCACGCGCCGGTCACCACAGTATTGGAATAAATCCCAAGCGATCAATGGATAGGCACTATCCCAGGCAGGCTGGCAGTCGCCCAACCCCCAGCCAGCGCTCGGCACAATCACCCCGACCCGTCCGTCCGGCAATTGGTTGTCTTCGATATCATCAAGCCACTTGGCATAGAACGCAGCGGAGCGGAAATTCATCAGCCCGGCCTCCGCGGCCAGATGTGCGTCGCCCGTCCAGCCATTTTTCTCGCGCGTGGGACAATCGGTGGGAATGTTCTGCGCATTGCACAAATAGGATTGCACGGCGGCCTGCTGGACCTGGTTGAGACCGTCATTGGAACAGGAAAATTCTCCGGCCGGCTCGAGGTCGGTGTGGGCAAAACGGCCGCGAAAGTTGGCTGCGGTCGGTTGGCCGGGAAACCCGGTCACTTCGACGTAGCGGAAGCCGCTGTAGGAAAAACGCTGTTCCCAGGTCTCGGTGCCGGCGCCTTTGCAAACATAGGTATCCTCCTGAAAAGCCCTCGGCGGAGGCATAAACTCCGATATGGAGGACCGGTCAACCATGCCGTTGGTGGCCAGACATTCACCATAGCGCATCCGAATTTTCGTGCCGGCCGGTCCTTGCACCGCCAATTGTGCGTGACCACTGAAATTTTCGCCCATATCCACCACATAAACGCCTGGTTGCGGCTGGGTGATCGCTTTGGGCACCATGGTTTTTACAATGGCTATGGGCGGGCACCGCAAGGCCGCCCGTTTCCCGGCGGGCGCGGGCAGCACGTCCGCCGCCGGCCACAAATGGTCGTCGAACCCCGGCTCATCCCATCCGGGCATTTCCCGGCGGGCATCGTAGATTTCTCCGCTGTAAATTCCATCACAGCGAATCGGTCCCTGGCTGGTCGCCCGCCACGAATCATCGCTGCTGAGTGTCTGGATGTGACCGTCTTTGTAATCAACCACCAGCATCAATTGCATCCGGGGACGCCCGCGCCAGGAAGCATGCTCAAATCCCCATACCGCGACGTCGTGGACGTCATACCAACCGGTTCCCAAGATGGCGCCAATGGCATTCGTGGCTCCCGAACGAAGCAGGGACGTGACCTCGTAGGTCACATAAAGCACGCGTT
Organism: Verrucomicrobiota bacterium; assembly: GCA_049509875.1. GTDB lineage: Bacteria > Verrucomicrobiota > Verrucomicrobiia > Limisphaerales > UBA11358 > UBA11358. Next base: position 162,391 of record JBEKZM010000001.1, on the reverse strand, counting down.
TGTTGAAATCGGTGTAGCCCGGATCACGTTCGCGATTGCCGCCAACCTTTTGCCCGTTGAGATGCAGTTCAAGGCTGCCGACGCCACTGGCGTAAAGCCGCCCCCGTTTGACACCTGGACGCAATTGAAAATCGCGGCGCAAATAGGGCGCCGGATTTGCTGAAAAGGCATCGGCTGGCGCGGGCATATTGATCCCGATCCATGATCCCTGCCAGTCCGGCCGCTGAAGCAGCCCCATTTCCCAGGTAGCCATGGTGCTCCATTCGGACTTCTGACGATGCTCGTCCCAGACGGCGACCTTCCAAAAACATTGCTGGCGGGAGGTGAGCGCCACGCCAGCATAGACAACCTGCGCCGTCTCGTCGGAAGCAATTTCGCCGGAATCCCAGAGGTCACCCTGATCGCCCGCCAGCTTGTCAGCGCTGCTGGCCACCAGGATGCGATAGGCGGTTTGTTCCTTGCCGCGCGTCTCGTTGCGGCGGGCAAACAGGCGTCCCAGCGTCGTGGATTGCTTCAAGGTCAACACCCAGCTCAAGCGCGGCTGGATCACATCGATGCCAATCGGGTCGGCCAGATATTCACAGCGCAACCCGGCTGGCTCGAGGGGAAGCGCTGCTTTGGAGGGCAAAACGACCAACCCCAATATCGCCAGCACGAGGCCATGGCTGGTTCCGGAAAGCATTTTTCTCATGTTAGTTCCGGGTCTTTTTATCACAAATGAAACCAACCCGGCGATTAATTCTTCCGAGGCAAATAATGGCCCGCCGAAGAGGGTCGCCTGGACCGAAGTTTGATGAGCACGGCGCTCAAGTAAGAAGCCAGTTTAATCAAATCCGATCTTTCAATCGCCAAGGCTGGATCATCGGAGGCTATACTGTGCTCAAATGTGATGTGCCCTGATCTTTATTGGCCGGAAGCCAGGCTGGCCCGCGTGCCAGAGGGCTGGCCAGGACGGTTTGCAGACGTTCGAAATATTGCATATGCAATGCCGATTGCATTTCTCCCGGTTTGGAATTATTTACTTCGCCCATGGAAAATGACTCCCATCATGAACCGCACTTGTTTTCACCGCTGACCCTCCGCTCGATCACCTTGCGGAACCGGGTCGGTGTCTCACCCATGTGCCAATACTCCGCGATCGATGGCATGGCCAACGAATGGCATCATGTGCACCTGGGCGCGCGGGCGGTGGGCGGCGCGGGGCTCGTCATCGTGGAGGCCACGGCCGTGTCGCCGGAGGGCCGCATCACGCCTGGCTGCCTCGGTTTATGGTCCGACCCGCAGGCCGAACCATTGGCGCGCATAGCGGCCTTTCTCAAACAGCACGGAGCCGTGCCCGCCATCCAAATTGCCCATGCGGGGCGCAAGGCGTCGGCCGACCTGCCCTGGCGCGGCAGCGCACATTTATCAGAGGCGCAGGGCGGCTGGGAGACGATTGCGCCCAGCGCGATCCCGTTTGGCGACATCCTGCCCAAGGTCCCGCGCGCCATGACCGAAGCCGACATCATCCGCGTGCGGGAAAATTTCGTGGCCACCGCCAAACGCGCGCTGGCGGCGGGTTTTGAGTGGCTGGAACTGCACGCGGCGCACGGGTACCTCTTCAGCGAGTTTCTGTCACCATTCGCCAATCATCGCACCGACCGCTACGGCGGCATTTTTGACAACCGCGTCCGCTTCCTCGTGGAGACCGCGCGGGCCGTGCGCCAGGTCTGGCCGGACACGCTGCCACTGGGCGTGCGCATTTCGGCCAGCGACTGGAAGGATGGCGGCTGGGAGATCGAACAGAGCATTGCGCTGGCGAAGCTGCTGAAAGCCGTGGACGTGGACCTGATCGATTGCAGTTCCGGCGGCGTGGTCCCGGATGCTCAAATCAAAGTCGGGCCCGGTTATCAGGTGCCCTTTGCCGAAAAAATCCGCCGCGATGCGAAAATTGCCACCGCCGCCGTCGGCTTCATCACGGAAGCAAAACAGGCCGACGAGATCGTGCGCAGCGGGAAGGCGGACGTGGTGCTGCTCGCGCGCCAGATGCTGGTGGATCCGTACTGGCCGGCGCACGCGGCCAAGGCATTGGGCCACAAGCTGCCGCCGCCCAATCAATACGCCCGCGCCTGGTGATTTCGTTCCGGGGCGGAACCGGCGTTTCCCGGCTAAAGCAGCGTGAGCGCGGCATCCGGCGCGCGGGCTTCAGCCCGCTTCGGCCATCGCCGTGACGCCGGCGTCGAACGATTTTCCGCGTGGTGGGGGGCGGAAGTTGAAGCGGCGTGAACGCCGCGCGCCAATCGCGGCGCCTCCGGCGCGCGGGCTTCAGTGGACCGCGATCTTCTTGATCCCCCGCTGCCACAGGTCAAAGTGGTAGAGCGCCACCACCACCAGGCTGTGTTGGATTTTTTCGTCAGCCACGAGCCGGGGAATCTCCGACACGGGTATGAGCCGTGTCTCCAGGTCCTCGGCGTGGTCAAACTCGGTCTCATGCCGCAACCGGCAATTCTCGATCAACGCGGTGTACGTCACATTGGACAAGATGGCGGGATTGGAGAGCACGCGGCCCAGTAAACGCGCGTGCTCGCCCTCGTAGCCCGTTTCTTCCCGCAGCTCGCGCACGGCAGTGGCCACCGGATCGGTCTCATGCGGATCCATCATGCCGCCGGGAATCTCCAATTCCACGGTGTTGGACCCGAGGCGATATTGCTCCACCATCACCAGTTTCTGATCCGGCGTGACGGCGATGATGTTGACCCAGTTCACGCTGTCGAGCACAAAGAAGTCGTGTTCGGCGCCTGTCCGCGGATTGACACAGGTGTCGGTGCGGATTTTGAATATGCGGAAGTCGCCGGTGGGAACCGAGCGGATCTTTTTCCAGGGGGCAATCATGGCGAATTACGATAGGCGATTCATGGTTTTCGGGCTGCGCTGCCAGCGCGGCGGCGCGCAAATCGTATATCGTATATCGTAAATCTAAAACCCTTTTTCTTTGGCGGCCCAACCCTGGCGCATGAGCGTGAGCAGGTGTTGCAAGGCCTCCTCGTAACTGCGTCCTTTTTCAACGGAAAGTTGGCGGGCGCGCTTGTCCAGTTGGGCCGCCAGGCCGGCCGATTTCCCGGCCGGGCAGCCGAGCGCCACCAGCACGCGCGCAAGTTCAGCAGTTTCCATGAATTTTCAAGCATATGAACTATAGGCCAGAACGGGAATTGCTCAATTCCAGTTTGAATTCATCCCCGCCATCTCCGTATCATGGTCACGTCATGACTCTCCCATCCCGCGAAAAGCGGCTGCCGCCACGATCCATTTTCCACCGGACGAAGCGGTGCGTTTCCCAACACGAGGAGGCGCGAATGGCCGCCAACCCGGCATCCGTCTTTATTAACCTGAACAGAACGAACTGATGAAAACACCGGCGGAATTGTTCTCCCTCGAAGGCAAAGTGGCGGTGGTGATTGGGGGCACCGGCGTGCTGTGCGGCGAGCTGGGCGAAGGTCTGGCCGCGGCGGGCGCCGCCGTCGCCCTGGTCGGCCGCGATGAGGCCAGGGCCCGGGCCCGCCTTGACCAGATCGCCCGGAACGGTGGTCGGGCGGAGTTTTTTCCCTGTGACACCACGTCCCGGGCGGGACTTGAACGCCTGCTGGCCGGAGTGCTGAAGGCGTTTGGTCGCGTGGATATCCTCGTAAACGGCGCCGGCATCAATTCACCAACGCCGTTTTTTGACATCCCGGAGGAGGAATTTGACCGCATCATTGCGGTCAACCTCAAGGGTCTCCTGCTTGCCTGCCAGGTCTTTGGCCAACACATGGTCGGTCAGAAAGCCGGCAGCATCATCAACCTGGGTTCGGCTTCGGGCCTTACGCCGCTCTCACGCGTGTTCACTTATTCCGCCTCCAAAGCCGCCGCTCACAACTTGTCCAAGAACCTCGCGCGCGAATGGGCTGCTTCCGGCGTGCGGGTGAACATCCTGGTGCCCGGATTTTTCCCGGCAGAACAAAATCGCCGGGTGCTCAGCCCGGATCGCGTCACTCAAATCATGGGCAAGACGCCGATGAAGCGCTTCGGCGAGCCGCACGAATTGATCGGCGCCAGCTTGTTGCTGGCTTCCGATGCGGGCAGTTTCATCACGGGCGCGGAAATCGTCGTGGACGGCGGATTTACCGCCATGAGCATTTGAGCGCCGGGGTGGAACAGGCGTCGCGCCGCATTTCGCGCGCGAACCGCGTGAACGACTTCCAGAATTGCTTGAAGGCGCCATGAATCTGGCCCGCCGCTGGAAACATCCCGGCGTATTCTTAATCGCGGCAAGTGTTCCGAGGATTATCTTCGTCTAGCACATCGGCGGTGTGCTGGTGGCGCCCGCAAACCATCCCGTGGGCGATGCCCCGTCCGACGCGCCGGTCGAAAATGTGCCTGCAGCCGCATTAATTGCTGTGTTCCAGTGAATAATCTTTGCTTGGCAAGAACCGGCAAATACGGTTAAAATTAGTACCGGTTTCAGGAGACAGAACAACGAATCAATTATGAGCTACACATGGAGTTTCTTCCGCGCCGGCGGGTTCGACCAGGTGAAACTGGAGTCGGGCCGCGATCTCGCGAACCTCGATCAGCTTGACCAAAAGCTATGGGTCGCGCTGGCGTGCCCGACCCACGGGCTGGAATTCGACAGCCGGACACTTGACTTGATCGATGCCGACAAGGATGGGCGCGTGCGAGTGCCCGAAGTCATCGCCGCCGCGAAGTGGGCGACCGGCCTGCTCAAAAATCCCGACGACCTGCTCCAAGGTTCGCCTGCGCTTTCGCTGGCGGCCATTAACGATGCCGTGCCCGAAGGCAAACAAATCCTTGCCTCCGCCAGACAAATTCTTGCCAATCTGGGCAAACCGGGCGCCGACGTCATTGGGCTCGACGATACTGCGGATACGGCCAAGATTTTTGCCGCGACCAATTTCAACGGCGACGGCATCATTCCGGCGGACGCTGCGGCGGACGCCGCCACGAGGTCGGTGATTGGCGACATCATCGCCTGCCTCGGTTCCGAGACGGATCGCAGCGGCAAACCGGGCGTCAGCCAGGCCAGGACCGACGCGTTTTTCGCCGCGGCGCAGGCGCATGCCGGTTGGTGGAATCAGGCGGAGGGCAACCAAGTCATCCTGCCGCTGGGCGACGCCACGGCCGCCGCCGCCGCCGCCGTCAGGGCGGTGAAAACCAAAGTGGACGATTATTTCACCCGCTGCCGGCTGGCCGAATTCGACCCCCGGGCCACGGCGGCTTTGAATCGTCCGGAAACGGAATATGTCGCGCTGGCGGCCCGGGAACTGATGCCCAATGCCCCGGAAATCGCCGGATTCCCGCTGGTGCAAATTGCGCCGGGCAAGCCGCTGCCGCTGGCCGGGGGGGTCAACCCCGCCTGGGCTGGCGCCCTGGCCACGCTGCGTACCAGCGCGGTCCAGCCGCTGGTGGGCGATAAAGGCTCGCTCACCGAGGCCGAATGGAGCGCGGTGTGCGCGAAGTTGGCCGCGTTCGAGACCTGGTCCACGAGCAAGGTGGGCGCCGCGGTGGAGAAGCTGGGCCTGAAGCGCCTGCGCGAAATTCTGGCCAGCGACGCCAAAGCAAAAATCGATGCCCTGATCGCCCAGGACAAGGCGCTGGAGCCCGAAGCCAACGCGATTGCCGCGGTGGAGAAATTGATCCGGTACAATCGCGACTTGTACACGTTGTGTGTGAATTTCGTGAACTTTAAAAATTTCTATAGCCGCGAAATCCCCGCGATTTTTCAGGCGGGGCGGTTGTATCTGGACCAGCGCAGTTGCGATTTGTGCCTCACGGTCGAGGATGCCGCCAAACACGCCACCATGGCCGGACTCGCCGGCGCTTATCTGGCTTATGTGGACTGCGTGCGGAAGGCCACCGGCGACAAACTGAGCATCCTGGCCGTCTTTTCCCAAGGCAGTGACGACAACCTGATGGTTGGCCGCAACGGAATTTTTTACGACCGCAAAGGCAACGATTACGATGCCACCATTACCAAAATCGTTTCCAATCCGATTAGCCTGCGGCAGGCGTTTTTTGCTCCGTACAAAAAACTGGTGCGCTTCATCGAGGAGCAAGTCGCCAAGCACGCCGCCTCGGCCGATGCCGCCGCGACGGCCAATCTGCAATCGACGGTCACCTCAACCGCCAGCGCCGCGGCTCCCGCGCCGTCCAAGATTGACACCGGCACCCTGGCGGCCATCGGCCTCGTACTGACAACGTTGATGGGCGCCTTGGGAGTGATTTTCGCGAAAATTTTTGGCGAACCCGCCTGGAAGATTCCCCTGCTCATCATCGGTCTGCTCCTCGCCGTTTCCCTGCCCTCGGTCGTCATGGCCTGGCTGCAGTTGCGCAAGCGCAATCTGGGCCCCATCCTGGATGCGAACGGCTGGGCGGTCAATTCGAAGGCCAAAATGAACGTGCCGTTCGGCGCCAGCCTGACGCAGATCGCCGCGCTGCCGCCCGGTTCACAAACGGATCTGGCTGATCCGTTCGCGGACAAGAAAAGCCCCTGGCCCAAAGCCGTCGCAGCGCTGGTGGTCATCCTCGCCGTGCTTGGCGGCTTATGGTATTTCCGGCAACTGGACGGCCATTTGCCGCCAGCCCTGCAGCCGGCAGCCTTTTTCGGTACTAATGTCTGGCATTATGTGCCCCCGACAAATTCCGTCGTTCCTCTTACCACCAACCTCCCGCCGGGCAAGTAGCAGTCTTGGCGGGCCCGGTTTTGCGGGCCCGCAGAAAACATTTCGTTTTGAGGCGTTTCGGGTGTCTGGTCGGGCCACCTGGCGGGATGGCGGAAGGTCAACCGGATTCGTTTGCTTTGTCGCCCCCCTGCCGCTTCAATATCTGCGTGATTGCTAAACGTGTCATTCCGTGTCTGGACGTTCACGCCGGCCAGGTCACGCGCGGCGTCCAGTTTGGCCGGGCCGAGGCCGGTGAATTGAAGAACGTCGGCGACCCCGTGGAACTGGCGCTTCGGTACAATGAACAAGGCGCGGATGAGATGGTCTTTTTTGACATCACCGCCAGCGCGCATGGGCGCGCGACGATGGTGGACGTGATTGAACGCGCGGCCGACCAGTGCTTCATGCCGCTGACCGTCGGCGGCGGCCTCAAGTCCGTGGCCGACATGTTTGCCATGCTCCGCGCGGGGGCGGATAAAATTAGCATCAACTCCAGCGCCCTCGCCCGGCCGGAACTCATCCGCGAAGGCGCGGAAAAATTTGGCAGCCAATGTATCGTGGTGTCCATCGATGCCAAGAAGACGGGTCCGGACCAATGGAGCGTCTTCGCGCGTGGCGGCCGCACCGACACCGGCCTGGACGCCATCGCCTGGGCCCAGCAGGCCGTGGCTCTCGGCGCCGGCGAGATTGTCTTGAATTCCATTGATGCCGACGGCACCAAGGCCGGCTTCGATCTCGTGATCACGCGGCGCATCAGCGAATCAGTGGGGGTGCCCGTGGTGGCCAGCGGGGGCGCCGGCACGCTGGAACACATGGCTGCGGTGCTGCTCGAAGGCAAGGCAGACGCCGTGCTCGCAGCCAGCATTTTCCATTTTGGCACTTACACGGTTGGCGATGTGAAACGATTTCTGGCCGGCAAAAATATTCCTGTCCGAATGTGACCCAGGCAGGAGCATCTTTACTTCCCGGGCTTGAACAGCCCGATCGCCGCACCCTGCGGATCGATCAGCACCGCAATCCGGCCCACCGTCGGCACGTCGAACGGTTCCATGACGGTTTGCGCTCCTAGCGACACGGCCTTGGCGGCGGACGCGTCCACGTCATCCACCGTCACATAGGGCAGCCAGTGGGAGGGCACGCCGGCCTTGGGACACTTCATCAGTCCGCCGACCATCGTTTCGCCCTGCTTGAACAACGTGTAGTCGGCGCCACCACCGAAGGCCTCGGCCTGCCAGCCAAAAAGGCTGCTGTAGAAATTCCTGGCGCCGACAACGTCGTTGGATACCAGTTCGTTCCAGCTAAATTCTCCGGTGGTTGGACAATTATTTTCCATGCTCATGGTTTGATTGGATCGTGGTTATACCTCGCCTCTGAACCTCGCACAACCTTGCGCACGTGCAACTGGTTTGTGAGTTGTAATGTGGGACCCAAGACCTGCGCATTGCGGGCCAAATCGCTCGTAAATCGCAAATTCAAAATCAAAAATCTTGGCGGCCGCCGGAAGAAATCCTTTGCCGCCACCCGGTGCTTTGCGTTTAAATCCCGGCGGATGAATTGCCTTGTCACCGCCGGCCCCACCTGCGAACCGCTCGATGAGGTGCGCCGGCTCACCAATTTTTCCACTGGGCGGCTGGGCACCGAATTGGCCAATTTTCTAGCGGGCCGCGGGCACGCCGTCACGCTGCTCATTGGCGAGTCGGCGACGTGGGCGGGCGAGCGCCACGCTCAGCGCGTGGATATCTTCGCCACCACCCGGGATCTCCGCCGCCGGCTCAAATCCCTCTCCCGCCGAAAAGTGGACGCCATATTTCACGCCGCGGCGGTGAGCGATTTCACCTTCGGAAGGTTGTTTGCGCGCGACCCGGACGGCACGCTCGAGCCGTTCCGGGCCGCCCGAAAAATCTCCACTCGCGGAGAACGGTTGCTAGTGGAACTGTTGCCTACGGCCAAGATCATCGCTGAACTGCGCGCCTGGTATCCGCGGGCGCTGATCGTCGGCTGGAAATACGAGGCGGACGGCCGACGGGCGGAGGCCGTGCGCGCCGCACGCCGGCAGCTTGCCGAGTGCGCAACGGATGCCTGCGTGGCCAACGGTCCCGCCTATGGTAATGGCTTTGGCCTGGTGACCGCAACCGGGCGAAAACATTTTGCGAACCGGACCCGGTTGTTCCAGGCCTTGGAAAAGCTGTGCTGACCACCGGTGGCCGGCCGGGTTTGGAGCCGGCATTGCCCGAATCAGCAAGCCTCGAAATTCTCCAACTGATTCATCGCCAGTTTCATGGGCACCCAGCCGATGGCCATGGACAGGAGGACAAATCCGCCAATACAGACGGCGACCCAGACCGTGTTGCTGTGAAATCCGCCGCCGCCCACCACCAGGAGCGCCAGCGCGGCAATGATGTAAATCGAGCTGAGCACAAAGCACAAGGTGCCCCCAAATCCGCTGACAATCTTGTTGGGATTGGTCTCCTTGACGTTCGGGAACAAAACACCGAGACCGGTGGCCAGGCCGTTGAGCGCAAACGTCATGACCGTAATCACCGCACCGAAGAAGACCACGTCATTCCAGGGCATCCTCAGCAGATAACAGGAAAGCGTCACCAAACCGAGCGTGACGATGAGCGAGGTGCCGCTGGCGAGCCAATATTTGGTCTTGATGACCCGCGGCAGGCCGATGGGCGCCAGGCCGATGATCCAGAGCCGGCGGCCCTCCAGCGAGAATTGCGGGAAGACGAACCGGGTGGTGACGGAGGCCAGGTTGAAGGCGCAGGCGCCCAGGTTAAGGAAGGCGACGGCATGGATCCAGAACGGGCTGGCCAACTGATGGGTGAAGTTCCGCAGGTTGATGATGTAAGCGCCCAGCAGGCCGAAAAAAACCACGGACTGCCCCCATTGCGTGGTGTCGCGCCAAAACATGCGCATGTCCTTGACCGCCAGCGCGCGGGTTTCCGGTGAAAGGAAGGGAATCCGGGCGGCTAGCCGCTCCAACAGCCCCGGCGTCCGTGTGAACACTTCGCCGCGCGAAAAGGCGAACTGGAAGCCGCCGCCGGGCCGGCTTTGCACCGCGGATGCGGTGTTATAAAAGAGGCTTCCAAACCGCGTGAAAGCAATGCTGCCAAAAAACAAAGTGTGGCTCAGCAGCACCCCGGCAAAAAAGATGGCTCCCATGGTTACGCCCTCCGCCCATTGCAACACTGCCGAGGAAAGCCAGTAGCTGGGCAGGAAAGGGAACATGGTAAAGCGCGTTTTGGCCAGCAGCCGGTCAAGGGCCTCCAGCGTGCGTTTGTCGAGCAGATCGTCGTCGACCGGGTTGGCCTTCCACCAGAACGCCACAAATGCGAGGAACACCACCGCGAGCACCAGCAACACCAGTTGAAAACTCTTCCGGTCCAAATGCCGGCCTATGCCGATGGCCAGCGCCGAGCCCAACACGCCCGGCAGGATGATGAACAAGGCGATGAGCAAAACCGTCAGCGGATAAAAATGCCACGGCACGTCGCGCACCAGTCCAAACGCCACCAGCAGCGGGGCGATCAAAAACAAGAATGCCCAGGAGGCAATGATCACCGTTTCTATGAATTTCCAGTTGAAGATCGTCTGCGCCGAAACGGGCAGCGTCAGCAAAAACGCCGTCTCGCGGTTGCGGAAGAGGTTGGTGTAGGCGATGACGAGGTTGCTGAGCAGCAGGAGCGCGAACAAAAACGCGAACAGGGTGAACAGCAGACGTTCGGTCAGGGCGGCGCCCAGGCCCGGAAACTTGGCAATGAACTTCATGCCGTGATAAAACAGCTCGAACGCCAGCACGAGATAGCCGACGACAAAAAACGTGATGATCCCGGTCAGCAGCCGCGACTGCTGCCGGATCGACAGCAACCGGCGCCAGCCGTGAAGCGCGTTCGTGCGCACCAGCAGCCGCAGCGATTGAAAGTCCATTGGTACCGTAAATCTGGCCACTTGCACAAAATAACCGCGTAGGTGGTCACTGGCAAATCATCCCGAAGGTTCGCAGGGGAAGATGTGAACACCGCCCGCTGAATTCCGTTGCGGCCTGGAGCGACGCCGCGGGTCAAAGCGCCAGCGGGCTGGGCGCACTCCAGGACGCTTCGCGCAGTTGGAAACACGGGGTGAACGCAGCCGCGTTTTGCAGTACCGTGACTTCAGCACTACTTTCGAACCGGCAAGGGGAAACCGATACCCGGGCCTTTAGCCCAAGCGGTCATATTGCGGGCTTTCGCCGCTGGAACACAGACATTTACCGTCGGCGTCCGCCGGGGGCGAAGTGGTAGCCGCCGTGAATGCGGCCGCCGCGCGCTTTGCCAGGGAATCCCCCCGGAGCCGCGCCGGGCCGGGTTTTGTCTTCTTCAAACAGGGCGGTGTACCGGTAATCGAAATTCTCCAACTTCACACGCTCGATCTTCTTGCCGATGAACCGTTCGATGGCAAAGACGTGCGAGGCGTCCTCCGCCACCATGATGGTAAAGGCATCGCCGGTATGCTCGGCCCGGCCCGTGCGACCGATGCGGTGGATGTAGTCCTCCGGATGCTGCGGCACATCGTAGTTGATGACGTGGCTCACGTCCGCAATGTCCAGTCCACGCGCCGCGATGTCCGTGGCCACCAGCATTTCAAAGCGGCCTTCACGGAAACCGTGCAGCGCCTGCTCGCGCTCCTTTTGGGTGCGATTGGAATGTAAGACGGCCACCGCGTGATTGTTGCGCTTCAACGTGCCGGCGACGCGGTCGGCCCCGTGCTTGGTACGGCAGAAAATCAACACCGAGTTGTAATTGACCCGCCGGAGCAATTCGAGCAGCAAGTCTGTTTTCTGGGCGTCGGCCACCGCATAGATCACGTGTTTCACCGTGTCGGCGGGCGACCGGCGCGCGCCAATTTCGATGGTCTCGGGATTGCGCATGGCCCATTGGATGAGCGTCTCGATCTGCGGCGGAATCGTGGCGGAGAAAAGCGCGGTATGGCGCTGGCGCGGACATTTTTCGACGAGCCGGCGCACATCGGGCAGGAAACCCATGTCGAGCATCCGGTCCGCCTCGTCGAGCACCAGAAACTCCACCTTGTCCAGGCGCAGCGTGCGTTGCTCCAGGTGGTCGAGCAGCCGGCCGGGCGTGGCCACGACGATGTCGGTGCCGGCCTTCATTTCGTCGTTTTGGCGGCCGTAGCCAACGCCCCCATATACCACGGTGACCCTTAAGTTCGTGAATCGCGCGTAATCGCGGATGGCGGTATCGACCTGCGAGGCCAGTTCGCGCGTGGGTTCCAGCACCAGCGCCCGCGGGCCGGCGGGCTGGTGTTGGCCGAGTTTGGAAAGGATGGGCAGGCCGAAGGCGGCGGTTTTTCCGGTTCCCGTTTGGGCGCTGCCGATGACGTCGCGTCCAGTCAGGACCAGGGGGATGGCGCGAAGTTGAATGGGCGTGGGGTCCACGTATCCCATTGCCTTGACACCGTCCAGTACGACCGGGGAAAGACCTAATTTACCAAAAGGCATGAACAAGACTAACACTTTGCGGCGTTAAGGAAAGCAATGAATTACGGCCCGGCCCCGGCGACTGGCGGACGTGGATGTCCCGGCACGGATTCGTCCGACCGGAGCTCGGCGTTTGGGCGCGGGTTTTGGGGGTTCCGGCGACGCCGTTTTTGTGTTGGACTCATCCCTCCGGATAAACAAAAACCGGCAACGTGTGTTGCCGGTTTCGTGAAAGTAACAACGGTATCAGGCCAGGACCCGGGCTAAAACAAACCGCCGACGGATGAGTTCCACAGCACTCAAACCAAGCACCAGGAGGGCGGCGGCTGTCGCCGCGTCCGGCACGCTATTGCTCTTGGGCGAGCAGTTATAAGTGAAGCACAGACCGCCGACGGAGTAGTGGCAGTCGGGATCAATGCCAATGTTGAACGTGCCAGCCGTCAGATAGGAGTTGAGGGCGCCCAATTGCGAGGCATCCAAAGCGTAGCTCCAGCTCAAGGTGGTGCCGACTGGATTGAAGATTTTCGTCCCCACGGCAGTGATATTCCTGCCCGAAAATTGGGTGGCCCAGTAGTCGCCAGACTGGTCTCCATCGTGGGCAGTGGTGATCCCAGTGGCCTGCGAGTTCAACAAGTCCGTGTAGAGGTAGCCGGTGCCGGACGAGTTGGCCGCGGTCAGCGTGACGCTGGTGAAATCAATTTCTGCGCTGGTGATCGTCTGGCCGTTTGGCACCGCAATGGAAATGCCCCAGGAGTAGGCGTCATCACCTGACAGGGTGTTGTTCCCAATCAGACTGGAGGGCGCATTGATGGTGGTGGCCTGAGCCATGGCACTGATTCCAAGGAAAGCTGCTAGGGTGGTCAAGTTCTTCATGCCGAACATAGAAGCAACTGACATGCCGGACTAGCTTAGCTTTAAATTATAATGCACAACATGCTTACAATAAGTATATTAAAATCGTGTTTTAATTTCAAAGTGGCGCTCGATCAGCGTAGAATAAAGCGAAATTATGTAAAATCCGCCGACAAGCCAGCACTTCAGCTTGGCTTCTTTTTGCGGACCAAATCGGCCTGAAACCGGCCAGGCGCCGCTCATTTAAGTTCGGTTAACATCTGCCTGGCCGAGGTGGCAAGCGGAGCGGCCAGATCCATGGTCAGAGCTTTTTGCAGGCTGGCTTTACTATCCGTCCGGTTTCTCAGGTGGAACTGCGCCGATCCCAGGTAATAATAGACCTCGGCATCGGCAGTCATTCTGGCGGCGCTTTGCATCAGCAGGGTTACGCCCCGGCTAAAGTCGCCACGCTGAACCAGGACAATGCCCAGTACCTTGGCCGCGCCCGGATCGTCGGGGAGCGCGTCATGCACCTTGATCGCCATCGCATAAGCGCGCTCGGCTTTGCCGGGCTCGGCCGTGTAGAGCCTGGCCAGATTTTTTTGTGCCGGGATGAAGTCCGGATAATGCGACAAAACTTTTTCATAGGTTTGTTCGGCGGTGGCGTTGTCGGCAGTCGATTCACTGGCGGCGCCGCGGGCCATGAGCGCGGGCACGTCGTCGGGTTCGCCTTTCAGGATGTCGGCAATCCGTGCGCTGGCCGCGGCCGCCTGCGCGGGCGCGGCGGCCAGGGCGATCAGGTCGAGCATGCGGTGGGCCTGGGTGGCTGGTGCGGCCGGCAGGTTCTGGCTGGTGGCGTCCTGCAGGGCGGTCTGGGCTTCGGGCACTTTGCCGATGCTGTAGGCGGCCAGAGCGTAATCAAACCGCCATTCCGGATTGTTCGGCTGGTTTTGCAAAGCTTGCTGAAGCATGCTCATCGCCAAATTGTAATCGCCGGCGAGATAGGCCAGCTGTCCCAGATTGTGCGCCACCTCCGGATCGTAGGGAGCCAGTTTGGCGGCCTCCTTCGCCATGTCATAGGCCTTTCGGGCGTCTTTGGCCGCATAGAGCCGGGTAAGATTGAGCATGGCGTCCAGGTTTTTGGGGGTGGCCTGCAGGATACGTTCGTAGGCGGCAATCGCCTGGTTCGTGTTCCCGGCGTGCTGGTAGATGCGGGCCAGCCGGACCCAAGCCACCGGGTCATCCGCCTTTTCGGCGACGCGTTTTTCCAGCAGGGCGCGGGCGGCGGCGTCTGCGGTATCCGGGTTGACCTCCAAATTGGAAAGACAAAGCCCGCATTCCGGGCGGCCGGGAAAATCCGCGCCGGACTGCCAGGCCCGTTGCAAGGTTGCCCGCGCGGTGATTTCGTCCCCGGTCATATAACTGGCCATGCCCAGGTGATACTGGATTTCCGGGTTGCTTAGTTTCGCGGCGCTTTCCTTCAACAGTCCCAGGGCCGAATCGTAGGAACCGCGCTGGTAGCAAACCCAGCCCAGCGTGTCCGCGGTGGCGGGACCGAACGGATCCAATTCGCGGGCGCGCTGCGCCAGTTCGTAGGCGCGATCGAAATTGTTCAAGTACTCGGCATACAGGTAAGCCAGATTATTCAGAACCGGACTGTATTTGGGATCGATTTTCAGCACCTTCTCATAGGCGGCGGCAGCGCCCTTGTGATCCTTGTTCGCCTCGTAAATTTGGGCCGCAAGCCACAGGGCCGGAATACTATTCGGGCTTCGGGCCATGACGGCGTTTGCTCCGGCCAGCGCCTTATCGTTTCGGCCGGTGTCCGAATATATCTGCGCCAGCAGCAGTTCAGCGGCGTCGTTCGACGAATCGGTCTGCAGGACCTGCTGCACGACCGTTTCGGCCTGGTCGCGCTGGCCTTGTGCCAGCAGCACCTTGGCCGTAAGCATGTGCAGGACGACCTGCTTGGGCTCCCGCTGCAGCTCGCGGTCAATCAGTTGCAGCGCGGCGGCGAACTGCTTTTCGTCAATATCGAGGTTCACGAGCTGTTCGACGGCCGGCACGTCGCCGGGCAGCAGGCTCAGCACTCGTTCAAAGGCCTTGCGCGCGCCGGCGCCATCCTTCAACTGCAACAAGGCCGCACCGTGCAGCAACGCCACCTGTTCATTCGTCGGATAGGTGTTTTCCAGGGAACTGTAAATGGCCAGCGCGTCGTTCGCCCGGTTGCGCAACCGATAGGCGTCGGCCAGCAGCAGTTGCGCCTGCACCAGGCCCGGCTGTTTTTGGCGCAATTTTTCCAGGGACGCAATGGCCGGATCGGCGTTGTTGTTCTGGATTTGAATCTGCGCCAGCATCACGGCGGCATCGGCATAATTCGGGTCCAATTCCAACGCGCGTTCAAAATTGGCCGCCGCTTTGTTCAGGTCGTTGGCCGCCAGGTAGGCGGTGCCGAGCTGGTAGTGGACCGGGGCCACAACGGGATAGAGCCGCGCCAGGTGTTCCAGGTCGGCCACGGCCTGGATAGCCTTGCCGCGCGCCAGGTCGAGCTGGCCCTGGAAATACAGGCCGTCAAAATTGTCCGGATCCAGCTTCTGCACCTGGTCCAGCAACGCCTGGGACTCGTCGAATTTCTTTTGGGAGGCGGCAATTTCGGCGCTCAACATCGAGGCCGGCACATAATCCGGGGAGGCCTTGATGATGCCCGCGAGGAGGACGTCGGCGCCGGCGGGATCGCCGGTCTGGAGTTTGAAGCGAACATATTGCATCCGGCGCGGGGACGCCTCCGGCGAGGCGTCCGCCGCCGCCTGGAAGAACGCATCGGCCTGTTTCAAGTCGCCTTGGGCCCACGCCGCGGTGGCGAGGCCGGTATTGACGGCGGGGGATTTGGGATCCAGGGACTGCCCCTTTTTGAAAGCGGTGGTGGCCGTGGCCAGGTCGTGCTCGTGCATGGCCAGGTTGCCCAGCGCCGCCTCGATCGCGGCCCGGTCGCCGTTGCGGGCCAGGGCTTGCAGACGCTTGCGGGCGGCTTCGGCGTCCTTGGGCCGCAAGGCCGCTTCCGCCAGCAGAATGGGCGCGTCGTCATCCTGCGGCCTTTTGTCGAGGACAAAGTTCGCCTCCGCCAGGGCGTTGGTGGACTGCCCCACGGAGGATTGGATGAAGCCCAGTTTCAGGCGGAGTTCGAGGTTGTCGGGCGCCATCTGGCTCGCCTTGGCGAGAAAAAACATGGCCCGCTGGAGCCGGCCCTCGTCGTAATAAATGAGTCCCAGCCGGCTGAAAGCCTGGACGTTGGCAGATTCCCAGCGCAGCACGTTTAGGTACTCGATTTCGGCGCTGCTCATCTTCCCGGCGGCATAATAATGGTTGGCGCGGGAGAGGTGGTAGGCCTTCTTCGCCTTGGCGGTGCAGCCGGTCCCGCCGAACGCGATTAGTGACGCTGCCAGCACTGCCAGTAAAATGCGCAACTTGGTCTTCATGTTGTTTCCTGATTTGATGTTGGTCCCGCGGCAACCTTTCGCTCTTTCTTAAAAAAGAGTAACAGAACGGACACCCTGAGTGGCAACAAAAAACGGCAATCCCCGGCCAAAACGGGCGCAACTCGACACTGCACCCCAAACCAGGAACGGTGCGCCACGATATCGGAGCCCGGGTCTGCGACACGGATTCGGCGGGTATCGTCTAAAACGATTGCCGAGTGGTTTTTTCAATTAACACCGAGCGGCCGTTTCGCGCTAGACTGCCCACCGTGATGATTGAGCTGGCAACCCCCGCCTGCGCCTGCCGACTGACGCGGCCAACCTGAAGAACTGATTATGGACCAAATCGCACTGATTATCCTGTTTGTCCTGGGCATACCGCTGGCGGTTGGCATTTGGCTGATCGTTCGCGCCATCAGCGCCCGGGACCGGCTTGAGGAACTGACCCGCCGGGTGGACCATTTGCAGTTGGAACTGCTCCGCCTGAGACGATCGGACGCAGTCCCGACGAAGACCACCGAGGAGAAAATTTCCGGTTTCATGCCGGCCACCGCCCCGCCGCAAACCGCCGGGGAAACTGTCGTGCCAGCCGTTGGAACCTCCATGCGAGAGGACCCGGAGCGGGCGTTTATCGAGCCGCAGATTCCCCCGCCAGTGGCGACGCAGCCAGCCGGGCCGGTGCCTCCACCAATCGAACTGCCGGGCGCGCCCGCGCTGTTTCCGACCGCAATGACCTCGCAACCTGCCGCCGGGCCGGGGGCACCGGAAATGAGGCCTCCCATGGTGCCGCCGCCAATCATTCCGAGATTCGTGCCCAGTGCTGTGCTGCGGTCCGAGACGGTTTTGGAGAATGCCCAGGCCGCCGCCGTACCGTCGCCGGCCCCGTTGCCAGCCGCGCCGAAGGATTCTTTCGAAATGCGCGTCGGTAAATTCTGGGCCGTGCGCGTCGGAGTGGTGGTTATTTTGACCTCGCTCGTCTTCGGCGCGAATCTGGCCTATCACAACATCGTTCCCCGGCTGGGTCCCGTCGGAAAGGTTTCGCTGCTTTATCTGGCCAGCGCATTGCTGCTCGGCGCCGGCGCTTGGTGGCAACGGCGCAACGTCAAGGAGTCGCTCAGCAACTATGCGCAGGTGCTGTTTGCCGGCGGCCTGGCGGCGGTCTATTTCACAACCTACGCCGCCCATTATGCGCCGCCGGTCTGCGTCATCGACAGCCCGCTGCGTGACGGCACCTTGCTTTTGGCCTGGGCGGGGGTGATCGCCTGGATTGCGGACCGCCGAAAGTCCGAAATTATGGCGCTGTTCGCCATCGGCCTGGCCTTCTTCACCTCGGTGATCACGCGGGTCGGCGAGTTCACGCTGTATTCGAATCTCATTCTCACCATCGCCGCCGTGGTCTTCCTGGTGCGCAACCGCTGGGCGGCGCTCTCGTTCGCCAGCCTCATCACGAGTTATGCCGGTTACGCGTTCTGGCGGTTCCTGCACCCTGACGGCTGGCACTGGGCCACGCCGGAGGAAAATCTCGGGCTGGGCGCCGGCTTCCTGGCCGGCTACTGGGTGGTGTTCACCGCCGCGACCTTTTTGTCCAAGAGTGACAAGCTTTCCGGCCCCAACCGCGCGGCCTTTCTCACGCTGAACAACGGCGCCTACTTCGCGTTGTTCTTGCTGACGATGCTGCAGGTCCACACGGGCGGCTTCTGGAAATTTTCACTGATTTATGGTTCGGCGCTGCTGGCGCTGGCGCTGGCGGCGGGGCGGTTCTTGGCGTCGGAGCCGCTCACGAAAAACTCCTATCTCACCCACGGTCTGGTGCTGGTGACGCTTGGATTCATTTCGAAGTTTGCGGGCCTGCAACTGGCGCTGGTCCTTGGCGCCGAGAGCATTGTGCTGTATGTGCTGGGCACGCAGCGGCAGAGTCCCGTGCTGAAATTTTTCGCTCATGCCGCGGCGCTGCTGGCCATCGGCTGGTGTGCGGCGGGCCTGAAGGAATTCGACGCCCAGGATTTATGGATGGCCACCGGGGTGGGAGCCATGCTGGCCTTCAACGCCGTTTGGGCGCACCGCCGGGAGTCCCAGGCAGCCGCGGAACCGCGCCGCCTGGAGAGTTCAGCCTTTACCCTGCTTTCCTTTGCCAGTTGGGTCCTGGCCGCGTGGTTCAACACGCGGGAGCCGCATCTGCTCGTGGCGCTGGTTTTAGGCGTGGAGGGCGCGGTCTTTTACAACCTCCTGGGCGGATATAAAACGGCGGTGCCGAAAGTCGCGGCGTATGCGAGCGCCGTCGGGGCCGCTTCCTGGTGTCTCGCGGGCTTGAGTCAGTTTGATACCATGGGCCTGTGGATCGCGATCGGAGTGGGGGCCATCATGGTGGCCAACGCGCTACGGGCGCATCGGGCCGACCGCAAGAGTACGCTGCCGCTGCGGCCCGAGCCTTCGGCGTGGGCGGTGCTTGCCTTCGCTCCCTGGCTGGCGGCAACCTGGTTCAACACTTCCGCGGCGAATCTGCCGCTCGTGCTGGCGGCGGAGGCCGTGGCGCTCACCTTTTCGATCTATCTGCTCCGCCTCCGGGAAATTACCTTGCTCGGCCAGCTCTTCCTGATCCTGGCCCAAATCGCGTGGCTGTTCCATTATGCGACCGCCACACCGCCGTGGTGGAACCCGCTGTTGGTCATTGCCGCCACCCTCGGTCTGAGCCACTGGTGGCAGCATCAAAAAACCATCGCGATCAGCCGGAACTTTTTCGCCTGCTACTCAACGATGTTCGCGCTGGCGGCGGTGGGCGTGGCGCTGGTCTGGTTGCATCCGCTGGTGTCCGCCCCGTCCTGGCTGGTGTTGACCAGCCTGCTGGCAGTGGCGGTGACCGCCTATGGATTGCTCACCCGGGCCTGGATGCTGGCCATTTGCGGGCAGGTCTTCCTGGCCGTCAGCACTTGGGAATTTCTGCAACAACTCACGCACGAAAAGCCCGAATGGTATTTCCCGCTGGCGCCGCTGGCCGGGCTGGCCGGGCTCTCCTGGGCCACGCTGGCGTGGTTTGCGCGCCAGCCGGAGTCGAAGCCGGAGATACGCCAGCCGCTGCTGCAAGTGGCGCTGATCTATCGCTGGCTGGCCCTGGTCATGTCGCTGGGGTGGATCTGGGACTACGTGCCGGAGCGCGAACGTGTTTGGACCTGCATGCTGGCGGCCGCGGCGGTCTTTGCGCTGCCCATCTGGCGCAGTTCGCGCGAAGCGCTGGTGGCGGTGGCGGTTTATGCCGTCGCAGCCCTAACGTTGCTGTGGGCCCGCGACAATCTGGTCATGGATATATATTGGCCGAACCTTCTCGCCTTGCTGGCGTTGTTTGTCATGCAACAAAGCCTCCGGCGCCGTTCCGCGAAACTTCCGCTCGATGAAAACGTGCACGGCACGCTGGTCATCGTGGCGGGCTTGAGCCTGTGGCGCTATCTGTCCTGCTGGACCGCGCCTTATACGAGCGGGTTTTATGTCACCATGACCTGGGCCGGGTTTGCCGTGATCGCCTTCACGGCCGGAATCCTGTTGCACGAGCGGTTTTTGCGCTGGTTTGGTTTGGGCGTGCTGGCCTCGACCATCGGGCGCGTCGTGCTGGTGGATGTGTGGCGGCAGGAAACGCTGGGGCGGGTGCTGACGTTTCTGGCGCTGGGACTGGCCCTGTCGGCGGTGGGGTTTATCTACAACAAATTCGAGGACAAAATCCGGCAATGGCTGTAACCATCAGACCCCAATTGGGTGCCACGCGGTCTTGAGCTCCACCGTGTCGAGAATCCAATAGGGGTCTTCCGCTTTGGCGCCGGACCAATCGGCGGCCGACAGCGCGTGTCTGGAATAACGCTTCAAATTGAGGGCGGTGCCCGCCTGCAATTTGGCGCCCAGGTCCGGATCGCCCACGCCGTCCACCACGGCGTTTACGTCCATGTGCGACACGATGTGCGGCACGAGTTCGGCGCGTTTGCCCGTCAGAATATTCACCACGCCGCCCGGCAAATCACTGGTCGCCAGAATTTCCGCGAACGTGGCGGCGGGCAGCGGAAATTTTTCGGAGGCGAGCACCACCGCGGCGTTGCCGCTGAGGACGACCGGCGCGAGCAAGGACACCAACGCCAGCAACGGCGGTTCATCCGGCGCCAGCACCACGACCACGCCGGTGGGTTCGGGCGTGGTGAAGTTGAAATGCGGGCTGGCCACGGGATTCACCGTGCCGAAAACCTGCTGATATTTGTCCGTCCAGCCCGCGAAATACACCAGCCGGTCGATGGCCGCGGCGACCTCGCGTTTTGCGCGGGCGGAGCTCACGTTGGTCGAGCGCGCAATTTCGTTGACCAACTCACTCGCGCGGTTCTGTAGCATTTCAGCGGCGCGATAGAGAATTTGCCCCCGATTATAGGCCGTGGCTTTGCCCCACCCTGGCACGGCGGCCCGCGCGGCCGCCACGGCGTCGCGAAAATCCTTGCGCGAGGCGTGGGCGAAATTATCCAGCATGGCGCCTTGGGCGGAACGCGCCGGCAGATAGCGTCCACTCTCACTGCGCGGAAACTTGCCGCCCAGGTACAGCTTGTAGGTTTTTTTGACTGGCAGACGCGCGCTCATGGTTGATTGGATTTTATGCATGGCTGCCGAAACTCGCCATCCATGATCCGCAAAACATTCCCAAAAGGCAACAGCGCATCCGGCGGATGGGGAATTTGGCGGACGATTTCCATGGCCGCAAAAGTGAGTTTGCGGCTACATTAAGCGCGGCCAATGAAACTCGGCATCTACGGCGGCTCGTTTGACCCGGTTCACCTGGGCCATCTGCTCGTGGCGCAGGCGGCCATTGAAGAATTGGGGCTGGACCGGCTGTTCTTTGTGCCCGCGGCGCAATCACCCTTCAAGCCGGCCAACCACCCGGCGCCCGGTCCGATGCGCCTGCAACTGCTCCGGCTGGCGCTGGTGGGTAAAACCAACTGCGAGGTGGACGACCAGGAAATCCGCCGCGGCGGCGTCTCCTATACGGTGGACACGCTGCGCAACTACGCCGGGCAATTTCCCGCGGCGAAATTGTTTTGCCTGATCGGCGCCGACAACGTCGCCAAATTACACGAGTGGTACGAAGCGGCCGACCTGGCCCGGCTGGCCGAGTTCGTGGCGGTGCCCCGGCCTGGCGGCGCCGCGGCGGTCTTCCCGCCTCCTTTCCGCGGCCGCACGTTGAAGGGCTTTCCCTTGGGCGTGTCGTCCTCCGAAATCCGGTCCCGAATCAAAACGGGTCAGCCCATCGACCAGCTCGTTCCCGCGGCGGCGGCGGCGGCCATTCACGGGGCGGGGCTTTACCGGTGAATTCATTCGATTGAAAACCGCCGCCCTTTCTGTTTAAATCATCCAACTATGGGACGCCAATGGCTGCATGCCAAACGATTGGTCGCCGGCCTCAAGAAGGGCCGGACGACGAGCAAACTGGTTCGCGAAATTTCGGTTGCCGCCAAGATGGGCGGGCCGGATCCCTCGATGAATCCGCACCTTTTTGCCGCGGTGGAGAAAGCGAAAAAGGAAAGCGTGACCAAGGACGCCATCCAGCGCGCCATCAACAAGGGCGCCGGCGTCGGCGGCGAAAAATTGGTCATGGACCACGTGTTCTATGAGGGCCGCGCGCCGCACAACGTGCCGGTGATTGTTGAAGTCTATACCGACAACGTCAACCGGACCGCGCCGGAAATCCGCGTGTTGTTCAAGAAGGGCCAGCTCGCCACCACCGGCAGCAACAAGTTTTTGTTCGATCACGTGGGCCTGGTCGAGGCGGCTCATCCGGACGGCAACATCGATCGCGAGGCGGCGGCCATCGAAGCGGGTGCCGACGAGGTGGAAGTGCTCTCCCACGAGCAGAACGACGACATTCCTGAAGGCGCGGCCGGCGCAAAGTTCATCTGCGAGCGCACGGCTGTAGCCGGAGTCTCCAAGTGGCTCGCCGCCAATGGCTGGACCGTGGTCACGAGCGAAATCGGCTACGTGCCCAAGCAATGCCCCGAATTGACCGACGCGCAGCGCAATGAAGTCGGCGAATTCCTCCACGAACTGGACGAACACGACGACGTCCACCGCGTCTGGGCGGCCGTGAAGTGAGTCTTAAGCATGGCGGCGCTGGTCGCTATCAGTCTGTTGAAATATCCGGGGAACGCCGCGTGAGGGCACGCGGCCTACATGATGAAAAAATACTTTGCAATCGGGGGCCGATGTGCGGATAATTGGCCCCGGCGGACGAGAGCTCGGAGTTCCGCCACTTGGTCCTAAAACTGGTTCCTCACCACCAAGTTTGGATTTTTTATGAGCGGGTTACCTCTTGCATTGATCGGAGCCGCCACCAACCAGGTGGAGCTTCTTTACGTTTGGCACCAGGCACGACCGGAAGCCAAGGTCATCATTGTCATTTTGTTTATTTCTTCAATCGCCGTCTGGTGGATGATGATTTTCAAAGTCATCCAAATGCGGCGGGCGCGGAAGTTGAATGGCTTGTTTGGCCAGGAATTCACGTCGCAAAAAACGGTGCTGGAAATGTTCGACCGCAAACTGGAGGTGGAAGGCTGCCCGCTCTACGCGGTGTACCAGGCCGGCTGCTCGCATCTCGACCAGCGGCTGCGCGGGCCGGCCGGTGAACGCACCAAGCAGCAGATCAGTCTTAAAAACATGGAGCACATCAAGCGCGCGATCGAGAACGTCGTCGCCCAGGAATCACTCAAGCTGGAATCGGGCCTGATCCTGCTGGCGATTGCGGTGAGCGGCGCGCCGTTCATGGGCCTGCTGGGCACAGTCTGGGGCGTGATGAGCACCTTCGCGGGCATTGCCCAGTCGCCGCAGGGCGCGACGCTGGCGGTGATGGCGCCGGGCGTTTCCGCCGCGCTGGTCACCACGGTGGCCGGCCTGCTGGTGGCCATTCCGTCGATGTTTGGCTACAACTGGCTGGTGCACAACTTGCGCGCCTTCACGGTGGAACTGGACAATTTTGCGCAGGAACTCGTTTCCAAGATGGAAACAGAATTCCTCGGCGAAGAATGAAAACGGGTGGGTTGCCAATGAACACGAACGGAACCGGAGTTAAGGTAGGCGACGAGGTGACGAGTCGGGGAATGGGGGAGCACTCCACACGTCGTGCCCTGCAGTTCCGCGCTCCCCATTCCGCGCTCTGCGTTCCGCATTCCGCATTCCGCGTTCCGCACTCCGCAATCTAATATGCGCCGCTTCTCACAACGCAGTCGTCTGGTGACCTTGAGTGAAATCAACATCACTCCGTTGTTGGATTTGGCGTTTGTGCTGCTCATCATTTTCATCATCACAACGCCGCTGCTGACGCAAAGCATCGATCTGCACCTGCCCCAGGGCGGAAGACCAGAAACGCAGATTCGCAAGTCGGACATTCGCACCGTGGAAATTTCCAACAGCGGCATGTATAAATTTGAATCGCGACAGATGCCGTTGGGCCAGATCCTGGCAGACCTCGGCCGGGATTACAGCGCGAATCCGAATCTCGTGGTCTATATTCGCGCCGACAAGGACTGCCGCTACGATCTCGTGGCTCAACTGCTCGACGGTTGCCAGCGCCACAGAATCTCGCGCTATTCTCTGCGCACCGACCCCACGCCCAGATGAACCGCCTGCAAAAAAAATGTCTCATTGCCGCCGTCGGCATGCATTTCCTGGTGCTGGTGGTGCTGCTTTGCTCGGCTTTCATCCGTCCCGCGACCAAGCCGGACACCACGCCCGTTCTGGATTTAATTCCAACCAAGGCGATCGACGCTTTACTCAGCGCGGGCACGGCTGCGACGCAGCCACCGCCGCCTGCACCGCCGCTCAAAACACCCGACCAGCCACCGCCGCCCGCGCCCGCGCCCCCAACGGCGGAAGTGAAACATGTTGAGCCTGCGCCCGCAGAGCCGGTTAAGCCGCCGGAGACGACGGAACCGGAGGTCACCAAGCCGGAAGAAACGCCGAAACCGCCGAAGCATGTTGTTACAGTGGATCTAACGAAAAAAGTCACCCGCAACACCCCAAAACCGACGGATGAATCCGCTGCCGAGGCGGAAAAAGCCGCGGAAAAGGCCGCGAAGGAGGCTCAACGCTTGCGTGATCAACGTGCGCGCGAGATTCAAAGGGCTGCCAACAACATTCTAAACAACGAATCATCCTCAACTGAAGTTAACCTGCCTGGTAATAGCAGCGAGTCCTATGCGAACTACGGCGTTATCGTCGTGAGCGTTTATCATCAAAGATGGGTCCCGCCGGAAAACATGAACAGCGAATCGGCGGTGGTCAATTTTACGGTTACAATCGCCCGTGATGGCTCGGTCATTTCGTCTCACATCACTTCGCCCTCGGGCGATCCCAACATCGACCGAGCGGTGCAGCGGATGTTGGATCGGGTCACTTTTATTCACGAATTCCCCGAGGACACCAAAGACCGGGAACGCACCTACCACATTGATTTCAACGCCACGAGAACCAATATCCAATGAAAAAAGAGTATCTAAAAACGACCGCGCTATTGCTTGCAACCTTAATGATTTCAGTGACGGCATTCGCGCAGGGGAATTATGAGGCCCTGCCGATGCATGAAAATGTCAAAGTGCTGGGCTTGACTCCGCCAATTCCAATCGCGATGGAGGGCTTCACAGGCGAGGCAGCGCAGGTATTGAGCTTTGATCTTTACGTTCAAGGCTTCAAGGTCGTTTCCCCTGACTTGGCCCAATACACGATTAAGGGCAGCGACGCTGGCAGCGTGACTGGAAGTCTCACGGACAACGCTTCCAAAAGGACGCTCTTCTCCCGCACTTACAACGGCGCGAGTGAACGCCGGCAGGCGCATGCCTTTGCCGACGACATCGTCGCAGCCATCCAAAATTTAAAACCCATCGGCGGCACCAAGATTGCCTACAAGTCGCAGTCGCCGGGCGGCAGCGGCGAGATTTACGTGGCGGATTTTGACGGGTACGGCCCGCAGCAGGTGACCTCGGACGGCGCCATTGTGGCCAAACCGGCCTGGGTGCCCGGTCATATGGCCTTGTACTACACCAGCTATGCCCGCAGCAATCCGGACATCTTTTATCACAGTCTATCGAGCGGCCAGCGGCGGGTCATCGCCGGCTATTCCGGCCTGAACACCAGCGCGGCGGTTTCGCCGGACGGCTCCAAGGTGGCCATGATTCTGAGCAAGATGGGCAGCCCTAACGTCTGGGTCTGCGACGCCGACGGCTCCGATTTGACGCGGCTCACCAAGGGCATCGAGGATTCGTCGCCCTGCTGGTCGCCCGACGGCCAGTGGATTTGCTTCGCCGCGAAAATCAGCGCGCGCCGGGTTTTGGCCAAGGTGCCGGCCGGGGGCGGCGCCGTCGAACGCATCCCCACCACGGGCGCGCCCAATCCCACCGAACCGGACTGGTCGCCGGATGGCAAATGGATCGCGTTCACATCGCAGGCGGGTGATTTCAACATCTGCGTCATGTCCGTGGATGGCCGGGTGCTGCCGGTGGCCGTCGCGTCGGGCCAGAATCCCTCGTGGTCGCCCAACTCGCGCACGCTGGTATTTAACCGCGGTCCGGCCGGCCGTCAAAACGTGGCGGTGCTGGATGTTTTCACCAAGCAAAGCCGGGACTGCCGCCATGCGTCCGGCAGCAATTCCGAGCCCGCCTGGAACCGCTGAGACGATTTTTTCCCGATCGATTGCCCCTTAAACTTTAATAAAATTATGAAACTAAACCGACTTGTTTTGCCCCTTACCCTTGCCTTGATCACCACCCTGGCCAGCACTGGCTGCAAGCATACCAATACTCCCAAAGTCACCAACCTGGGCCACCCGGCGCAAACCGGACCAACCACGGAATCCGACCTCAATACCAAACCCATCACTCAACCCGACAACACGCCGATCGCCACGCCCACGCCTCAGCCGCCCTACGCGGGCGGGCCGCTCGGCACCACCACCAATTGGGATCCGCGTGGCATGAACCAGGACCGCGAGAAACTCGCGGCGTACACGGTTCATTTCAAGTTCGACAGCGCGGTGGTGGAGGCCAGCGAACAGGTCAATGTCGCCAGCGTCGCCGCGGCGCTGAAGTCTGATGCCAATGCGAAACTTCTGATCGAAGGCCACTGCGACGAGCGGGGAACCGAGGAATACAACCGCGCGCTGGGGGAACGCCGGGCGCTGGCCCTGCGCGAGGAACTGGCGAAGGCCGGCATCGAGGCCGACTCCGTCCGGACCATCAGCTACGGGAAAGACAAGCCGGTTGACCCCGGCCACGATGAGTCCGCCTGGGCGAAGAACCGCCGCGGCGAATTCATCTGGTGCACCCCCAAAGCCCCGGTCCAATGAACGGGATCAACCGCACCGAGAGATTGTCTGTGCTTGACGTTTTTGCCAAAGAATACAAGGATTATGGCCGAGCGACGGGAAGTGATTCCCAGCCCGCTTGGGCGAGATGATTCAAATTTTCACGACTTCTCAACCGAATGGAAATTTTTGTCAACTCAACAAGATTTAACCTAGATTTAACGCACGCAAAATTATGAAATTGAACAAGATTGTCCTGCCGCTCGCTCTGGCGCTGATGGCGGCGCTGGCTTCCACCGGTTGCAAACACGGTTTTAATGGCAAAGTCACAACCCTGCCGGGTCATCGGGAGCAGCCGATTGCTGAGACCGGCGGTCCGGGCACGCTGCCGCCCGGTAATCCGGTGCCGCCTTTTGAAACGCCCAGCGCCGGTCCGGGCCTTCCGGGCACCGGCCCGGGCACCCCGATCGGCGGCGGTCCGACGGCGGAATGGGATCCTGGCACCTTGAACCAAGACCGCGACAAGCTGGCGGCGTACACGGTGCACTTCAAGTTTGACAGTGCCGTGGTTCAGGACAGCGAACAGGCCAACGTGGCCAACGTGGGCCAGGCGCTCAGTTCGAGTCCCGACGCCAAGCTGCTGATTGAAGGCCATTGCGACGAGCGCGGCACGGAGGAATACAACCGCTCGCTCGGCGAACGCCGCGCGCTGGCCCTGCGCGAGGCGCTGGCCAAGGTCGGCATCGACCCCATGCGCATCCGGACCATCAGCTACGGCAAGGACCAACCGGTGGATCCCGGCCACGATGAAGCCGCCTGGGCCAAGAACCGACGCGGCCAGTTTGTTTACTGCACCCCCAAGGCTCCGGTGCAGTAAACCGAGGACTTTTGAATTGAAGAATCCCAAGGCCGCGTGCGAACGCGGCCTTTTTTTATGACGTTTCGGCCGGCGCAGTTGGCGGAATTCCAATCGCCAAGCCATCGGCCGGCGAAGGCAGCCGTGCCGGCGTCGGGATGGCCCGTCCCCATGGTGCATTAATTGGCAGGGCCGGAACGCGCCCGTCCCGGGCGCTGAAGTGTCCGTGACTTGCGGCCGATTCAAACTTTAGCGAGGCGGCGGTTGATGGCCTTTCGTTTTGGCGATGGTCGTTTAATCGCATTTTGTTCGGAATCACGCGGCAGCGGCCGGGACGGCCGCGCTCCGACGTCACAAATCCCGTGCCCGGAACATTGTCATTCCCCCTTGAATATTGGAGGTTTCTTGGCTTTCATTGTCCCGCCGGAACCCAGGCATGAACTCGAACGCCAACATCCTTGCGATCTTCGCCATTACCTATCTCGGCCTGGCCATGGGCCGCATCCCCGGCCTGAAACTGAATCGCGTGGGCATCGCCTTGCTGGGGGCCATCGCCATGATGATTTTCGGCCACGTTGCGACCAGCCAGGCGATTGCGTGGGTGAACTGGCCGACGATCTGCCTGCTGTTCGGGTTTTTCGTGATCTCGGCCCAGCTCCGGTTGTCGGGATTTTATAATCTGGTGGCCGAGGGCATTTCCGAGCGGCTCGGCCATCCGGCGCGGTTTCTATTTATTCTGATGGTGGTGACCGGCGGTCTGTCCGCCTTTCTAAACCACGACATCGTGTGTTTTGTCTTCACGCCCATTGTGGCCACGGCGCTCCTGCGCCAACGGCTCAATCCCGCGCCCTTCCTGGTCGCGCTGGCCATCGCCAGCAACATCGGCGCGGCGGCCACGCTCATCGGCAATGCCCAGGACATGCTCATCGGCCAGACGGCGCATCTCGCCTTTGGCCGTTACCTGCTGTGGAGCAGCGTGCCCGTGGCCTTCGCGATGACGTGTGCGTACGGCATCATCTGGTTCCTGTCCCGGAATCAGCTTCAACTGTCGCAACCGGCTCCGGATTCAACTCCCGAACATTCCTATCCCTTCAACCGCACGCATACCATCAAGGGATTGATCGTGTTGACGGCAGTGATTGGCCTTTTCTTCTCGTCGCTGCCTACGGAAATCCTCGCGCTGGCGGCGGCGGGCATTCATCTGGCCAGTCCCAAATTCCGCACCGAAGAATTGCTCGCGCTGGTGGACTGGCCGATCCTCGTTTTGTTTGTCGGCCTGTTTGTGGTGACCGGCGCCTTTGTCTCCACCGGCTTTGGCGACCAGGCGGTGGCTCGGTTGGCCCAAGCCGGATTCAATCTCGACCGGCCGGTGAATCTGACGATCACGACGGCGGTTTTAACCAGTCTGATCAACAACTCGCCGACGGTCATGCTGCTGCTTAAGGTTGTCCATCCCTTGACGCCCACGGCTGCCTATATCCTGGCGCTGGCGAACAGCTTTGGCGGCAGCCTGCTCATCATCGGCAGTGTGGCCAACTTAATCACGGTCCAGCAAGCGCGCGACTTGGGTGTCAAAATCAGCTTCTGGGACTTCTCCCGCTTGGGCCTGCCCGTAACGCTCGCCTCTCTGGCTGGCCTCCTCGCCTGGGTCAAGTTGATGTCCTGAAGGATTTGGTTGTGCCATTTTGGCAACAACGAACCACCGTGGCACATCAACCTGTGCCACGATTGCTCGTCGCCCGCTTGCCAAAATCGAATAATTCAACAGTTTTCAATGATTTTCGCGCTTCATTGGATTGGCATTGTCAAAGCTCAGTAACCATGCGGGAACCGAAATAAATGATGAACCATGGAACGTGCTGGTGAGCA
Source organism: Verrucomicrobiota bacterium (assembly GCA_049509875.1). Classification (GTDB taxonomy): domain Bacteria; phylum Verrucomicrobiota; class Verrucomicrobiia; order Limisphaerales; family UBA11358; genus UBA11358. Next base: position 132,879 of record JBEKZM010000001.1, on the reverse strand, counting down.
CCCAAGACAAACAAGTAACCAACGAACAATCAATCAAAACGAAAGGACAAACATGAAACTGATGCAATATACACGACCCGGGCTGGCTTGGCCCACATTTGGCCGGCTGGCGAACTTGCAGGATGAAATCGACCGCGTCTTTGAATCGCCGTTGCGAGCGTGGGCACCCGCGCTGGATGTGCATGAGGACAAGGACGGATTCACGATTCGCGCCGAATTGCCCGGCATGAAGCGCGAGGACATCGAGGTCTCCGTTCAGGACGGCGCGCTGTTGATCTCCGGCGAACGCCAGGAGGAAAAAGTGAACGAGGGCACGGAGGTCCATCGTCAGGAACGTTACTTCGGGCGGTTTTCCCGGGTGCTGACGCTGCCGACGGCGGTGGCGGGCGACCAGGTGAAGGCCTCCTACAAGGATGGCGTTCTGACCGTGGTGCTGCCCAAAGCCGAGGAAGCCAAGCCCAAGCGGATCACCGTAGGCGATTAACCGCCAGCGGAAGAGAGGAAGGAATAGCAAAACAGAACGTCCCGCGCTGGTTCGCGGGGCGTTTTGTTTTAATGGCGTGCTTTCAAAATGCCGGTGCGCGGCGTGCTGTTGGGCAAAACGTGATTAGACGAGCGCGCCCAAAATGGACAGCCCGGGTCCCCCGGTTTGGGGTCAAAAGCATGTGAATTCTTTGTCAATCGTGTTATCGTTCCAACATGGCCACAGATTTGACGGATTTTTCGACCTCCCAGCGGCAGGCACTTTTCGATCTTTTGATTCTGGCGATGTATGCGGACGGGCATCTAACCACGGTTGAGGACGCGCAATTGAAGGAAATGTTGACGGACATGGGCTTTGGCGGGGAACCTGACCGGCAACGGGAATTTGATGCGGCGGTGACCCGCATGCGGCCGGCGGTTCAATCCGTTTGGAAGGCAAAAGAACAGGCCTTGTTGCTGGCGGATGCTTTCACCGATCGTCAACAGCAGAAGCAGGTATTCGCCGCGGTTGAGCAAATCATGACCGCCGACCAACATGTCAGCTCCTGGGAAAACACTTTGCTGATGGAGTTGCGCATGAGATTTAGATTGTGAACCGACAATCTATTTGAGTCGGGCGTAGGGGCGGCAAAGCGGATCGCCAACGATGACATCCTCCCAGCCGACAAAATGGGAGGCGGCATAAAAACTTTCAGCCATTGTATAACCTGAAGTATATCGGTCCATCACAATCGTGGGCGAAGCGTTCGCCTGCAAGAGCGGTTCGTCCACGTACCCCTTGCCGCAGGTAAGTCCGTGGGCAATCAAATCCACCAGCAGGGATTGTCCGCCTTGGGTGGGGAGAAAAGTCCGGGCGCAGGTGGATACGGCAGTATCGCTCAACGAACCGGGGGCGAAGAAAAGGGTTTGATACGCCTCGCTGGAATACCGGGCGTCGTTGCTGCCCCACGAAAAATAGCCCAGCAGGTTGGATCGATGACCGACGAAGGTTTCATCCAGATCCAGTTCGTTGGGAATGCCGCGTTTCGCCAGCACGTCATGGGCATGCTGCAGGTCGGCATTGTATTCGCTCCAGGGCGATTCGCGCAGGATGATTCTGCCGGTGATGGGGGCGGGTTGCGTCGATTTGTCACCCAGCCCAAAAATCGGCTGGACGTCGAACAACACCTTTCCATTCGCGAGGCCCAGTTCCGCGGTCAAGGCCCGGGTCACCAGCGCCTTGGCGTCGGCTTCCGTATAGCCATCCAGACGGGCGACCAGATAGCCGCCAAATTTCGCGTGGGAAAAAGGCTCGCTGGCATTCCAGTAACGATTGGAATAAGCGCACCCGACGGCGCCGGATCCGGTGATGTCGATTTTCATGGTGCCGGGGAGATTCGCATAATCCAGCGCCGCCAGGGTGCTGTCCACGGACGGATGTCCACGGGTGGCGGCCGGCTCGCGGCTGTGTTCATCACAACTGCCCATGGATGATCCGGTGATCCGGATGGGAATGCCTTTGGTGAGCACTACAAAGTCGATGTTTGTGTGGCCGGCGAGATATTCCCAGATGGGATTTTCGATGGCTTGGGCATAGAGGGCCAGAGGAATGGTTTCGTTGGCGGTGCTGGACGCAGAATCGGGGCAGCGAACCGAAAGCCGGTTCTCAATTTTTCGTCGGCCGGCATAGTCATGGGCAATCGCCTGTGAAACCGGGCTGTTTTCGTTGTCCACCAGCAGCACCTGATCCGGGCTGCGCTGGTTTGGGTTCCCGGCCTGGACCCGCGGTACAAGCATCCAGAGAATTAATGCGAAGACGAGGCCGCCCTTGATGGTTGACCAGGACGGCATTTTATAGGGTGGCATTGACATAAACATAGGGACTCTGAAATTGTGGCAAACCGGTATTTTGTTCTGAGTGTCACGGCGAGATGAGGCCCTCATAATCAGATGCGAAAGGTTCGGACTCGAATGACGGTTCGTCAAGCGCCGAGATTCTTGGTTGACTCCGGCGGATTAAACGACTCTCCATTAAAGTTGGTTCGACGACGGTCCTCCCCATGAACCGGAGCGCCGGTCTCCGACCGGCTCATTGGATGGCCGCCGCAGGATCGAGCCGGGTCGGAGACCGGCGCTCCCAGCGTTGTGGCGAACCCAGCGGTACATTTTGCCAAGACGCGGCAACCGTTTTTCCCTTGCTGGGGGAAAAGGCCGGGGGGAGGGCGGGCGTTGAACGAACTTCGCTCTCCGCTCATCACCAATTTGGAGGATGGCGTGCCGGGGGAGATTTGTTTATGCTCGAGTCCAATATGACTGATCCACGCTATACGAAGCTGGCCAGGCTCCTGGTCAATTATTCAACGGCGCTCAAGAAAGGCGAGCGCGTGCTGCTGGACATGATCGACGTGCCGGACGAATTTACGATCGAGCTGGTTCGCGCCGTGCGGGCGGCGGGCGCCACGCCCTTTGTGGAGACGCGCCACACGCGGGTGGGTCGCGAGCTGCTGCTCGGCGTCACCGCAGCGCAGGCGGCGGACGTGCGCACTTTGGAGCTGTTCCGCATGAAGAAAATGCAGGCGTACATCGCCCTGCGCGGCGCGGACAACATGAACGAGAACGCCGACGTGCCGGGCGACCGCATGAAGATGTACTCCAAGACGGTCCGCCCGGTGCTGGATTATCGCATCAACAAAACGCGCTGGTGCGTGTTGCGGTGGCCGTCCTCGAGCATGGCCCAGGCGGCGGGCATGAGCACCGAGGCGTTTGAGACGCTGTATTTCGAGGTGTGCACGATGGACTACGCGAAGATGGGCCGGGCCATGGCGCCGCTGGAAAAGCTGATGGCCCAGACCAACCGTGTGCACCTGAAGGGTCCGGGCACCGACCTGACGTTCAGCATCAAGGGCATTGGCGCGAAGATGTGCAAGGGCGACCGCAACATCCCGGACGGCGAGGTCTTTTCCTGCCCCGTCAGGAATTCCGTGAACGGGACCATCCAGTTCAACACGCCGACGCTGTATTCCGGGACCAAGTTTGAGAATGTGCGGCTGGAATTGAAGGACGGCAAAATCATCAATGCCTCCGCCAACAACACCAAGCGGTTGAACGAGATCCTGGACACCGACGCCGGCGCGCGCTACATCGGCGAATTTTCGCTGGGTTTCAACCCGCATATACTGAATCCGATGTGCGACATTTTATTCGACGAGAAGATCGCCGGCTCGCTGCACTTTACGCCGGGCCAGGCGTATGAGGATTGTGGCAACGGCAACCAGAGCGCGATTCATTGGGACATGGTGCTGATTCAGCGCCCGGACTGGGGCGGGGGTGAAGTCTGGTTTGACGGCGAGTTGATCCGCAAGGACGGCATTTTTGTGCGCAAGGATCTGAAGGGGCTGAACCCGCGGAACTTGAAGTAAGAACAATCGGGCGGCGTTCTCTGCGCTCGCTGCCGACAGGACATTGACAGATCTTGCGTGCGCCCGGAATCCGGCAGGATGCCGGATTCAACCGGCTGGAAGCCGGTTCCACCCCCGGGAAAGTGTCCGGCTCAGGCCGCGTCCTTGAGGATGGAGAGGAACTGCTTCATGGCTGGCGACAGGACCTTGTTCTTCTTGTAGATGGCGGCCAGGGGCCGGAAGAATTCGCCGTCCTCGATTTCCACGGCGGCCAGGGTTTGTTTGGCGACTTCCTGGGTGACCGTGCCGAGTGGCACGATGGAGACGCCGGCGTCAATTTCCACGGCGCGCTTGACGGTTTCCACGTTGTCGAATTCCATCACGTGCTTCACATCCACGCCGTATTCGCGCAGGATCTTGTCGAGCGCCTTGCGGGTGGGAATATCCGGCTCGAAGCCGATGACCTTTTGTTCGACGAGATGTTTGAGCTTGATGGATTTTTGTTTGGCGAACGGGTGTTGCGGATGGCAGATGAGGACCAGCGGCTCCTTGCGGAGGGGCACAATTTCCAGCTTGGAATCCTTGACCGGATAGGCCACGAGGCCGAGGTCCACCACATTGCTGAAGACATCCTCGTAAACCTGGTTGGCGCGGCGGTACTCGACGTGGACGTTCACCGTGGGGTAGCTCCGCATGAACTTTTTGATATACGGAGGCAAATCGTGGAGGCCGATGGAATAGATGGTGGCGACGCGGATGGTGCCGGAGATGATGTCCTTCAATTCCTGGAGCTTGCTGTGGAGCGACTCATAAGTCTGGATGATTTGCTTGCTGTAATCGTAAAGCACCTGGCCTTCGCGCGTGAGCCGGAAACGTTTCTTGCTGCGCTCGATGAGGAGCGATTTGAAAATGCGTTCGAGAGAACTGATCTGCTGGCTGACCGCCGATTGCGTGACGCTGTTGATTTGCGCGGCCTTGGTGAAGCTTTCGGTTTCGGCCAGGTCGCAGAAAACTTTGAGGCTTTCGATTTGCATAAGGTGAGTTAAACAAAACCTTTCCATTTAGTCAACTACTGTTCCGCGGGCCAGCGCGGCCTTCACTTTGTGCAACAAATCGGAACTGGTGAAGGGCTTTTGCAGATAGGCCATCTGGTCCTGTTTTGACTCCGGCAGCACATAGCCGCTCATGGCCAGGATGGGCACTCCCAATCCCTCCTGCCGGATGCGCTCCATCAGTTCCCGGCCGCCCATGCCGGGCATGACCAGATCGGTGATCACCAGATCGACCGTGGTCCCCGGTTGGGCGAGCACCTGCAGCGCCTTTTGGCCGCTGTTGGCCGTCAAAACCCGGTAGCCAAAATCCGTCAAAATGGCGTCGGCCATGGTCAGCATGAGGCTCTCATCGTCCACCACGAGGAGGGTGCCGGTGCCGTGGAACTCCTTGTCCCCGGGGAGCGCCTGGTCCACGATGGTTTTTTCGGCCGGGAGGTACAAGCGCGTGGAGGTGCCCTTGCCGGCCTGGCTGGAAATGGCCACGCCGCCGCCGTGGTTGGTGATGATGCCATAGACCAGGGCGAGACCGAGGCCCCGGTGGGGGGGGCGTTTGGTGGTGAAAAACGGTTCAAACACGCGGGGCAAAACGGCGGCTTCGATGCCGGCCCCACTGTCGGTGATTTCCACGCAGACGTAGGAGCCGGCGGCCAGGCGGACGTTGCGATCCTGGGTGGCCTGCGTCAATTCCACATTGCGCGTGGCCACGGAAATCTGGCCGGGGTTGCCGGGCTCGAATGATTCCATGGCGTTTTCGAATATCCTGGTTAATGCCTGCTGCACCTTGGCCTCGTCGTAGCGGGCTTCGAAGAGCGACCGTTCTTGGGTGGAGCGCCAGGCCAGGCGGGCGCCGCCCGCGTTGCGGAAGGCGTCCAGGCAGCGGCTGACGACGGTGTTGAGATTGCCGGCGGGGGCGCGGCGGGTTTCTTTTTCCTGCCGGCTGAAGAGGGCCAGTTCGCCGGCAATTTCGGCGGCGCGGGCGGCGGATTTTTCAACTTCCAGCAGCGAACGGCGCCACGGGTGCTTGGGGTCGGCTTTGCTGAGCAGCAGCGAGGTGTGCGCCAACACGCCGGTCAGCGCGTTGTTGAAATCCAGCGAAACGGAGCGCGCCAGTTGCAACGCGCAATCGAGCCGTTGTTTCAGCGCGGCGTCGCCGGTGGCGTTGCGGAATTCGGTCGGCGACTCGACGGTGTGGCCGGGGGCGCTATCCGGCCACGGCGGCAACTGGAGCACGAACAGCTTGTCGGCCCCGTGCGGGGCGATGGCGATAGCGGCGGAGAATTTTCTTTCGAGGCCGCCCGGCAGGCGGAATTGCAACTCGAAGGGCACGGGGCGGTTTTTTTCCCACCAAACCAGGAAGGCGGCCGGGTCCGTGCCATTCGCCGGGGCCCAGACGGCGGCCAACTCCGCGGAGCGATTCTCCAGAGGTGGGCCAAACAGTTTCTTGGCGGCGGCATTGCACACCAGGATCGCGCCACTGGCATTCACCAGCAACGCCGGCCAGGCGGCATTCTCCAAACCAAATACGACTTCCGGCTTCATCGCGCGACAACAATAGCGGAGGGGGAAACTACCACGAAACCTTTGGATATCAAGGGGCTAAACGGAACGCGTGGGGCAACAACCGGCTCACGGTAAACCGCTTGATGGCCGTCAAATCCGCTGCGTCGGCCACCAAGACCAGGGCGTTGGGGGCGTACTCGGCCAGCAATTGGCGGCAGGCGCCGCAAGGCATTGGCCCGCCGTGGCAGCGGGCCACCACAGCCACGGCGTGAAAATCCTTTTCGCCGTCGGTCAGGGCCTTGAACAGGGCGATCCGTTCGGCGCAACAGGTCAAACCGTAGCTGGCGCTCTCCACGTTGGCGCCGGCGATGATTCTGCCGGACCGGGCGAGCAACGCGGCGCCGACCTTGAAGTTGGAATAGGGTGCGACGGCGCCCGCCCGGGCTCGCGCGGCGGCGGCAAGCAATTTTTTGGCATCAATTTTCATTGTCAGGGCCGGATGCAGGCGTCGGAATATTGGATGGCTGGATGAATGGATTCATGGCTCGAGGCGGGCGCGCGGCCGGAATTTGTCCCCTCAGGCTTTGGTTCGATCATCCGTTTTTGACCGGATGCCGGCGGTAATGTTTCGCGAAATTTTCCAGCCACTTTGCGCCGGCGGTTTTGACCTGTTCGGCCGTGGCCAGCACCTCCGCGTGCGACAATTTATGCGGACTGATGCCGGCGGCGAGGTTGGTGATGCAGGAGACCGCGGCGACGCGGAGGCCGCATTGGCGCGCAACAATCGCTTCGGGCACCGTGCTCATGCCCACGGCGTCGGCGCCCAGCCGGGCGAAGGCGCGGATTTCCGCCGGCGTTTCATAGCTGGGGCCACTGACCGCCAGGTACACGCCCTGGCGCAGCTTGAGCCCGGACGCCTGGCCGGCGGCAGACAGCCACTGGCGGAGCCCGGCGTCATAGGTGTCGGTCAGGTCCACAAAACGGCCAAGGCCCGGCGCAGCAGGCCCGCGGAGGGGATTGGCGCCCATGAAATTGATGTGGTCGGTGAGGACCATGAAGTTGCCCGGCCGGAAGGCGCGATTCAAGCCCCCGGCGGCGTTGGTGAGCAGCAGGTCGCGAATGCCAAACGCCGCCAGCGCGCGCACGGCAAAGGTCACGCGATCCAGGGAATGCCCTTCGTAATAATGGGCGCGTCCGCTGAGGACGATGACCGGGGTCTGGCCAAGCCGGCCAAAGAACAACTCGCCCGCGTGGCCGCTGACAGTCGGTTTGGGGAAACCAGGGATGCGGGCATAAGCCAGTTTTTTGTCCACGCGCAATCGGGTGAGGACATGGTGGAAGCCGCTGCCCAGGACGATGGCCAGGGTCGGCCGCAAGGAGGACGCCTTTTTCAAGCGGGCGGCGGCGACTTTGGGATCGAGCATTTCCATGGTGCTATTGAATCATAGTAAAAAAGCGGAAAAATCGAAATGCTGAAATTTCAGGCTTCAGAGATTGCCGGTTGGGTTCAGGGCATGGTCTTTTTCGTTTTTTGGTTTAATTTGGTTTAATTTGGTTAAAGTTTTTGGCGGTGATCCGCCTTCGTTCGCCACGGCTTCCGTCTTCACGAGGCTTCCACCTTCGCCAAGGCTTGGGCGGGCAGGTCGACGCGACGAGCCGGAGGGCAGGCCCGCCTTCGCGTTGCACGGTAACGCTCCCGCCGGCGCTGCGCTCCGGCGCGGCAAGTCGGCGGGGCAAGCCCGCCGGCGTATGGCTAGCAGAGCCGATGGCTGTTTGGTCCATCACAGCGGCCAGTATAGCCGAACGATGAATGACCGCGGACCGCGGACCGCGCACTTGGGCCGAAAATATCCGTAAATATCCGTATTCATACGTATATAGCCGGTTGTTCATCCGAGTGCGGACTTCGGAACCATTCCAATGCGGAACCATTCCAATTCGGATTTCGGAGTGCGGGGTGCGGAATGGGGCCACCTGACGAGTGACGAATGACGTTGACACGAATGCACACGAATTCCATTCATTTACCATTGCCGATTGCCGGGGGCGAGACGCGACTCCGGTGTGCAGGTGCCACGGGCATGGTCTCCGGCGACATTTTTTGTTGTGCATAATCGGTTCTATGGCCGGATATACCCGGATGTACCCGGATGTATACCCGGAGGAATTGAATGCGGAATTCGGAGTGCGTCCGCCTAGGCTTTGCTTTGGCGCGACAAGGAGTGCGGAACCATCTGAGTGCGGATTGCGAAACCAATCCAAAGCGCCGCATGGATACTTGGGGCCGGGCACGCCCCCATGGCGTTTGCTCGTGGCGCGGCCTGAACATGAACTGTGCTTGTTCATCACAGACGCCACTCTACCATGAACTGGGGAAATGTATAGTCTAAACGTGACACAAATTGATTTTTTATTTTAGTGCATAACAATCTTAACATAAGCATAATATCCATACTTTTTGACGTTTTAGCGACAGAATATTTCAAAATTAGTCTTAAAATGACGGACGCGTGCCGATTGTCGGATGCCGGCGGGGGAATTGGGATTGGTGGATTATTGGATCCATGGATTAATTGAGTGCGGATTGCGGATTGCGGATTGCCGGATGCCAGATGCCGGTGTTAATCGTGTTTGACAAACCCGGCGAATGAATACACAAGGAAAGAAACATTATGAAAACGACACAGACGAAAATCGAATTTGTGCGCCTGCCCAAGGATTACGCTGGCCTGTGCCGAAGGCTTACGCCGCGCCCGATCCATGACAAGGTGGAAATTGGTTGTCATGACTCAATCCTGCCACGCCGCAAATCCAGAATGAAGAGCCAATTTTCGATGACTCATTGACCCATCCCTGAAGTCATTTCGCGGTTCCAATTCTTTGGTTGAATGAATGTGCTTGTGCCACTTGCGCGTTTTTGTGGCCAACGAACTTATGGGCGCTGGGCGGCGTTGCGCCGAGCAGACAGCCCCGGGGGACTGATCCAACGAATTCAGCGTTGTGGTCGGCGCGGGGCGGTGACCCGGCGTAGCCGCTCCACCGTCGCGGCAACGCCGGGCTGGCTGATTCAATCCTTTCAGGATTTGGGTTGCGGCGGGTGAAACAAAAAGGTGGCGTACGACCAGGCGATGCTTTCGCCCAGCACTTCGCGCACGCCGGCGCTGTAGCGCCACCAGCGCGCCGGATCGTAGTCGGGATCCGGCACCGAGATCACGCCGACGTCCGCCTGCGCGCCGAAGGCGGCCTGGAACAAGGCCCGGGTGCGGCGCGCGTGGGCGTCCTCGGTCAGGACGTTGAAGGCGCCGGCGGTGATGCCGTTGGTTCGAAAATACTCGCGCAGGGCGAGCGCGGAACTGTAAGTGCGATCGCGGCCGCTGACATGGCAGGGCACCATCTGGATGAACCGGGCCGGCAGGCCGACCTTGCCGAGGTCCTCCGCGCCGACACTCGCGTAGGTGTTGAAGTCGTTGCTATAGCCGCCATTCCCGACGATGGGTCCGCCGGTCGTGTAAATTTTTTCGTAATGGCCGGCGCGGAATTCCGAAAGCGCCGCCTGCGCCACGTAGAGGGGCACCCAGCCCTCCACCACCAGGATCCTTGTTTCCACGCGGCGGGTTTGCGCCAGAAATGGATGAACGAATCGCGCCCACGCGCCACCCGCGAGCGCCACCGACAGCAGGATGGCCAGCCAGCCGCGGCCGGATAAACCCCAGCGTTCCCGCCGGGTCAGGCAGCCCAATAATTTGCGGTCCGCGGGCATGGTCTCCATTTACGAATGGGCAATAACGGGCCGCTGGCCGCCGGCTTGAGGCAGCGGCGACAGGCTGTTGGCCACAATGAAACGGGCGGCGCGATCCTCGCCCTGCGCCCATTGCCACTGGCAGCGGGCGGAAAAAATGCCGTTTCGCAGGGCGTGCGGCGCCAGGCGCAGACGGCGCAGCCAGCCCGCCCGCCGGGGCGTCTCGCCGGCCAGGAGGTAATGCAAAATCCAATGCGAAAAAGTGTGATAATAGATGAGGCGCAGAAAATACGCCTGGTTCAGCCGGCCGGCGGAGATGAGGTGGGTGATGCGCAGTTCCGGAAAGACTCCGAATTCCAGGCCCTGCCCGGCGGCGGCCCAGGAAAAAAGATCATCCTCGTGGGAAAACAATTCGCCGCCTTTCCGGCCGAGGACCACGCAGCTCTTCAGCCGGTCAACCAGGGCGGCGAATTGGCGGGCAGTCTCCCGGCGCACGCATAAGCCGGCGCCGCACGGCAGGCTCTCCGCGTTCCTGGGATCGCCGCTGCGCCGGGGTGATTTCACGTCCCGGAGCGCCAGGAGCGGGAACAAATGCTCCAGCCCGGCCGGCGGCGGCGTTTCAAATTCCGGTTGCAATATCCCCGCCCCAAATACCCCGAGCCGCGGATGGCCGGCGGCCACGGTCAGGACCCGGCTCAAATAGTCCGCGGCCAGCAAATTGTCGTCATCGACAAATACCAGCCACGGCCCGCGGGACTCGGCGATGCCGCGCAGGCGGGCCGGGGTGAGCCCCAATCTGGGTTCGATCAGATGCCTCCCCAGCGGATGCCAGGACAGGTCGTGTTCCTGGGCCACGGCCGGCTGGGAGGCGTTGTCCACGAGCAAAAGCTCCCACTGGCACTTGGGCAGGGTCTGCGCCTCGAGTGCCGCCAGCGTGCGCCGGAGATACTCCGATCGTGGCTTATGAGTGCAGATGATGACGGAAATTTCCGGCGAACTCGTGCTCGTTTCGTTGCTCATGGCTTCAACGGCAGGATGGGGGCGGCGTTTTCTTGCTTTTCACCACGCCGGCGGCGGCCGGCAGCAGCGTCAGGACGTTTTTCAAAACGCGCGGCGACCAATCGCATTGGAGCGCCCCGGTCATCTGGCGCCAGGCGGCCGCCCGCCGGCCGGCCTGGACCAGCGATTCGGCGTTTTTGACCGCGAACATCGCCGACCGCCGCAGCGCCTGCCGCCGCAGTTTGGCGCGCAGCGCTGGATCCGGCACGTAGCCGCTGATGATTTCGATGCATTTGCGGACATCCTCCACGTCCCGGCCCGTGAGCGTCAATCGCGAGGTCTCCGCGCCGCCATGGACGCGATAACAGGCCAGCGCCTCGGGCTCGTACCAGATGGGAAATTGCCGGGCGATGCGGCACCACATTTCCCAATCCAGGGTAAAGCACAAGTCCGCCCTGAATCCGCCCACCGCTTCATAAACGGAACGGCGCACCATCACCGACGGCGTCTGAATGGCCTGGGCTTGCACCAGCCGGGGCAGGGCGTCGGGCAGGCACCCGGCCGTTTTGGCTTCCGAGTCCGACCGCCTGATTTCCCGGCCGCTTTCATTGATGAAGATCTGGCGGCAGAACAACAAGCCGGGGGCGGCGGGGGATTCCATGCCCGCTTTCAGCATTTCGTAAAACCCGGGCTGCACCAGATCGTCCTGGTGCAGGATATGGATCCACTTTCCGCGGGCGCGTTCGATGCAGCGGTTCCAAATTCCAGCCAGGCCGAGATTTTCTTTTTCGCGGTGGACGGTTGCGCGACTCCCGGCGACGCGCCGGACCAGCCCGCCCGGGGCGCCCTGGGGAGAACCATCGTCCACCACCTCGATTTGCATCAAGTCGGCGCCGGGATCCTGCGCGAGCACGCTCCGCAAAGTCTCCTCCAGATACTCCGCCTTGGGATTATAGGTCGGGATCATGACGGACCAGAGACAAGGCCGGCTGCCGGCGCCTGGCAAGGGATCGTAATTGGTGGCGTCCATGGGCGGCAGCTTACTCCATCTGGCATTGCTTGTGATGATTTTTTATCACGATGTCGGGCGGTCAGGAAGCGGGAAAAGTCCGGCGCAGTTCCTGCAAAATCTCCGGCGGCAGGTTGAATTTTTCCAACAGCGAAAAGGCGGCCGGCGGCGTGATGCGCAGGGAGCTTTGCTGGAGCAGGGAGACTTTTAAGAACGGCATGCCGTGTTGCAGCAGGACGTCCGGATAAACCAGGGTGGTGTTTCGCGGCGGCAGCTCGCGGTTGCGGTGGAGATGGCTGAGCGCCTGACAGCGGTCCAGACAGCGGCCCCAAAAACCGCGCCCGGAGCGATGCGCCGCGATGACCTGCTGCTGGGGAAACGCCGCCCGCCACCGGAATCCGCCCTCCTCCAGCCAGTTGCTCAACCCGAGCTCGTAACTGAAAACCACCTGGAACTTGTTTTGATAGGGTAATATCGTCCGCCAGAAATCGCGAAAGCGCGCGCTGTGCAACACCGGCTGCCGGAAGACCAGGAAGTAGCTGGACAGATGCGGCTTGAACTCGTCATTGTCCGTCAGCCCCCAAAAATCGCAGTCGGCGCCGGCTTGATTCTGCCAGAGTGCGCCGAGCGGTTGCAGCGGCCCGATGATGCTGGAGTTGGTCAGCAAAAGTTCCCCGAGTTGCGCTGGGTCATATTCCGCCAGGCCGCGCTGCCACATGCCAAAATCCAGGCCGGTGTTTTCGCGCACGATCACCCGCGCGCACGATTGTTTGAGCCGCCCGACGCTCTCGGGCGAAAGTTCCGAATTGGAGACGAAACAAACCTCAAACCCCAGCTCTGCAAGATGCTGCACGCAATATAAGACATGGCCCGCCACCTGCGGGCGTGGGCCATAATGGGCGTATATTGCCAGGCGCTTCATTTCAGGCGGCCGGTCTCTCCCAGAAACTGCAAAATTTTTGGGGCCTGCTTTTCCACCGTATAATGGTCGCGCACTTTCGCGCGTCCCGCGTCTCCGAGCTGCCGGCACAACGCCGGCTCCCCGCTCAAACGAGCCAGGGCCCGCGCCAGGGCCAGCGAGTCCGCATATTCCACGATCACGCCGGCGTCGCCTGCCACGAACTCGGGCCCGCCGCCGCTGCGGCTGAAGCAGACGATGGGCAGGCCCAGCGCGGCCGCCTCGAGCATCGCCAGCGGAAATGGATCTTCGCGTGACGTCAGCGCAAACACGTCCATCGCCGCCAGGTAAGGCAGGCTGTCCGATTTGCCCCCGATAAACCTTACCGTATCGGTCAATCCTGCCAGGCGCAGGTCGTGGTCAACCTGCCTTTGCGTCAGCGCGTGGTCCGGCGCACCCACCCACAAAAAATAAATATTTCGGCCGGGAAATTCCGCCCGGCATTGTCGGGCCGCGCCGACGAATAAATCCGCGCCTTTGCGCCACTCGACGGTGCCGCACATTCCCGCCACAAAGGCCTGCGCGGGCAGCGCAAGTTCTTTCCGCACGCGCACGCGCTGCGCCAGCCTGGCCTCGGGGCTCGTCTCGATCCAGGGGATGAATTCGCGAATGACGGTTATTTTCGCCGCTGGGATCGAGCCGCCATCCACCAGGCCTTGTCGGACGCCCTCGGAGGCCGCAATGAACGCCGTGGCGAATCGGCTGGCCTCCGCAAATGGCCTGCCGCCCTGGAAACAGTTGATCGCGAAGGGCATTTCGTGGACATGCCAGACGATCGGCAGCTTGAGCCCGGCCAGCACCGCCACTTCTTCGGCCACCGCCACGGTGTTGGCATGGATCAGGCGCACTTTTCGACCCCGCGCAAATTCCAATGCCTTCGCCGACAACGTGAATTTGGCGGGGGGGCTGCAGCGCAGGCGATGGCATAGGTTGTTCAGAATCGTTTCGAAGCGCGACCGCCGCAGCACCGTGGTCGGGGCCAGGGCGGCGAAATCCCCTTCGAGGGGTCCGCCTTCCTTCAACAAAATCTCAAACGACATTCCGGCGTTTTGCTTGAACCACTTCAACCAGTGCAGCAGGACCAGCGGAGCGCCCGAGCGCGAAGCCGAGTGGCCCAGAAAGAGAATCTTTTTTTCGCCGCGTGGATCAGCCTCATTCATAACGCCATCAAACGACGGCCGGCTCCCGGCGGGCAAAGAGGTTCAACTGCATGTCCATCCCCAAATGGTTGCTGATCTCCAAGAACGGATGCGGGGAAACATGCATCGGGTGCACATGCACCCGAAAGCCGGCGTCCACGAGGATCTGCACCAGGCTGCCCAGCGTTTGCGGCCGGCCGGCGAAGGAATGGTATTCCACAAAAGCGTTCCGCACCATCCGCAAACACGGGGCCACGTCCCGGATCACCTCGGTTTCCGCCCCTTCGATATCCATTTTCAGAAAATCCACCGGCTCATCCAAATAATCGCGCAGCCGGACGGCAGGTATTTCCACGACCTTCTGCCCGGACTCCGAAGCGACCCGCCCGGCGTCGGCGCCCTCTTGCCGAAACGGGAGCGTGGCGGCCGACGACCAGACGGCTTTGGCCACCAGTTCAATGTTCCGGCAGCCGGCCCGGGCCAGGTTGGTTTGCAGGTAAGTGAAGATTTTTGGATCCGGTTCAAAGGCCGTGATTCTGGCGCCGGGAAACCGCCGGTGAAAATACAGGCAACTGACACCCACATTGGCGCCACAATCCAAAATGCGCACCGGGCCGGCGCCAGCCTTGAAATTGTAAATCTCCCGCTCGAAAATTTCCGCCCAACTGGCGACAAACGAGGGACCGTCGGGAATACGAAAGGGGAAGCCGGGCAGCTCCGTGACGGTTTCGACATAGCGCGGCAGCGCCGCCAGCCGGTAGCGCTCGCTCAGCTCGGGCGTCAAGCCCGGCGCGGTGGCCCGGTGAACGGCCTGTTTCAATTGGCGTAGAACGTTTGGCATGGCGTCATCTGGCAATCCGATGGGAAAAACGGCATTGGTAAATTCCCGGGAAGGTTTCCGTGTGATTGGCCTGGTTGACGTTGTCATGGACTTCGATCACGCCCGCTTCCCGGATGAAGTCCGTATCTTCGATGCCGCCGCGGCCCAGCCAGAGTTCCACAACATAGCGCCCCGGCTTGAGCAGCAGTTCGTCTATCACAAAGCTCACCGTCGCTCTTTCTCCCGGCGCCAGCGAGAGGAATTCTCCCTTCAAGGCCGTATTGACGTCAATCAGGCGATAATTGTTCGTGTCATAGAGCGTCACCGCCACGTTCGCCTCCCGGAGCTGGCCTTCGGCGCGGATCTCGAGGTCGATGCGGACGCCCGTGCCCGTAACGATGTGGTCGCACTCCTGCCCGGCGTCATCGAGCGGAACCACGGTCAGTTTGGTGAATTTGGCCGCGCCGGTGCCGGCGCGCGGCCGGTCGATCAGCGGGACGTTCGGGTCCGGCCCGCTGACGGCGTTTTTCTGAATGTACTCTTCGACCAGACTCCTGGCCGGTCCGGTGGCGCAGACCCTTCCGCCCTGCAGCCAGACGGCTCTCTGGCACAGGGTCACCACGGCTTGCATGTTGTGACTCACAAACAGCACCGTTCGCCCGCCTTGGCTGACATCTTTCATCTTTCCGATGCATTTCTGCTGAAAGGCGGCGTCCCCCACCGCCAGCACTTCGTCCACAATGAGCACCTCCGGCTCCAGGTGGGCGGCGACCGCGAAAGCCAGCCGCACGTACATCCCGCTGGAATACCGTTTCACCGGCGTATCCAGGAATTTCTCGACTTCCGAGAACGCCACAATTTCCTCGAATTTCCGCTTAATTTCCCCGCGGCTCATCCCCAGAATGGCGCCGTTCAGGAAAATATTCTCGCGGCCGGTCAGTTCATTGTGGAAGCCCGTGCCCACTTCCAGCAGGCTGGCCACCCGGCCATCAATCGTAACCCGGCCCGCCGTGGGCTCGGTGATCCGGCTGAGGATCTTGAGCAGCGTGGATTTGCCGGCGCCATTTCGTCCAATGATGCCCACGACTTCGCCGGGTTGAATTTCGAACGAGACGTCGTTGAGCGCCCAGAATTCTTCGCGGGCCGCCTGCCGGCGTTCCTTCCGCTCGTGCATCCATTTGGCCGGGGCCTGGAGCAGATGCTCGAGCGCATGCCGCAGGCCGTCGTCCCGCTTGAGCTGATGGCCCAGCACATAGCGCTTGGAAAGATGCTCAACGGTGATGATCGGTTCGCTCACGATAACGTCATTGGCTCAGATGATGTCGGCAAAGGAGCGCTCGGTTTTGCGGAAATACCAGAGGCCGGTGAATATCAGCACCGCCACGCCGGCCAGCGAGGCGGCCTGGCCCGGCCAGTATAGCGCGTTCGGTCCGCCCAGCAGGCACCAGCGAAAGCCGTCGATGATCCCCACGACCGGATTCAAGGAATAGATCAGCCGGGGATTGACCCAGTCCAGCAGGGCCGGGCTCACCCACTGGAGCCAGTGCCATTTCTCCGGAAGCGTCGCCGGGAGTCGGTCCGGAATATTGGCGGTCATGGCAAACACCGGGGCGGCGTAGAGTCCGAATTGCACGATAAAGGGCACCACGAACCGGAAATCGCGATATTTCACCATCAGCGCCGCAATCCACAATCCCACGCCAAACGACGCGCCGAAGGTCAGCAGCATGAAGATGGGCAGCGCGAGCAGGTGGCCGGGCGGCGGGAACCGATAGAGGGCCATCAGCCAATAGACGAGCATCAGGAAAACCATGAAGGCCCCGGCGATCAAAAAATCCACGAAGCTGGTGATGACGCTGCTGGCCGGCACCACCAGCCGGGGAAAATAAACCTTGGAAATGAGATTCGAATTGGTGATCAGGCTGGTGCCGCTTTCGGAGAGGGCGGTGGAAAAGAACTGCCAGGGCAGCATGGCGCAAAACACGAACAACGGGATCGGCGAGACTTTGTCGCCTTCCAGCTTGGTGACTTTCATGACCAGCGTCAGCACGAGCATGGTGAGAAACGGGCGCAGCACGGCCCACGCCACGCCCACGGCGGTCTGCTTGTAGCGAATGAGCAAATCGCGCCAGGCGAGAAAGGCGAACAGCTCGCGGTAGCGCCACAAGTCGCGCCAGTATTGGCGTTCGCCGCGGCCGGCCTCGATGATCAACTTTGCCATGTTTCGGACAGTATTAGCGTTGGGCGGTCGGGGGACAAGTTTACTGATTGCGGCAAAGGCCGGCGGGGACCAAAGACATTGACACGAATTTCGCGAATTATCCGTAATAAACCGTATTCATCCGTATTTTAACAGTGCGCCAGTGCGTCGGGACGAGCCTTTCCCCACGCCGGCTGCGCGGCAAGTCCGCCGGCATATGCCCGGCGGACTTGATGGTCGTTTTGTCCATCACAACGGCCACTCTGACAGATCCTCGGGAAAGGTGAGATGTCACCGTGACATCTTATTGCACTTAAGATGTCACGGTGACATCTAAAATGAGAGTGGGCCCGGTGCGGTGAGCCGCCCGCTCGCAGTGGATGGCCATTTTGTCCAGGACACTATCGTGATTCCCGACGCGGGCTATCTGACGCGGAGCGGGATGGGTTCAAGGCGGCTTGAATCTTCTTGCGGGACATCACCGGCGACCGCTTCAGCTTGGTAAAGACATCAGCCATAGTTCGGCATGTACACCTGGCCAGATTCATGACGCAGGGCAAGAATTAAGTTGTTTCGTTTCAAACAGAAGTTCTGGCAATCTACTCCAATGCCTCTCAGGAAACCATGGACACGCAACGAGTTGCTCGTGCTGTTGAACCTGTATGAGAAAATTCCATTTGGGCATTTCGACCAAGATCAACCTGTCATTCGTGATATTGCGGAGCGGCTTGACCGGTCTTCAGGAAGCGTCGCCATGAAACTCTGCAATTTCGCATCGCTTGACCCGGCAGTGAAAGCGCGAGGACGTAAAGGATTATCGGGGGCGAGCAAACTTGACCGCGAGATTTGGACTGAATTTCAGGAGCGGCGGAATGTGCTTGCGCCGCAAAGCGAAGAAGCATTTCGAAGTTTGTTCGCGTCGGGTGAGCCTGATGAGGTCGAATTAGTTAAGGGTGTCGGTGTCCGTGTACGTAAGTTCCCAGTAGCACCGGAAGGTCTCACCGAAACGACGGCGCAGGTCAGCGTCCGGCGAGGGCAGCAGTTTTTTCGGCAAATGGTTCTCAATGCTTTTGATGGACAATGCTGTGTGACTGGTGTTCGCGTCAGAGATTTTCTTGTTGCAAGCCACATTTTGCCATGGAAACCGTTCCCAAAGGAGAGACTTGAACCTCAAAACGGACTTTGCCTGTCGCGCTTGCACGACGGGGCTTTTGACTGTGGCCTCATTACATTCGACGACGAATACAGGCTCATATTGAGCAAAGAATTGCGCGGACACTTGCCCCAACCAACGATTGAGCACGATTTTGTCAGCTTTGCCGGCAAGCAAATCAACTTTCATTCGAAATCGTTGCCCCCAAAACAAGAATATCTCCACTTCCACCGGAAGACCATATTTCGCGGCTAGCCATTCATAACTGCGAATTCAGATTCACTTGCAGGCCGCGTTCGATGTCGCTTATGTAAGCAGGTTCAAGGCCGAAATTCCCGGCCAGTTTCTTTTGGGTCAGAGCTCGGTCGAATGATTGCGACTTGAGCGAGCCGATGCCTTCCGTTGCGTGCGCGCCGTTCAGTGGCAACCGACGCCGGCGCGCACGGAGTGACGCGCCCTACCAATGAAATGAATTCGTATTGGAGACCGATTCAACATTGATGAGTAAAAGGGGCGTGGCAGTTCCGGCCAGCCTGAGAGGAGGGCAATCAGGCAGCCCAGCGTTGGCCAATGGGAATTGGCCTTCCCATGAAACTTAAGAGGGTGGGTATGCAAGAAGCCCGCCCTCACCCCAGCCCTCTCCCCCGAGGAGAGGGAGACGCTGTTCCTGCGTCTGAACCTTGGGTTCGCGCCGGGTTTGCGCAAGTTCATGGCCCGTGAGCAGGTCCCAATGGAACAAGGGCCTTTCCCTGAACCGCAACTGATTGCCTCACCACAACCGGGAGCACGCCCCACAGCGGCGGGGGGCCGCACGCACTCCAGGACGCTGGCGCGTTGGCGGAAGCTGACGACGTTGGCGGATGATTGGGCGCGCGAAGGATTTACGCTGGGTAACGACCTTGTCCCCACACCCGCCAGCGGCGAAACATCGAGAAATCGGTTGCTATTTTTCAAAAGCAAGCTACTATCAGGTTGGTCGTTGGATAGTTCGTTGGTTTCAAGTCTTGATAATCCTCAAGTGAGCTCTGTTCGGTGATGATTCGAAACCCGGGCGCCGGGAAAAAGCGGAGCAAAAAGGTTGGATTTACACAGAATATCCAAGGAACGAGGTTTGGGTGCAACCATTCCTCGTTCTTTTTTTTCCTGCTCGTGACCGGGTGGTTGACCGGGAATGAGGAATGTATGGCAGCAGATTTGACCGAAAGACAAAATGACACAGACAAAAGAAGAACATATTGAAGTAGAAGGCGTTGTGGCGGTGGTCCTGCCCGGTACGATGTTTCGGGTGGAACTATCGAACAAGCACGTGGTGCTGGCGACTATTTGCGGCAAAATGCGCAAGCGCTGGGTGCGCCTCACCGCCGGCGATCGTGTGAAGATGGAAATGTCGCCTTACGACCTGAACAAGGCGCGTATTACCTGGCGGCTCTAGCGCCAAGAGCCGCGCTGCGGCCGGGGACAAACCGCGCTCCGCGGCGGATGAAATGTCAGCGGCGGCCAACGGCCGTTCGTTTTTTTGAGGGTCTTTGTTTTGTCCTATTCGATTAAAGGTCCGTTCTTCCCTTGGAAACCGAGGCCCGCATCAGTTGGTCGAGCGCGGCGCGGAGGACGTCGGGGCGGTACAGGTTCTGGACCGCGCGTTCGGCGGTTTGCCGCCAGGCGTTTGTTTGGACTACTTGTTGCAACGTGCGGGCAATCGTCTCGGGCGCATTGTCCGGCATGAACGTGATGCCGGCGGCGATTTCCGGCTCCACATCGCCCATGGGGGTGGAGATCACGTGAGCGCCCGCGGCCAGATACTCGATAATTTTAGTCGCAAACACGTTCCCCGGCTGCCGGCTTAAATCATGGGGGTTGATGCAAATTTTTGCCAGCGACGTAAGTTCCGCCAGTTCCGGCGCGCGCACGAGGCCATGAAAAATGATGTCGGAACGGCCGCCGGCGAGTTTCTTCAACGACTGCATGTCCTCACCGTCCCCGGCAATATGTAATTCCCAGCCGGCCAACCGCGCCTGCGGCCAGGCCTTGATGAGCGGCGCCACGCCTTTGGTGCGGTAAAGCGTGCCCGAGAACAACACCCGGTTTTTTTTCTCGGCCTCGGTTTTGCCGCTGGCGCGCATGATGTATTCGCCCACCACGCTGCGCACCAGCAATCGCGGCGCGCCGGCCGGCAACTGGGCGAGCAGGTGCGGCGAGCACGCGAAGCCGCCCGCCACGGAGGACAAAATATGGCGCGCGCGCCGGACATAACCGGGCCGCAACGAAGGGTCCGGCCGGCCGCCAATATCCAGGAAGGCGTCGTCCTCGTACTCGATCACCACCGGCAGCCCGAGCTGATTCATGGCGTAATCCGCACAAAAGACCTGCGGCACTTTGAGGTTGTAAATGATCACCAGGTCGAACGGCGCCGCGCGATGCCGGGACTTGAACAGCGAAAGCAGCCGGGACCCCTGCCAGATTCCATTGAGATAGCGGATCGGCAACGCGGAGGAATAAGTCACCGGAATGTCGGGATGAAACCGGACGGGTTCCGTGAATCCCGGATAAAATTTAAGGGCCAGTTCCACCACTTCGCCCTGGGAAAATATCTCCACCTCGTGCGCGCTTTCGCGCAACAGCCGGGCGAAGCCTTCGATTTTGACCGAGCCGGCGAGACTGCGGTTCAAGGTGATGGGCCGGCGGTCGTTGAGAGCAGGCCCTTGATAGGGAGCGAGGTAGGCGATGCGCATGGAGTTACTTTCCGTTCAGCCGAGCATAGACCGCCGTGGTCAGGCGCGCCACCTTGCTCCAGGAATAACGCTCGCGCGCAAAATCGCGGACGTCCTGGCGGCGTTCCTTCAAGTGCGCATACAGATCGCCGGCGAAAAAGCCTTCGATCGCGCGCGCCAGCGCCGCCGTGTCGCGCGGCGGGAACACGTAACCGGTGCGGCCCTCGACAATTTCCTCCTTCAGCGACCCGACGTCGGCGGCGATGGCAGGCAGGCCGAAATTATAGCCCAGAAACAGCACCCCGCTCTGGAAGATGTGCGTGTACGGGAGGATGAGGACATCCGCGGCCTTGAAATAGATTTCCGTCTCCGCATCCGGAACGAACTCGATCTTCAAAATAAAGCGGTCGCGCCAGGAGCTGGCGTAGATCTGGTCCAGGATTCCGGCCCAATAGGCGTCGCCGCCCTTGGGCCGGCCGGCGATGATGAGCCGGAGGTCGTTCTGGCGGCCGGCCAGTTCCAGGAATGCGGCCACCAGGAATTCGACGCCTTTGTAGGGGGCGATATTGCCAAAAAACAGGAGCACCTTGTCCTTCGGGCCCAGGCCGAGGCGCTGCCGCGCCGCCGGGCCGGCCAGGGCGGTATCGGGCACGGTGCTGTTCAGGCCAAACGGGATGACGGTGGTCTTGCCCGCCGGAACGCCGAAAGCCGAGACCAGTTCGCGGCGCATTCGTTCCGTGTGCAGAAAAATGTGGTCGCAACGGCGGTATTGGAATCCCAGGGTGGCGCGGTTCAGGAAGGAGTCGCCGCCGTCGCGCACCCGCGCGTTGACGTTGTGCGCGGTAAACACGATTTTCCGGCCGAGCAATTTGTACCAGAGCATCAGCGCCGTGCGGTCAAACAGCTCGAACTTGTTGTTCCACAAGATGTGAAAAATCTTCGGCCGGGCGGTGGCCGAATAGCGGATGAGCCGGGCGTAATAGGCGAGCACGCGCTTGATTTTCCGGAACAGGCCGGCGTTCACGGTCTGGTCGCCCCGCAAATTCAGGAAATGAATCCGCGGCGAGCCGTGCAGTTCCGGCCCATCCACTTCGTCGCTGCCGACAAAATCGAAATCGGTTCCGGCCGCGGCGAGGGCCGCCGCCAGGCCGAGCGCATAAGGCCGGTCGCGGCCGGCCGTCAGCAGGCTGATTTGTGGGGTTTGGCCGTTCATCGCAGTTGGTCCAGCACGGCGGCCAGAACTTCCTCCACGGAGATCGCCTGGATGGCGCGTTCATCGAGGCCGCGCTGGAAAAAGAACTCCGCCAGCAAGGGCGAGGTGATCTGCCGCTGAATGCCGTAAGGATAAATCTCCCACGGCGCCGTGCAAGTGAAGAGGGTGACACAGCGCGTGCCCGCGGCCAGCGCCAGATGCATCGGCAGGCTGTCGCCGCTGACCAGGCAGCGGTGGTTTTTCACGTCGCCCAGGTGTTCCAGCAGACTGGCGCGCTCGGGCAGCACGTTGACCGTGAGGCCGCGCGACTCCAGCGCGCTTTTGAGTTCGCCATAATAAGCCCAGTTTTTCATGGGCCAGACAGTGCCGGCCTTGGGGGCGAGGGCCACGTCGCCGGCCAGGTCGGTTGGGGCCGGCGCGGGCAGAAGATATTTCTCGCCCAGGAAGGGCAGGCCGAGGCCCGCGAAGATCAGATCCTGATAGGTGCGGCGATTCTCCAGCTTCAGGCGGTCGGCGGCCTTCCGGCCGAACCGGCTGATGAGGCTCAAATCAAACCAGCCCCGCGAATCGCCGGTGTAGGCCAGCGCGCCGTTCGCCGCGTAAGCGCCGAAGAGCTTTTTGAATTTCAGCTCAGCCAAAAACTCCGCCACCTCCGGCGTGTCTTCGAGATTGATGACCAGGTCGTATTCGCGGTCGCAAAACCGGGTGCGCTGTTCCCACGAAACACTGCGCAACGTCCGGGCCAGGCCCTGGAGCAGCGGCACATTTTTGGCGGCGGTGATCCAGGAGACCTCTCCGGCCAGGTGTTTCAAGAGCGGAGTCGTGCGGACGACGTCGCCGGTGGCGCCCAATTTGAGGATCAAGGTGTTCATGCTAATTTCCGAAGCCGCGCGGCAGTTCGCGAAAGAGCTGCCGTTCCAGAGATTCCAGGGTCAGGACCGCGTTGATCTCGGATGGAAAATCCTTTCGGCCGCGAAGGTGCTGTTCCGCCATTTGTCCCACCGCGCCGGCGTCCCAAAATCCGTCGTCCCGCCTCCGCGCCGCGGCAATTTTCGAGGTGAGATAGGACGCCAGCTCCGATCGGAACCAGGTGCTGTATTTCAAAAATTTATGCAGGCCGGCGAGTCCCAGCGCTCGAACCACGGGCTTGAACCAGGGATCGAGCGGCTCAAACGGATGGGGCAGGCCGGCGTTGCTGCAATAATCCAGTTTGAAGGTGACCTCGGCAAAAACGCGGCGCGCCAGGATTTCCGGGTCGGAGCGGTCGCTGATAAATCCACGGTCGGTCGGAATGCGGTCCAGCGCCGGACTGCAGGCCTTGACCAGCCGCATCGCGGGCAGCGACGACTTTTTGAGGTCCGGGGGACACTGGCAGGCCAGGGCGACGAGTTCGTTGTCCAGATACGGCGTGCGGAAACTGATTTGCGACCGGCCGGCGGCGAGGTTGCCAAAGAGATTCAAGGGCACTTCGTGAAACGCGGCGAACGTGTCCGGATGCTTTTTTTCCGCGGCCAGTTGCGCGGCGGCGGCGTTCACGGCGGGCCGGAAGCCGGGCGCGAATAATTCCGGGGCCAGGCCGAGCGGCTTGAAGGTGGAAATGGCGCGGCAGATTTCGCTGCCGTAATTGCCGGTCAGCCGCAGGGTGGCGAGCGCCCGCGCCTGCCGGTGAAAATAAATCTCATGCGCGCCCAGGACCCCGGAGCAGCCGTCCGTGATGAAGACCGTCCGATCCGCGTGGGCGGCAAAATCGGCAAAGAAATCCGGCCCCAGGCGCAGCAGGCGGTGTTCCAGGCCGCACGCCGCCGCGACCCGGGCGGCGACGCGGTCATCGAGCGTCCGCCCGGCGGGACCGGTGAAGGTGTAGCAGGTTTCATGGCGCGCGTCGTGCGGATGGCAGGCCATGATCAGCCGCGTGTCCAGGCCGCCGGTCAGCGAAATGCCCACCGTGGAATCGGAGGCAAAATAACGCGGCAAGATCCGCTCGAAGACCGAGCGGAATTGATTTTCGTAGTCCGGGCCGGGCAGCTTGGGCAGCGCCTCCCAGGTTTCCGGCGAAAAATATTTTTCGCGCCGGACGGCGCCGTTCTGAAACGTCCAGCGGGAGGCGCCCGGCAGCAGCCGGACGCCGCGGAACAAGGTGCGGCCGGCCAGCGCGCAGCCGACCCCGAGAAATTGCGCCACGCCTTCGCGATCGAATTCGCGAAGCTCCGGCAGGACCCGCAGGAGGGCCTTGGCCTCGCTGGCGAAATAAAACGCGTCGGGCGTCTCGTGCCAGTAAATCCGCTCCAGGGCGTAGCGGTCGTTGAACAGAAAGGCCCGCCGCTGCCGCCGGTCCACCAGCAGCCCGCTGAAGAGGCCGTTCAGGTTTTCAAAAAACTTTTCGCCCTGCTCCTCGTATGCGTGAACGAGCCAGGCGCCGCCACGGTCGGCAAACGCATGGCCATTTTGCCGGAGCCGAGTCCGGTCCGCCGGGTCCAGGTGGCATTCGCCGGAAAAAAGCAGGGCGATATCCTGCGGTTCGTTTTGAAAGACCTGGCCGGAGGCAAACGAATGCTCATGCGCGGTCCAGGCCGCATACACGCCCAGTTCCGGCGCGGCAAACGCGCCGGTTTGGTAAAAGCTTTCATGCCGCAGGCAGGCGGCCATCGAGGTCACAACGGGCTCGAAGCCGGCGGCGGGCTGGCGGGCGATGATTCCGGCGATTCCAGGCATGAGGTGCGGGTGGTGGTAATTGGAGCCGGCGGGAGGAATTAAACACTCCATCTGCCAGATACAATCTGGCTGCTCTAGCGTTAAGCTACACCGGCGGCAAGGCGCAAAAGCTAATTCATTTCATTAAAAGGTAAAGTAATCTTTTATCCGGGCGGAATGGAAACGGACAGATGAAAGCGTTGGCCCGCGCGCAAGCGGTGTCGCGCTTCGCTTGCCACCGCAGTACAAGATGCTCCGCTGATGTGCGACGCGCCTGGCAGTCCCGGTGGCGATTTTGGACTGCGCCGGCAGAGCACAGCGGCGACGGCGCTTTCGTGCGCGCGCGACGGCTGGGAGCTGAAGAGGACCGCGGCCCGCGCGCAAGCGGTGTCGCGCTTCGCTTGCCACCGCAGTACAAGATGCTCCGCTGATGTGCGACGCGCCTGGCAGTCCCGCTGGCGATTTTGGACTGCGCCGGCAGAGCACAGCGGCGACGGCGCTTTCGTGCGCGCGGGGCGGTCTCGAGTTGCTGAGGACCGCGGCCCGCGCGAAAGCGGTGTCGCGCTTCGCTTGCCACCGCACTCCAAAGCACTTTGCGTTTGCGCAGCTCATTCCGATTTGCCGTACCTGGGCTCAATCTTCTTTGGCAGTATCGGCCCGAGCCGATTCGGTTTTTGATTTTGGTGCATATAGTTTCCCGCGGAGCTTCAGGAGCAGGTTGATGACCGGGCCCGGCAGCAGGCCGACGGCGCCGCGATAAAGGCGCAGGGCCACATAGATTCTGCCCTTCATAGTCAAAGGCAGGTAATAACGGGGGAAATCAAGCTGTTCGAAACCGTTGCGCCGCTTGAATTCGACCAGCGAGCCGTCCTTTTTGTTGCCATAGACGTAATTGCCATAGACAAAATAGTGCACGCCCTTTTGCGAGCAGATTTCCACCGCCTTGGTGAGGAGCGCGTTCAAGGGGCGCTTGTCGTAGTGCGCATTGAAGGCGAGGATGTGCAGGATGACGGCGAGCCGGCCCGCGTAGACCATCTTGAGGAAGCCAATCAGCTCGTTTTCGAAGTAGGCGCCCACGAATTCGCTGCGCTCCAAATAAGTGCCGTGCTCGCGCTTGACGGTCTCGAAATCCTTGCCGTAATGCCAGAACGGCTTGCCCTGCCGGACCGGCGATTCGTTGCATAGCTTGTGAATGCCCAGCGCCAGCGCGTCGTCGTAGGGAACCGATTTCACCACCACGCCGCGCTTGGCGGCGCGCCGGGTGTTCTTGCGCGCCTCCTGCGGCAGCTTTTCCCACCAGGCATCAAAGTTCGAGGTGTCCACCACCGCGTAATTGTCCCAGTCGAAGTGAAGTTTGAATTTTGGCGTGACCTCCGGCGGCCGCTGAAAGAAGGTCAGGACGTCCGCCTTCAGGCCGCTGCGCTTTAACCCGGCCACGAAGGCATCCGGATCGGTCACCAGGCCGCCCTCGGCCACGCCCTCGTCATAAATGGAGGCGGTTTTGATGCGCCCGCCCCGGGCCACGACGGTGTAGCCGCAGACTTCGGCGGCCGGCACCAGCGTGGTCTTGCCCGACACGCGAACTTCAACCTGTTTCAATGCCATAGTCCATCCAGGAGTTTCCTCAGCGAGTTCATCCGCCCGCCGACCGGGCGCAGCGCAGCCATTGCTCGAACATGACCAGGCTGAAGAGGATCTTGTGGTTGTCGTGCCGACGCGATTGGTGTTCGGCGAGCAGCTTTTTCACCGGGGCCGGCTGCAGCACCGCGTACATGAGCGATTGCCCGTCCAGCAACCATTCGGAAATTTTGCCCGTGGCGGACTGGTTGAACCAGTCATCGACCACGTTCACGGCGAAGCCGCGTTTTTTGCGTTTCAAGATCCGGGCCGGCAGGAATTTCCGGCACACGCGGCGGTGCAGCCATTTGCGCTCGCCGCGCCGCACTTTGAAGCTGGCGTCGAGCCGCTGCGCATATTCCACCACGGTGCGGTCCAGATACGGCACGCGGGCCTCCAGGCTGTGCGCCATGGAGAGCTTGTCCGCGTACATCAACAGTTCGTCCGGCAGGGAGGAACGGATTTCCAGCAGGGAAAAGCCGCCCAGTTCGTCCAGCGGCGCGAGCTGCGGCGCCAGGGACTGCCAGTAGTCCACCAGGCCGGAGACCTGGCCGGCGCCGTCGCGGAACAGGCCGTTGACGGTTTCGCCGGGAGCCAGCGAGAACACGTCCTGGTAGCGCTGCAGCCGGTCGGCCACGCCGAGGGAGCGGACGCCGCGCTTCAAGGTCTCGTTGCGGGGCAGCACGGCGACGAGCGCCTTGGTGAGCGCCTGCACGCCGTCCGGCAACCCGCGCCAAAGCCCGCCGTAGTGCACGCCGAGATGGCGTTTGTATCCGCCAAATAATTCGTCCGGACCCTGCCCGATCAGCACCACCTTCACGTCCTGCCGCGCCCGCTGGCAGACGAAATACATGGGCACCACGGACGAGGTGGCCACGGGCTCCTCGAGAAAGCGCACGATGTTGGGCAGCGCTCGTTCAAATTCCTCCTGGTCGAGCATCACCTGATGATGGCGCGCCCCCAGGAGCGAGGCGGTTTCGGCGGCCTCCACCAGTTCGTCGTCCGCGAAGGCCTTCCCGTAGCCGATGGTGAAGGCGGGCCAGTCGCGGCCATGCTCGTTCATGAGGGCGAGCAGGAGGCCTGAATCCAGGCCGCCGCTCAACAAGATGCCGAGCGGCACATCGGCGAGCAAATGCCGTTTGACGGCGCCGCGATACAGTTGGAACAGGGCCTCGGTGGCCTCCGCGTCGGAGGGCATCTTTTCAAAGGGCTCGGGGCGGAAATGGTACCAGCGCTCCTCGCGGCACTCCCCCTTTTCCACGACCAGCATGGAGCCGGGCGCGAGCTTGCGCACGCCTTGAAAGATGGTCAGCGGCGACGGCGTGTAGCGGAACCGCAAAAACAAATTCACGGCCGCCGGGTCCACCTGCGGGCGCGAGTCGTCCGCGGCCACCACGGGCCGGATTTCGGAGCCGAAATTCAACACGCCCTGCGCGAGCCGGTAGTAAATCAATTTGATGCCCAGCGCATCCCGCGCGACGATGAGCTTCCGCTTTTTCACATCCCAGAGGGCCACGCCAAACATGCCATTCAGGTGGCTGAAGACGTCGTGGCCCCAGTGCTTGTAGCCATGAATGATGGCTTCGGTGTCGGAGTTGGTGCGGAATTGATGGCCGCAGCCTTCCAGTTCGGCGCGCAGCTCACGATAGTTGTAGATTTCCCCGTTGAAGACCAGCCACACCGATTCTTCGGCGTCGGCCATCGGCTGATGGCCCCCGGCCAAGTCGATGATGGAAAGACGGCGAAAACCCAGGCCGAGCGACCGGTCGAAGAAATATCCCTCGTCGTCCGGGCCGCGGTGAAACATGGTTCGCGACATGCGGCGAATCGTTTCCCGGTCCACCGGTGCGTCGCCGGCGAGCTTAATTTGTCCGCAAATTCCGCACATAATCTGGTTGCGTCCGGCGGTTGTTTTCGCGCAGGTAAAAGGCGAGCGCCCGGAACATCTGGGACTGGGCCCAGCGGTGCATGGGCACGTTGTCCCAGCCAAATCTCAATTTGCGCGAGCGGAACGAGCCGTCGGGCTTGATCCACTGGTCCAGAATGCGGGCCACGACCGTTTGCAAAGTCGCCTCCAACTGCGGAAAATCGTGCCGCAGCAGCAGGCAGAGATTGATGCACTCCGCGCAATCGTACAACTCGCATCGGTAAACCGTCAAACGCGGCGCCTTCGCGAAGGGCCGCGGCAGGCCATCAGCCGAAAAAAGATGCGCCAGGTAAAAATCGATCCCCCTGGTCAGGGCCACGAAAATGCGGCGGTCGCGGCCGGCCTGATAAGTTTTCGCCAGGCCTTTCATGACGAAGCAGGTGTGAAAATGATCCACAAAATCGCGCACGCCATCCTTGGCATAGGGCCACGAGCCGTCGGGATTCTGCGCCGCCAGCACGAAATCCACGTTGGCGGCCGCGATTTTGAGCCACTCGTCCCGGCCGAAAAACGTCGCGGCGCCAGCCAGCATCGCGGCGCGGTAGGAGGACGCATTGACGACGTCAAATTCCTGGCCCGGCAGGTAGGAACAAGTGTTGCCTCCCCCGGGGAAGGGCCGGTCTCGGATGTCCTCGGTCGCATAGCGAACCGTCGAGGCCATCATGTCCTTCCATTCCGGCCGGGGCGCGAGTTGTTGCACCTGGAGCAGCGCCTCAAAGACGTACGGGGTGGTGGTGATGAAGGGGGTGTGCTGCTTCAGCACGCCATTGCGGGTGACCCAGTCAAACGGGTAGCCCCAGCAGTAGTTGGCGAAGCCGGGACTGCGCGTTTGCTTGAGGACCTCGAGGAAGTGAACGGCCTTTTCCAGATATTCAGCCCGGCCCGTGGCCTCGTGCAGAAAGGCAAAGCCCATCGCATAATGCGCATCGGCAATCGGCAGACGCATGCGGTGATGAAACAACCGGCGGGCCGGCGGGAAGAGCGCCTCGCACAGAATCATGGGCGCCACGGCGGCGGTGCCGAGCAGCTGGTGATGGTAATAAAGCTGCTTGGCCCGGCGGCCGAAGGGTCCGGCGAAGAAGGACTGGTGATCCCAGGACGATTCGCCGTAGCGGTCGAGCCAGCGGACAAAGTTCTTCAGCGCCTCGGATACCTTGCCGGCGGGCGGTGCGGTGATTTGGGCGGGCGGCATCAGTTTTTTTTCCCGTAAATCATCCGGTGCCAGCCCCAGCGCCGGCCGAGCTTGCGCTCAAGGGCCACGGGAACCAGTTTGCCCAAAAACGACCAGTGTTCGCGATTGAATTCCCAGACCTCCTGGCGCAAGTCGGTAAAATTCTTGAACAACTCCGCGGCCTGGCGCTCGTCATAAACATCGGCCAGCGGGCAAAACGGGCCATCCGTGTTGATGCTAATCCACTCCAGCTTGGTCATTTTGCCTTTCTTGATGAAAATGTCGCGGTGGCCTTCGAGCTTCCAGCGGTCGAAGCCGGTGATCGCGGAGAGGCAGCGCGGCATGAATTTGGGCAGCAGCGCCCAGCGAAACAATTTCCGCAGGAACATGATTTCGAGGTAGTAATTAATCGAGGTCCGGTTGTAGAGCATGATCGTGATGGTGCCGCCCGGCTTCAGCACCCGGTGAATTTCGGCCACAATTTTTCCCGGCGTCGGCGAATGGTGAATCACGCCGAAGCTGTACACATGGTCAAATGCGTGGTCGGGGAACGGCAGTTTCTCCTCGGCATTGACCACCACGAAATTTCCCGGCACTCCGAACAAGCCAAACCGTTCCCGGGCCAGCTCGATCGAGTGTGGCGTGAGGTCGGCGCCGGTATAATCCGCCCCGCGCTTGGCGAACTCCAGGCCGTCGGTGGCAATGCTGCAGCCGATTTCCAGCATCTTCTTGCCGCGATAGGCGTCAAACCTGGCCACGGTGGGCACATGCCACTCGCGGCCCTCATACCGCTTCCGCGAAATCTCCTCGAAATAGCGGCGGCGATCTTCCGCCGTCGAAAGATCGGACTGGCACGGATTGGAATTCCAGAATTGTTTGACCTGCTTGATGTCAGTATCGGCCATAATTTGTTTTTGGCTGGTTGCGTTTTTACCGTTCACGTTCTGCGGTTTCACGTCTTGATTCGGCCGCTTTTGAGAAAATTCACGAGCAAACGCCTGAGACGATTCAATTGTTCCTGCCGGTGGAACCGCAGCACCTCGTCCGCCACCGGCCGCTCCATTCGCGTGGCGAAGGAATACACATAGCCACATAATAGTAAAAGTGCGCCCGCTCCATAGGGTTTTTTGAGGACCTGGAACGTCACCCGGAAAGCCTCCCACAGCGGATGGTTGCCCAGATAATAGTCCTTCCGCCCGTAATCGAACCGCGCCTTCCAGAGGTTGCTCTCGGTGGCACCCATGGGCCGATGATGAAAAAACATCCGGTCCATGAACGAGCGCGTCAGCCACCCCCTTAGCCGGGCGGACCGGACCGCCACCCAATCGACGCCGCCCCATTTCATCGGCGTATAGCCGCCGACGCTTTCGTAGCATTCGCGGCGGAAAAGCTGGCAGGCGCCGAAAACGTCGTTTTCATTGAAAAAGCTGTCTTTCAGCGAGTCATAGTGCTCCTCGCGCATGGGCGTGCCGGCGATGCCCAGCCTGGGATACTCGGAAAATTTCTGGAGCAGATAGGCCATATAATCGGGCGGGAACGAAATATCGGCATCCATGTTTCCCACCACCTCATAGGGGAGGGACTGGACCCGTTCCAAACCGGCATTGAACGCGTGGACTTTGCCCGCAAAATGGCGCTCCTGCCGGGCCGGCCGATGGATCACTTCAACCCAAGGATAACGCCGGGCATAGTCCTCCGCGATTTCACCGGTGCGGTCCGTGGACCCATCGTCCACGATGACCCAGCGCAAAGGCAGCACGGTCTGGGCCACCATGGAATCAAGCGTCAGCTTGATATACTTTTCCTCGTTGCGCGAGGGGGTGATGAGGACGTATGTCATGGCGTGGGCAGGGCCGCGGCCGGCTTCGGTGTGGCGGGGGCCGCGACGGCCGGGGGCCCGCTGGCCTGGGACGGATAAATCTGCGCGAAGACCTCGTCCATGATCCGCGCGGTGAGCAGGATTTCCCGGCCGGGAAGCGGCGGAGCACCCCGGTTGCGGAGGCACAGGTAAAAGCGCTCAATCAGCTCCTTCATCCCGGAATCCTGGTGCAGCCGCCCGTTGAGAAAGTTGACGAAGTTACAGCGGGCATTGTGAAAATGCTGCCGGGCGTTTTTCAGCGGCGGCAGCCAGTAAGTCAGGTAGCTCTTGTACGAACGGTTTACGTGCCGCAGCAGGCTGCCGCTGGCATGGTCCACCGTGAGGGAATTGGCGGGACCGCAAATGCGCAACAAGTTCAAGCCGGGTTTGAGCTGAGTCGAAAAACAGAAAAAGGCGGTGGTGCCGGAGGCATCGCGGATCAGGACCCGCAGTTCGTCCAGAATTTCTTCGCCCCCCAGTTTTTGCAACTGCGCGCTCTGATGCGCCGTGGCGATGACAACGGTGAGATCATCGTCCAGAAACTCGCACAGCTTCGCGAGGCCATGGCTCAGGAGGTTGTGCAGCAACTGGCCGGGCAGTTGGCGCACCCAGTGCTGGCGGTTGCCCAGCAACGGCCCCACATAGCTGGCATCGCCCAGGTTGTAGGAAAAATGGCTTTCCACATGGACCGGTTTGCCGCCCAGAAAACCCTGCGCCACGAGCCGCCGCATTTCGAGCATCTCCGGCGTGAACTGCAGATTGTGGCCGGCGGTGATCTTCAGGCCGCGCTCCCCGGCCAGCCGGATCAACGCCTTCGCTTCCGGGGCCGTGACCGTAAAGGGCTTTTCCAGATAAACATGGCTGCCGGCTTCCAGGCACTGTTTCGCCAGTGAAAAATGACCCTGGGGCGGCGTGGTAATGTGGACCACGTCCGGTCTGACGGTCCGCAGCAGTTCGGCGGCATCCGCAAAACAGGGCTGGAGGCCGAAGCGTTCGCCAAGCTGGCGAGCCATGAGAATCTCCCGGTCGCACAGCCCCACGATTTCGCAGTCGGCAATCCGGCGGCAGGCCAGCACATGCTGGTCGGCGATCTTGCCGCAACCAATGATGGCCGCACGCAGCATTTGGGTTTTAGCGGGACGGGCGTCCATCGTATTGGGATAAGAACGCAGCCATGGCGCGGCTCATGTCCACGCGCGGTTTCCAGCCGAGGCGCTCATGCAATTTGCGATTGGAGTAACAATTGCCCTTCCATTCGGCGGCGCAGCGCCGGCGGTTGAACACCGGCGGCAACTGGCCCTGGCGGCGTTTGGAAAAGTCCTCCCACAGGCAACACAGCCCGCGGGTGGCAAAGAAGGGGATGTTGATCGAGAAAAAGCCTTTCACTTTGCTTTTATACGCGGCAAAAAATTCCGCGCTGGTCGGCAGTTCGTCGTCCACCACGTTGAAAACCTCCCCGTCCACACCGGGCTGCAATCCCGCCAAAACAATTGCCTCCGCGCAATTGTCCACGTAAGTGAGGGGCAGTTGATTGCGGCCGCCCAAATGAAGGAAAAAGCCGAAGGTGTCGATGCCCACCCGTCCGCTGAGCGACGGTTTGCCGGGGCCAAACACGGCCCCCGGCCTGAGAATCACGCAGGGCAGTTGGTACTGCTGGGCGTACTGGCGGACCAGTTCCTCCTGCTTGAGCTTGCCGAAACAATAGGCGTCATTCCGATCCTGCGGGGCGTTTTCCAGCGGGCAGGTCTCGTCCAATAATGCCCCGCGCGGGAGGTTCAGATTGGAATAGACGGCAAAGGAACTGACATTGACGAAGCGCGCCACGCGCCCGTGCTCCCGGAAAGCATCCATCAAATTGCGCGTGGCCAGCGCCGAATTCATGAACGCACCGGCGAAGGACTTCTCCATGCCCGCGGCCAGGTGGTAAAGCACGGACACACCCTCCGCCGCGCGGCGGCAATCTTCGCGCGACAACAGATCACCCGAGATGATCTCCGCTGTTTTACCTTCCGGTTGGGCCGCCACGACTTTTTCGAGACGATCCAGCTTGCTTGATGGGCGCACAAAACAACGGATTTGGGTGAGGCCGTATTCGAACAGGATCTGCACCACCTTTGCGCCGATGAATCCGTTGGAACCGGTGACCAAGACCCGGTCACTGGAAGAAATAATATGATTTGAATTCATCCGGCCTCAAATCCGACATCACTGGTGGCATTGATCGTGAACGCCCAAATGCCATATCAGTAGCAGGAACGTGGCGCAAAATCAACACGCCGAATCGGTAAAGTGTGCGGCGGCCGGGCAATTTGATTGCCTGGCCGACTCTGAGAGCCGCAGAGACGTGGAAAAATCAAGACCGCGGGCCATTCGCAAACCTTGTGACGGGCGACGCGGCTGCGGGTCACAGAACCGCGCTGACGCGCCAACTACGGTCCGGCGGGCGGATGAGCCTGGAGATTGCTCGGCGGAATCACGCCGCCGCTGATCGGGGTGACGACGTTGGTGCCTGTGCCGCCACTGCTCGTGACCAGCGGATGTGGAAAGACCAGCGGCGTATAGTTCGGCATTACCGAATTGGTGAAGATGTCCCGACCTTGCTGAATAAACGGGGCATCGCCGGTGTCCCGGCCCAGACCGACCCCCCACGTAGTGTTGGGGAAGTTGTTTCCCCAGATATAGACCGGCACTAACCCAGCCGCGCCGTTGACCACGCCCTGCCCAATTTGCTCCGGTCCGGGATAATTCGCCGGGTAAAACAGTTCACTCGTGCATCCTTCTGCTTGCCAGAGGGATGTGGCGGCGCATTCCACCCAAAACTGGCAGGCTCCGCCCAGGTTCCAAAAGCTGGTGGAGGTGACATTGTTGCTCCAGATGACCGAAGTGCCGCCCCGTTGCAAATACACGTATGACATAGTAAACGTGGTGTCATTCAGCATCCAATTATTTTCATAGCATTCGATTTGGAGCGTGGAGGAACGGGCGCCCGATTGAATTCCATGCGTGGATTCGGGAATGTTGGTGATGTTGTTATAACGGAGGGTGAGTCTCGCGCCTCCCATGGCCTCCACCAGCCCGGACATGGGCGAGGCATGCGGCTGCGAAAAGTCGCAACTTTCCACCACCACCGAATTGGTGGTGCCCCACGACATGGGCTGTGTCCAGCACCAGCCATCGATGTTTCCGTTGGCAAAAACGTTTATATAGTTGTAAACAATTCCGCCCGGGAAATAGAACTGACAATGATCCACGAGGCCATACGGGCCGGCCTGGTGGAGGGAGTTAATGCCGCCGATCTGCAGGCCAAAGGCCGTGCCGGTGCCGATGCCGGTGGAGGAATTTAGAAACTCGCAATTACTCACGCGGAAACAGACGCCTGAGCCATCAAAATCCACGACATTGGCCGCCGGCCCGGTGGGCGTCACGTTGAAAATGAGGTCTTTGAGCAGGGCAAAGTTATTGTTGGCGCTAATGTAAATCCCTGAGCGGATGGTACCTGTGAAGATAATCGTGGGGCGATTGATCGGGTCCGCACCCTGGATCGTGATCGAATTGGCCAGGCCAATGACCAATCCATTGGTCCAGGTGTAGGTTCCGCCGGCGGCACCCACGGTGACGACCCAGCCATTCTGGGCTTGGCCAATGGCATAGGCCACGGCGCGGGCCGTATCCGCATAGCTGCCATCGCTGATGACCGTCTGGGCGGTGTTGTTGGCCTGGTAAGCGCGGCTGGTGAGGGCTGCGCTCAAAAGAAGCCCAGTCGCCAAAAGAAAATGTTTCATTAGTTTGCGGTTCGTGCGGTTTTATTGCGGCACTAGCAGGCTAAAGCAAAATTCAGGCCACGGCAATCCTCTAAAATTGCTTTGATTCTGAGCTTCGTTTGCCAGACCCGACGCGGTTGGTGCTTGATTTTCTGCCACATATGTTAATTGTGTGACAGCTTGGGACCAAGGGTTATCCGGGCGCGAGATATCCCGGACTGGGCCGGGAGGGTGTCGCCACCGGCGGCAGCGGCGAATCTGCCGGCAGGGCCTCCACGGTCGCCGCCGCCTGGGTTTCGGCCTTGGGATAATCCAAGGCGATGAGGTAAAAGAGGAAGGACATCGGATGGAGGGCCTTGAAACTCGCCTCGGTCAGGTTATAGACGATGATGGCCAGGACGAAGGCCACCCGGAACCTGCCCAGATGAAAATTGTTCAGCAATTCCCGACGTGCCTTCCAAAACGTGGCTATGATCAGGGCAATCAATATGAAGAGTCCCACCAACCCCAGGTTGAGGTAGGTTTCCAGGTAGCCGTTGTGCGCCTCGTTGGGGTGCCAGAACCATTTTGAATTCATGATCTCCTGCCTTTCCCCCAGCCAAAAACTCTCAAAACCGACCCCAATGACCGGGTTGATGGGAATGCTCAAACAATCCCGCCAGACCAACGTGCGGTCGGTCAACGTCCGATCCCGGCCCACGGCCTGGAAGAAGAAATCGGAGACGGTAAAAAGATATTCGGCAATGCCCAGGATGGCCACCGTGACCAGAATGTACGCGCCGATATGCTCCTTTCGAATCACGGGCCAACCCAACACGATGACCAGGGCAATGGCCAGGGCACAGGAGACCAGCGAGGTCGAGCTTTGCGCCTCGTCCATCAACCAGCCGAGGCCGATCAGAAAAAGTGCGCAAAGGATGAGTTCGTTTCGGCGGGATTTGCTCTTTTCGAACTGCCACACTTTGAGCGTGTACCAAAAGTAAAAGAATCCGAGGATGAGACAATCAACGCCCAGGTCGTTTTTGCCCTCGGTGATGCCGGTGTCATAACCCTGGCCGGTCCAGGAAGAAAAGCCGCGGCCCCACTGCGGAAAGTATTTGATGAAACAGATGGAAACCGGAACCACCACGTAAGTCATCCGCTTTAGCAGCACCGTCATGGCCGTCTCGAAATCGGGCTCGGTGAGGAGCACCAGCACCATGACCGGCTGGCCTACGATCTTGACCCAGCGCTTGAAGGCGATGAACATAAAATCCGACCAGAAGATCGACAGAAAGCACCAGAGGAAAAAGATGGTCAGCCACTGATTGTGCCGCACGATCTCGCCGAGATGGACGCGCCTTTTGGCCAGGACGACCAGGCCGGCGAAGATGAGGATGGCCGAGCCCAGCGCATCGACCGGACTGCCCTCCTCCACGGAGGCGCCGCCAACGTGAAGGCCGAGCATGCCCAGCCAGGACGAGACGAACCGCGTCATGATGATAAACAGCCAGACCAGGGGAATCCAGAGGGCGCCGGTGACGTTGGGTTTTTGGCGGAGGTCCCGCCGGAAGAGGTAGATCACGACCAGGATCGTGATCAGCAGTGCCAGGGGGGGAGGTGTGTGCATGAGGGCGGATTACGGGCGCGGCGCGGCGCGCCACCGGGATCCACGGACGTTATTTGGCGGGCTGGGCCAGCTTGGTGACCAGGTTGTCGCACAGCTCGCCCACGTTCTTGAATTTTTGCAGTTCGGCAAAGTTGAATCGGATCTTGAAATGCTTCTCGACCGCCAGCACCAGTTCAATGTGGTTCAGCGAATCCCAGCCCTCGACCTGTTGGGCCGTGGTTTCATATTTCAACTGGATCGAAGGATTGTCAAACACGCCGCACATGATGCGATTAACCTCCACCAGCACTTGCTCGCGCGTCAGGGTCATAAATTATTTCGCCCGGATAAAAGTCTTCCGCTCCGCAAACCGTTCCAAATCGAGTTCCCATTTCCCCTCGCGGCCGGCGAAACCCAGGTCGCCATACAAGTTCTTCACCAGGCTGTTCTTGGGCGTGGGCAGGTATTCGCCGACCAGCCGCTTCAGGCCCCGGTCGCGTGCCTGCCGGACCATCTGGTTGACGATGAACTCCTCCATGCCCCGCTTGAGCACTCGACAACTCATGATCCAAGTATCAATGAAGGCCGCGGCATCGTCCAGTTGTTTCAGGATGACCAGCCCGATCAGTCCGTGGTCCCCGAACCGGTCCTCCAATTGAAACGAGAGCGTGAGGCAATCGGCTGAATCCCGCAGACGTTCAATATCGGCCACGGTATAGCGGACGGTGCGCAAGTTGAACTGGTTGGAACGCTGCGTAAGCTGGGCCACGCGCGGAAGCGAGAAATCATCGAAGGGCTTGACTTCGGATGCCATGTCCAGGCTTTTCAAATAGTCGTCGATGGAGGTGAACGACTTCTGGAAATCAGTGCGCGCCGCCTCCGCCTGGTATTGCCGCGTGCGCTGAAGGTCTTCGTCAGAAAACGAGGCGGTCTCAAATAAATTGAGGGCGGAAAGATGGGAGACGTAGAGCGCCGGGTCGTCCGGCAGTTCCGGGACCGTCAGCGCGGGCAGATGCTCGCGAATCAGATTGCGTTCAAACGGATTGTCATCCACGAAGACCATCGAATCGAAGCCGATGTTCAACGTCGATTGGATGAATTTGATGTTGTCCACCTTGTTGTCCCAGTTGGCCACAAAGACGGCGATATCTTCCAGGCGGAGAATCATGTCCGGATGCTCCCGGAACGGCTGTTTGGCGGTGTCCTCGTTGTTCTTGCTGCACACGGCCAGCAGGATGCCGCGCTGCCGGAGTTCCCGGGCCCAGCGCTGCACCTGGTCATAGGCATGGCCCATCCCCAAATCGCCGATCTGGATGTTCTCCATGCCGTCGTCGCCGATCACCCCGCCCCAGAGCGTGTTGTCCAAATCCAGAATCAGGCATTTCATGACGCGGCCGCTGACCGCCTTGACAATGTCGGTGATCGCCTTGGCGACCGACGGCAAGAAATCCAGGGCGAAGGCCACCTTGGCCGTGGCATACAACCGGGGATCGTGGGCGCTGGCGTAGCCCGTCTGGCCGGCCAGTCCGGCCACGTCCGCCAGGAACACGTGCTTGTGCTGCTGCGCCAGGTCCATCAACCCGCAATTGATCTGCTTGATTTGAAACGGAAAGGAAGAGGGAATCTTCGCGGCAAAATGGCCGAACACGGCGTCGTTGATTTCGACAAAGTTCAAATGAATGAGCTTCGCCGTGCTGTGCCTGGCCACGGACTCCCACCAATGCCGGATTTCGGCAAGCACCTGTCCGCCAAACTGAGTCCGCGCCGCGAGCGCCGTCGCCGCAAAACGCTCCAGCAGCTTCTCGGCCGACAAATAAAGCACAATGAACTCCGGTTGGAAGTGATACAGTTCCGAACTGGGGTCGAGAATCTGGCTGTTCACCTGGTCAAAATCCGCTTCATAAATCTCGAAGTTGATCTGCTCGAGATAGCCGTGGGCCTTGATGGCTTTGGCGAGGAACTGCGTGGCCGAGTCGCCCAGCAGCGCCAGCCGGCGCGCGGGTAACCCGGAGAAATCCCGGCCCAGGTATGGTTTCAATTCGGAGAAGAGCATGGTGCAGTCAACCGCCGCGCCGGCGGGCCTGGCCGGGCGCGGGCGCGGGCATTTTTAACTTGAGGTGGCTCACGGTCATGATTGAGTTTTGCGGTTCTAAAATTGGAAATAAATGAACGGCGCCGAATCGGTTGCGCCCAGCACGACCAGCAGGAAAAACAGGGCGGCGTAGCCGGCGATTCGCGGGACCAGGGACATTTGCGGCAGCTCTTCGGCGAAGTTGCGGTCCTTCCGGATCACCAGATGCACGAGGGCCACGCCGGCGACGGCCAGCAGAATATAAGGCGAGATCAGCCGGGTCCCATGCCGGGCCAGGGAAAAGGCGCGGCCGAGGAAAACCGCCGCGTCCGGAACCGATGGAGCGCGAAAAAAAACCAGGCTCACGACCACCACCCCCAGGGTCAGCACGTGTGAAAACCCGCCCCATAAGAGCCGGAACCCCCCGCGATCCATTTGGGCAGCCAGCGGGTTCCTGGTGGTCCACACCTTGTGCGCCGCCAGCGCCAGGCCGTGGATGCCGCCCCAGATCACAAAGGTCCAGCTGGCGCCGTGCCACAGCCCGCAGAGCAGCATGGTGATCATCATATTGATCGAGACCCGCAGCATCGCCGACGGATTGTTCCGCGTGGCGATTTCCAGGGGCAGAAAGAGGTAGTCGCGAAACCATTGCGAGAGGGTGATGTGCCAGCGGCGCCAAAATTCCGTGATGTTTCCCGAGCTGTAGGGCATTTTGAAGTTGTCAGGGAAACGGAAGCCCAGGATCCGGCCACAGCCAATCGCCATGTCCGTGTACCCGGAAAAATCACAGTAGATTTGCACAGCGTAACCCAGCGCGGCCGTGATCAACGTGAGGCCGTCATACTGAGCCGGCGACGCGAAGATCAAATTTACATGCGGCGCCACCTGGTCGGCCACCACGAGCTTTTTGACCGCCCCGATCAGAAAGTAAGCCAGCCCGATCTCGACGTCTTCGGCGCCGGCCCGCGCCCGGGTCTGAAATTGCGGCAACAACTCGCGCGCCCGCACGATCGGCCCGGACAACAGCTTCGGAAAAAACGTGATGAACAGCGTATAATCCCGGGCGCTTTCGCAGGCCGGCATCCGCTCGTAATACACGTCCAGCATATAGCTCAGGCTGGCAAACGTATAAAACGAGATGGCCGGCGGCAGGATGAGGTGGAGCTGCCACGGACCGGCGTGCCAGCCGGCCAGGTGCAGCGCCGCGCAGACGTTAGCCAGGAAAAAGTTGGCATATTTGAAGAAGCCCAGCAGTCCCAGGTTGAAAACCAGGCTCGCGACGAGCAGCCACCGGCGGGAGCGGGCGTCGGCGGTCCGGCCCATTTTCCGCGCGAGCGCGTAGTCCGAGACGGCGGTAAACAGGATCAAGCAGAGGCAGGGGACGCTCCAGCTCAGGTAGAACGCGCAACTCGCGGCGAGCAAGAACCATTTCTCCGCGGTGAATTTGCGCAGGCCTCGGCTGACCAGCAGCACCGCGGCGAAAAACAGGATGAATTCGTAGGAGGTGAAATTCATGGCTGTGGAGCGGGCGGCCGGAGCCGCGCCGCCAGGGCTTCGGTGGCCAGCTTCTGTCCGGCCACGTTCAGGTGCACCAGATCGCAATAATTCTCGTCGTCGCCGAGTCCCGGCACCTGGTCCAGCCGCACGAATTCCGTCCCCGGAGCGTCGCGTCGCACTTCCGCCAGGGTGGCTTCAAACTCCTGAACCGATTCCGGGGAGACGAATTCCCTCGTGTAGGGAGCGGATATGGGCATCACCACGATGATCGTCCGGCCGCCCCGTTGATTCGCAAATTGCAGCATTCGCTCGAGCGCCCGCGTTTTAGGCCCGTTAAACGAATGGGCGCCCTGAAATTCAACCTTCATGGCCACCAGCTTGTTGATGACCGTGGAGGGCGGCCAGTCGCTCAGTTTCTGCCGCGTATATTCGTCGTCCGCCGCCCCCTTCCCGAACTTGATCGCCGGTCCCACCTGCGTCTCCGCGGCGCCGGCCGAGGTTCTGACCAGGTCTTTGATTTTGATCAGGGCGGCGCCCATGAGCCCGCGCGACCGGCCCAAGGTGGGAAACAGCGTCCGCAGCCAGGTCATCGGATACTGGCTGAGGACAGTCTGGGAGTATTTCCAGTCCGCATGCCCGGCCTGGAGCGATTGGAGGGTCTGGCCAATGGGCACGATGGCGGCGCGGAAATCACAGTGCAACGACTCATCCAGGTCATAAGTCGAGACCACAATGAAG
This sequence comes from Verrucomicrobiota bacterium, assembly GCA_049509875.1. Classification (GTDB taxonomy): domain Bacteria; phylum Verrucomicrobiota; class Verrucomicrobiia; order Limisphaerales; family UBA11358; genus UBA11358. Next base: position 91,610 of record JBEKZM010000001.1, on the reverse strand, counting down.
GTCGTGCGCGCTTCCGGCACTCTTTTCTGGAACTGTTCAAATTCCACCGGCGAGCCGCCGGCGATTCCCCAGGTTTTGATTTCGGTGTCCAGTTCGCCCGCAATCTGGTCCCAGAGAATCCCGTAGCCGCCCACGGAAGACGCGGCGAGAAACGCCGGCGGACGGCCGGTTGGTTTACCGATGTCAAAAGGCTCGGCGGCCCTCGTTTTGACTTTCAGCCAGGAGGCCACGCCGTGGCTGCCCGCGGCGGCAATGGCCACCGCGGCGATCAGAACCAGCGCAAACCGGCCGCTACGATGCATAAGACGTGGGTTTCAAAAGCGGGTGAATTTAAGAATTCATCCCCGCGCTGGCAACCGCGGAATCCATGGTCAGCCGGCCGACCAGATCCAGCAATTTGGCCTCCTCCCGGTTCCAACGGTGGCGCTCATAGACTTTGCGCCCCGCTTCCATCACGTCGCGCAGTTCGGCCGGATGCCGGCAGGACCAGTCGATTTGGGCCGCCAGATCGTCGATGCTGCCGGGCTCGAAAAACAGGATCTCGCCGGCGCGGAAATAATCGCTGATGCCCTTGGTCCGCGGCACCAGGACCGGCTTGTGCATGGCCAGATATTCAAAAATGCGCGTCGGGAAGTTGATTTCGGTGAACGAGCTCAGCCGGTTGGGAATCACGCCCAGATCAATCTGCGAAATGTCGCGTGCGATCTCCTCCAGCGATTTGTAGCCGTGCGCCTGGACCACGTCGTCGAGCCCCAATTCCCGGACCAGGTTCATCATTTTTTTGGAATAATCGGTGGGCTCGCCGTAAAGATGCAATTGCAGGCCCGGAAGGCGCGAACGCAAGCGGGCCACGGCTTGAATGGCCAAATCCAGGCCGTGGCGCTCCACAATCAGGCCGTGGTACATGAGCACAAAGGGCCGGTTTTTCACGGGATGCCCGTTGAGGGCAGGGAATTTTTGCGGATCGAAAATCGACGTCTCCGGCGAGTTCATCACGGTATCGATTTTTCCGGCCGGACAGCTTCGCGAGACGAACAATTCCTTGAAGGCGAGGTTGGGCGTCAACACCAGGTCCGCAAAGGCGATACTGCGGCCCTCCATTTTTTTCAGCCAGTGCACGATGAAATGCTCCTCCGGCAGATTATAAATGCTGCGAAACAGTTCCGGCATGGGATCGTGCAGGTCCAGAATGATTTTGGCGCCGGTCAGGCGGGGCACGAGGGCGCTGAACACCAGGAAGTCGGGCATGTTGTGCACGTGCACCAGATGGTAACGCCGCCGGAAACTGCGCGCCGCGAGCACGGAAAAGGCGCAGGCGAGGAACCAGCCGTATTGCGCGATGTACACCAGCTTTCCGGCCCGGCGGCGTTTTAACGGCAGCTCAAACACCTGCACGCCGTTGAGGACCTGCCGGCGGGGACGATCGGCGCTGGGCCGCAGGCTGAGCACCTCCACTTCCATGCCCGCCCGCTGGAGGGCTTCAGCCTCGCGCCGGGGACGCGGATCGGAGTCATAATAGGAATACAGCACAATGGCCGCCCGCCGGCCCTTTAACGCATTCCGCCGGACGATGGCGGTTTTTGATTCGGTCGCCACGGCGGTCGGCGGCGGGCACGGCCGGTCCGGCTGGTTGACGCCCGCCTCACGGTACCAGCCGGCGACTTCCCGGGGCAGCGCGTTCCAAAACAGGCCGGCGTAATTCGAGTTGATGTGTTGCAGGAACTTCTCGTACCGGGCCACCGGGTATTCCGAGCTGCTGTTCCTGGTGCCGTCAAAATCCACGTAATCCGGATGAACATTCAGCAGCGCCATTCCGCCGCGCCGGGCCACCCAGGCAAGTTTGCGCTGCCAAATATCAAAGGTGGTTTCCTGCAAGACCAGAAACATCGTCGAATCCTGCGGCAGCGTGTAGGGCAATTCCACGTAGCCGCCCCCGCCCGGACGCGGCACCCAAAACGGGAAAATGGTGTGCGTCCCTTGCGGCTGCGGTTCAAACGGGTCGGTGTCAAAGGTGGACGCGTCGTACTCAATGTTCAGGCCGTTCAGACAATCACGGTCGTGCAGCATGAATCCGGAGCGGAAACCGGCGGCCCCCCATTCCCTCAGGTAGCCGTTGATGCTCCGGGCATTTTGCGGAAACTCCGAGCGGCGCCAATACAGTTTCCCGTCATGCCGCAAATCATGCACGCCCACTTCAAAACCGGCCGCCGTCAATTCTTCCCGTTGCGCGGCCGGCACTTGATACTCGCCCTCCGGGATGAAGTTAAATGAAGAGCGAAAGCCCAGGCGCCGCTCCAGCTCCATCAATTGCCGGCATTTGGCAAGGCCGCGCACGCCTTCCACGTCGTGCGTCAGGACCAGGGCAAACTGCCGGCCCGCCGGCCAGCCCGGCCAGCCCGCCGGCTCCCGCCCGGCCATCTCGTTGATCGGCCACGTCCGCGCGCTGAGACGCCGCTGCACGCGCGCCAAGACGCGTCGGGCGGCGATTCGCAAGCGCCACGGCAGGTAGGGCTTAAAACGATAATAAAGGCGGCTGCTCAACATGACGTTTCCGTCACATGTCCGCATTGATGTCGTGCTGCAGCCGGGCCGGAATATATGTGCGCGTCTTGTTGAGCACGGCGGTCACATTGGCCTTGGCTTGCACCAGCAACTGGTTGGCCTGCAGCACCACGTCGCGGTCGGTCTTTTCCGACTCCACGATCAGCATCACGGTGTCCATGAAGCCCGCCAGGCGCGTGGTGATGCTGGTCTGCGACACCGGCGGCATGTCGAAAATGATGTAATCATAGTCGCTGGCCTTGAGCTTGGGCACCAGCGAAGCAAAGCGCTTGGGCAGGATGCGCGGCAGCTTGTCGGCGTTGGAGCCCTCGGAAACCACGTAGAGATTTTCCTGCACCAGGGCGTTGTCCCGCGTTTCACTCGCCAAGGCATCGTCGAGGTGACAGCCCGGCTTGCCGCAGACAAATTGCTGCGCGGCGCCGTTTTCCACGTTCATATCCACCAGCAAAACCCGGCCGTCCCCGGTTTCGGACAGTGACGCCGCCAGCCCGGCCGCGATGGTGCTCACCCCGGCGCCCTTGCTGGTGCTCGTCAGCGCCACCAGCTTGGGTTTGCGCGTGAGGTTGATCGATTCAAAATAATTCACCAGCCGGTCGCGCAGCGCATCGTAATGCGAATGCAACGCGTGATTGACGGTCGGCGAGGCGACCTGAAGCGCCCCGTTCTCCCCGCCTGCCCCGGCGCCGTTAAAGGTGAGTTTGGCCCGTTCCGGTGCAGCCAGACGATTGCCTGCCCGGTGGTTCAAATCCGGTATGGACAGGAAAAACGGAATGCGCAGCCTGGTATGCAGGTCCACCGGCCGTTTGACCGAACGATCCAGATAAAATTCGATGAGGCACGCCCAGGCCAGTCCGACCAGCAATCCACTGAACGCCAGGAGGCCGAGCGCCTTGTAAAACCTGCCGTAGTCCTTGTACGGCGGCGAGGGCTGTTGAATCACTTGGATGTTCGAAACTCGCCCCGGTCCCAGCGCCTCGTCAATCCGTGCCTGGTCCAACATCGACACAAAATGCTTGTAGTTGTCTTCCTGGAGCTGCTTCTTGCGCTCCAGATCCGAAATCTTGGCCTCGGCTTCGTCGAGTTTGGCCGCTTCGCTCTGGATTTCATCAAACTGGGCCTGCAGTTCCTTGATGCGCAGCGGCAGTGCCGCCACCTGGACCGACTCGGTGGCCTCCGTGGGTATGGAGGCGGGCGCGTCCGCCCCGGGCGTGGCGGTCGTGTCCAGGTCCATGAGGGACGGGTATTTCTTCTCCAGGGCTATTTTCGCACTCGCCGCCGCCACTGCCAGGTCGCGATTTTCTTTCACCCGTTTGTTTTCGTCCGTGAAGCCCTGCTGGATGAACTCGTTCTGGCGGCGCTCCGCGACGGTCAGCCGCGCGCAGATGGCCTTGTAACGGGTCACTTCTTCCGCCGGCACATTCAAGACGACATTGGTGGGCCCGGCTTTTATATCGGCGCTGGCCAGTTCGGCCAGGCTGGTCTTATGTTCGGCCAGGCTGGCCTTGGCTTGCAGCAATTCCCGCCGGATGCGCGAGCTTTCTTCGGAATAGGATCTCTCCGCATCCGGCAGGGAGATGATTCCGGCGTTGGTTTTGGCGATGCGCAGTTCATCCTCCGTCTGCGCAATCTGCAGGCGCAGTTGCGATGTCACATCGGCCAAGGTGTCATCCGACATCCCAATGGCCTTGTGCACCTGCACGTGCTTGTCCTGGTAATCGGTGATCAGCTCGGCGAGGACCGGGCGCACCAGGTCCGGGTCGGGATGGTGAAAGGTCAGATAGATCACGCTGCTGTCGGGCACCGGGTTCACGCGGAGGTTGCGCCCCACCACCCCGGCGGCCGCCATCGGGTCCTTGCCGCCGCCCAGCTTGGCCAGAATCTTCTCCGGGCCGACATTGGTCGCCACCTCGGCCGCGAGGTCGAAACTGCCCAGGATGCGCGATTCCGAATTCATGACGTTCTGCCCCATGTCGATGAGCGAGGTGACCCGGGAATTATTGTCCGCCGGATTCAACGCCCGATTGTCGGAAATATAGCGAATGAACAGCTCGGCGTCCGACTGGTACAAGGGCTGCTGGGTGACATAATAGACCGACGCCGCCAACAAGCCAGCCGCGGTGAGGACGAGGATCTTCCAGATGTGACGGAACACCACAAAGTAAATGTCCGCCGGGGTGAACCCGGAGGGCGGCTCTGGATTTCGGGTTGTGTTCATTTCTATATATTATTAAAGCAGGTTATGCCGCAAAAATCACGCCCAATGTTTATAAAGCAGCCGCCCGGCGCCGCGGGACAACCCGGGCGGCAGCGCGCGAAAAACCGCGTTGTGCCAGCCGGCCACGGCGTCTTGTTCCACGGCATATTTTTTCCTCCGCAGATCGAATTTAACATATTCCAAGGGTTGTTCCACCGCACCCAGGTTGCGCTTGAATCGGCGCAGGCCGTCATGCAGCAGCGACGTCTTGCCCAAATCGAGGGAGGCGCCGCCATTGCGGGCCAGCCACTTTATGCCCTCCCACATGACCAGATTATTCGGCCGCAACTGCTGCCGGCGGTGATCCGAGGCGCCATATTTGTAGATCGCCCGCCCGCCCAGGAAAAAGAACACCGCCCCCGCGACCCGGCTTCCCCGCCAGCTCGCCAGCACCACGATGCCCTGCCCTTGCGACAGTATGTGCCGCCAGACGTTCAGGAAAAAGCGCCACGGCTGCGGCGGCAAGCCGTGCCTTCTGCGCGTCAGACACTGCAACGCATAAAAGTCCCGCACCGCCTCTTCGCTCCGCAGAACCTCCACCGTCACGCCGTCTTTTTCCGCCTTGCGCACGGCCTGCCGCGCCGAACCGTCCATGCCCTCGAACAGTCGCTGGTCTCCAACGCTCAGGTCCAGGCGGTGACCGTAAAAGGCGAGCGAAGCCGGGGCGCCCGGCAGAAACTCCCGGCCGCCGCGCAATTCAAGGCACCTCCAGCCGCGCGCCCGGCCCCATTCCAGCGCCCGCTCATATAAAGGCCGGAATCGCTGTTCTGATTCGCACAGCGGCGGGCAGCTATCCGTGAACGGCAGCGCAAGGCCGCGCCGGCCCGTCAGCCAGCTATCCACTTCCATCAGCGGTAGCAGCGCCCTATCGTCCGCCAGCCAGGCCGGCCGAAAACCGTACGTTTCCGCCAGCACCCGGGTCCAGGCCAGCCCGTGGAAAAATGAATAATCCGGGCGGCGCGCCAGGCTCGCATCCCAATCCGGATGCTCAAGTGGATTGACGAACTGCAAAATTGTTTAAGGTCGCTTCGGAGCGCGGATCACGGTTGGCTTCAAGGCTCCCGTTCGAGGGCCTAACCAGGCTGCGCACGCCCCTTGACCACGCGCGCCGGGTTGCCGGCCACCGTGGCCCCGGCCGGCACATCCCGGGTCACGACGCTGCCCGCGCCGATCATCGCCTGCTCGCCGATGGTGATGCCGCACAGGAGCACCGCCCCCGAGCCGATGGACGCTCCGCGTTTCACCAACGTGGGAAGGCAAACCCAGTCGGCCTCCGTCTGCAAATTCCCGTCCGCCGTCGCCCGTGGATAACGGTCGTTCGTAAACACCACGTTGTGGCCCACAAAGACCTCGTCTTCCAACGTCACCCCCTCGCAGATGAACGTGTGGCTCGAAATCTTGCAACGGTTGCCGATTTTGGCCCCCTTTTGAATCTCCACAAACGCGCCGATCCTGACGTCGTCCCCGATCTCACAGCCATAGAGATTCGTGAAACCAAAAATGCGGACATGGCGCCCCAATTTTACATCCGGCGCGATCCGCTGGATCGCCTCGTCAGGCTGGCTCATGCTGGCCGTTTACGGGGCTCCGCCGTGGAGAACAATATTGAGATGGGCCTTGCGCGTGGGCCGCGGCGGGCTCTTCTTGGCGGCGACCCTGCCATCGGGGACGATGGTTTTCGCCCCGCGCTCGGTCCGGCACGCGACGGCCACCGCCGAATGCCCGCGGCTCAGCGTTGGCCCGCGGCCAAACTCCACGGGAGCGCCGCCCAACCGCAGCGAATCCGAGGATGCTTCCAGTATCTTCACCAGCTCGGTGCCGCGCACGCCGCAACTGACCGGTTCGCTGCCCGTCCGGATGCAATCCAGAAAATGCTGGCACTCGGTCTTGAGCGGTTCCTCCTGCTTGATGTAGGGCGCATACATGTCCCCGTAGTGGTAAGCGTATTGGAACTCGCCAAACGTGTCGTAATGCGGCGGGCGTTCCACGCGCATGTCAAAAACACGGATCTTTTCGAGCGGCGCCAGATCATCATACACAATCATCCGTTTACTGCCGACAATGGTCATTTCCCGCACTTTGCGCGGGTCCAGCCAACTGCTCTGAATGGTGGCCGAGCGCTCCTTGGAAAAACTCAGGCACATGGTGGTGACGTCTTCGATGCCCGGCGTCACGTGCGCGCTGCCCCGGCAGTTCACCGTTTGTGGCATTTCGCCCATCAGGGCCAGAATGATCGAGAGGTCGTGCGGCGCCAGGTCCCACGCCACGTTAATGTCTTTTTGGAAGAGGCCCAGATTCAGGCGGCGCGCCGAAATATATCGGATCTCGCCGAGGTCGCCCTTGTCAATGATCTCCTTGATTTTGCGAACGACCGGCGAATAGAGGAAGGTGTGGCCGGTCATCAGGATGACGCCTTTCTGCCGGGCGAGGTCAACCAGTTCCTCGCATTGCTCCACCGAGCTGGCCATCGGCTTCTCGATGAAGGTATGCTTGCCGGCCCGCAAACTCGCCTTGGCCATGGGAAAGTGCGCCTTGACCCCGGTGGCGATGACCACCGCATCCAGATTGACGCCGTTGAGCATGTGATCGTAATCGACGGCGCTACCCACTTCCGGATACAGCGATTTGAGGTGCTTCAAGCGGGCGACGTTGAGATCGCACATCATCTTGAGCTGGCAATCCGCCAGTGACCGGAAATTCCGGATGAGATTCGGCCCCCAATAACCGCATCCTGCGACGCCTACTTTGATTTTCTTTAACATAGTTCGGGCTGTTTTGTCTGTTCCGAGGCGCCAAGGAGCAACCTTGGTGCCGTTTGCCAGTGCCGGTCAGCGATTCGCCACCCGCAATGGTATCTGGGCCTGTGCGGTGGCCGGCGCTGGCCCCGCCTTTCTATGCGTATGGTTGTCGCGCATCTGAATGAGCAGCGCCGGAGCCGTCTTGAGAATGATTTTCAGGTCCAGCGCCAGGCTCTTGGTCCGTGTGTACTCAATGTCGAGCTGCATCATTCTGGTAAAGGTCGTCCTGTTTTTGCCCTTGACCTGCCACAAGCCGGTCAGTCCCGGCAGGGCGTTGAAGCGCTCCAATTGCCAGGGCAGGTAACGGGCGGCTTCATAAGCCAGACAGGGCCGTGGCCCCACGAGGCTCATCTCGCCTCGCAGCACATTCATCAATTGCGGCAGTTCGTCCAAGCCCGAGGAGCGAAGCAAACGGCCCAGCGGAATGATTCTCGAGTCCCCGGTGGCGTCCATTTTGGTCATGGGCACATTGGATTCCATCAGTTGCTCCAAATGTCCCTGGTGGGTGATGGTCTCCGCTCCGCAATGCATCGTTCGGAACTTCAGACACATAAAGCGCCGGCCGCGGTAGCCCACCCGCTCCTGTTTGAACAAAACCGGCCCGCTGGAAACCAGGCGGATGATCAGCCCAATCCCAACCGCCAATGGCAAAAGCAGCGGCAACGCCAGTAGAATGGCGGATATGTCCAGCGCCCGCTTCCAGCGGGGCAGGCCGAATTTGTCGAGGTTTTCAGCTTCGCTCATTTGTCCTGGTTCCTGCTGCCACCAAGGTACGGCTCCGCGCTTGTTCATTTAGGAGATCCCCAGGTGAACTACGGTCTCCGCTGCTGACAGAGTGCAATAACTGATAGTCAAACTGCAATATCACACGCGCACACACTCCCGTCCAGCCGGCGCGGCGAACAACGGCGCCAAGTCGGCCACGGAATTCTTTTTCAACAATAGTTGCTTCACTTCCGGCCTTCACCGTCGTGGGTCGGCCTAAAAGCTCCAGCAAGATTTGCACCCTTTTCCTTGCTGTTTCGCCATACCGGGACGCTTCGCCATCCCAAGCTTTGTGTGTGCTCTGCATGCCAATGTTTCGGCTTCTTCATTGCCGTTTCGAGTCTTTACTTTCCAAAAAATCCACGAGCCGCCATTTTTACCAGATAGTTGCCTCCATTGAACATCCGTCCTCTGTCAACCGGCACTGTGATCAAAAAACGCCTTTCCTCTCTTCCGACATAAGCGAATGTCAATGTCTCCAAATTATACAATTTCCGGACTTTTGTCCACAGCTTTTTAACACATTCAATTAGCAGCCCTTAAACGCTACAGCAAAAAAACAGAGCGTGTGCTCCGAGTTGGCCGGATTGATTGCCGTATTTTTGAGATTCCCCGAAAAACAGCGTCTCGAATGGCTCAAAAGCTGCCAAGTTTTTCCAACCTCCAACTTGGAAAACCAGAAATCAGACAACAATGCAAGACATTGTCCTTTTGTGGGGCACTATCATAGCCCAAACTGCCGAATTGAGAGGAAGCGAGAGATATCACCACGTGGCAGGCCACTGAATCTCTTTTACTTCCCCCTTCACGCCTTGATGAAAGCCGGTTTCGTCCTGGTAACCGACTGGAATTTCAATTTTCATGGCATTCTTAAGCCGGGCAATGATGGCTGATGGCCAAAAGCCGGAAGCCCCAGCGTGAAGCCACGTCTTATTGATCGTCATTGTCTGTTTGTACGTCATGCCTGTTTAAAAGCATCGGTCATGCCAGTAGATACTTGAGCCCGTTCTGGCTTCTGGCTGGTGCCTGTTCCGGCTGAGGACGAGATTTTCAATCGGGATTAGGATGGTCGCGGCCCAAATAATCTCGACCGCCAGCCCGTCTGCTGGCATCTAATGCTTCCGTGAATTTATTCGCCGCTCAAAAGATCGCCATCAAGGCCGCCCGCGCCGCGGGCAAGGTCATGCTCGCTAACTGGCACTCCCCCAAACAAATAAATGCCGCCGAGGCTCATGACATCAAGTTGGAACTGGATGTCCGCTGCCAGGCGCTCATCGAAAAAAACCTGGCCGGCGCCTTCCCCGGCCTTCCCGTGCTCGGTGAGGAAGGCTGCACCGGCGACACCACCGCGGAATATCGCTGGGTCATTGATCCCATTGACGGCACGGTCAATTACGCCTTCGGCAACCCGCATGCGGCCGTTTCCATCGCGCTACAGGCGGCCGGCGACCGGTGGCGCGTTCCGGCGGGCGCCCGCGATTCCGGGTCGCGTTGCGCCTCCAATCTCGTCACGCGTGGCGCACCGCACGTCTCGGTCGTGGGCGTGATTTATGATCCTTTTACGGACGAGCTTTGGACCACCATTTTCGGTCAGCCAACCCGCCTGAATGGCAAGGCCGTGCGCGTGAGCGACCGCTCCCAAGTGGCTGACGCAATCATCGCTTTTGGTTTTTCCAAGAGCCAGAACAACCTGAAACAATGCCTGCCGCATTTCGTCCGGCTGACGCGGCGCGCCAGAAAAGTCCGCGTCCTGGGTTCGGCGGCTTTGGAACTGGCCTATGTGGCTGGCGGCCGGCTGGACGCTTATATTGAACGCACCATCAACTTGTGGGATGTGGCGGCCGGTGCGCTGCTGCTTGAAAACGCCGGCGGCGAGTTTCATGCCGTTCCCGCCCCCGGGGGCAAAATGCGCATGTGCGCTGACAACGGCAAACTGCGCAAGAAGTTAAAAATCGAAGGCCTGCTGCGATAGGGTTCACGTAGGGGGGGTGGGAACGGAGGGTCGGAAAGGCGGCGAAGCGGAAATGCCCCCACAATTATGAGTCCTTCAATCTCAGCTAACCGAAGCTTTTATTTGCATAAATGGCAACCCGGCGCGGGCGCGACTCCTGGCCCCCCAACAACCGTTGTCGGACTTTTCCTGGAGCAGCTATCCGTTGTCTCTGGCGGCCCCCGCGAAGCGGCCTGACTGGCTGCGGGGAGAGCGGTTGCTGGGGGGAATGGGGCATTCCCTAGGACAGCGTCGCCGGGCGGCGGGTGTATGGCGAGCGGATGGAACAGCGGTGGCAGGAGAACCTGGCGGCGGAATTCAGGCCCGTGGAACGAGGCTGGTATCTGGGTGACGAGCAATTCCACCAGGAATTGTTGGCGCAGGTGAGCACAGCTCCCGGGGCCAGTCGCTTCGGGGGGCGGTGCAGGAAGCCGCCGCAGCCAAGGCGGAGCGGTTGGTGGTGGCAGGGCTCAAACGATTTGGGACGAGGCGATGCTGGAGCAAAGGCGCAAAGGCGATCGCGGCAAGGTGGCCTTGGCGAAAGAGTTGCGCGCCGGAACCACGATGCCGCTGACCTGGATCGCCGGGCGTTTGAACATGGGGAGCCGGGGGTATCTGGCTTGGCTGTTAAGCCGGCGAAATCCGAGCGTTGGTGCCAAATCGAAATGACCAGACCTGCAGCAAATGTGACAATATAATTAACTGACCCCTTGACGGAAATCTTTTGTTCGAGGTCAGACATGCGGTGGCTTTCAATTCACGAAACCGAAGGCGCGACGTTTTTTTGGGCCGCCGCTTCCAATCCCCAAGCCAAGCCAATGACGGCGCCTCCGGGCACGATAAATGCCCAAAGAAATGCCGCTGTAAACTGGCCCATCGTAAAGTCGTGGCGCGGCACGATAAGGTTCATAAAAATGAACCACCAAACCACCACCGGCACAGCGACAAGAATTGTGAGGATGTTCTTGGTGCGGGTGGCGCCGGCCGCCGGAAACATTTTGTAACTTAACCGTCCGCCCCACGCCAGAGCGGCAAACGTGACCAGCGCCATGACGCCAGACGTTTGCTGGCCGGCCGTCAGGTCCGGTAAGGTCCCGGCTCCGGAATGGAGCAACCTGACGCACAAGCACAACGGCATCACGGTCGCAAAAATGCCAAACGCGAGCTCCATGAACTTCCAGCGGAGCGCGTCTTTTGGGCCGGCAATCTTCCTGAATTCACCCTGGACGGCGGGTGCCTGGCCGATTGCCAGAACGGCGGTGGCAAACGCTTCCGCCTCGCTCCGGCCGGCGCCGGTTGCTTGCTCGATCTCTTCGCGCAGATGGCTTTCCAATTCCTCCAGCGGCACGGGCGTTTTGATTCCGGCGGTCAGCATTTGCTGCCGCCACTGGTCAATGGCTGATTCGAGGTCAAACAGGTTTTTTGGTTTCATATGTTTCCTTCAGAATTTCCGCGCGCGCGCTTTCGGCCCGCACGCCGAGCTTTTTCAAAACCATCGCCGCCACGCCGCCGCCTTCGCGCAACAATCCCAGGAAGACATGCTCCGCCCTAACCTGACGCTCATTCAGGCTTTTGGCTTCCCGGGCGGCCAGTTGGAGGGCCTGCCGCGCGCGCGGAGTGAAAGGGATGGTGGTCGCCGCGCTGGGCACCGCCCCGGCGGTAACCGTCAGCTCAATTTCCAGCCGCACGGCTTCGCTGCTCACCCCCAGTTTTCGCATCACGTTCGAAAGGGATTTCGACTCCGACCGCGTCAGTCCCAACAAAATGTGTTCCGTGCCCACATAGCCGTGCTTGAAATGTCGCGCCTCCTCCGGCGCCAGTTCCAGCGTCCGCCGGGCTGCCGGTTCAAAATTATCCAGGGCCGGGAGCGAAATTTCACGGCCACCCAAAATAAAACCTTTCAATTTCCGCAGAATCATCCGCTTCGCATTTCCGGTTTTCCTGAATTCTTTCCTCAGCTCCACCGCCTCGCCCATATGCCGGACGGCCATCTCAAACGCGCGCGAGGATTCGGTTCCGGCCCGCACCTGCTGCTCAATGTCCTCCTGCAAATGTGCTTCCAATTCCTCCAGCGGCACAGGCGTTTTGATTCCGGCGGCAAGCATCTGTTGGCGCCACTGGGCGATGGCCATTTCCAAGTCAAACATATTGCTCCTTTTTCAGGCCGGACAAGAGGTCATGAACCAGCGACCACTGCTCCTGATGTTTTTCCAGGGCCCGTTTCCCGTCCTGCTTGAGGGAATAATATTTTCGTTTCCGGCCGGTATCGCTTTCGCCCCAGCGCGCTTTGATGAGGCCGCGCTGTTCCATCCGGTGCAGCACCGGATAGAGCATTCCGTCCGTCCATTGCAGTTTGCCGCCGGAGCGGGCTTTGACTTCCTGGATGATCGCGTAGCCATAGCTCTCGCCCCGGTCGAGCAGGGACAAGATGAGCGGTTCAGCCGAGGCGGCGACGAGTTCTTTGCGAATCATAGGGGCACTATACATAGACGCTATATGTATGTCAAGCGGTAATCGGCTTCCTTCGCGGAGGCGACAGTAAGTCCAGGCCGCTTTTTTCAAAATGGGTGGAACAGGCTTCCAGCCTGTTGAATCCGGCGTCCCGCCGGATTCCGGGCACACGCTAAACTTGCAAATGGAAGACCCTTAGCGAACGGATTGGACGCTGCCGTTCCGGTCAGAACCGCCCTCTTCGCGGAAAGGATTCTGAAAACGCTCCTTAAAAAAACGGATTGTGTTCGATCTCCTGTCCGACCGTGGTGAAGGGGCCATGGCCGGGGCAGATGAGGGTCTCCCGCGGCAGGGTCAGGATCTGTTCCCGCACTTTTTGCCGCGCGAGGTCGTACGAGGGATTGCCGCGACCCATGGAGCCGGCGAAAATCGCATCGCCCACCACTGCCACGTGCGGGGCGTCCTCCTGCCAGTTGCCGATGAGGTAGGTCACGCCGTCCTCGGCGTGGCCGGGCGTTTCGCGATGGGTCACCCGCAGGCCGCCGACGTGGACAATTTCGCTCGACTTGTTTCGCTGCTCGACGGGTGCGTTTTTGGAACCGGAATGCACCCGCACCTTGGGCCAGGACTCGCGAATTTTTGGCAGGGCCTCGACGTGGTCCCAATGCGAGTGCGTGATGAAAATGTGGCGCAACTCCAGGCCATTCTCCGTCAGACAATTCAAAATCGGCTGCGCATCGAGCCCGGTATCGAACAAGGCGGCCTCGCGCGTTGCCTCATCCCAGGCGAGATAACAATTGACGGTCAGCTCTTCGCCGGCGGTCGTGAAGACGCGGAGTTCATGCCAAAGGGAAAGATCGGGTATCGCCGGGAGCCAGCCCCCGGCAATTCCCGCCAGTTTTTTCGGGTGCAAGCCAACAAGTTTGGCCAGCGCTTCAAAGTTAATTGGACGCCCCCCGGGGTCGCCGGTTTCCTCCAGTTTGGACAATTCAGCTTCCGAGAGGCCGGCGGCCAAGGCGGCCGGCCCGGCGTCCACGCGGCTCATGGCGCGCGCTTTCCGGATGATGTCTCCGAGATGATCCTCGAGTTGCATAGGTTGACAATAATGGATCGACCCACCGGTGGGCAAGTGGCGGGCGGGATTTTAATGGACTTCGCGTCCGCGCCGGGTGAGCTGCTTGTCCGGCGCGTTAGAGTCTGATAGAGTCTGGTTGTGCTGTTCGCCAAAAAACACAAGCCGCGGGAGCGTTATTATTTGTTGCCCGGCCAGGGTGGGAAAAACTTCCACCAGAAACAACATCGCTTTATTCTTTGGGCGACCGCGGTGGCCATCGTCTTCGGCACGGTGATCGGTGCGATCATGTGGTGGATGGCGCGGGCGAAAACATATTAAGATGTTTGCCGGGCCGCGCTTGACCAGGCCGGGCTGAGTGTTACCATGCGAGGAGTTCAATGAAACTATTGCGCTTCATTCTGGTGCTGGCCGCCGCCGCATCCGGGCCGGTTTGGTCCCGCGCTGAGGTTGCCGATGGCATCAAGGCCGTCGTCAACGACAAGGTGATCACCTACGCCGAGGTGGAGGATTTTGCGCGCGACGCGGCCAATGCCCTCCGGCAGCAGTACGCTTCCCAGCCGGATGTTTTCCAGCAAAAGCTCAACCAGCTCCTGAATGACGCCCTGGACCAGCTTGTGGAACGGCAGTTAATCCTGCACAGCTTTGATACCGACGGCTACAAGTTGCCCGACGGCGTGGTGGACGAACTGGTTCAGGAACGCATTCGCGAAAACTTCGGCGACCGCGTGACCCTGATGAAGACCTTGCAGGCGCGGGGCATCACCTTCGAGCAATTCCGCCAGCAGATCCGCGATCAGTATATTACCACGGCCCTGCGCAACCAGAATATCCAGCGCGAACTCGTCATTTCACCCGCGAAGATTCTGGACTACTACCAGGCTCATCAAACGGATTACAAGGTGGAGGACCAGGTGAAGCTGCGCATGATTGTTTTGAACAAGTCGTCTTCAACCGACACAAATGCGGCTCAATTTGCCCGTGAAATCCAGACCAAGCTCAAGGACGGCGCCACCTTTGCGGAAATGGCCGGCATTTATTCGCAAGGCTCGCAGCAGCATCAGGGCGGCGACTGGGGCTGGGTGGAGCGCTCGGTGCTGCGGCCGGAGCTGGCGGACGCCGCTTTTGCGCTGCCGGCCGGACTGGTGAGCGATCCGATCAACACCGCCGACGCCGTTTATCTCATGCTGGTCGAGGATAAGAAGAACGCCCATCCGAAGCCGCTGGCGGACGTGCGCAGCGACATCGAAAAGACCCTGCGCACCCAGGAGCAGGC
Organism: Verrucomicrobiota bacterium; assembly: GCA_049509875.1. Lineage (GTDB taxonomy): Bacteria > Verrucomicrobiota > Verrucomicrobiia > Limisphaerales > UBA11358 > UBA11358. The sequence continues at coordinate 76,442 of JBEKZM010000001.1, read as the reverse complement.
GCACCTGCAGCAACAGTGGATTGATGGCCTGAAGAAAAAGACCTTCATCCGCTACATCGAATAACCTCCCGGGCAGCCGGCCACCGGCGAGCATCCTTATGAAAGGCTGGCTTGGCATCACCCTCGGCGACTTCACCGGCGTGGGACCGGAGGTCGCGCTCAAGGCGCTCGCCGCGGAAGCCGGCGCCGACCACGCCAAGTACCTGCTCATCGGCGACGAACCGCTTTTGACCCGGCTGAACGAAAAGCTTTCACTCGATCTGCCGCTCAGGAAATTCTCCAACTACCGGGACGACGGCCGGTTTTTCATTGTCAATCCATGCGCGGAAACGTTGCCGGAGAACCTGCCGCCCGGTTCGGCCCCCGCCGCCAACGCCGCCGTGGCGTGGTTGCGCGAGGGCGCGCAGCGGTGCCAGCGCGGTGAGCTGGACGGCATCGTCACCGCGCCGGTCAACAAGGAGTCCATCATTCGCGCCGGCCACAAATTCGTGGGCCAGACGGAATTTCTCTCGCAGCTCGCGGGCGCCCGACGCACCGCCATGATGTTGCTGGGCACCGACGAACACGGCCGCTGGCTGCGGGTGGCGCTCGCCACGGTCCACATTTCCCTCAAATCCGTTCCCCGGAAGCTCACGGGTGAAAAGGTCATGCTGGCAATCGAACTCGCCGCGCAATCGTGCCGCGACCTCGGCCTGCCACGCGCAAAAGTCGCCGTCGCGGGCCTGAACCCGCACGCCGGCGAGGGCGGGCAATTTGGCGACGAGGAAATCAAGACCATCGGCCCGACGGTTTTGGCCGCGCAGAAGAAGGGCATCGATGTGACGGGTCCGTTGAGCGGCGACACGGTGTTTTACTATGCGCTGAAGGGACAATTTGATGCGGTGGTGGCCATGTATCATGACCAGGGCCTCGCGCCGCTGAAAGCCGTGGCGTTCGACAGCGGTATCAACTGGACGCTGGGGCTGCCCTTCCTCCGCACGTCGCCGGATCATGGCACAGCTTACGACATCGCGGGCCAGGGCGTGGCCAATCCGGGGAGCATGATTGCGGCGATCCGGCTGGCAAAACAGCTCGCCCGAAGAATCCACTGACTCGCCGGATCCGACACAGAAACCACGTGCTTATCTAGCCGCCAATCCGTTATCCAAGCGCCCAAATCGCAGATCGTAAATTTTATATTTATCCGCCGATCAGTTCCCGCATCTTTGCGCCGATGTCGCCCTGCTTGAGCAAAGACTCGCCCACGAGGATGGCGCCGGCACCGCACTTTTGTATCCGCTCGACGTCCGCCCGCGCATGAATGCCGCTTTCGGCGACCAGGAGTGGCGAGCGACGCGTGGCGGGTGGCGAGAAGAGTTTCGCCGCCAGCTTTTCCGTGGTGGCCAAATCCACCTTGAAGGTCTTGAGATTGCGGTTGTTCACGCCCACCAGCGCGGGCGAGATTCTCAGGGCGCGCTCCAGTTCCTCCTCGTCGTGCACCTCCACCAGCGCGGCCAAGCCCGCGCCGGTGGCCAGGGAATGGAATCTGGCCAGTTGCTCGTCCGTCAAAATGGCGACGATGAGCAGGATGGCATCGGCGCCCCATTCGATGGCCTCCAGTATCTGGCGTTCGTCGATGATGAAATCCTTGCGTAACAGCGGCAATTTGACGGCGGCGCGAATTTGGCGCAGATAATCGAGCGAGCCCTGGAAGAATTTCTCGTCGGTCAGCACGGACAGGCAATTGGCACCGGCGGCCTCGTATTCCTGGGCAATGCGCACAGGATCAAAGTCCGGGCAAATGACGCCGGCCGAAGGGGAGGCCTTCTTGACTTCCGCAATCAAGGCGATGCGTGATGCGTAATGCGTGATGCATGATGCGTGGCGGAGTGCCGCCATGAAATCGCGCGACTCGCCGCGTTCGAGCATCGCGTCGCGCAGATCGCCGGCGGCGATGAGGCGCGTCGGCAATTTCTTCACTTCGATTTTCTTTTGCTCACCGATTTCGTCGAGGATGTTCATGGTTGAAATTGTAAGACACCCGGCGCGGAACATCCAATGCGGATTGGGTTCAGAATTGGTTAGGACGACGCTGTGGCGTGTGCCCCAGACGCGGAGCGCGACCCGTAGGGCATCAACGTGGGCAAAAAATGGTCTTCGAATTCCGCGGATGCGTGTGTCTGTCATCGTTCGTAAATGTGGCGCCATCGCCGCCCAGTACGGCCCTCCCGGCCGATGAGATGTGTATCCGAACAATACGTGATCGAACGAGATCCGCCGAAACGAAAGGCCATCAATCCTATTCTGAAATTCAAACAGTCCGCAGGCTCAACCTCCCAGCGCCGGGCACGGGCGGCCCGGCATGATTTTAAAGCCGTGCTATCGGAAAACTGCTTTCGTTCGAATTCCCTTTTCATCATATTTCGCTGCGTGAAAGCATGTTCGTATTGCGGCCGCGACAACGCCGACGACTCCACGGCGTGCCTGGAGTGCGGAACGGATTTCCCTAAATCGAAACCGGCCGGGCCGCCTCCTGAAGAAATCAATCTGGCGGTAACTCCAGTCCCGCTGACCGACCTTTCCAATCTGGACCTGGGCTTTGAAACGGTTGAGGGATTTTCTCGGCCCAATTGGACGATGGTCCTTGAATTTATCAAAGGCAATGTGCCGAAGATGGATTTGTCCGCGGCGTGGGATTTCGTGGTAGTCAAATGGCTGGAACAACTGGCTGCCGACCTGGGCGGCCGCGCTCGCGTTTGCCAGTCCGATCACTTTTATTGTCTTTCCGATTTGGAATCCGGGGCCACGCGACCAATATTGGCTTACGCCGAGTTTGTCGTGGAAACCATTTGCAGTTACCTGCGAAAGGCCGCTTGGAGCGGATATTACGGCAAACATGTCCTGCTTCTGTTTTCAGATCCGGACGACTACTTCGCGTACATTTCCTATTATCATCGTGATGGAAAACATATCTTGAGCAGTGGAGTCTTCATCCGGAAGGGATATGCCCACATTTCCCTGCCTTACATCAATTCGTGGTCCGCCCAGCATGTGCTCGTTCACGAGCTGGCGCACAATCTTCTTTGTCATCTGCCGATTCCCTTGTGGTTAAACGAAGGATTGGCCGTCGTCATTGAAGGGCAGGTGGTACGGCGCGGCCTGAGCATGAACGGGGAACTCGCCGATCGGCACCGGAGTCATTGGAACGAAACAAGCATTCAGGGATTTTGGGCGGGCACCACGTTCGACATGCCGGGCAACGACAGCGAGTTGAGTTACAGCCTCGCGGAAGTTCTCGTGAGTTTGCTCTCCGAAAAGGGAGGAGCCTTCGACGAATTCATAAAAGCGGCAGACTGGCGCGATGCCGGACAGGATGCCGCAATCAATATCCTCGGCCAAGGTTTGGAGGAAGTGGCAGGCGGTTTCCTGGGGCCGGGCCACTGGCGCCCACAACGGAAAGCGATCAAGGAAAATCTTAAGGCCTGCGAACCTGCGCCGCAGCCTATTCCTCCTCGTCCTTGACGCCCTGCATGCGCTTGACAGGGCAGCCAGCGCGAAGCCAGGCATTGACGAAGGGGTCCAGCGCGCCGTCCATCACGGCTTGCGTGTCGCTGGTTTGTTCGCCGGTGCGAAGGTCCTTGACCATGCGATAGGGCTGGAAAACGTAGCTGCGAATCTGGTTGCCCCAGGAAATGCTGCCTTTGTCGCCATAGAAACGGTCCATTTCGCTCCTGGCCTGGTCCAGTTTGAGGGCATAGATTTTCGAAATGAGCATGGCCATGGCGGTGGCCTCATTTTGGGCCTGGCTGCGCTGGGCTTGCGAGGCGGCGACGATCCCCGTCGGGAGATGCGTGAGCCGCACGGCCGTTTCCACCTTGTTCACGTTCTGGCCGCCCTTGCCGCCGGAACGGAAGGTGTCGCGCAGGATTTCGCTGCGCGGAATCACGATGTCGCTTTCAGTCAAATCGCTCAGTTCGGCGACGATGTCCACACTGGAGAAGCTCGTATGGCGGCGCTTGTTGGCATCGAAGGGCGAAATGCGCACCAGCCGGTGCACGCCGCGTTCGGCCTTGCAAAAGCCGTAGGCGTTTTCGCCTTCCACCCGGAAGGTGACGCTCTTCAAGCCGGCGGAATCGCCTTCGAGGGCGTCGGTGATCTCCCATTTCCAGCCGCGCGAATCGAACCAGCGGCCGTACATGCGCGAGAGCATCTCGGCCCAGTCCTGCGCCTCGGTGCCGCCGGCGCCGGAGTTGATGGTGAAGATACAGTTGTTCTTGTCATGCGGGCCGTTCAGGAAGGTGCGCAGTTCGAACGTGTCGAGACTGGCGAGGAGCCGGGCGGTATCGGCCGTGATTTCGGCCTCCAGTTTCAACTGCATGGCCTCGGGCTCGGCTTGGGCGAGTTCGAGCATCACCTGCACATCCTCAAGCTGTTTGCCGAGGCGATCCAGGGGTTCCAGATTGCCGCGGATTTCGTTCGTTTCGTTGATGACCTTTTGCGCGGTCTCCTGGCTGTTCCAGAACGAGTCGCGGGTCATCTGCGCCTCCAATTCCGCGAGGCGCTGGGTCAATTTGGGCACGTCAAAGAAACCTCCGCAGGTGGGTCAGCTTGTCGGCGGCGGTGGCAATCTGTGGTTTGACGAGATCGAACATGCGCGCGGAAAATACCGCAACCGCGGCGGGGAGGCCAGCCGGATTATCTACGAATCGGGGGCGGATTCAGGCGCCCGGCGGCAAAGCTTGCGCGCGCGACTTTCCCGCCAGCGCCAATAGCGGTAAGCCGCATAGAGCAGCAACAGCAGCAAAAGCAGCAAATAGCCCCCGCCGAGAACGGTGCGCAAGACGTGCGCCATCCGGCGATCGGACGGCGACATGAAGGGGTCGATGTCGGCGGGCTTGGCAGCCGCGCCGGCCTTGGAATCGGCGTTGGCGCTGACCTGGTCGGGCATTGGATTTGACACAGCCACGGGGCCAGACCCGCCGGCCGTGGAGCGCAAGTCGGGGCGGTGGCCAGACAGGTTCGAGCCCGACTCATCGGCGGATGCCTGAGCCGGCTGGCCAGGTGCCGCGCCCGCCGCCGCCGTACCCCCCGCCGCACCGCCCATCGAATTCGACCCGGCGGAATTGCCCTGGCCGCTGGTTGGACCGTTGGCTCCTCCATGGCCCGTGGACCCGGCTGAACCGGAGCCAGTGTCGCCGCCCGCGCCGCCGCTAGTGTCGCCGCCCGTACCGCCGCTCCCCGTGCCTCCTCCTCCGGCACCAGCCCCCCCGGCCAGGGCGATCATCGGTGTCTCCCTCACCGACGGATAAGCAATGTCTTCGGCAACAGCCTCTTCCGAAAGAACAATCGAGTTGCGCGAGAGATCCACGTGACCATCGGAAAAGAGAATGTTTCCGGATTGTCCGTGAGCGCCGGACCACTGCAACCAGGAGGGCGCCGGCAGATGGCGGAGGGTGTAATTATTGGTGTGCAGCGTCGGCAGGCCGCGGTCGGCCGCCAAAATAACCTCCGGATTGTTGGCGTCGGTCACCAAGGCGACGTCATAGCTGAGGTTTGAGTTGCTGAACTGGCTGAAATTCGCGCCGGCCCAACGGTCCAGATCAGCCGGACAGGCAAAGAGTTTGGGGGTACTCAATGCCGCCGAGAGCGGAAGCACAAACTTGAACGAGAAATAGAAAGTTCCTGGAATCTGGTATCCCGCGGCCGCGAATTCCGCCGCGCCACCGTCATTCGTGGATGTCTGGGTGGGATATTTCCCGCCGTGGTCGTTGGCAAAAATGTGATCGGCCAACCCCGTCTCCTTGAGATCGCTCACGCACTCGATCCGCTTGGCCCGTGACTTGCCCTGCGCCAGCGCCGGCAGCAGCAGCGCTGCGAGCAGCGTGATGATGGCGATGACCACCAGCATCTCGACCAAAGTGAAGCCGTCCGCCCGCGGATTGGAGTTCACGGATTTCACGAGTGAACCGATAGCATTGCCGATGCCACGTCAAATCATTGGGAAAATGGCTGGAATTAGCTTCTCGGCCGGGTGAACAAGGCGTGAATTTTGCGCATCATGCGTGAAATTTTCGCGCGGCTGGGGGCCGGATCAAAGCTCGTCTTCTCGTTCCGTGAAGAAAAGAACCCGCGCGCGTTCAAAATCGGAGTCCGGCACGAAGACATTGGCGGGGCGGTCCAGATCCCCGTCATCCGGCGCGGACGGGTCCACAAATGCCTGCGTGGCGGCAATGCCGTGCTTTTCCAGCATCACCACGAACAGTTCCGTTTTGACGACGGGGCCGGTGAAGAGCAGTTTCACGCCGCTACTGTGGCACGGATGCGGAAAAATTCCACGAATCTTCCCCTTTTCCACTTATAAAATGCTGCTAATTTATGCCTGTGACTTTTTTTATTCAACCGAGCGGATTGGGCGACATTTATGACAAGGTCGTTGCCGGCGAGCGCATTTCGGAAGCCGACGCACTGCGACTGTTCGAATCCAAGGACCTGAATGCCGTCGGCGCCATCGCGGATTTCGCGCGCCGGAAAAAAGTGGGCAACCGCGCCAGCTACATCATCAACCGCTACATCAACTACTCGAATTATTGCATTCTCTCGTGCCAGTTTTGTTCCTTCGCGCGCAAGAAGCGCGACGCCGACGGATTCCAGTTCACCGTTGAGGAGATTGTGGAAAAAGCGCGGGAGGCGCTCCAGGTAGGCATCACCGAATTGCACATCGTCGGCGGCCTGCATCCGTCCCTGCCCTTCAATTATTATACGGACATGCTGAAGGCGCTGCGGAAGCTCGAGGCCAGGCTCCAGCTAAAGTGTTTTACCGCCATTGAAATTCTGCATCTCGCCTGGCTGGCCAAAAAACCGGTCGAAGAGACGCTGGCGGAACTGAAGGCGGCCGGCCTGGATTCACTGACCGGCGGCGGCGCGGAGATTTTCCGCAAGGACGTGCGGAGCGCCATTGCCAAGGGGAAGGAATCCGCGGAGGAATATCTGGGGGTTCACCGCATCTGGCACCGGCTCGGCGGGCGCAGCACGTGCACCATGCTTTACGGCCACGTGGAGAGCCTCGACGACCGCGTGGACCATTTGCGGCAACTGCGCGCCTTGCAGGACGAGACCCGCGGATTCGTGGGCTTCGTGCCGCTGGCGTACCACCCGGAGAACAATGACATTCCGGTGAAACATCCGCCGACGGGGTTTGATTCCTTGCGCACGCTGGCCGTGAGCCGCATCTATCTCGACAATTTCGACCACATCACCGCCTACTGGGTCGGCCTGGGCCTGAAACTGGCGCAGTTGGCGCTGAGCTACGGCGCGGATGATTTACATGGCACGATCATCGAAGAGCACATCTTTCACATGGCGGGGGCCAGGTCGCCGCAGTTGCAAACCGAGGCGGACATGATCAAGGCCATCCGGGAGGCGGGCAACACGCCGGTGCAGCGCAACACATTTTACGAGCCCATCAAGATCCTGGAAGATGCGTCCCCGGCCGGATTGGCCGGAAATCCCGCGCGCTCAAAGGTGCTGGAGGGCAATCTGGCCACGGCATAAGCCGCGGCGGCATAGTGCAAAAACGCCAACGCAACTCCGAAGGGCGTTACGGTTCAAAGCAGCGTGATGGACTGCGGTGGCAAGCAAAGTGCGACACCGCTATCGTGCGGGCCGCAGTCCAAAAACGCCAATGGGACTGCCGGGCATGTGGCCATTCCGTGGTCAGTCGCGAACCTACGCCTTGCCGCCAAAGCTCACGAAATCGTCCATGTCCAGCACGTCGAACCAGGTGATGAGGTCTTCGCGGTTGGGGGCGCCTTTCTTGTGCAGTTCATTCAGGTACTCGCGGCCCTCGGTGTTGTCGGGGGCGCGGTTTTCCTGCCACTGGGTCCAGGCGAGGATTTCGGGCACGGTGCGCTTGTTTTTGGCGTGTTGCTGAATCCAGGCCAGCACTTCAGTGTCGCTCTTGTTCAGTTCCTTGTTCAGCTCCTCCGGATCGATGCCGGCGAAGGTCAAAAACTGCTGGTCCAGCGGGCAGGCGTAGTGGTATTCGCCCTGCTTGCCGCCCAGCGTGGCGCGGCCCTTGTCCAACATGCGGGGCAGAATCGCGTAGCCGCCGAGGCGCACGCGCGGACTGCGCGGCGGGAACTTCGTCAGATCGGGTGTTTGTAGTGACATAGTCTTTTTTATTTTGGTTTGACCGCCAAGAGTTGGCGGCGGAAGCCAAAGTGCACCCAAAATGGCGAATTGCAAGTGCCGCCAAAAAAATTTATTTTGTCGTGGTGAAAAACTCCGGGAAAGCCTCCGTCGCCGCGCTCAAGCTGATCGCCTGGTCTGGCCTCGCCGCGCTGGTGCTGATTTCCGTGGCGTTCCTGGCCAGGTTGGGCGGTCCCGTGGTGGGTGGCCTGGCGGGCGGATTGTTCGGCCTGTGGGCGTTGTTTGTCGTCTTCACCATTTATTTTTTTCGCGACCCGGATCCGGCGGTTCCGGCGGGCCGGAATCTCGTGCTGGCCCCGGGGCACGGCAAGGTGGATACGATTGATGCCACGACCGAAGCGGAATTCATGGGCGGGGAATGCCAGCGCGTATCCATTTTTCTTTCCGTGTTCGATGTGCATGTGCAGAACGCGCCGCTGACCGGGCGCATCGCCTTTTTCAAACACAGCCCCGGCCAGTATCTCAATGCCATGCGCGCCGACTGCGGCCAGTTCAACGAAAATGTCCTGATCGGCATCGAGGCCACCGAGCCGGCCGGCGCCAAGATCGGCGTGCGCCTGATCGCCGGCTTGATTGCGCGCCGGATCGTGCCTTGGGTCGCGCAGAACGACTGCGTCCAACGTGGCGAACGCATCAGCCTCATCCAATTCGGCTCGCGGGCGGACGTGTACCTGCCTAGGAATGCGAGGATCAAGGTGCAGCTCGGCGACCAGGTGGTGGGAGGCAAGACCATCCTGGCGGAATTCGCCTGATCGCCATGGAAACCCAACCGCCAGCCCCTTCCGTCCCCGCCGAGCAGGACCATCGGCTCAAGATCTATGTCCTGCCAAATCTATTGACGGCCGGAAATTTGTTTTGTGGTTTTGTGGCGCTTACCAAAATCGTCGAGGCCAATCTGACGCCCGATCCGGTGACGGGCTACGTGGTTTGGTGGCCGATCAAGTTCGCCCTGGCCTGCATTCTGATGGCGTGCATCTTCGACCTGTTTGACGGCCGGGTGGCGCGCATGGGCGGGCACGAAAGTCCGTTTGGCCGCGAGTTCGATTCCTTGGCCGATCTCATTTCCTTCGGCGTGGCGCCGGCATTTTTGGTTCATCGGGTGGTCTTGCGCCAGGCTTTGCCGGACCAATACGCCGAGTTCGGCTGGTTTATCGCCTCGATTTACCTGCTTTGTGGCGCCTTTCGCCTGGCCCGGTTCAACTGTCTTTCGGCCATGAATCTGCCGGGCGCGGGCAAGGATTTTCTCGGCTTCCCCATACCCTCGGCGGCCGGCTTGGTCGCCTCGCTGACCCTGTTCCTCATCGAGCTAAACGAGAAGGACAAACCTCTTGGCCGCTGGGGCTATTTGCTGCCGGTGGTGCTGATTTTTCTTTCGGCCATGATGGTGAGCGAAGTGCGCTATCCGAGCTTCAAGTCGCTGGGTTTGCGCTCCACCACCACTTTTTCGAAGGTCATCGTCTGCGCCCTGTTTGTTGGTTCCCTGGTGATACTGCGCGAGAAAATATTGTACTATGTACTGCCGCTGTTCTTCACGGCGTATCTGGTCTATGGGTTTGTGCGGCCGCGCCTGTCCCGCGCCTGGCGAAAGGAAATCGAGGAAGAGGACGACGATGATTTGGAGGCAGGGCACTGACATGGCTGGATCGCCCCAAATCCTGCTGGCCGCCCTGCTGTCCCGGGCCCTGTCGTTGCTGGATGAGGCGGCCGGGAATCACCCCATCCTGCTGGCGGCGCTGGCCGGTTTTGCCTGCGCGCTCGTTTTCGCCTCCATTCCCGTGGGCCCGATCAACCTGACCATTCTCAATGAGGGCGCCCGGCGCGGCTTCCTCTGGGCCGTTTGCATCGGCTTGGGCGCCGCGGCGATGGATGCCGTCTATTGCGCCATTTCGCTTACGGGTCTTTCGCAGTTCTTCGACCACGGTTTCGTGCAGGCCTTCATGCAGGTGATGAGCTTTGTGTTCCTGCTGCTCCTGGGTTCCAAGTTCCTTCTGGCCGAGAGTGTCAAGGTGCCCACCAAGCTGGACGCAGCCTCCGAGAAGCTCGAGGCCCGGATTGAGCGAAAAATCCATCCGCACTCCGCTTTTGCCACCGGTTTCTTCCGCGTGCTGGCCAATCTGGGGGTGCTGGTCGCGTGGGTGGTGCTGTCCGCCAACCTGGTGCTCCAGAATATTGTGGCCGAAGGCTTCCTGCCGCGCGCCGCCTGTGTGATCGGGGTCTTCTGCGGCACCTCCCTGTGGTTCTTGATTTTGAGCTTCGGCGTCTCGCGCGGACACGGAAAATTCGGGGAGCGAACCCTGCTGCGCCTGCAGCACATCTCCGGCCTCTGCCTGATCGCCACCGCTTTTTTTGAGGGCGCGAACATCGCCTGGCACCTGGCGCGACACCGAATTTAATGATTTAATTTATGCTTAAAGCTGGAATCGTCGGTTTGCCCAATGTGGGCAAGTCCACCCTCTTCAACGCCGTCACGCGCACCCGCAAAGCGGTGGCGGCCAACTATCCCTTTTGCACCATCGATCCCAACGTGGGCATCGTCACCGTCCCGGATCCACGCCTGGCGGTGCTCAAGCCCATCGCCAAGACGGAGGTGCTCATTCCCGCCGCGATCGAATTCGTGGACATCGCCGGGCTGGTCAAAGGCGCCTCGCAGGGCGAGGGTCTGGGCAACAAATTTCTGTCCCACATCCGCGAGGTGGACGCCATCGTGCAGGTGGTTCGCTGTTTTGAGGATGCGGACATCCATCACGTCGCCGGCGCGGTGGACCCGGTGCGCGACATCGAGACCGTCACCACCGAACTGGTGCTGGCGGACCTGGAAGCCGTTCAAAAAAGACTCGCCAGCGTGGCCAAGGACGCCAAGCGGGGCGACAAGGAGGCGCTGGTCCAGGAGGCTGTGCTGAAAAAGCTGGAGCCGCACCTGGACCTCGGCAAACCCGCGCTTACGCTGAAACTCACACCGGAGGACAGGGCCGTTTCCCGCCTGTTCTGGCTGCTGACGGACAAGCCCACGATTTTTGCCTGCAACGTCAAGGAAGGCGACCTGGCCGGGGCGGAGCAAAATTCATTTGTGCTGAAAGTGCGCGATTATGCGGCGCATCATTTTGCCTGCGAGGCCGTGGTCATCAGCGCACAAATCGAGAGCGACCTGATTGACTTGTCGGAGGCTGAGGCGGCGGAATTTTTGAAGGAACTGGGCGTCAACGAATCCGGCGTGGGCGCATTGATCCGGGCCACGTATCATCTGCTCGGACTGCGGACTTATTTTACGGCGGGGGAAAAGGAAGTGCGCGCCTGGACCATTCATGCGGGCGACACCGCCCCGAAAGCCGCGGGCGTCATTCATTCGGACTTCGAACGCGGCTTCATCAAGGCCGAAACCGTGGCCTACGAGGACCTGGTCAATTGCGGCTCCGTCGCCGTCGCGCGCGAAAAAGGGCTCTACCGCATGGAAGGCAAGGAATACGTGGTGAAGGACGGGGATGTAATGCTGTTCAAGTTCAACGTCTGACTTTGCGGGCAATGGGCGTAGCGTTGCCCTGCTGCGCAGGACAAAATGACTTGCTTCGCGTTCCATTCCGGCGTAACCAGAGATGAATTTGCGAAAGGAAAGCCATGACTGACGACCAAACTCAAGCGCCGCCTCCCGTGCCGCCTCCACCCACTCCACTGGCTCCGCCGCCAGCCAGCCCGGACAAGGACGCCCGCATGTGGAATATGCTTTGCCATTTGAGCGCGCTGGCGGGTTTCGTGTTGCCTTTTGGGAACATTTTGGGCCCGCTCATAATCTGGCAGATCAAGAAAAATGAATTCCCTTCGGTGGAGGTCCATGGCAAGGCGTCGCTCAATTTTCAAATTACCGTTACCATCGCCTTTTTTATCAGCGCTGCCGCCGCCTTCTGCCTGACGTTTTTCTGCGTGGGCTATCTCCTCATTCCCCTCGTCGGGTTGATCGCCCTGGCTGGCCTTATCTTTGCCATCGTCGCCGGCATCAAAGCCAATAACGGGGAGGACTACAAATACCCTTGGAGCCTGGAACTGGTGCATTAAATTCGAAGTTAATCGTCATTCGCCATTTTCCGCCGGTCGGTCAGCGGCGCTTCCACCAACTGGTCATGCGCTTGGGCTCGTTTTGCTCGGTTGTTTGCGTCTGCTGCCGCAGCAGATAGGCCCGGGCGGCCTCGAGCGCCATGATGAAGTCGTCATAGTTGAGGAACCGGTCCCGCGGATCCTTGGCGAGCGACTTGCACAGGGCGTCGCTGGTGGCCTGCGTTATGTTTGGTTCAATTTCGTTGGGCGGCCGCAGGGCCGTGTAAACATGGGCCTGCACCACCTCTTCCGGCGTGGGCGCGTCGAACGGCACCTGTCCGGTCACGGCGTGATAGAGCGTGGCCCCCAGGCTGTACATGTCTGAAAGATAGGTCTCCGGTTCACGCTTGATTTTTTCCGGAGCGACATAATAAGGGGTTCCGCGCGTATATTCAGCGGTTTCCACCTCCGCGTCCGTTTTGCGCGCCAGTCCGAAATCCACCAGCTTGGGTTCGTCGTCCGCATTGAAGAGAATATTGCCCGGTTTGATGTCGCAGTGCAGCAAATCGTGCTTGAAAGCCATGTCCAAAGCCCCGGCGATTTTGATGCCCACATCCAGCACCTTCAACTCCGGCAGCAAGCGCAGCCGCTCGATGCGCGTATCGAGGCTGCCCTGGTCCGCCAGCTCCATGACCAGGAACGTTTCACCTTCCCATTCATCAAACGTGTAGATGTGTATGATGTTGGTATGGTTCAACTTGGCGCAGGCACGCGCTTCGCGAATGAAGTTCTCCAGCGCATTGGGTTCAGAAAGAATCTCTTTCTTGGTCAGCTTGACCGCTACAAATCGCTCGAGCGTGTTGTCCCAGGCGCGATAGACGGTGGCCATGCCGCCGGAACCCACCTTGGCGCGCAATTCGAACTGGCGCAACTGCATGGGCATCATGATGGAATGGCCGCATTTTTTGCACGGCTCTGTCGCGAGTGGCGGCAAGTCACCCGGTATGAACGTTTTTGCGCCGCATCCCGGACAGGTGACCATTTTGAGGGGTTTGCTCGGTTCACTCATAGTGAATGAAAAGAATCTATCACCAACCTTCCATCAGACAATAGCGAAAATGGTTTTCATAAATCCATTGACAAAGCGGTGAAAATGCGCTTTCTTAGGCGCGTAGAAATGAACACGACGTTCACCAAACAGATCGTAAGGACATGCGCCCCGGTCACCGGTTGTCTGACCCGTTGGCAGCATATGTCCTGTCTGGCTGGCGTCGTGGGAATGAAAATTTAGGCGAATTTAACTAAAGATATTTCAAAAACCCGCGATTGCAAAGGCAGTCGCGGGTTTTCTGTTTTAACCGCAAAATGAACGGAAAACGAAAAGGACAGGCAAGCATATGAATAGATCGAGTACGAAACTACGCGCCCGGTTCGGGCGGGAAACCCGGTTTGAAATGCAGCCGGCCCCGCCGGCCCCGTTTCGCGCCACGCAAGAATCCGAGTTCGAGCGGCTAAAAAACCGGCTGCTCACCGAAACGTTGCTGGCCACGGGCACACCGGAGCTGAACGCCTCCATCCGGCGCGCCGCCAACGAAGCGGCGGCGCTGGCATGGGTGACCTTTTATCCGTTGCTGCTGTTCCCCGGCTTGTTCGAGGAAAAACTGCGACACGCCGTCCGCCACGCGGAACGTCAGGCCCGGGTTTATGCCAACAGCCACGAACTGGTCGCCGCCAAATGAAAGGACGCAATTCCACGGCGTGACGGGTGCCAAGTGACGGATGTTGTCACTGCCACCCGTCACTTGGCACCCGCCCCGCCCGAGCCACTTCATCATGGCTAGCCGCCGCCATCTGTGTTTAAATCCAGTTCGTGAACGTTTTAAACCTGAATCCGGACACCGACATCGGCGCGAGCGGCTGGCTGGTGGAGCTCGATGGGCACCGCATCCTGCTCGATGCGGGCATGCACCCGAAACGGGAAGGCCGGCAGGCGCTGCCGGGCTTTGGCAAGGCCGGCACGCACGACCTGGATGCCATCGCCATTTCCCATTGCCATCATGATCACGTGGGCGCCCTGCCCGTCGCGGTGCGCCATTTTCCCAAGGCGCATGTCCTCATGACGGAATTGAGCTACTTGATCGTGGAACGGGTGCTCCACAATTCCGTCAACGTCATGACCCACCAGCGCGACGAATTGGGCATCAAGGAGTATCCCCTCTACACGCACGATGAGGTGGACGAGATCGCCCCATTTTTTCAAGGTTTCAAATATAACCGCGAGGTGGAATGGACGGCGTACCAGAAATCGCGCGCGGGCCTCCGCGGGCCAACTTTGGAATTCTATGATGCCGGCCATACCCTCGGGTCAGCCGGCATTTTGTTGCGCGGAAAAACCGAGACCTTGTTTTACACGGGCGACGCCTGCTTCCATGACCAGACCATTATGAAGGGCGCGCGCTTTGAGGATGTCAAGGCGGACGTGATGATCATGGAAACCACGCGCGGCAACCGCGAAACGGCGCCGGAATTTTCCCGCGCGGCCGAAATTGACCGGCTGGTGGCGGCGATTCAAGCGGCGCAAAAGAAGAAGGGGTGCCTCATGATTCCAGCGTTTGCGCTAGGGCGCACGCAGGAGATCCTGGCCCTGCTGGCCCTGCTGACACAAGAGGGGAAGTTAAAACGACAGCCCATCTATATTGGCGGCCTGGGGCGGGTCTTCACCGAAATTTATGACATCGAAGCCCATCGGACCCACCGGCAGCATACCGGCTTGCTGTTGAACGAGGCGCTGCAATTGGTCGTGCTCGAAAAAGGCGCGGCCGAGAACATGAAATTGAGCGGCGGCAAAATCTTTGTCATCACCGCCGGCATGATGAATGAAAACACGGCGGCCCACGACCTGGCGGCGCGCATGATTGGCGACGAACGGCAGAGCATCTTCTTCGTGGGCTATGCCGACCCCGAATCGCCGGCGGGGCGCCTGCGGGCGGCCAAGCCGGGCGAGACCTTTTCATTCAGTCCGGCCGCCGGACAGGCGACCCGGCGATGCGACCTGCGGGAATTCGATTTGTCGGCGCACTCGAACCGCGCGGAGCTGCTGGAATTTGTCGGCCATGTGTCGCCGCGCACGGTGCTGCTCGGCCACGGTGACGAGACGGCACGCGCCTGGTTTGTCGCCCAAATCAAGGCCCGCTGGCCGAAGATAAAAGTCTTGCAGCCGGAGCCGTTCACCCGGCTGGAGGTCTGACGCTTTCCGGGTCCCCCCGGCAACGCTTCCCGGCGACGGTCCCCGGCTCGTGCGTGGGCGGCCGAGATGTCCGCCGTGCTGTTGGGCTCAGCGGGCTGGGTTGCCGTTGACGATATTGGCGAGGTTGAAAATGGGCAGGAACATGCAAATCACCATGCCGCCGATGACGACGCCCAGAAACACGATCAGCAACGGTTCGATCAGGGACATCAAGCCTGACAGGGTGGTCTCAATTTCCTCGTCCAGGAAGTCGGCCACGCGTTCGAGCATGTTGTCAATATTGCCCGTTTGTTCACCCGCGCTCAGCATGCGGATAATCATCGTGGGGAAGACCGGGTGCTTGCCCAATGCCGACGAAATGCCTTCGCCGCGCTCGATGTCCGTGGCGGAGGTTTTGATGGCCTTTTCCATCAGGACGTTCCCGACGGTTTGCGAAACGATTTGCAGCACCTCAAGGATGGGCACACCGCTGCGGATGAGCGAGGCCAGCGTGCGGGTGAACCGGGCCAGGCAGATTTTATGGGCGATTGACCCAAAGATTGGCAGTTTGATGCGGTAGGTGTCCCAAAACTCGCGCCCCTGCTTGGTCTTGATGAAGTACAGCCAGCCCCAAACGCCGAGACCAGCCAGGACAATCATGTAGATCAGATAATGTTGAACAAGCTCGCTCAATCCGATCATGAACTCGGTCGGTCCGGGCAATTTGGCGCCAAAACCCGAATAAACCTCCTTAAAAGTGGGAATGACGCGGACGAGGAGGAAAATGGTGATGACGATAGCCACGACGGTCACCACCGTCGGGTACATCAGGGCCGTCTTGACCTTCTTGCGCAGTCTCTCTGTGTTTTCCAAATAAGTGGCCAGGCGGCTGAGGATTTCGGCCAGCAAACCGCCCTTTTCGCCCGCGCCAACCATGGAGACATACAAATGGTTGAACGCCTTGGGATGGCGGGTGAGAGCCTCCGAGAAACTTTCCCCCGCTTCCACGCGCGAACAGATATCCTTGATGGTGTCGCGCATGACCTTGTTGGGGGTTTGTTCGGCGAGCGCCTGCAAGGACTGCACAATGGCGATGCCCGCGTCAATCATGGTCGCCAGTTGACGGGTGAATACCACCAAATCCGCCAGTTGCACGCGACCGCCCTTGGTCTGGCCGCGCTTGGCCAGCTTTTCCCTGATTTCCACCACCAGGAGGTTGCGGTTGAGCAGGGCGGCAATGGCTGCCTGTTCCGAGAGCGCTTCCACCGTGTTGCGGATTTCGCGGCCCGTGGCCGTTTCGCGGGCAGTATAGGCAAAGATTGGCATATTTGTGCGTGTATTAGTTCAATGCGGCGAAATTGCAAGCGCAATTCGCCCGCCACGGCCAAGCAAGCACGATTTGTTCCAAAAGGCGCGCAATTGCTGTCTTAATGGGGAACGGCGCATATATCCGTCTTTTATTGTCAAAATCCGGCACTCCCATGGCGCGGGTTTCAGAATGTTGTTGACATGTTCTTTTCGGGCAGGTGCTTAAGTGGTTGCGATTGGAGAAAAAAAAGGATTGTCATTTTACGCAATTTTCCTTAATTTTTACGGCAATGGCACCTTGTGGTGCTAAGAGGCAATGGCTGTTGTTGCCCCGTATCAAGGTAAAACACATAAACAAAACTATAACCTGGAGGAACAGATGAAGTTTAATAAATGGACATTAGGTCTCGCCGCCGTGGGCGCCGTTAGCTTGGCGTCGGCTGTACGTGCGGATGAAGCGACTACGCCCAAGCTGGTGCCCCTGACGACCGCGTTGTCGAGCACCGTCATCAGCGGGTACGTGGATGTGGCTGCCCAGTACAATATTGGCAACTACGGTCCGGGTGCCGGCGTTCCGGTAGGCACCTCGGGCACTGGCATTGGTTCGGGGAACAAGATTGATAATTTTAGCTTTAACGATGTCGATATCGCGTTCGACAAGCCCGAGGACGAGAGTCCGTGGGCTTCCGGATATCATATTGACCTCAACGCCGGAACCGATGCCGTTGGTGTTGGCATTAACGGTTCGCAGGCGCCTAGCGCCGCCGGCACGGCGACTGCCGCCATCCGTCAGGCGTACGTCGTTGTGCGCACGCCGGTCGGGAATGGCATCGACTGGAAGGCAGGTATCCAAGACGACATAATCGGCTACGAAGGCAACACCGATGGTGGCAACCCGAACTACACCCGTTCCATCGGCTACTCCGTGGAACCCACCACATTGCTCGGCTTGATCGGCAGCTACAAGATCGTCGATGCCGTCACGGTTCAGGCCGGAATTGTCGATGCCCTTTCTCCGTTGGGAACGAGTTTGGTCAGCCCCTGGCCGGCCAATTCCTCCGACAAGACGTTCGCGGGCGCGATTGCGTTCACCGCTCCAGACAGCTTCGGCTGGGCCAAAGGCGCCACGCTGAACTTGGGCACCCTCATCAATGTGGACAAGGGCGGCCAGGATAACTGGTATGCCGGTTTGACTATCCCCACGCCGATCAGCGCCCTCAAATTGGGCGCGGCGGCGGACTTGGTCAGCCAAAATAACGGGGGTGTCAACCCAATCACCGGGCTCAACAATTCGCATAATGATTCAGGCTGGGTGCTGGGCCTATATGGCTCCGTTCAAGCGACCGACAAGCTCTCCTTCAATGTGCGTGGTGAGTACTATGACCTCTCGGGCAGCCCGACGACCGGGGGCCCCGTTTATCTCGGTACTGACGGCAAGGGTGAGGAAGTCACCGCCACGATCCAGTATAACCTCTGGGCCAACGTGACGAGCCGCTTGGAATTCCGCTGGGATCATATCGACTCGGGTGACGCATTTGCCAACGGTGGCGCCGATGCCGACTCGTTCCTGCTGGCGGCCAACCTCATTTACACGTTCTAATCTGAATTGGAACGACAAGCCCCTTCCGGTTCGCCGGAAGGGGCTTTTCTTTTCCCAATGCTTCAATTTCCCGGCAATGGGCGGATTTTGATGTTGCGGAAGGAAACCGAGCCGTGGTCGCCCTGCAAGCCAATGTAGCCCCGCGTGGACTTGGCGAAGTTCGGCATGTTGTGAAACTTGCTCCGGGCCACACGCTGGTTGAAGTCGTCGCTGCCCAGGACGTATTCAAAATATTTCACGCCGTTGATTTCATGCACGCATTTCGTGGGACTGATAACCAGGCGGACGTGATTCCATTCGCCCACGGGCTTGGTGGCGTCCAGCGTTTTGCCCGTGGCCGGATCAATCGGCGGCTGATACAATGCATACAGCCAGCCGCAACGAACCGGGTCGGCCGCCTTGACGTTGTCTTCCAGCTGAAATTCCGGGCCGGTTGACCAGATATGGCTGCCCGCGTCGGTGACGTGGTACATGATGCCGCTGTTGCCAGCTTCGGAAATGTTGTAGTCCAGTTGCAGTTCGAACCAGTCAAACTTGTCCGCAGTGACGATGTCGCCGGCGCTGTGCGGATCCGCGCACACCAGGCAGCCGTCCTTGACCTGCCAGCCGGGGCTCACGTCGTCTTGCTTGAAATTATGCCAGCCGGCGAAGCTCTGGCCGTCGAACAGCAATTTCCAACCGGCGGCCTGTTCGGCCTTGGTGAGGGTGTTGTTTTTTTGCGCGACCGGCTGCGTCGAGGCGCAGCCGGCGAGCAACATCAGGGCGAGGACGGGCAGGACCTTTGTTTTCATAGAATGTGCGCCATGATGAACGAAAAGACGGGCGGCCTTCAACTCATTGTTTGCGGTTTCCCGCGCCGGCTTTCGATTTCGAGCAGCCGCCGTTTTCGGTCCAACCCGCCGGCATATCCTTGGAGCGATCCATTTTTGCCCACGACGCGATGACAGGGCACGATGATGCTGAGGGGGTTTTTGCCGGTGGCCGCCCCGGCCGCCCGAACCGCCTGCGGCGCGCCCGCCCGCCTCGCCAATTCCGTATAGGTGATGGTTTGCCCGAAAGGAATCAACGCGATCTGCCGCCAGATTTCCTTCTGAAAGGAAGTTCCCCCGCAAGCCAGCGAAACGGAAAAACATGTCCGCTGGCCTGCCAGGAAACCCAGGAGCTCCGCGCCGGCCTGTTCCAAAACGGGATGATTCGGTTCGTGCCGACAATGTGCCGCCGCCGGCGCATGCCGGCAGCCTGAGAAATAAACGCCGGTTAACTGAGTGGCGTCGGCGAGTAAAAGGAGGTCGCCCACGACGGTTGTTTTTAGAATGGAATAGCTATTCATAATGTCTTTTCGAGTGAACTCCACAGATGCAGGGCCGCGTACGCCCGCCAGGGGCGCCATTTCTCGGCCAGTTTCAAAATTTTCTTCGGGCCGGTCAGGCCCAGGGCTTTCTTAATGCCCAAATCCGTATGCGGAAAGCTGTCGGGCCATGAAAGAGCGCGCATGGCAATATATTGGGCCGTCCATTCGCCAACACCGGGGATTTGGCGGAGCTGGCCCAGCGTGTTCTCGAGCCGGCCCGCCGGCTCCAGCAGCAGATGACCGCCGGCTGCGGCTTGAGCCAGCGCCATCAACGTTTCTGCGCGGCGGCGGGTGATGCCCAGCCTTAAAAATTCGTCCACGGCCGCCGTTGCGATCCGGCCGGGCGGCGGAAAGATTCGGTTGAGCAACAGTCCCGGAACCGCCAACGGCGCGCCGAAGCGGAGCGCCAGCCGGCCAGCCAGCGTTTGCGCCGCGGCGACTGAAACCTGCTGGCCCAATACGGCCCGCACGGCCATCTCAAATCCGTCGAAGCTGCCGGGCACCCGGATGCCGGGGTTGCCTTCAGCCAAAGGACCCAGCGTGGCGGCGATCGCCGCTGGATCGGCCCCCAAGTCGAACAAACGCTTCACGCGCTCCAAGACGGTGGCGCTAACCGGCAGCAGCGCATCCGAGAGGCGCACCGCCAGCAAGTGCCCGTCCGGCTCGTGCCGGACCCGCAGATGACCAACCAGTTCACGATCTTGACGTGCGACCCGCACGGTCCGCGAATAGATGCCGTCGCGCACTTCTTCCACCTGCGGAATGGCGCGCCGTGAAAGAAAGCCGAGGAGCCGGTCCCAGTCAAAGGGTGGACGGTAGCTGAGCCGAAAGGAAAATTCCTCAAGATTTCCGGCGGGCTGCTGGTGGCGTCGCTGGCGCAATTCGGTTGGGCTCATCCGATAGCGCTCCTGGAGCAGGGCATTGAACCGGCGCAAACTCTGGAAGCCGCTCGCCAGCGCCACGGACATTACCGGCAGGCTCGAATCGGTCAACAGTTGCCTGGCCAGCAACAGGCGCTGGGTCTGCCAGAATTGGACCGGCGAGACGCCGAACTCCGCGCGAAAGACGCGGCGCATTTGCCGGTCGGTAATGTTCAGCTTGCGCGCCAGCTCGCTCAAAGAGTGTTCCGCCAGAAAGTCCTGCCCGATGTGATACGCTGTCGCCCGCGCGAGCTGGCTGCCGGCCTCCAGGGGACTGCGACCCGGTGCCAGCTCCGGGCGGCAGCGTTTGCAGGGGCGAAAGCCGGCGGCCTCGGCGGTGGCGGCGTAGTCGAAGAACTGGCAGTTCTTTCGCAACGGTGTTTTCACCCGGCAAATGGGCCGGCAGTAAATGCGCGTGGTCTTGACCGCCACAAAGAAGCGGCCGTCAAAGCGAGCGTCCCGCGCGAGCACCGCCTCATAGCATTGGTCCGGATTCAAGTTCACTTCCTCACTTTAGTCTGGACGCCAGCACGATGCTCGCCGTTTTCGGAAGTGGAATTTTCAACGAACTGCCTCGATAATGGACAGCATGACGACTGTCAGCCTTTAGCGGCGTAATCGGTGTAGCCCGCGGCCAAACCATCCGGCGTCCCATCGTCGCGATGGTTGTGAAGGTAGGTCGTTTGTGCAAGTTTTTGGATCAGAATAACTTGGATTAAGATGTAACCCGGAGGGTTGCTGCAACACGCTTTCGGGCAACGTGAAATGCGGTTTGATGGCACTGACATTGCTGAAATTGGTGCAATCGAGAATTACGCAGGAGCTGAATTCGAAATTGAAAATGGGGCCCGAACAGCATTCGGTCAGCGTCACCCAGGCGGACCGGCTATTGTGGTAGGGCATCAGAACAATCGACTAAACAAACATTATGACCCAGGGCGTACTGGTTTCGGCGACCGCGTTGGCCGTTTCATCCAAAGCGGCGGGATATTTCGCGGCATTTGGAAGGATGGATGTGGTGATTGCAATCGCGGGCTTGCTCCAATTGTGTGTGGCGGCGTATGCCATCCGGCTAAACCGGCTTTTTGGCACGGCCCGGGTGGGCTGGTCGTTGTTTACGGCATTCCTGTTGCTGGCGTTGCTGCATTTGATTCAAGCGTTCAGCGAACCGCATGGGGCCACCGGGTTTCAGATGGATTTTGAGGTGGTCTATACGCTCATCTCCCTGCTGTTGCTGACGGGCATGGCCCACCTGCACACGGTTTCGCGGGAACAGCAACATGTGCTGCAAGAGCAGGAGCAGCGCAAACACCTGGAAGAGCAAATGCGGAAGGAACTGGAGTCAGAAGTCCAGATCAAGACGGCCCATTTGAAGCGGGTCGTGGAGACGCTCAAACAGGAAATCGTGGTGCGGAAGAAAGCGGAGGCACAGATTCGGGACCAGGCCCGATTGCTTGATCTGGCACATGATGCCATCAGCGTGAGGGATCTCGAGGGGCGTGTGCTATACTGGAACAAAGGGGCCGAAAGGATCTGCGGCTGGACGGCAACCGAGGCGATGGGACGTAAAATCGTTGATCTGTCGGCCCTTGAGATTCCGAAGTATGAAGAAGCAGGCACGGCCGTGAGAACCGCCGGTCATTGGGAGGGTGACATGGCGTCCGACACCCGGAGTGGAGAAAAAATCCTGCTGGAGGAGGATTGGACCCTGGTAAGCGATCCTCAAGGAAACCCGACCTCGATCATGGTCATCAGCGCGGATGTCACGGAAAAACGGAGGCTTCAGGCGCAGACGTTGCGCCTTCAGCGTTTGGAAAGCATCGGCACGCTGGCGGGCGGCATCGCCCACGACCTGAACAATGTGCTGACTCCCCTGCTCATGTCCGTCCAGGTTTTGAAGAGAAAAATCACGACCGAGGATGAAAGGCAGTTGCTGGCCACCCTGCAGTCCAATGTGCTGCGGGGCGCGAGGCTGGTTAAGCAAATCCTCACGTTTGGGCGCGGCGTGAAAGGCGACCGGGCGCTGGTTGACCCGGCGAAAGTGGTCCAGGAAATAAAACAACTGGTCGTGGACACTTTCCCCAAATCGCTGAACCTCGAAGTGCAGGTCCCCGAGGACCTGTGGGCGGTTACCGGCGACGCGACACAACTCCACCAGGTTTTGCTCAATCTCTGTGTCAATGCCCGCGATGCCATGCCCGACGGCGGCCGGCTGGCGATCAGTCTGGCAAACGTGGAACTGGATGAGTCGTATGTGAGCAGAAATGTCGAGGCGAAACCCGGCTCGTATGTGCTGATCAAGGTGATGGACGACGGCCTGGGGATTCCAAAGGCGATTCAGAGCCGTATCTTCGAACCATTTTTCACGACCAAGGAACAGGGCAAGGGCACCGGCTTGGGCCTGTCCACTTGCTTCACGATCGTCAAGAACCACGGTGGTTTTATCAACTGCTACAGCGAACCGGGCAACGGCAGCGCCTTCAAGGTTTATCTGCCGGCGGAAGCCGGCGCCCGGCCGAGGGCGCAGAAACCGACGGAGGCCGCCAGCCTGCCGAAGGGGCGCAATGAACTGGTCTTGGTCGTTGACGACGAGCAGGTCATTCGCGAATTTGCCCAAATCACGCTCGAGTGTTTTGGCTATCGCACCCTGACCGCGGCCGACGGAGCGGAGGCCGTCTCCCTGTACCAAATACATCAAAACGAAATTGCCGCCGTGCTCATGGACATGTGGATGCCAGTCATGGACGGGCCCTCGGCCGTGAAGGCCCTGAAAGCGATCGATAGCCAGGTGTTGATCATTGGCACCAGCGGGCTGGGCTCCATCGGCGGTGAGAAGGTCGAAAAGAGTCTGGCGCACTTCATCACCAAGCCCTACACCGCGGACACGCTCCTGCACAGCCTCGACAAGGCTCTTCATCCCGTGGTCGCCGGCGTTATGCCTGCCGCCGGCGCTCCATCCCCGTCTTCCGATCGGCCTGTTCCCGTCGCGGCGGGTCATTGACCACGGCTCCCAGACCGGCCGGGCGGCAGCCTATGGCCCGACGATCTGCCCGGGATTGGCTTGCTGGATTGGGCGGTTCACGCGCGGTTGCAAAAACAAGGCTCCGCGGATAACGCGGATGCTGCGGCATACCTCTCGGGCAATAGCGATGGCCGCCGTTTTCGGTATTTGGGGGTGAAACACGTGGACGGGTGGTCCGCGCTCCCATCACGCGTGGCCGAAATGGCGCAATGTCTGGTACGCGACCAGCGCGGCGAAGTACGCCAGACCGGTCATGTAGGCGATTTGAAACAGCGGCCACTTCCAGGAATTGGTTTCCCGCCGGACGACGGCGGTCGTGGAAAGACATTGCGCCGCCAGGATGTAGAAGATCAACAAACTTGCGCACGTGGCGGTGTTGAAAATGGGCGTGCCGTCGGAACGCCTGGCCTGTTGCAGGGTGCTGTACAGCGACGACTGGTTGCTTTCGGCGGCGTCCTTGCCCACGCCATAGACTATCGCCAGCGTGGAGACAATCACTTCGCGCGCGGCAAATGAGCTGATGATCCCAATGCCGATCTGCCAGTCAAAGCCCAGCGGCTGGATCACCGGTTCGATCACGTGGCCGATCTTGCCGGCGAACGAATTTTGCAGCGCATGCTGCGCCGTAAGGCGGCCTGCCTGGTCGCGGAGTTCGGCCGCTTGATTGGTGCGGCCCGCTTGTTCCAGATGGCCGGCCTGCGTAGTCATGGCCAAGGCCGCCGCCGGCGGACTGGACTTGGGATAATAGGAGAGCGCCCACAGCACGAGCGAGATGGCCAGGATGATGGTGCCTGCCTGTTTAACAAATATCTTCGCGCGGTCAAACGTGTGCAGCAAGGCCGTGCGCACCCCGGGCACGCGATAGGGCGGAAGTTCGATCATCAGCGGCTTCGTATCGCCCGGCAGAATGGTGCGCCGAAAAACCACCGCGGCCAGCAGCGCCGTGGCCACGCCCACCCCATAGGCGCCGGTGAAGACCAGCGCCGCCTTGAACGGTGAATGCGGAAACAGCAGCGCCGTTACCATGGCATAGACCGGAATGCGCGCGGAGCAGGTCATTAATGGCGTCACCAGGATCGTCACCAGCCGGTCGCGCGGATTCTCGATGACGCGGGTGGACATGATGGCCGGGATGGCGCAGGCGTGCGCCGAAAGCAGCGGCACAAACGCCTTGCCGGGCAGGCCCAACTTGCGCATCACCCTGTCCATGACAAAGGCCGCCCGCGACAGATATCCGGTGTCTTCCAGCAATGACAGGGCAAAGAACAGAATGCAAATCTGCGGCAAAAAAACCAGGATGCCGCCCACCCCGCCCACCACGCCGTCGGCCACCAGACTTTGGAAATCGCCCGGCGGCAGCAGTGCCACCGCCCAGGTCTTGATGTTCGCGAACAAATGGTCAATCAACTCCATGGGAATTTGCGCGGCCCAAAAAATGAGCGCAAACAGCGCCAGCATCACCAGATGGAAAATCACCACGCCGGTGACGGGATGCGTAAAATAATCGTCCAGCCGGTCGGTCCAGGCGGACCGCTGGATAATGATTGGGTCCATGACCCGCGTGGAAATCTGTTCGGTCCATTCGTAGCGGGCCTGAAAGGTGCAGCCCGAACAGCCGGCGCAATTGGGATCCACGTGGTCGAGGGCCTCGGGCATGGCGCCGCTGACGAGCCGGTTCAGCTCGCGTTTCAGCTCAACCACGCCTTCGCCATTGCGCGCCGAAACCGGCACCACGGCGCAGCCCAGTTCCCCGCGAAGCTTGGCCACGTCGATGCGAATCCCATCGCGCCGGGCCATGTCCATCATGTTCAATGCCACCAGGACGGGACATTTCAGTTCCAAAACCTGGCTGGCCAGGAAGAGATTCCGCTCGAGATTGGTGGCGTCCACCACCACCAGCGCGGCATCGGGAGCCTTGTGGCCCAGCCGGCCCTGCAACGCGTCGGAGGCCAGTTTTTCGTCCGGAGAAGTGCTGTCGAGGCTGTAAAGTCCCGGCAAATCCACGACCACGACCTGTTTGCGGTCCAGATGGAGGCGGCCCACCCTGCGCTCCACGGTGGTCCCGGGGAAATTGGCCGTTTTGGCGTGCAGACCGGTCAGGGCATTAAACAGGGTGGTCTTGCCCGCATTGGGGTTGCCGACGAGTGCTAAAGTGAAGGCGCGATGCGGAAGCAGTTGGGTGTCTGTTTCATGGCAGGCGTTCATGCGCCGTTATGATCGCGCATGGCGCAATGGCCGGGGGTGCAGACCTCCACCTGGACGCGCGCCGCCAGTTCCGCGGAAAGGCCCAGGCGCGAGCCAAAGATTTTCAATATCAGCGGGTTGCCGGCGCGGACCAATTCCACCCGGCGGCCGACACACACGCCCAGCGTTTTGAGACGGTGGGTGTCTTCGTCGTCGGTGGCCACCTGGCGCACCACGGCGCAAACGTGGGGCGGCAATTCATCCAGCCGCACCAATGGAGGTTGTTCGAGAGTTGTCACAACGATGGCAAAATAAGCTATTCACCCCGCGCGTCATACCCGCCGCCAACGACGGTCGATGCCGCAGGAACGTGTAGTTTAACCTTTTACACCCGGAAAATCTACCTGTTTTTGGCCGGTGCCGCTGCCGGTGGATTGCTAATTGTTGTCGGTGGTTTGTCCTCGGAACGGGCATTGAAAACCAGTGCGGCTTGCGGCAAATTGTAGCCGTGAGACGCGCCATACCCCTCTCCCTCCTGTTCGCCGCCGCCGTTTGGGCCGGCTGTCAGAAATCCATCCCGGCCGCGCCGGCCGCGCCGCCGCCGGTGCAAGATTCGCTGCCCACCCAGGCCCAACCGAAGCTGCCGACGATGAAACTGTACCTCGGCCCGGAGACGCTGGACGCCGAGCTGGCGCTCACACTCCCGCAGATCGAGACTGGCATGATGTTCCGCACGAATATCCAGGATGCCGACGCCATGCTTTTTAATCTCCGAATGCCGCAGCGCGCCGATTTCTGGATGAAGAATTGCCCGGAGTCGATTTCCGCCGCTTATATCACGCCGGACGGTGTCATTCAGGAGATTCATCATCTGGAAAAAAATGACACCAACGGCGTCGTGGCCGCGCGCGACGACATCGTCTTTGTTTTGGAAACGAGCGACGGCTGGTTTGGAAGGCATAACATTGGCGTTGGGACGGTGATACAATCGGAGAAAGGACCGCTGGCAAAGGTGTTCTTGCATTAAGCGGTGAAACGAAACACCTCACCCCTCCCTCTCCCCATTTTGCTTCGCCGACTCCGCAAAACCCGGGGAGGGCGACATGCTCCCGGCGTTTCGCGGTGGTCACGGTTTTGGTTTAACCGTTTTCACACCGACTTTGAGCGCGTAAATGCCGCGCTCCACGAGTCAGGCGCGGGTGATTTGTGTCTTTACTTAGCCCTTCGGAGGGCGTAAGGTAAATTAGATCGAATTCATTTATGAACGTGATGATTGCAGGAATTTTTGGCGGCTGGGAGATCGTGCTGATTCTCGCAGTCGTACTGCTTTTGTTCGGCGCGAAGAAACTGCCGGAACTGGCCAAGGGGCTGGGAACAGGCATCAAGGAATTCAAGAAGGCCACGCGTGAAGTGACGGATGAAATTCAAAACGCCGGCACTGAGACGCCACCGCCCGCCCCCAAGGCGCCTGCCGACACCACCGCGCAGACGCAATCGCAACCGGCCACCCCGCAAACCCCGCCGCAAACGAAGGTCATCTGAACCCCCGGCTGATGGGCAGCCGCAGAGTTTCTCATGGCCGATTCTCCCCAGGAACCAGAGGTTGACGCGGAAGACGATGGCGGCGGCCCGGTAAAATCATTTCTCGAGCACCTTGAGGATTTTCGGTGGCTGCTCATCAAGTGCGTGGCCACGCTCGCTCTCACCATGTTGGTCTGCCTCGTCGGGGCTAATTACGTGATTGGTCTCGTCAAATGGCCGCTGACGCAGGCCAAGGCGCGGTATCCGGGGACGAACCAGATCGTCAGCGTCAGCTTTGGCACGAATCACCTGGGCAATTATCCCCTTACACCCGAGGAGCAGTTGCTGCTCGGCACGGGCAGCAATCGGTTTGCCACGGTGCGCATTGAGCCGGTGCGGGTGGGCACCAACCAGGTGCTGGGCTGGACCGTGCCAGACGATCCGGCGGCGATCGCCAGCATGCAGCGGATGCACATCGACTTGGTGAACCTCACCCCGGCGGGCGGGTTTTTCGTGGCGTTTCAGGTGGCATTTTACGGCGGCATGCTGTTGGCCGCGCCCTGCATGCTGTATTTCATTGCGGATTTCGTTTTTCCGGCGCTGCGGTTCAAGGAACGTAAATACATTTACCGCGCTATATTCATCGGCGGCGGCCTGTTCATCCTGGGTGTGGCCTTCTGCTATTTCATCCTCATGCCCGTGGCGCTGTCGGCGTCGCAACTTTATTCGCAATGGCTGGGCTTGGGCGCTTTGCAATGGCGCGCGGAGGAGTACATCAGTTTTGTCTGCAAATTCATGCTCGGCATGGGCCTGGGTTTCGAACTGCCGGTGGTCATTTTGACCCTCGTGAAGATCGACATCCTGAGCTACTCCACGCTGCGGAAAATGTGGCGTTACATGATCGTCATCTGCCTGGTCCTGGGCGCATTCCTGACGACCCCGGAAGTCATCACGCAGATCCTGATGGCCGGCCCGCTGTACCTGCTTTACGAGGTGACCGTGTGGATCGCCTGGTATTGGGAGCAGCCGGATCGCGCCAAAGCGCGGCGCGCTTTGTTCCTCCTGGTGCTAGTGATCCTGGCCCTCGCGGGGTTGACGTGGGCCGGCTGGCACTACGGCTCGCCCTGGCGGCCGCTGCGTTGGCGCTGAACCAGCCGGCTAAGCCAGTTGGAAAATCCTTCCTTTCATCGGAAATCGCTCTTTACAAGCGGTGGATTCTGCGTAAATTCCAACCAGCAATCTGAAAATCGTATGCACAAACTGATCCTTCCCCTCGCTGCGGTGGCGGTGGCCCTCTTCGCTACTGGTTGCACCGGCCCGGAACAGAAACTTGGCCGGGGCTTGAGCAACACGTTTGAAGTCGTTCGTTGGGGCGAACTGCGCCGGTCGGTTGAACAGAATGCCATCGAACCGCTGCCCGGCGTGGGCTATTACGGGTTCGTTCACGGCATTGATCGGTCATTGGAGCGGGCCGGGCTTGGCGTGTTCGAGACGGTGACGTTCCCCATCCCGACGCCGACCTACCGACCGTCCTTCTCAAGCTTTTATGATCACGATGTAACCGGCCAGCCACTTGTAGATCCCGTGTTCCCGATGAGCTACAAACCCGGTCTGGCGTCGGACACCTTGTTTGAGACCGATACCTACACCGGCTTCAGCGGCGGTGACGTGGCGCCGTGGGTGCCCGGCAGCCGCTTCTCCATTTTCGACAACTGATTTTTTCATCAGCGAGTTGCAGCGTTGAAGCGGCGTGAATTCCCGCTTCAACGCTGCGCTCTTTTAAGGCCCAACCCGTGCTGCAAAAAAAATCCCCCTGCAAGGTCAACCTCATCCTGAACGTCCTCGGCAAACGCGGCGACGGCTTTCACGAGCTGGAGACGGTCATGCAGCCGGTGAATCTTTGCGACGAGATGACCTTTGAGCGCGGCGCCGTCGGCGTGCAACTGACGTGCACGAATCCGGAGCTGCCGGCGGATTCGGAAAATCTCGTCCATCGCGCCGCGACCTCATTTCTCGCGGCGGCGAAGATTCCCGACGGCGTGCGGATTCATCTCCGGAAGCATCTTCCGCTGGCTGGCGGCATCGGCGGGGGCAGCGCCAATGCGGCCGTCACTTTTTCCGCCTTGAACGAATTGTTCGGCGCGCCGCTGCCGCCGGAGCAGTTGCACGCACTGGCTGCCGCGCTCGGTTCCGACGTTCCCTTCTTTCTTTATGACCGGCCGGCGCTGGCCACCGGGCGGGGCGAAACGGTGCAAACGCTCGAACATTTCCCGGCCTTGCGCGGCAAGGCTTTCTTGCTGGCCCATCCCGGCTTCGGCATTTCCACGCCGTGGTCATACCAGAACCTGGCGCGCTTTCCCGAGGCGCTGAACGGCCGGCCCGGCCGGGCGCAAAAGCTGGTCTTGCGGCTGCAAAACGGGGAGCTGCCGGCCGCGGCGGGGGAATTTTACAATTCGCTCGAAGCGCCGGCCTTCGACAAGTTTCCGGTCTTGTCGCTGTACCAGGAGTTCTTGCGCGAGAACGGAGCCGCGGTTGCGCTGATGTCCGGCAGCGGCTCCACAACCTTCGCCATCGCCGAAAACCTGGCGGCCGCGGACACCTTGGCGGAAAAGTTCAGGTCGCAATTCGGCGGCAACGGCTGGACGGCCACGGTGGCGATAACATAAACCCAAAAACCGCCGGCCCGAATTCCATTCGCCATTTCAGATGGCGGCGGGTAAGAATTCAGCATTCGGATTTATTTCGAATTTATTTCAAATCTGGACAGCGCGAACGCGGTCATTTCCCTCGCCGCCGGGACGCGGCCAAGCATGGCGATCGACCAATAGACCCCGCCGGCGATCCCCGCCGGCACAAACACCGCTCCGATCTGCAGGGCCAGGTTCGCGTGGCCGAGGGTTCTCTCCCAGCAAAGCCACCCGGCCCAGGCGAGGAGTCCTGCCGCCAATGCCCCCGGCACGAGCACGCGGAATGTCTGGCGCAATGGACCCATTTCCAGTTTGCCCAGCTTTTTCCGCAGCGCGTATAGCAGAAGGCCGACGTTGATGGCCGACGTGCCCGTATTGGCGATGCCCGGCCCGCCCTCCTGCAATGGTGCCATGAGCAAGCAGGCCGCCAGAAAGTTGATGATCAGGCAGACCAGGCTGATTTTCATGGGCGTTTTGGTGTCTCCCAGGGCGTAGAAGGCCCGGGCCAGGATGTTGGCGGTCGAAAAAGCCACCAGTCCCGGCGCCAGGCATACCAAGGCAAACGACACGCGCAGCGTGGAGGCCGCCGTGAATTTATCCCCGTGTTCAAACAGCAGGCGCACGATTGGCACCGCCAGCACGACCAGCAGAACCGAGGCCAGGAGATTCAGAAACATCAGCGATGCCAGTCCGTCGCGCAAAGTGCTTCGAAATTCCGGGTAGTTCTTGTCGGTGGCCAGGCCGGCCAGCGTCGGCAATAGATACGTGGCCAGTGAAATCCCGAAAATGCCCTGGGGCAGTTCCATCAGCCGCACTGCGCCATTGAATGAGGATACGATCCCCGTGCCCACAAACAGCGCGACCAGTTGCACCAGCGCCACATTGATCTGGAAGGCCGCCACGCCAATGGTCCCGGGGACCATCTGCACCACGACCCGCCGTACGGTCTCGTTCTTCCACGGCGAAACCCAGCGATACCGGAAGCCGTCCCGCCAAAGCGTCGGCAATTGAAACGCCGCCTGCGCCACCCCCGCCGCGAGCACGCCATACGCCAGGGCAAAAATCTGCACCGGCAGCCTTTGGCCCTTGGGCAGGCCCACGCCAAACTTCGGGGCAAACCAATATACCGAGACGATCATCACCACGTTTAGCATCGTCGCGCCCATGGCCGGAACAAAAAAATGGCCCCGCGCATTCAGCATTCCCATCATGACCGCCGTCAGACAGACCAGGATCATGTACGGAAACATCACCCGGAGCAGTTGCAGCATCAGGACGATCTTCGGTTGAAATTGTCCGGGCGTCCAATAATGCACGGCATTCCCGCCGCCGGCCACGGCGCCGGTGCCCGCCGGCGTCCCGAACGCCAGGGCCAAGGACACTCCCAGCAGCACCACGGCCACGATCACACAGGCCGCCACCACCAAGCCGGAAATAACGGCGTTGGCCGCTTTCCACATCTCCGTTTCACCATGGTTTTTCTCCTTCTCCTTGAAAATGGGTATGAACGCCGCCGTCAACGCGCCTTCGCCCAGGAGCCGGCGGAAGAGGTTCGGAACGGTGAAAGCATATTGGAAGGCGTCGTTAACCCAGGTGGTTCCCAAAAAGAACATATAGGCCTGCTCGCGCATCAGGCCGAGCACGCGGCTCAACAGGGTCGCCGCGGCCATCGCGCTCGACGCTTTCAGCATTTTTGACACCCGCGCAGATTAAGGTTCCGGGGCCGAAGTTGCAATGGCGAGACCAAGCGACAAAGCCACCAGCCCGGCGGCTGGAGCGCGGCGTATGCGCCGCTTCGACCCAACCCTCATCAGGATGCGTAAAATCGTTCAACGCCGGTGACGTTGCCGACGCTGGAGCGGGCTGAAGCCCGCGCGCGTTGGGCGCACCACGCCGAAGGGTCACGGCCAGATTGAAAGTTGGTGCAGCGCTTCCGCCAGGCTTTGGCAGTTGATGACCCGCGGCCGATGCGAATAATGAAAAACCGTGAGAATGCTCAGGCCGATGTCTTTTGTCGGGTCCGGAATGACGCGAACAATCAAGCTCACACCGTGTTGGTCAAACAGATCCATCGCCCGGCCCAGTTCGGCCACGCAAGCTGGATCCATGAATTCCACCTGGCTCAGATCCGCGAGCAGGCGGAGGCCGTGGGGCAGGCCGGCCAGCGCCGCCTCGAGTTCCGCGCGCGCTTCCTCCAGTTCGCCCGGCGAGACTCGTTGCACATAATTCAAAAAAAGCAGCCGCTGCCGCTGGCTGGACGTAATCAAGACCATGCCGGGAAATTAACCCTTCGGGCTCGGAATCGCAACGGGGTGGACCGGGTGGGCGTGCCTTAAGACCGGGTTTCTTCCACCGGGACCTTGCCGCCGTTCACCAGGAACAGCACGGCCATCCGCACGGCGAGGCCGTTGGTCACCTGCTCGAGGATGACCGAGCGGCTGCAGTCGGCCACCTCGCTGTCGATTTCCACGCCCCGGTTGATTGGGCCGGGATGCATGATGAGCGCGTCGGGCTTCGTATTGGCCAGCCGGGCCTTGGTCAGGCCGTAAAGGTTGGCGTATTCGCCCGTGCTGGGAAACATCGTCTTGCGCTGGCGCTCGTGCTGGATGCGCAGCAGGTTGATGATGTCGGCGTCGCGAATGGCCTCATCGACGTCGTAGGTCACCCGGCAGCCCATGCGTTCAAAGACCTTGGGCACCAGCGTGGCCGGGCCGCAGAGCGTCACCCTGGCGCCGAGCTTCGTCAACGCCCAGATGTCCGAGCGCGCGACGCGGCTGTAGAGAATGTCGCCCAGGATCGTCACGTTTAACCCGGCAATCTTCCCCTTTTTCTCCCGGATCGTAAACGCATCCAGCAACGCCTGGGTCGGGTGCTCATGCGCGCCGTCGCCGGCGTTGATCACATGGGCGTCGAGCACGCGCGCCAGGAAGTTTGGAGCGCCGCTGGCGCTGTGTCGGATGATGATGAAATCCGCGTTCAGCGCCTCCAGATTTTTGGCGGTGTCCTTGAGCGTCTCGCCTTTTTTGAACGACGAGGCCTCGGCGGAAAAATTGATGACGTCCGCGCTTAACCGGATGGCGGCCAGTTCAAAGCTCGTCCGCGTGCGCGTGGAGGGCTCGACAAACAGGTTCACGACGGTTTTGCCGCGCAAGGCGGGCACTTTTTTGATGGCCCGCCTGCCCACGGCCTTGAAGCTGCGCGCCGTCTCCAGCACCGTCATGATTTCCTCCACGGTCAGCGATTCGATGTCGAGCAGATGTTTGCGATGCCAGCTCATGATGCGTTGAGGGGTTGCGGCCTGGCAACGTTGAAGCGGCGTCCGTCCAAAGGCGCTTCAGGTTGCCAGCCGTTAATGGTTAGACCGGTTCATTTTCGTTTCAAAAGCACTTCGTCCTGGGCCGCGCCGGCCTCGGTCAGCAGCAGGGAGATTTTTTCGTCCGCCGCCGTTGGCACGTTTTTGCCCACAAAGTCCGCCTTGATGGGCAGTTCGCGGTGACCGCGGTCCACGAGCACCGCGAGCTGGATCCGTTTTGGCCGGCCCAGATCATTGAGCGCATCCATGGCCGCGCGGGTGGTCCGCCCGCTGAACAGCACATCGTCCACCAGCACCACCGTCTTGCCGTTGACGTCAAAGGGAATGTCGGTGGGATGCACCGTCGGCGCCATCCGCTCGTTCAGGTCATCGCGGTGCAGGGTCGTATCCAGAATTCCCACTGGAACGTCATGTTTCCAGATGCCGGCGAGAATTGTCGCCAAGCGCGCCGCCAGATGGTCGCCGCCGATGGGAATGCCGATCAGCACGACTTCCCGGTCGTGCTCATTGCGCTCGGCAATCTCATGGGCTATGCGGGTGAGGGACCGTTGGATCGCAAGGGCGTCGAGAATCACGGTGGCGTCAGGCATTTGAAAGGATTATCCCCGCCCCGCCTACCGGGCGCAAAATAAAAAACGCAAATCCAGCCTCTCCAACGGGACGGATTCGCGGATTTGCCTGGACATTCAATATTTCCTTAACCGCCTCACTGGGCGGCATTAAAGGAGCCGGTTTGGGGGAAATTCAGTTGCTGATGGCGGTTTGCCGGGTCTTGCGCCAGTTGGCGCGATGTCTAATAATCCAGTCCGTCAGCGCTTGCTCAAAACCGATGTCCCGCCCCGCCTTTTCCGACTCAATCCACTTATGCTTAAGGATTTCTTCACGCTCCGCCTGAAACTCGCGGTAGAGAGATGAGTTCTTCAACAAATCATTCGCCGACGGTGATTCTTTTACCGGGTTCGCCATAACGTAACGCACAGATTAATCGATGCCTCAAGTTAATTCCAAGTGACATTTTAATCAACTGAAAACTGACTGTTTAAGTCGTTGAAGAATAATGGCTTGCAAATATGAAAATGCCTGCCTCGTCGGGCTTTCCCAAGCTGGGCCGATCGACCTGAATTCGGCCGTTGGAATGGCGACAAAGAGGCTGAACCCTTGAAGGCCGATCCATGGCGGAATTTGAGATCAACGGAGGCCGTGGAATCCGGGCGTCCAAGCCAGCCAGACTATCGCCGGTGGACTCGGCCATTGATTTTAGCGCTGTTTACAGCGATGATGTGTGGCGGTAATATTGAAAACCGTACTATGAGCTCTGAACCGAAAGTCTTGTCGCGTGACGTGGAAGCCTCGGTGGTTCCCATCGGCACGAAGGTCACCCTCCAAAAGGGCGAAACGGCGCACATCACGCAGTCGCTCGGCGGCAGCTACACCGTGGTCGTCAACGGCAACATGTTCCGCATTGCCGAGAAGGACGCGGATGCGCTGGGCTTGGACGCGCCAGCCATTGCCACCGTCGCTGGCGCCAAGACCGCCGGCGTCCCGGCCGGGCCGTTGACCCAGGAGCAGTTGGAAAAGCAGGTCTGGGAATCGCTGAAGACGTGTTATGATCCGGAAATCCCGGTCAACATCGTGGACCTTGGCTTGATATATGATTGCCATTTGACGCCCGTGGGCGAAAACAACTTCAAGGCGGAGGTCAAGATGACGCTGACCGCGCCGGGCTGCGGCATGGGCCCCGTGCTGGCGCAGGACGTGCAAAACAAATTGATCTCGCTCGAGCCGATTGACGAGGCCAACGTGGAGCTGGTCTGGGACCCGCCGTGGAACCAAAGCATGATGACCGAGGCGGCGAAGCTGCAATTGGGATTGCTGTAATTTCGAGCCTCGGGACAATCTGCGCTGCGAATGGGACGCGGCTGCCGGGGCGCAGTTTGTCCCCAACCGCGGCACTGATATTGGCACGGGCACTGGACGCGACCGGCCGCCAGGATTGGCCGAGCGCTGTGAGTTGGGAAAACCCGCGGTCCGGGAATTCGCGATGCGCCGACAACTTTTCGTGGCTCTCCAGATGCGCGCCAGTAACCTCGCCCACCACTTAATGGTTTTTCGCGGTGTCCATCCGTGTTAATCTGCGGTTGCATTTTTTGAATGAACGACGCTGGAACAATTGACTGGTCGCTGCTGCGGAAGGATTTTCCCATTCTCGAGCAGCAGGTGCATGGCAAGCCGCTCGTGTACTTCGACAACGCCGCCACCTCGCAAAAGCCGCGCGTCGTGATTGACGCGCTGACCCATTACTACGAGCGCGACAATGCCAATGTTCATCGCGGCATCCATGAACTGAGCAACCGCTCGACCGCCGGTTATGAGGCGGCGCGCGCGCGGGTGGCGAAGTTCATCAATGCGCGCAGCGCGGACGAAATCATCTTTACGCGCGGCACCACCGAAGGCATCAATCTGGTCGCGGCCACCTGGGGCCCCGCCCATCTGAAGACCGGTGATGCCATCCTGCTCACGGAACTGGAACATCACAGCAACCTGGTGCCCTGGCAAATGCTGGCGCAGCGCACGGGCGCCAAGATCGACTATGTGCCGGTCACGGGCGATGAAGGCACGCTTGATTTGTCGGGCTTGGATTCGTTGCTGACGCCGCGCGTCAAGCTGTTTTCCATGGTCCATATTTCCAACTCGATGGGCACGGTGAACCCGGTGGCCGAGTTGTGCGCCCGGGCGCGGAAGCTTGGCATCGTCACCCTGGTGGACGGCGCCCAGAGCGCCGGGCATCTGCCCGTGGATGTGCAGGCGATCGGCTGCGATTTTTTTGCCTTCTCGGGCCATAAAATCTGCGGGCCCACCGGCATCGGCGTGCTTTACGGACGGCAGGAGATCCTCGAAGACATGCCGCCGTACCAGGGCGGTGGCGAAATGATTTTGACGGTGGGCTTTGACAAAACCGAGTTCAAGCACGCCCCGCATCGCTTCGAGGCGGGCACCCCCGACATCTCCGGGCCGATCGGTCTGCACGCAGCCATGGATTATCTCGATGCCATCGGCCGCGAAAAAATCTGGCGCCACGATCAGGAGCTGTCCGCCTATGCGGCCGAAGAATTGTCCGCGCTTAAGGGCATCCGCATCTTCGGCCCGAAACAAAACCGCGCCGGGCTGGTGAGTTTTCTGCTCAAGGACGTCCATGCTCACGATGTGGTGACGCTGGCGGACCAGGGTGGCGTGGCGTTGCGCGGCGGGCATCACTGTACGCAGCCGCTCATGCACAAGCTCGGCGTGGAATCCACCGCCCGCGCCAGTTTCTATTTTTACAACACCCGGGCGGAGGTGGACCGCTTGGTGGAAGTCATGCGCGAGATCCAGAAGTTTTTCGGCCAGTAAATCTCCCGTCAGGTTTGTTCGTTCTCGGTGCTGACGGGTTTTGCGCCGTTGCCCTTGAGCGCGCCCATCAGGGCATGCCACGAGAGAATGGCGCACTTCACGCGCGCCGGATATTTGTAAACGCCCGCAAAGACCGCCAGCTTGCCCACGTCGCCGGAGGTTTTGCCGGTGGTCACCAGGTCGCGGACGCGCTCAAACATCTGCTCCGCCTCGGCCCGGGACTTGCCCTTGACGTTTTCCGTGAGCAGCGAGGCCGAAGCCTTGGAAATACAGCAGCCGGAGCCGACAAAGCTGGCGTCCTTGATCACGCCGCCGTCCAGCGTCAGGAACAATTTCAACTGGTCGCCGCACAGCGGATTATGGCCCTGGGCGGAACACGAGCACTGGGGCAGTTCGCGAAAATTGCGCGGGTTCTTGCAGTGGTCCAGGATGACCTGCTGGTAAAGATCGTTGATGTCGTCAAACATGGTTCAATTCTACCACGGATCGGAATTATTTCTTCCCGCCGAGCAGCGACGACAGTTTTTCATCCGCCTTGGCCAAATCCACGGTCTTGGGGGCCGGCGTTTCGGACCCGGCCGTTTCGTCTGGCCTGGCCGGAGCTGCGGGCTGGGCCAGGGCCGAGAGCTTCCGGTCATCCACTTTGGGTGCGGCCGGTGCGGAGGCTGGATTTGCCGCCGGCCGGGCGGCCTGGGGCAGCGCCAGCTTTTCGAGGACCTTTTCGCCCGCCGGGCGCTCCTCCACGCCGGCGCGCAGGTAGGCCGCGACTCGCGCACCGGACTGGGCGCCGCTCGTTTCGTTTGCGGCGCGTGCCTTGGCCACCACGTCGAGAAAATAGCTTTCGAGGTTTTGCGTGGGATTGTCCACCCGCACTTCGCCCTTGGCCACATCGGTGCGGATGATTTCCAGCACCCGCTCCAGGGTCTGGCGCGGCAGCACCGGGGTGGTGATGCGCAGGCTGTCGGGCTTGGCCAGCAATTCTTTCAAAGTGCCGCTGGCCTGGATCTTGCCGCCGTAATAAATCACCACCCGGTCGCAAACGTCTTCCACGTCCGAGAGCAGATGGCTGCTCAGGATCACCGTCTTGCCGCGCCGGGCCAGCGCGATGATCAAATCCTTCACTTCCCGGCAGCCAATCGGGTCCAGGCCGGCGGTGGGCTCGTCGAGAATGACGAGGTCGGGATCATTGATCAGCG
Organism: Verrucomicrobiota bacterium; assembly: GCA_049509875.1. Lineage (GTDB taxonomy): Bacteria > Verrucomicrobiota > Verrucomicrobiia > Limisphaerales > UBA11358 > UBA11358. Next base: position 38,511 of record JBEKZM010000001.1, on the reverse strand, counting down.
CCTGGGCCAGCCCGATGCGGCGCTGCATGCCCTTGGAAAATTCGCCCACGGCGCGCGTCTGCGTCTTGCCCAGCCCGACCATTTCGAGCAACTGCTCCGCGCGGTTGTTGCGGTCGGCTTTGCTGAGGTGAAACAGGTTGCCAAAAAAATCGAGCGTCTCGCGCGAATTGAGATAGCGATAGAGGTAGGATTCCTCCGGCAGATAGCCGATGCGCGATTTCGTCTGCACGTGCCGCGGCGAATGGCCGAAGACCTCAATATGCCCCCGGGTGGGATTCAGAAGGCCGAGCAGCAGTTTGACCGTGGTGGACTTGCCGGAGCCGTTGGGGCCGAGCAGGCCGAAGACTTCGCCCTGCCGCACCTCGAAATCGACGTTGTCCACGGCGCGGGCCTTGGGGCGGTTCCAGAAATCCTTAAAAATCTTGGTGAGGCCGCGCACGGACACGACCGTTTCGGCGGAATTCTTATTTCCGATTTCCGTTTGCGGATTTGGTTCAACAGCGGTCATGTCTGAAATCAGCAAGCCAGCGAACCTACGCCAGCTTGGGTGTCAACTGGCCGGTGGCGGGCCGGGTGAATGTCTCCATTTCCGGGTGGAAATGTTCGAGTTCCTCGCCCTTGCGCACGAGCCGGGCGCTGTTGAAAATCACGATCAGCGAGCCGACGTTGTGCAGCAGCGCCGCGACGATGGGCCCGATGATGCCGAACGACGTGACGGTCAGACCGACGATGATGAACAACACGCCAAACATGAAGTTCTGGTTGATGACGGCGCGGGTGCTCCGCGAGAGGTTTACCAGGAACGGCAGCCGGCGCAGATCGTTGTTCATCAGTGCAATCGTCGCGCTGTGAATGGCCACTTCGCTGCCCGCCGCGCCCATCGCAATGCCAATGTCGCCGGCTGCGAGCGCCGGCGCGTCGTTGACCCCGTCACCGACTACCGCGACCTTGTAGCCCCGGGCCTTGGCGGCGCGCACGAAATCCACCTTGTCCTGCGGCAAACAGTCGCCCTTGGCATCTTCGCACCCAATCTCCGCCGCAACGCGCGCGGCCACGGCCTGGCGGTCGCCCGAAATCATGGAGATGCGGCGAACCCCGGCATTTTTCAATTCCGCGAGCGCTTCCCTGGCTTCCGGGCGGGTTTTGTCCTGCAGGCCCACCCAGCCGACGCATTGGCCGTTGCGCGCCACGAAAATAAGGCTCCAGCCTTCCGCGTCGTTTACATCCACGGATCGCTCAAAGCCGCCATCAACGCCGTGGTCCTTGAGCCATTGGGCGCGGCCGACGAGGACGCTGGTCCCGTTGATTTCCGCCTGCACGCCGCGACCGGCGGTTTCCGTGAAGTCCTTCGGCTCGGCGAGCGGCACGCCGGCTTCCCCGGCCAGACTGGCCAAGGCCTTGGCGGTGGGATGGTTGCTGTATTTCTCCGCCGAGGCGGCCAGCAGCAGCAATTCGGCAGGCTTGGTTTCGCCGAGGGGCGCGAGCCGGCTCACGGCGAGCTGTCCGGTGGTGAGGGTGCCGGTCTTATCGAAGATGAACGAGTTGATCTTCGCCGCGGCTTCGATGTCGGCCACGTTTTTAATCAAAATACCAAGGCGGGCGGCGGCCGAAAGGGCGGCCACCATGGCGGTGGGCGTCGCCAGGATGAAGGCGCACGGACAGGAAACCACGAACACGGCGATGACCCGGGTCAAATCGTGCGTAAAGGCCCAGACCAGGGCGCCAATCACGAGCACCAGGGGCGTGTAGAACCCCATGTATTGATCGACGATCTTTTGAATGGGCAGCTTCGTTTTCTCCGCCGCGATGATCAATTCGCGGACCCGGCCCAGAGTGGTGTCGGTGCCCGCGCGGCTGACCTTCACCTCGAGCATGCCGGTCAGATTTTGGGTGCCGGCAAAGACCTCGTCGCCGGCCTTTTTGTCCGCCGGCAACGATTCGCCGGTAATGGTGGCCTGGTTGAACGAGCCGTGGCCGCTGAGGATGAGGCCGTCGGCCGCCACGTTGTCGCCGGGCCGGATCCGGATGACATCGCCCACGGCGAGCTGGCTGGCGGGGACTTCGTCCTCGCCGCCATCCTTCAAGATCCGCCGCGCCTTGGTGGGCGTGAGCTTGATGAGCGACTCCACCGAAGCGCGGGCCCCCTCGGCGGTGCGCGTCTCGATCAGTTCACCGGTGAGCATGAAAAAGGCCACGACGCCGGCCACCTTGTAATCGCCGGAGGCGAACGCGGCGAGGACCGCGATGGCGACCAGTTCATTGATGCTTAAATGGCCCGCGCGCAAATCGCGCACGGCGGTGACGATGATGGGGTAGATCAGGATGACGGCGCCAATCATGGCGCTGGCGCTGGCGAGGGTGCTGCCGCCATCAAACAGCCAGTCCACAAGGAAGGCGTTCAAGACACAGACGACGCCCACGACGGCCTGCCAGAGATGCACGACCGAATGTTCGTGATCATGGCCGCAGCCGCAGTCGGGGCCGTGCTCGTGCTCATGCTGGCTCAACAGTGACGTTACTTGCATACAAAATATTACGGATTGGCTGTGGACCGCGCGTTTTGCGGCGGCTCGCGGTTTAACATTACCCTAAGTTCGCGCGCTTTGCCATCGGCGCGCTGCGGCAGGAAGTATTTGTCCGCATTGCTGAGAATCTGCGGCATGGCCGCGGCCAGTTTCAACTGCGCGTAGAGCCGGGGGTCGCTCTGATACTGGGGCAGCAGGCTTGTAAAGTTGGTGGTCTCGGCCTGGATGGACGTCACATAGCGCTCGCGCGCCGATTCGGCGGCATTGGTGATGGATACGGCTTGCGCGCTGGCCGCGTTGGTAATTCTGCTGTGCTCGCCGAGGGCCACCTGGATCAAATTGTCGCGGTTTTGCCGGGCCGCGGTCACCTGCCGGAAATCATCCGCCAGTTGCCGGGGGGCGGCGCTTTTTACCTGGCAAGGGGTTTCGATGACCACGCCGAGGTGATCCCGCTCCACCAGCTCCTTGATGCGCAGGCTCACGGCATCCTGAAAGCCCGCAACATTGAGCGTCAGGATATCGTCCACGTTGAAGCGCGCGGCCGTGGCCACCAGCGCGTTGTCCGCGGCGCTTTGCACCGCGTTGGATATGCCCGCCAAATTGAACTGCTGATTGGTACCGCCGGCGAAGCTGAAGATGGCCGCCCGCGGATCGTCTATGTGATAGGACACCACGGCCCGCGTATGGATGATGTTCCGATCGGCGGTGATGACATAGCGCTCATTCAACGGGTTCAGCGAGACTCCGCCGGCCGGCGGCTCCGTCCCGGACGTCTCGAAGGCGAGTTCTTCCTCATGGGTCATGGGATACCACCCGGCGCTGGAAGTGACTTTCTGGATTTCCTGGATCGGGATGCGGATGACCTCGTCAATGGGATAGGGAAACGACCAGTAGAATCTTCCGGAGCTGAGCAACATCTTCTGGCCCTCGCCCAGCGGTTTGCCAAACCGGAGGATCACGGCTTTTTCGCCCGGCTTGACCGTGAAAAATCCGGCCAGGAAAACCATGGCCACCAGGGCGGCCATGGCAATTTTGACGACGGCGAAGCTGCTGCGCAAGGCCTCGGCGAGCGCCTGCGAACCGGCGTCGCGCGTTTCGGGCGCCTGCGGATAATCCGGATGGTCGTGCTCGCTCATGTCATTTGGCCTGGCTGTTCGAAGGCAGGTTTTGGAACAGGCTGAACGGCGACCACCGCTCGTCAAAAATGAGGGTGGACTTCTGGTTCATCGAGGTCTTGAGCGCGTCCAGTTGCAGTTCAAAGACCGCCAGTTGCGGATTCTGCTGGAAGACGCCCAGCAATTTGGCGGCTTCGGTTTCGCCCTTGCCCTGGATCCGCGTGGCTTCGGCCGTCGCATCGGCCACCAGGTCGGACGCCTGGCGCTCGGCGTCGGATTTGATCTTCGCTGCTTGGGCGTCGCCTTGCGACTGCGCCTCGGTGATGTACTTGGTGCGCTCCGCTTTCATTCGGAGAAACACCGCCTGCGTCACGCTTTCCGGGAGGCCGATGCGCTTTATGCCCAGGAATTCGATGCTGATGCCGTAATTGTTCTGGGCCAGCTGCCCCTCGACGGAGGTCCGGATTTCCTTCTCGATGTCATCGAATTTAAGTTTCGACGGATCGGAATTGACCAGGTCGGAGAGTTTGTGTCCGCCCATGACGCGCGATTTGGCGCTGCCGACGATGTTTTGTAACTGGCGTTGCGCCGCCAGCGCCGAACCACCCGGGAATTTCGGGAAAAACGCCTTGGCATCGGAAATTCGCCACCCGACATAGACGCTCGCCAGCAACGTGGAATTATCGGCCAGGACCATCTCGTTGAACTGGTCCTCGAAGGTCTGCACGCGCTGGTCGAAACGGTTGATGCTGTCGATGGGCCAGGGCCATTTGAGGTACAAGCCGGGCTGGTCGATGGTCCGCTTGGGCTCCAGAAAGCGCGAAACAACGACGACTTGCGACTGCGGCACCTGGAAGGTGAACAGGAGCAGCACAAAAATCACCAGCAGTACGGCGGCGATGATGAGGGTTAGGGCGTTCTTTTTCATGGCGAATTGGTGACTGCAAGGTTCAGGAGATCATCACGGATCTTGTCTTCAAAATCATAAATCACCACGTCCTGGGTGTTGGTGGCCAGCAGGACATATTTGCGCGCGTTTTTGGTGGCGGAGGCGAAGTTCTGGAGGTAGAGGCGCTGGCGATAGACGGAAGGCGCGGCCTCATACGCGGGAATCTGGTTGGTAAACAGAGCCGCGCGGGCATAAGCAGAACTCACGATGCGTATGCGGTTGGCTTCGGCCAAGTTGGTGACGGTGTAGGCTTGCGCGTCGGCCAGCGTGTTGGTGCGGATGGCGGCCGCCTCGGCGGTGAGGATCGCGGCGAGCCTCGCCTCTTCGGCGCCCACGACGCTTTCGTAGGTCTTGGCCACGTCGCCGGCCGTGGGCGGATGAATGTCCCGCAAGCCGACAAAGAGGATTTTGGCGCCGAGCTGCCGCGCATTCGCGGCCGCTTGAATCCGGTCCAGCAGCGCCGCCGTGGCCTGCAGCCGCCCCTGGGAGAGGAGCGCATTCAAGTCGCTGCCGGCCAGATAACGCACCACTTGGGCGGTGGCCAGGTTGGTCAGGAGCTCGCCGGGACTGGCATTTTTATAGACCCAATCCGTGACGTTCGTAATTTGATACTGAACCGGAATGCTTACTGAAATCAGGCCTTCGGGCTTGATTCCCGCCGCGCCATTGGTGCCGGTGTCCGCGGCCGTCGCCGTGGCGAGATTGCCCACCAGGAAATTTTGCTCGTTGGCATGTGGGACGGTCCACAGCGCCACCGGCGTTTCCTCGCTCTGCGCATCGGGCGTGTAGCCGACGGCAAACGACTGGATCTGCTCGGTGCGCAAGCGGTAAACCTGGTCCGCCGGCCACGGCCATTTCAAATGCGCGCCGGGTCCGTAAACCCCCACGTTTCGGCCGAAATGCTCGAGCACCGCCTGTTCGCCGGCATCCACAAAGAAGAACATGGTGGATAACAGCAGGGCGGCAAATTGCACCAGCAGCAGCGCGGGCAGGTTCTGCTTGCAGGTCTGAAAAAACCAGGTTTCCGAGACTTTGAAGCCGAACTGGTAATCCAGGGTTTGGGCGGCCGTGGTGAAGAGACTCTCCGGCTGCGCCAGCAGGCCGGCGATGCGGCTCTCGTACAGTGGCCGGGCGACCTTGCCCTTGACCCGCGGACGGTAGATCTCCAGCAGCAGCGTCAGCAGATTCTCGACCGCCGTGACGGCCAGCAGAACGCAGAGGGCGCGGGCGATCCAGAAATCGGCATTGGGATATTTCCAGAGCACGCCGGCGATGCCCAGCGCCGTGAGCGCGCAAACATAGGCCCCCGCCAGGAGGAAACTGGCGCCCGGGCGCAACAGCCGGTTGTCCTCCAGCCGCGCCATGGTCACTGAAAAACGGCCGAACAAAAACAGGAGCAGGGCGAAAATGGCGAAAAGCGAAAGCGCCGCCGTGGCGCTGGTCTCCTTGAAGGAGAGCGGGTTTTTGCCGCTCCAGTACCACAGCAGCCACGCGCCGCCCGCCGCCAGCAGCAGCAACACGACGGTGAAGCCGGGGACAAAATATTTCTCGAATTGCTCGCGCGCATTGCGCGCCGGGAAACTGCCCGCATCCTTCGCTTCGAACAGGGAGGCCCCGCGGCTGCGGGCCAGCTCGTCCAGTTCGAGCTTTTCGAGCCGTTCGTTTTCCTCCAGCCGCATCTGGAACCAGCTCACCAGCGTGACCAACACGCCCAGGCCGAGGAAGATCGACGCCGCCTGCCCGGCGAGCGTGCCGGCAAACACCGTCACGGCAAACGCGGCGAGGAAGATCAGCAGGGCCACGGTGAGGTTCACCAGGCCGTTCTTTTGTATGCTTCGGTCCATTTTCTTTTTTGCCGCGCGATTCGTTTTGCGTGGCGCGGACTACAACCGCCCCGGCACGCGCCACGGATCACGCAGCACATCATTTTCAACTCAATTCCCGCTCGTCAAACAGGGTCACCGCGACGGCCAGCGCCGCGCCGGCATAACAGATCATGTAGGCAAAGGCCTTGCCGACATAGCCCCAATGAAAAGTGCTTTTGCCCGATTCAAGGGCGTCGGCGAGCCAGAAAAGCTGCCAGTTTGGGACGACGCTGTAAAGCGTCGAAGCCCACCAACTGCCCTTGGCCGCGGGCAGGCCGAACAGATAATCCGACATGAGGCCGATCAAGAATACGGCTGAGCACACCGCCAGCGTCGAAATCATGTCCAGCCTCGTGGAGCAGGCCAGCGCCACGGCCGCAAAAATCCAGAAGGCGAACAGGATGAGGATGCCCGCCGGCACCAGCCGCCAGTCCACCGAAGCCTTTACCGACATACTCTGCATCTGCTGGGTGAACTGCAAAATGACGAAGGTTGACAGGGTCACCATCACCACCATGGCAAACACCGCGTCGCTCACAAAGGGCCGGCGCAGAAAGAAATTGCTGAAGCCGGCCACGCCGTAGGCCGCCGCAATGCCGCCAATGAAAATGCCGATCGCCTTCAAATCCGTCTGGCCGTAAGCGTCAAAGGCCATCCAACTGGCGGTCATCACGCCCACCAGGTTGATATAGGCCAGCAGCGTGAGTGCTGCGGCCAGGCCGGCGAACTTGGCCAGCAGGAACTGCGCGCGCCCCACCGGCTTGGACAACACCGCCAGGGCCGTGCCGGTGCGGATTTCCCGCGCCAGCGAAGCCGACGCGCTCAGCACCGCCCCAAACAGCCCCGCCAGCAGCATCACCGCCAGCGTGCTGGTCTTGACCAGCTTCATTTCATCGCCAAAGGCAAAGTAGTAGGGCACGGCGAGAAAAATCTCAAATAGCACTGACCCGGTCATCAGCAGCAAAAAAATCGGCTGCCGAACGAGTTCCATGAAGGCATTCGACGCTATGTTAAGAAATTGGCGCACTTAAGGTTCGCTATTTTAGGCGTCCGGAGGAAAATTACCAGCGGTTATTCCCGAGAACGCCATTGTTTTTTAGAAAAATGGAACGTAAAACCGCGGTTTTGTTCAAAATATAATCCCGCCGGACCGTGTGCGTCTGGAGGCACAGGGAGGCCGGTGCCTGGAGCGCGGGTCTGAGATCCGCAGCAGCGTCGCCGGTCAGGCAGTTTACGAATTACGACCTGAGCGAGCGGAGATCCAACCGGTCCTGCTCCAGTTTCAAGCGTGCCGCGCGGTGGTCTCCCCGCCGCAGCGCCACAAGGCGGCGGCAAAGTTCGCCCAAGACTTTCAAATTCAGCAATGGTTCGCCTTGTCCGCCGTTGTCGAGGCGCAGGTTTAGTTCTTCCCTTACGGCCTTGGGAAGCCGGGCAATCTTGCCGTTTCGGGACAGGTTCATCATTTTCAAAGGTCCTACCTGGTCCTACCGGGTACGACTTTGGCTCATGGTTTGGGATTCTTATAATCGAGCAATTTCGAGAAGGCTGCGCGGAAGAGATCCTGCACGTCCGGCCATAGCTTGGCTTCCTCGAGGACGCATTCCAGCGCCAGCACCTGCTGGTCTTTCGTTGTTTCCGCCAGTTTCTCACGCGCGATACGCAACCATTCGGTACCTTGATCGCCCCGCCGCAAGGCGACCAAACCACCGCAGAGGACCTGCAAGGTCTTCAAATCCATCCCCTGGCCGGCGGCCTGCCGGATGGCGGCGCGCGTGGCCATGACGTATTGCCCACTCAAGCATTGGGCCAGCGTATCGGTCAACGCCCCCGGGCCCGCCTGGGCCAACTCGCTCATACCGGGGGAAAGTTGGCGCACGGCTTCGAGCACGGCCTGATGGGCGAGCCAGTCGCGATGGCCGCCCAGTTCCCACGCGGACAAATCCGGCTCGCCGAACGGGTTTTCACCGGGGTTTGGGGACTGCGCGGCCGGGGCTGCCGGCAGCGAGTTTAACCAAGTCACCAGATGGGGGATAGGGTCGCCAGCTTGCAAACGGCGGTTTAACTCCTCCTGAATTGGGCGTGGAAGTTGCGCGATCTTTTCTTTAGCGGGCGGGTTCATGGTCGATGGTTTCCAAGGTTTAGTTTAATTTGATTTAATTTGGTTAAAATTTTTGGGGAGGGACGGGGGCGAGGCGCGCGCGGAAAGGCTAAGAGGCTAAAAACAACGGACGGAAGCGAGACCTGCGCGGCAAGTTGCTCGGCGCTCCCACCTTCGCCAAAACTTGGGCGGACAGGTTGACGCGACGAGCGGGCGCAACAAGGCGGCGCAACAAGGCGGCGCAACAAGGCGGCGCAACAAGGCGGCGCGACAAGGCGGCGCGGCAAGACGGCCGGCGCGGCCAACCTCTGGACTGTTTTTTGTCCGTCACAACCGCCAGTATGGCTAAACGCGGGAGAAGGTGAGATGTCCCGGGGACATCTAACATGAGAGTGGACAGGGAAAAATCCGAATACCGAATCCCCGAAGGCCGAAAGAATTCCGAATTCCGAATTGGGACCAAACATTTAAAATCGTTGCAAACTGTTCGTCGGTGATCCGGCGGGGGTTCACCGGCTGTGGAATGTCCAATGACGCGGCAGCGCCCGAGACGGGCGCGCTCCGCCAATGGGGGCCTGTGACGCGCAGTAGCATTGCCGGTCAAGCCATCGGATTCTAGAGCAGCCCGGCCGGCGCGAAATGAACCGGGATTTTGAATTGAATGGAAAAACCGCTCACCTAAACTGGCGCCTGAATGAATTTTGCCGAAGCGCGATTTTGGGCTTTGCTGTTGGTGGGACTGGCTGTGATTGCAGGGCTTCGTCTTTTGGTTCGCAATCTTCCCATGTTTAAAAGCGGTTCGTTCGACAAGGCGGCGCTCTTTAGCCTGGGTCTTTTTTTGTTGCTCTGCGTCAGCCGCGTCACTTTCGTCATTTTTCTGGTTGTGGCCATCGGCTCGTATGCCGGCCTGAAATGGGTTTTGACGCAGCCAGGGCCCCAGCGCGGTCGCTATATCTATGTTTTGATCTTCCTGCAACTGCTGCCGCTGGCGTATTACAAATATGCCAATTTTGCCGTCAACCAGGTCCTGGACCTTGACGTGCCGGGCCTGCGCCAGCTGGTGATCCCCGTGGGCATATCGTTCTATTCGTTTCAGAAAGTCGCCTTTGTGATCGATACGCTCGTGCTGAATCAGCCGTTGCCCCGCTTCCTGGATTACCTGAATTTCGCGGGCTTTTTCCCGCAAATTGTCGCCGGGCCGATTGAACGCCGGAAGGACCTGCTCCCCCAAATGGAACGTTTTCGATTTCGCTGGTCGGCGGACAATCTCAACGAAGGCGCCGGCTGGATCGTCCTGGGTCTGTTCTTCAAGATGTGCCTGGCGGACAACCTGGCCACTTATTTTGACGGCTCCTCGGTGGCCAACGCCTATTTGATCTGGCTCAACAACCTGCTGTTCGGCCTGCGGATCTACTACGACTTCGCGGGCTACAGCTTGATCGCCGTGGGGCTGGGCCGCTGCCTGGGCGTGAACCTGACGCTGAACTTTCTCAGCCCCTACTGCGCGACCAGCATGGTCGAATTCTGGCGGCGCTGGCACATCACTTTGAGCCAGTGGTTTCGCGATTACGTTTATATCAAGCTGGGCGGCGGACGCGTTCGCTGGTGGGCCTTCAACGTCGCGCTGGTCTTTGTCATTTCGGGCATCTGGCACGGCGCGGGCTGGAATTTCGTCCTCTGGGGCGCCCTCCACGGAATGGCCCTGATCCTCAACCGCCTGTTGGGCGGAAAATTGAAGCTGCCGGCCTTTTTGGCCTGGCTGCTCACCATGCTCGCCTGTTTTGCCGCGTGGCTTTGCTTTTACGAAACCAGAACGCACGTGCTGGCCCGGAAATTGAAAGCGATGCTCACGCCGCACGACTATGGGGTCGGCGCCTGGCGAGAAGCCGTCAGCCAGTGGGATTCCACCGCCGGCTATGTGCTGGCCTGCCTGCTGGCGCTGACCGGGCTGGTATTGCTCCTGGAATGGCAGTCCATCGCCCGCCGGGCGGCGCCGTTTTATTTCTTGCGGCGCCCGGCCGTCCTTTTCATTTTGGTCACGCTGACCATTCTGCTCGCGCCGGAGAAAAACAATGGATTCATCTACTTCGCATTCTAAGCAGTGGCTTCCCTCCCGCGCCGTGTTTCTGCTCGCCGCCGCCGCGATCATTTGGGGCCTGGCGGTGCTGTACACCCTGAAGTTGAATCCGGAAATCCATTACTACGTTCAGGGCGCCGAAATCAAGGACCGGTGGGCGGAGCGCATGGCCCGCGAACACGGCCCCAAAATCCTCGTCTATGGCGGTTCCAGTTGCGCGTTCTCGATTGATGGCGAAAGAATGTTGAGCCGCTTCGGCCTGCCCGCGGTCAATTACGGCCGCGGCGCCAGCTTGGGGGCCGCCCTGTTGACCGAGTCCGTCCTCGGGCAGGCCCGTCCCGGCGACACCTTGATCGTCGCCCTTGAGCCGGCGCTGTTGACGGCGCCGCTGGATCCGCCGGCGGAGGGGGTGCAGTTCAGTTTTGCCGTGCATCATCCGGAGTGGGTCATGCATCCCATCCTCGGCCTGGGCCGGGCAAGCTGGTTTCAGGCGCTCAATGCCCTGCGGCCGGGCGGAGCCCACTTGTTCACGTTGCTGGGCAAATTCGCCACCCGCAAACCACTCATGCGTTACCACTTGACGGATTACCGCCCCAGCGGATTCGAACAAACAGCGGTGCGCCTCACAATCACCGGGCCGGCCGGGCATGAGCCCGATTTGTCGGCGGATGGCTCCAAACTGCTCCGCAACTTGCGCGCCTGGTGTGACGCGCACCAGGTGCGCGTGGCTTATTCCATGCCGTGGTCTTACACGCCGCCAGATCAGGAGCGCGCCTTTCAAAAACTGAACATTCGTCTGCTGTTGGAAATCAGCGAGTTCCTGCCCGTGCTCAAAGACCCCGCCCTGGGAGCCAATACCAATCTTGATTTCTACTCCGATACGGTCTGGCATTTGAATGGGCCCGGTTCGCAACTGCGCACGGACCGTCTCGCTGAGGAAATCAAGAATTGGGATACGTGGACCCGCGAGACGTTGCGCGCATGCGATTCTGAACTGGGCCGGACCGGAGAGCCCGCCGCTGCGGACAAGAATCGTTAAACAGCTCTTTCAAAACACGCATTGGGCGCGGCTGCTTCGGGGTCGCGAAGCGACGTCGGAGATTAGCCAGATACGGAGTGTCTGGTCAAGGATCGCAGGTTGGATTCGTCCGGAAAGGACGATGGATGGGCGAAAACGGAACGATGGTTGAAAGCCTCCGCAGCCCCTCCGGGACGAGGGATATTTGCGGGGCCATCACCAGACACTTCGTGTCTGGCTAATGTCCAGTGTCCCTCTGGGACGCCAAAGTCTGGTAACTGAAGGCGGGCCAATGATTTTTTGCCGTTTATAGTCAACCGCAAAGAGGACATCGCCCAAGCGGAGGAGGCGCGGTTTCCTGCCCGACGGACACAATTGGCAATGACGGCGAATAGTTGGCGGATCAATTCTTCTTGCCAAAGAATTTCGTCAACTGTTCCAGCGCCTTGGCCCGATGACTCAGCTTGTTCTTCACGTCCTCGCCCAGTTCCGCAAAGGATTGCGCAAACCCGTCGGGCACAAACAGGGGATCATAGCCGAAACCGCCCCGGCCGCTTGGGGTAAGTTGAATCCGGCCCTCGCAGGCGCCCTCGAAAGTCTGCGCGACAAATTCATCGGAAAAACAAACCGGCGAGGCGTTTTCGAGCTGGTGCTCCGGCACCGGCACCAGGGCGATGACACAACGAAAGCGCCCGGTCCGCCTGGCCAAGGGCACCTCCTTAAGCAGGTGCAGCAGCTTGGCATTGTTTTCGGCATCGGGTGAATTCCCGGCGGCCTGCGCTGGAGCGTTGTCCAGCGCGGCAAATCGCGCCGAGTGAACCCCCGGCGCCCCGTTCAACGCGTCCACCTCCAGCCCCGAATCATCCGCCAGAACAAAAGCGGGTGCGGCTGGCTTCCCCGCCGCCCAGCGCGCCAGCTCCACCGCCTTCTTGGCGGCATTTCCCGCGAACGTCCCGGCGTCCTCGACGACCTGGGGGGCCGCCGGGAAGTCATTCAGCGTCAAAAAACGAAACTCCGTCCCGAGGATGGCCCGGATTTCTCCGACCTTGTGGGCATTGCGCGTGGCGATGAGCAGCGTCGTCATCGCCAAACGCTACCATACGAAAAGAGTTGCTGGCAGTATCTTAATTTGAAAGGGGATCGCCGGTTTGCAACCCGCGGCGGCTAGATTTGCAAGAGGAGCGGCGGCGGCTCACAGAGCCGCGCTCGTCCAATTAAGATACTGCCGAGTTGCTGGCGAGCTTGACGCGGAAGATTCCTGCGGCAAAATCCTCCGATGCAATCTCATCATCCTATGGTCCTGGGCTTCGTGCTGGCCACCCTCGCCGCCGGCATCGTTTCCGCCGAAACCGTCTGGCTGGACAAACTGAACGTCAGCGCCGCCACGCAGGGCTGGGGCACGCCCCGCGCCAACAAATCCGTGGAAGGCCATTCGCTGAACATCGGGGGCCGCCTGTACGAACGCGGCTTCGGCACCCATGCGGAAAGCACCTTGATCGTCAACCTGGACGGGGGCGCCCAGAACTTCTCCGCCAGCGTGGGCGTGGATGACGAGGTCAACAAAAACCCCGCCTCCAGCGTGGAATTCAACGTGATCGGCGACGGCAAGGGTTTGTGGACCAGCGGCGTGATGCACGCCGGCGATGCCGCCAAGTATTGCGAGGTCAATGTCGCGGGTGTGAAGGTGCTCACCTTGCAGGTGGGGGACGCCGGCGACGGCATCGATTTTGACCATGCCGACTGGGCGGACGCAAGATTTGTGACCACTTCCGCCACCAGCTTCGCCGTCAGCGGCGAACCTCCGCTGGAGCCGGTTGCGCCTTACATTCTCACCCCCGCCCCGCCGGCCGCGCCGCGGATCAATGGCGCCAATGTTTTCGGCGTTCGCCCCGGCTCGCCGTTCCTCTTCACGATTCCCGCCACCGGCGAGCGGCCGCTGAAGTTCTCCGCCAAAAAGCTGCCCCAGGGCTTGAAGCTCGATTCTCAATCCGGCCGCATCACCGGCGTGTTGAAGGATAAGGGCGAATATCGGGTCATCTTGCGCGCCCAGAACTCCCTGGGCCGCGCCGAAAAGAAATTTCGCATCCTGTGCGGCGACCAGATTGCGCTCACGCCGCCCATGGGCTGGAACAGTTGGAACTGTTTCGCCGGCGCCGTTTCCGAGGACCGTGTGAAGGCGGCGGCCGATGCCATGGTCAAAAGCGGCCTGATCAATCACGGTTGGACGTACATCAATGTGGATGATTTCTGGCAGAACCACCGCGATTCCACCGACCCCTCGTTGCGCGGGGAATTTCGCGACGCGAACGGCGTCATCGTGCCCAACTCGCGGTTCCCCTCCATGAAGGGGCTGGCGGACTACATCCACGGACTCGGCTTGAAAGCCGGGCTGTATTCATCGCCCGGCCCGTGGACGTGCGGCGGCTGCGCCGCGAGCTGGAAACATGAAGAGCAGGATGCCCAGACTTACGCCCGCTGGGGATTCGACTACTTGAAATATGACTGGTGCAGCTACGGCGACATCGCCGACGGCAAGGACCCGGACTCGAAGACCGTGCCCACATGGACGGGCAACGACCATCAGGACGTCGAAGTGGCGAGCCATCCCTACCAAGTCATGGGCAAATTCCTGCGCCAGCAGCCGCGCGACATCGTTTTCAGCCTGTGCCAATACGGCATGAACGACGTGTGGAATTGGGGCGGCTCGGTGGACGGCAATTGCTGGCGCACGACCGGCGACATCACCGACACCTGGCGCAGCCTGAGCAGCATCGGGTTCCGGCAGGAAAAGGCCGCGCCCTTCGCCAAGCCCGGCAACTGGAACGACCCGGACATGCTCATCATTGGCCAGGTCGGCTGGGGCGACCTGCACCCGACGCGCTTGAGCGTGGATGAGCAATATACCCACATCAGTCTCTGGTGCCTCCTGTCCGCCCCGTTGCTCATCGGCTGCGACATGGAAAAATTTGACGACTTTACGCTCAGCCTGTTGAGCAATGACGAAGTGCTGGCACTGGACCAGGATGCCTTGGGCAAGGAAGCCACGTGTGTCTGGACCAACAATAATGTGCGGCTCTACCTCAAGGATTTGGAAGATGGCGGCCGCGCCGCCGGTTTTTTCAACCTTGATACCAAGCCGGTGACCCTTGATTTCAACCAGACCACCGCGATCGGCTTGACCGGCACGCTGCACGTTCGCGACTTGTGGCGGCAGGCGAACCTGGCCGACGTCAACTCCGCGTCCGGCTCCCTTTCGCTGACGATTCCGGCACACGGCGTGGTGCTCTACAAGTTCACCGCCGCCCAATAGCCCGGGGCGGGGACAGCTTGTCCCCAATGACTCAGCCCGGCCGCGAAGGCCGGCTGGCTCTGGAGCGCCGAGCATCTCGGCCGGGCGTGGAGCGCCGGTCTCCGACCCGGCTCGTGGCCGTTCAATGCCGATGACCGCGGTGAGATTTCCCCAAAATAAATTGCGCATTGGACCCGTGAGCCGGCGGCAATCCAGCGCGGACATATCGCCAACACGCGGAAACCACGTCTCCCTCCCCCTGACCGGCCATCGCGCGAGCGTTTGGAGTGCGTTTTCTTGGATTCGTGGTTTGACCAAATGCGCCGGGCAACCTAGAATTGCCCCCCTAATTTTCGGATCATTATGAAAATCATCATTTGCGACCCCATCTCCCCCAAAGGCATCGCGTTGCTCCAACAACGGCCTGAATTCAATGTCGTGGTGCTGCCCAAGCGTCTGTCCGAGGCCGAACTGGTGCCGCTGGTGGCCGATGCCACGGCGCTGGTCGTGCGATCGGAAACCAAGGTCACCAAGAAAGTCATCGAGGCCGCCAAACAATTGCGCGTCGTCGGCCGCGCCGGCGTGGGCGTGGACAATGTGGACATCGAAGCCGCCACGCAGCACGGCACGGTGGTGATGAACACCCCCGGCGGCAACACCGTCACCACGGCGGAATTGAGTTTTGCCATGCTGCTCGCCCTCGCCCGCAAGGTGCCGCAGGCCCACGCCACCATGGTGGCCGGCAAATGGGACCGCAAGCAGTTTCAAGGCGTGGAACTTCAGGGCAAGACCCTCGGCGTGCTGGGCATGGGCCGCATCGGCACCGAAGTCGCCAAACGCGCCATTGCCTTCGGCATGAATGTCGTCGCCTATGATCCCTATCTGACTGAGGCGCGCGCCAAGGCCATTGGCGCCGAGTTCGCGGCCCAAGTGGATCAAGTTTATCGCCAGGCCGATTTCATCACCGTCCACATGCCCGTGACCAAGGAAACCAAGGACATGTTAAACGCCACCGCCTTTGCCAAGATGAAGCCGGGTGTGAAGATCGTGAACTGCGCCCGCGGCGAGATCATCGCCGAGGCCGATTTGATCGCCGCCATGGAGTCCAACAAGGTCGCCGGCGCCGCGCTGGACGTTTTCGCCGTGGAACCGCTCCCGGCTGACCATCCCTACCGGAAGCAGCCCAATCTCATTCTCACGCCGCATTTGGGCGCCAGCACCGAAGAGGCGCAGGAAAAATGCGGCATCGAGGTGGCCGAAGTCATCGCCGGCTATCTGCTCACCGGCGAAGTGCGCAACGCCGTGAACCTGCCGTATCTCGACGCCAAGACCTACGAGCAGGTAAAACCGTATCTGCCCCTCGGCGAGGCGCTCGGCAAACTGCTGGCCCAGCTCACGCCCGCCGGCGCCGACCGCCTGTATATCACCTACGGCGGCAACGCCCGGCAATTGCCGAACATCGATCCGGTTTCGCGCGCCATTCTGCGCGGCTTTTTATCCACCGGCAACCTCAAGGACATCAACAACGTCAATGTCCGCAGCGTCGCGCAGAGCATCGGCATCACCGTCGAGGAAAAGAAATCGGATGAGCCGGTCACTTTCAACGAATGGGTGCACGTCCAGGTGTTCGGCAACGGCAAGAAATTGATTTCAGCCGGCGGCACCTTCTTCGGCTCGCCAAACAATCCCCGCATCGTGCGCCTATACAGCCAGTCCGTGGAAATCCCCATCACGGGCACGCTGCTGCTGCTCAACAACTCGGATAAGCCCGGTATTGTGGGCCTGCTTGGGTCGCTGCTCGGCCGGCACAACGTGAACATTGCCAGCATGAGTTTGGGGCGCGACACCGCCGGCGGACTGGCCTTGACCGTTCTCAGTCTCGACAGCCTGCCGCCGCCGTCCGTCCTGGAGGAGCTCAAAAAAGACCATGACATCAGCAACGTCAAAGTGGTACAGTTGTAATTTCTGTTATTGAGCGAATTGCAAACATTGCCAGTCCAATTGACCAAATGAAATTTACAGTCCTTTTATCCGCCGCGCTGCTGGCGGGCGTGCCCGCCACGCGGGCCACCACGCAGAACCCGGCGGTGGCCGCCACGAATGCCAGCCCCGAAGCGGCCATGACGGCCCTGTTCGGCAACCCCACAATCGTCAAGGGCAAGGGTTTTGAAATCAAGCGCGGCGACCTTGATCAGGTGGTTTCCGCCGCCCGCTCCAACTACGCCCTGGCCAACCAGACGCCGCCGGCCGACCTGGAAATCACCGTGCTCAATCAATTGATCGCCATCCAGACGCTCTTGCAGACGGCCACGCCCGCCGACCAGGCCGCCGGCAAAATTGATGCCGACCGCCAATATACCAACTTGGTCAGCCAGTTCCGGTCGTCCGACGAGTTTTTGCGCCTCCTCAAGGCCAGGGGCATGACGATCGAGGACCTGCAGGCGAAGGCCCTCCAGGAGGCGGTCGCCAAAGCCGCCCTCAAGCGCGGGCTGAACATCAATATCAGCGACGAGGACGCCCGCAGTTATTATACCCAGCACGCGGCGGATTTTGAGCAGCCCGAAATGGTGCATGCCCAACACCTCCTGCTCATGACCATCGATCCCGCCACCGGCCAGCCGCTGACCACGAACACCGTGGCGGCCAAGCGCCGGCAGATTGAAGACTTGCGCAAGCGCATACTGGCCGGGGAAGACTTCGGCCTGCTGGCCCGGCAGTCTTCCGAAGACCCGGGCTCCAAGGCAAATGGCGGCGAATTGCCCAATTTCGCGCGCGGCCAAATGGTGGCCGAATTTGAAGCCGCCGCGTTCGCGCTCAAAACCAACGAGGTCAGCGAGGTGGTGACCACCAAGTATGGTTTTCACCTGATCAAGGTGCTGGAAAAAATTCCCGCCAAGAAAATCGATTTTCCCACCGCGGAGGCCGACCTCAAGGACGGGCTCGCGCAGCGCAAGATCCATGGGCTCGCTCCCGACTATATCCGGAAGCTGCGGGCCGACGAGCAGGTGGAGATCCTGGACGCGACTTTGAAGGCCCAGGATGAGCAAGCCCAGGCCCAAGCGCAGGCCCAGGCCGCCGCCGCCGCCGCCGGCGGGACGCAAAACGGAACCAATTTTTGATTGACCAGCGGGCGCCCGGCACCGCGGCCCGGAGTTTGCGGGCCGTGCCTGGTTCAGCGTCCGGGCAGCCGGCTCGGGCTGGCAGCGAGCGGAGTTTGGGCCCGGAGGCACCGCCAGCATAAGCAGGCCGCATAAGCAGGCTTGCCAAAGGCTTGCGGCCCGGTCAACATATTAGCCAATATGAAAATCAAGGTTGCCATTGTCATTCTAGCCGTGGCCTGCATTGGCCTCGGCGTCGCACTTCTCACGATCAAGAAGCAGGCCGATGATCAACATGCGACCGATATTAATTCGATCAACGAATTTTCCAACCAGGTCATCAGCGCCGATGCCCAACTCAAGGAGAAGGACCAGGTAAACCTGACGCTCTCCAACGAGCTGGCCGCCAGCCAGCAACAGCTGGCCCAAACCCAGGAACAGATGGTCCAGTTGTCCAACACCCTGTCGGCCGCCAACAGCACCCTGGTTGAAACCCGGACTTCCCTGGCCAGCGCCGAGGAAACCGTCACCAACTTGAATACGCGCATCGCGGATTTGGAGGCCCAAAATAAATTCCTGGATGAGCAGGCCAACGCGCTGAGCAACAACCTCGCGCGCCTGACCCAGCAAATCGAAGATACCAAAAACCAACTGGCGGTCGCCGAAACGAACTCCGCTTTCCTGCAGGGCGAATTGCAGAAGCAACTGGCGCAGAAGGCCGAGCTGGAGCATAAATTTAACGACGTGGATGAATTGCGGGCCCAGGTGAAGCGGTTGAAGGACGAGATGTTCGTGGCCCGCCGCGTGCAATTGATGAAATCCGACGTGGGCAATAAGAAAGGCGGACAATTGCTCATGATGCGTACCCTGCCGGTGCCGCCGAGCGCCGCCCCCAAGCCCCCGGCGTCCAACTATGATCTCAATGTCGAGATTGGGTCCGATGGCACGGTCAAGGTCATCCCGCCCCTGGGCCACACCAACAGCCCCGCCCGCTGAGTTTTTGCTCCCGAACCATGCCGACTTACGAGTACGTTTGCGAAAAATGCGGGCACGAATTTGAGGCGGTCCAGAGCATGTCTGCCGCTCCGTTGAAACGCTGTCCCGCCGACCTCTGCGGACAAAAAAAGTGGGGCCGGGGCCGCGTGAAGAGAAAAATCAGCGGCGGCGGCGGACTGATCTTCAAAGGCAGCGGTTTTTACAGCACCGATTACCGCAGCGAAAACTACAAACAGTCGGAAAAGAAAGCGGTCGGTGATTCCAGGCCCGCGGCCAAGCCTGAAGCCAAGCCTGAAGCCAAGCCCGAAGCGAAACCAACCCCCAAGCCGGAAAAAAAATGAGCCAGCCCCGCCAATGGTGCGGGTTGTTTCTCCTGCCATTGGCGCCCGGCGCTGTCGGCCGGCCGGCCGCCGGCCCGGCCCTTTGTCCGGTTTTGGGGCCCGTCCGCAGGCGGTGCTGGCGATTCCTTCCGGTTGCCTGCTTCTTCCTCGGCCTGGCTGCGGCTCGCGCCCAGTTTCCGGTCGCTGACCAAAAATCCGCCGGCAGCGTCTCGGGTCAGTTTTTCGTCTCGCGCGTGGATGATGACGCGCCGGCTTATCAGAACCTGAACCTGGCCGCCGACACGAATCTCCTCCGGTTGAAGCCGGCGGTGCTGGCCGTGGCCGCCGAACGCTTCAAAAGCTCCCTGTGGCGGCAACTGGGCATTCCCGCCGGTGCCGCCTGGTCCGGGAAAATCTTTCTTTGCCTGCACCCGGCGCGCTCTGGCAATGACACCGTAACCATCGCCGCCATGCCGTTTCTGAACCGCTGGGATTATCGGGTCGATCTGCCCGACACGCTGGCCAGGGTCCGCTATGCCCGGGCCCTCTCGGGCGTGCTGCTGCTCGAAATCGCCAACCGCCGGACGCCCCGCGACGGCCATTCCGCCGAGGTGCCCTCCTGGCTCGTGGATGGCCTCGCGCAGCAGGTCCTGGCCGCCGATGGCGACAAGGTGGTCCTTTCCGCCCCGACGAAAAAGGACGAGGAATTTCCGGTCAACCGCTTGAACCAGACGGAGCGCGGATTGGACCCGCTGGCCTCGGCGCGCCGGATTCTGCAAATTGTCCAGCCGCTGACATTCGATCAGTTGAGCTGGCCCACGGACGAGCAGATGGTCGGCGAGGACGGCGGGCTTTATTACGCCAGCGCCCAGTTGTTTCAATCGGAATTGCTCGGATTAAAAAATGGTCCCGGGAAAATGCAGGCCCTGCTGGCTGAATTGCCGGCGCACCTCAACTGGCAGACGGCATTTTTTCAAGCCTTTGGCGCCGATTTCCAACGGCCGTTGGAGGTGGAAAAATGGTGGGCCTTGCGCACGATCGCTTTTTCCGAGAGGGCTCCTGGCCCGCGCTGGACCACCGACGTCAGCATCGTCCGTCTGCAGCAATTGTTGAGCGTGCCGGTGGAATTTCGGAGCGAATCGAACGCCTTGCCGGCGCATGCGGAAATTTCCCTGCAAACCGCCCTCCAAAGCCTGACCCCGGATCAGCGGGAGGTGGTGATCCAGACCAAGGCGCGCGATCTCGCCCTGGTGGAACTCCGCCTGGCACCCCCATTCGGCTCGCTGGCGGATGCCTACCGCGTCACGCTGGCCGGTTTCCTGGGCGACTTGAAAAAAGATCAGATGTATGCGGTCAACAAGCATGGCGTGCCGACGACCCAGCGGACAACGATGATGGAAACAGTGGCCCAACTGAACGCCCTGGACGTCCGCCGCCGCACCGCGGAAGTTCGTTCGTTGGGCAGCGTCCCGGGCAAGTCGCCGCCCGCCGCCGCGCAGCCGGCTCCGCCCGGTCCGCCCGGCTTTTAGCCGGAGTCGAAAGTCTCTTTCACTGCGGCACGCTTGTTGATAGAAATGGTGCGTGCAAGATCTCATTGCCAAAGCCACGACACTGCTGGAAGCGCTGCCGTACATCCAGAAGTTCAGCGGTGAAACGTTCATCGTGAAATATGGCGGCAGTTTCATGGATTCGCCCGACGAGAACGTCCGCACCAGCGTCGCGCGCGACATCGTCTTTTTGGAAGCGGTCGAAATCAATCCCGTCGTGGTTCACGGTGGCGGCAAGGCCATCACCCGGGCCATGGAAAGGGCCGGATTGAAGGCCAATTTCATCCAGGGCCAGCGCGTCACGGATGAAGCCACCGCGCAAATCGTGGACGAGGTGCTTTCGCATGAAATCAATCCGGAGGTCGTCAAAACCATCAACGCGCTCGGGGGCCAGGCGGTTGGTTTTGCCGGACCGGATATTTTCAAATGCCGGAAGCTTCAGCTTGACGACCGGGACCATCCCGGCCGAAAGCTCGACCTTGGCTACGTTGGCGAAGTCATCGAAGTCAACGTCGCCCCCCTCAAGGAGAGCATGTGGTGCGGCTTCACGCCGGTCATCAGTCCCACCGCGCGCGGCGAGGACGGCAAGATCTACAATTGCAACGCCGACGTGGCCGCCGCCATGGCCGCCATCGCACTGAACGCCAAACGACTGGTCTTCATGTCCGATGTCCCAGGCCTGATGCGCGATCCCCAGGATACGGCCACCGTCATTGCTCATTTGCAGACCGGCGAAGTCCCGGCGCTGAAAGCCGCCGGCATTGTGGACAAGGGGATGATTCCCAAGGTGGACAGCGCCGTGGCGGCCATCAAATCGGGCGTGGAGAAGGTCTCATTTGTGGATGGCCGGGTGCCGCACGCCGTCTTGCTGGAAATCTTCACCGATAAAGGGGTGGGCACTGAAATTGTCTGGTAGCCCGTTACTTGTTTTCAAACAGGCTCGGCGCCGTCTGGTAGGCAAACTCCTGGCAGCGGGCAAAAATCTCGCTCGGCGACTCGCATTGCAGGGCAAAATCGGCCAGCGCGCGCGCCTCGGCGTTCTTCACCCGGCGAATGATGTATTTGACGGCATCGATGGCCGACGGCGCGGCGCTCAATTCGTCAACGCCCAGCCCCACGAGCAGCGGCGCCAGCACCGGATCGCCCGCAATCTCGCCGCAGACCCCCACCCAGATCCCGTTGGCGTGCGCGGCGTCCACGGTCATCTTGATCAGCCGCAAGATCGACGGGTGGGTGGGTTCGTAAAGGTGCGAAACCTTTTCGTTGGTGCGGTCCGCCGCCAGCGTGTATTGGATGAGGTCGTTCGAGCCAATGCTGAAAAAATTCACGTTCCGGGAGAGCGCATCGGAAACCAGCGCCGCCGAGGGAATTTCGATCATGGCGCCGATTTCGAGCTTTTCGTTGAACGGCACGTTTTCCGCGCGCAGCTCGGCCTTGCACTTCTCCACGTGCGCGTTGGCCTGTTTCAACTCGTCGATTCCCGAAATCATCGGATACATCATCTTCACGCAGCCGCTGGCGCTCGCGCGGAGGATCGCGCGCAACTGGGCGCGGAACACCTCGGGCTGGGCCAGGCAAAAACGGATCGCGCGCCAGCCCAGAAACGGGTTCATTTCCTCCGCCAGTTGAAGCTGCGAGGAGAATTTGTCGCCGCCCAGATCCAGGGTGCGGATGATCACCGGCTGCGGCTTGAGCGCCATGGCCACTTCGCGATAGGCTTGAAATTGCTCTTCTTCCGTCGGCAGCTTCTCCCGGTTGATGAACAGAAATTCCGTGCGGAACAGGCCGACCCCTTCCGCGCCGTGCTTGAGCACCGCCTCCACGTCATGCTGGTCCTCGATGTTCGCGGACAGGTGGATGATCCGGCCGTCCAGCGTCACGGCGGGCTGGCTCTGGATCTCGCGCAGTTTTTCCCCCAGCGACGCCTTGATTTTAGCGAGCTGCCCGTATTCAAACAGCGTCTGATCGGTGGGATTCACGATCACCGTGCCGTTGTAGCCGTCCAGCAGCGCATAGTCGCCGGTCTCGAGCTCTTCGCTGAGGTTTTGGACGCCAACCACTGCCGGAATATCGAGCGAACGGGCCAAAATAGCGGTATGCGAGGTCTTCCCGCCAACTTCGGTGGCGAAGCCCAACACAAAGTTCCGGTCCAATTGCGCGGTGGTTGAAGGGCTCAAATCGTGGCCCACCAGGATGCATGGCTCGGTCAGATGTCGCAGATCGAGCTGCTGTTTGACGTTGAGCAAATTATCCAGCACGCGCGTGGCCAGGTCCCGCAAATCCGCCGCCCGTTCCCGCAGATATTCGTCCTCGACCGTTTCCAGCACGGCGATATAGCGGCCGGATGCGCTGTGGAAGGCAAAGTCAGCGTTGGTTTTCTGCTCGCGGATGATTTTGATGACCTCCTCGATGAGCACCCGGTCCTCCAGCATCAGGAGGTGCGCGTCAAAAATATCCGCCTCCGAGGAACTCATCGTGTCCGCCACCCGTCGCTGTACTTCCGTGATTTGCTGCCGGGTGCGCACCAGGGCGTGCTCAAATCGTTTGATTTCCGGGGGCACGGATTCCGGCGGCAGTTCGCGCCGGACAATGGCGTGACGGGCATGGTGCAAGACGACGACTTTCCCCTTGCAGACACCCGCCGAAACAGCGATGCCGCGATAAACCTTTTCGCCTTTGATTTGCCCGGGCATTGACTTTAACTAATGAATACTCCAGCCAGAATCGGATGGAAAGCTTTTCCGTGGTAAAAAGCAACCTTTTGCCAAAAGAAAAGGCCGTCCGCGACGGCCTTTCGATTTTTTTCGGGTCGATTCCGGATTATTCAGGCCCGTTCCATGTATTTGCCTGTGCGCGTGTCGATTTTGATCTTTTCCCCGTTTTTGATGAACAGCGGTACCTGGACCGTGATGCCCGTTTCCAAGATCGCCGGCTTTTGCACATTGTTGGCCGAGTCGCCCCGAATGCCCTCCGGCGCATCCGTGACGGTCAGAACCACGCTCGAAGGAATTTCCACGGTCACCGCCTTGTCCTCGACGAACGTGACCGTGACCGAGCCGTTTTCGACCAGAAAATTCTTGGCGTCGCCCACCAGTTCGTTGGCCAGCGTCACCGTCTCGTACGTGTCCGGGTCGGTGAACACATAGTCTTCGCCGTCCTTGTAGCTGAATTCCATCTTCTTGGCCATCATCGGGATGGGCTCGATTTTCTCGGTCGAGCTGAACCGCACATCGGAGGACTTGCCGGTGCGGATGCTGCGCAGAGTCGCTTGGACGAAGGCGCGCAGGTTGCCGGGCGTGCGGTGCTGCATTTCCAAAACCACCGTGATATCGCCGTTGTAATTGATCGCCATGCCCCGCCGAAGGTCGTTTGCTGTTGCCATAAAATTGGTTGGTCGCTATTTCTTTCGCTATTGCTTAAATGAGCCGCAAAGCGTAGCCAAAAAAAAGGCAATGGCAAGAGACATCTGCGTCAATCCTCCGCGAAACTTGACACCCCAAAGCTTTGTATGGTACAAAAGATGAGCCACAATAAGCAGTGGTCCTATGCGTTGTCCCAAGTGCGGTTGTCAGGAAGACAAAGTCATTGACTCGCGCGCCTCCCGTGAAGGCGCGACGATTCGCCGCCGCCGCGAATGTTCCGCCTGCAATCATCGCTTTACCACCTACGAGGAAGTGGAGCACGAGGGGCTCATGGTCTTGAAACGCGACGGGCGCCACGAGGAGTTCTCCCGTGAGAAATTGCTCGCCGGCATTCGCAAGGCCTGCCAGAAGCGACCGGTCACACCCAAGGCCATGGAAGATCTTGTGGACCATATCATTGCCAGCGTCACCGCCAAGTTCGAGGCCGAAGTGCCGGGCGACTTTATCGGCACCATGGTTATGGAGGGGTTGCGCGAAATCGACTCGGTCGCCTACGTCCGCTATGCCAGCGTGTATCGGCGCTTCCAGGAAGCGACTGATTTTGTGCAGGAAGTCCGCAAACTGGAGGCCGCGCGATGATTGCCCTCCATAGCGAATGCCTCGTCTTCCGCCTTAACAACGGCGAAAGCGTCCCGTGTTCGGCCGACATGATCGCGGTGGAAATCATTGGCGATGACAATGGCCTCCTGGATTCGGAAACCCTTCGCCACGCGGCCGCCGGCGTATTTGATTATTTCAAGACCGAGCTCGACCGCGAAGTCGTCACGATCGGCGAGTTTTCCCTGGCGCTTGAAAAGGCCCTGCATCACCTCGGATATTCCATTCACGCCCAGTCGGCTCCCGGCGCCGCCGGCGACATCAGCGATGCCGACCTCGGGCTGCTGGCGAGCGAGACCGGGGGCAGCTTGGAACTGTTTTTCTTCCCGCGCCTGCGCGACGAACTGCGCGTGCGCCTCCGCAACGCGCCGCGCGTCGTGCGTTTTCACGGCCTGCGCGGGTGTGTCAAACAGCTCGCCGGCGCGCGCCGCTGGACCAGCCGCTGTGAGCAATTGCAGGATCAAATCGTGGAATACCTCCGCGGCTGCCTGAACGCCGAAACGGAACAAAATGACTGCGCGCTGGTGGTGGAATAAGCGGGTCCGCACATTTCGCGAATTGACGCGAAGTGGAATTTCGGAACCGAATTCGTGAAGCTTCGCGCAGGTCGCGAATCCAAGACGCCATGAGCAAAACCCTGTTCGAAAAAATTGTCGCGCGCGAAATCCCCGCGCAAATTGTCTTCGAAGACGACCTCGTCCTCGCCATCCGCGACATCAATCCGAAGGCACCCACGCATGTCTTGATTTTTCCCAAGCAGGCCGTGCCGCGCATCGCCGAAGCCACGCCGGAGCATCACAAGCTGCTCGGCCACCTGCTGCTCAAGGCGGCCGAAGTGGCGGACCAGTTGGGGCTGGCCAAAGGCGGCTATCGCCTCGTCATCAACAACGGTCCCGACGGCGGCGAAACCGTGCCCCATTTGCATTGCCACATCCTCGGCGGCCGCCGCCTGGGCTGGCCGCCGGGCTGATTTGGGCGATCCCTGGCGGCAGGCATCCCTTAATCTGGGTCCATCTGCGTCCATCCATGGTTGAAGAATTCCTGATCCGACTCAAGAAAACCATTAATCCGCCGATAATCAGTCCAATGAAAATAGGCATTGTCACTGGCGGGGGCGACTGTCCCGGCTTGAACGCGGTCATCCGGGCCGTGGCCAAGACGGCCGCCAAGCGCGGCTGGGAAACCCTCGGCATTATTGGCGGCTACGACGGCCTGCTGGCGCCGCAAAGCTATCGCTTGCTCGACTATAAGGCGCTCGACGGCCTGCTCGTCCGGGGCGGCACGATCCTGGGCACGGCCAATCGCGGCCGGTTCTCCGCCAAGACCGGCCATGGCGAAACCCGCCAGTTGCCCAAGGAATTGATGGATGAAACCAAGAAGGGCATGGGGCAGTTGGGCATTACCGCGCTCGTTTCCGTGGGCGGCGACGGTTCGCTCACCATCGCCCAGCAAATGCACGAGGCGGGCATCCCGATCGTCGGCGTGCCCAAGACCATCGACAACGACCTTGCGGCCACGACCATCACCTTCGGTTTTGATTCTGCCGTGGCCTGCGCCACCGACGCGCTCGACCGGCTGCACACCACCGCCGAGAGCCACAACCGGGTCATGGTCCTGGAAGTCATGGGCCGCTACGCCGGCTGGATTGCCATTTACGCCGGCATGGCCGGCGGGGCGGATGTCATTTTGATTCCGGAAATCCCATTCCATTACGAGACGATCTGTGACGCGGTGATGGAACGCGAAAAAAAAGGGAAGCACTTTACCCTGGTCGTCGCCGCGGAAGGCGCGAAACCGGCGGGCGGCGATTATGTCACCTCCGGCGCGCAGCAGCAAAATCGTGAGGCACGCCTGGGCGGGGTCGGGGCGGTGGTGGCGGCGGAGATCGAGAAGCGCACCGGCAAGGAAGCCCGCGTCATGGTGCTCGGCCACCTTCAGCGCGGCGGCAGCCCCACGTACATGGACCGCGTGCTCTGCACGCTGTTCGGCGCCAAAGCCGTGGAATTGATCACCGAGGGGCGCTTTGGCCGCATGGTCGCCCATAACGGCCGGTTCGTCGAAAGCGTTCCGCTGGCCGAAGCCATCGGCCGCCTGCGCACGGTGCCGCTGGACGAGGGTTTCGTCCACGCCACCCGTTCGCTTGGAATTTGCCTCGGGGATTAATTACCAAACCCGGAGCGTCACCAATCCGCTGCCCGGCCGCTCAAACGGGCCGGCCGTGGGATTGGCCGCAGCTCGCGGATTGCCAAAATAGTCCGTCTCAATGCGCAGCGGCGTGCCGTCGGGGTTTTCGAATGGTTCTTGCGAAATGACGGTCTGGCCCAGCAGTGCGGTCGTGACCAGGGGATGCGTCGGCCCGTTGCTTAGTGCTGGGTCGAGGGCGAGTTGGAGGTGCCAACCGTCCGCTTTTTCTTGCAGCCGGAGTTGCGGGTCGAAGGATGGCTCGACGATGGGATTGGTCTCCAGTGGGGACGGCCTTGCGCCCTTCAGAAACACATTGCCAGCCATCACCACCGGCAACGGGGAATGATCGTATTGGGCGAGGTCGGCCCGCCGCACGAAAATGTCATTATAGAACCGGTCGTCGCCGCGGGGATTGTCGTGGAACCCCGCGAGCGCGGTGGAATGCGGCTTGAGCAGAGGCGTCTGGCGTCCGTCGAAGTCGTTCGCCGCCAGGTTCCCCGCGATCAAATTGTGCACGAATGCGCCGCCCTGGGAGCGGCTCGAGAGCGAGGTCGGCGATAAAAAGAGGTTGTTATCCACCAGTATCGGACCGTGATCCACTTCCATGAACAGATCACTGGCGTTGTCATGCAAGAGATTGCGGGATGCGCGCGTGCCCTGCGCCATCCAGTCGAGCCAGATGCCGAGGCAGGTGCGATAGATATGGTTGTGAACGATCTGGACATCGACGGCCGCGTGGAACTTGATGCCGGCCATTTCCGCGCCCGAAAATAATCGCCGCACGTGGATGTCGTGGATGTCGTTGTCCCGGACGATGCTGAAAACCGCGCCGAGGCTGCCCACGATGCCCGCCTGCTCGCAGTCGGAAATGACATTGTTCCGGACAAGATGATGGCCGACGATTTCCCCGCTCCAGCCATTGGTCAGCGCTCGTTGGATGGTCCGCACGTAACCTTCGGCGGTGTCGGCGGAAGTGTTGTCCCATTGATCGCCATATTTGCCCAGCGCAATGCCGGAGCAGGTGGAATGACTGATTAGATTGCTTTCAATGATCCAACCCTTGCTCCAATGGGTGCCGATCACGCCGATTTGCTCGGCGGTGGGCGGCGCCCAGGGCGTGGCGGCATCGCGCAAAGTAAACCCGCGCACGGTCAGATAGTCGATGCCGGTCGTTGGCGGATAAAACACGGTCCTGCGCGCGTTGATTTCCACGCGCTGCTGGTTCGGATTCAAACCTTTGAACTGGGCCCAGAGGCTGGTGTTTTCCTGGTCCACCGCGCCGAACCAGAGGCCGGTGTCTGCCATGGTGGAGCGTGATCGGAAGACCAGGCACAGGGGTCTCACGCCGCTGGTTGGTTTGATGGCCGCGTGGAAGGTCTCCCAAGCCTGCCAGTCGCCGGTATCGGGCACGGAACAGGTGCCCAAGAGTTCCCCGGCGGGGTTGCCCGCACGCAACTCGATTTCGCCGCCGGGTCCGTCCGCGGCGGCGCGCATCTCAACGTTATCCGCGCCGCTGCCGAAATCGACATCGCCGTAGGAAACCCAATCACCGTTTTCAATGTAGCCAAGGCAGTTTCCGCCCTCCGAGCAAGGCGCCGTTTTGATGCCGTGTTTTTCCGAGAAGCGGTCCGCTGGCACCGGCGGCTTGTTGGTGCGGCCGCTGCCGGGACGGAACCAGGCCACGTTCAACAGATAGCCGCCCAGGCCGGAGGTCGGGACGGTGCCGGCCGGCGCGAAGACATCCTCCATTTTCGCGGCTTCAACCAGCCAGTCGCCGTTGACATACACGGCGCCGGTATGATGCGCCCGGCCTCGCGGATCAAACCAATCTCCGTGAATCAGGTCGCCATAGGGATTGAATGCGCCGAAAAATGAATTGGGCAGGACGGCTTTCCAAACGTCACCTTCCACGCGCGTCCAGTTGGTGACCAATTCCGATCCTTTGATCTCTACTTTCTCACCTCGGGCGGCTTGATAGGTGATTCGCCGCTGGTCGGAGGTCCCCCCGCGCGGCGGACGGACCCATTCGCGATAAGTGCCGGCATGAACCGTGATGACATCGCCGGGCTGCGCGACGTTCGCAGCCTGCTGGATCGTGCGAAACGGGGCCGCGGTCGTGCCGGGATTGGCGTCGTTGCCCGTGACCATCACGTGAAACTCCGCCGCCCCGGCCGCCCAGGCGAGGCTCATCAACAGTGTGGTAATGAAGATTTTCATGGCACATTTTGGGTTAAGCTCACTTGCCGCCAGCCACACGCGAAGCTTTCCCTAACGAGACCGGGCCTCAGACCGGCAAGATAACTCCCGAGCCCAAAAACGTTTCATGACTCCGCGTTGCCGGCCGGAGGCGCGGTCTCGTTAGTTGATCCGCTCAGCGACCTGGTATTTGAACATCCGCTTTTTCATCCAGCGGACGGCCAGCAAATCGTAAAAGGAAGCGAACAGACGGTTCCAGACGCCGTAATTGCTCTGGCCGGCAAAGCGCGGGTTGTTGCTCACCTCGATCTCCGTGACGGTGTGGCCTTCGATCTTGAAAAGCGTGGGCAGGAAGCGGTGCATGCCCTTGAAGAATTTAAGGTTTTCGACGCATTCGCGCTTGAAGGCGCGGTACGTGCAGCCGGCATCGGAGATCTTTTCGCCGGACAGCTTGTTCCGCACCGCGTTGGCGATGCGCGACGAGGCCACCCGGATGAAATGGTCGCCTTCGCCGCGCACCTTCACCCGCGTGCCGCAAACGCAATCGTAATGCTTCAGGGCTTCGAGGAACTTGGGCAGGTCCTTCGGGTCGTTTTGCAGGTCGGCATCGAGCGTGAAAAGATATTTTCCCCGCGCCGCCTTGAGGCCGGCGAAGCTGGCTGCGCTCTCGCCGCAATTGAATGCAAATTTCTGCACGCGAATGCGCGGGTCGGCGGCGGCGAGTTCCTTGAGGATTTCCCAGGACTGGTCCTGGCTGCAATCGTCGGTGATGACAACTTCGTAGGCGAGGGTCAGGGGCTCGACCGCTGCGCGGATGGCCTTGATGAGTTCGCGCAGGTTGCCTTCCTCATTGTAGCAAGGAATGACGAGGCTGATTTCGGGCTTTTCGACGTGCATCGGCTCACCATGAAACCATGAATCCACGGGACTCGCACGAATTTCTTTTCGAGCATGACTGCATTTTCATGCGAATTGGCGTTGAGCGCTGTCCCATGTTAAAACTATCTCCATGACGATCACTTTTCGGATTCGTTTCAGCACGCAGCCCGGACAATCCCTGTGGCTGTCCGGCGACCAGCCTCTGCCGCCGCATCCCGTGCCCATGCGGTACGTGGACCCGGAGCATTGGGAAATCCCGGTGCCGCTGGCGGCCTCCGCGGCCGGATCCGCCTTGAAATATTCTTACGTCCTCGCCCTGGCCAACGGCTCGCGCGCCACCGATTGGGGCCGCGACCGGACCTTTGTGCCCGCGGCTTACGGCTGTTCCGAGCTGCTGGTGCTGGATAGCTGGAACCATGCCGGCTACGTGGAAAATGTCTTCTACACCGAACCGTTCAAGAAGATTTTCTTCGCCAGCAATTTCACCCCGGTCAAGACCGTGGCGCCCGCCAATCCCACCCATACGTTTCGCGTAAAAGCCCCGCTCCTGAAAAAAAACCAAACGCTTTGCCTGCTCGGCGATGGCGCCGCCCTCGGCCGTTGGAGCCCGCAGGCGCCGATCGTGCTGGGACGGCAGCCCGGGGAGGATTATTTCGCCATTTCGCTGGACCTGCGCGGCCAGCCGTTTCCCATCGCCTATAAATATGGCGTGTACGACGTGGAGAGCAGGGCCTTTGTGCGTTTCGAGGACGGCCCGGACCGGCGGTTGCAGGATGTCATCGCTGCGGAGCGCCGCACGGTCGTCAATGATGGCTTCGCCCGGCTGCCCCTGGCCCCCTGGCGCGGAGCCGGCGTGGCGGTGCCGCTCTTCAGCCTGCGCAGCGAAAAGAGCTTTGGCGTGGGCGAGTTCGCCGATCTCAAACTGCTCGCGGACTGGGGGCAAAAGACCGGCCTCAAGCTCATTCAACTCCTCCCCGTCAACGACACCTCCGCCACCGGCACGTGGAAGGATTCCTATCCCTATGCCGCCATATCCGCCTTCGCCCTGCACCCCATTTACTTGAATCTGGCGGGCGTGGCCGAGGCGAAAAACCGGAAGCTCCTCCAAGACTTCGAACCCGAGCGGCAGCGGCTCAACGCGCTGGATGCCTTGGATTACGAGGCCGTGATGAAGGCCAAGCTGGGATTTCTGCGGCAGATTTTTTCTTCCCAAAAGGCAGCGACTTTTCGCAGCAAGGAGTACCGGGCCTTTTTCGCCGCGAACCAGCACTGGCTCGCGCCCTATGCCGTCTTCTGCCATCTCCGCGACAAATTCGGCACGGCGGATTTTAACCAGTGGCCCGCGCACCGGCATTTTGAGCCTGAAAAGATCGCGGCCCTCGCGCGCAACAACGACGATGTGGCCTTCCACTTTTTCCTCCAATATCATCTGCATCGGCAGCTCCAGGACGCCGTGGCGCACATCCACTCCGCCGGCCTCATTTTGAAGGGCGACCTGGCCATCGGCGTCTATCGTTTTGGCGCGGACGCCTGGCAGGCGCCCGAACTCTACCATATGGATCTGCAGGCCGGCGCCCCACCGGATGCCTTTTCCGCCACCGGCCAGAACTGGGGTTTTCCCACCTACAACTGGCCCCGGATGGCGGCCGACGGCTTTGCCTGGTGGAAACAGCGCTTCGCGCAGATGGCGGATTATTTCGACGCCTTTCGCATCGACCATATCCTCGGCTTTTTCCGCATCTGGAGCAATCCGGCGCATGCGGTCGAGGGCATCCTCGGCCATTTCGAGCCGGCGCTGCCGCTGGAACCGGCCGAGTTCTCGGCCCGCGGCCTCCAGTTGGACCGCGACCGGCTGACGCGGCCGTTTATCAATGACGCCGTGTTGCAGGAAATCTTTGGTGACGCCGCCGGAGGTGTTCGCCGCGAGTTTTTACTTTCCGCCGCCGGCGGAACGTATTCGTTGAAACCGGAATTTGCCACGCAGCGGCAGGTGGAAAGCTTTTTTGCCGCCCGAAAAACCGGCCTGCAACCGGGCTCGCCCAAGCGCCCGGGGGCATCCGACGAAAGCGCCGGGCTGCTGCCGGAGGAAAGCATCAAGGCCGGCCTGTTCAAGCTGATCAGCAACGTCATTTTGGTGGAAGCGGATGGAAAATTGCATTTCCGCTTCGCGATGGAGGAGACGTCCTCGTTCAAACACCTGCCGGCCGACCTGCAGCCCCGGCTGCGCGAATTGTACGTGGACTACTTCTTCCGGCGGCAGGACGACTTCTGGATGCGCGGGGCGATGCAGAAGCTGCCGGCGCTGAAGCGGGTCACGGACATGCTCATTTGCGGCGAGGACCTCGGCCTGGTGCCCGCCTGCGTGCCGGAGGTAATGCGCGATCTTGGCTTCCTCGGCCTGGAAATCCAGCGCATGCCCAAGGTGCTGGGCGCGGAATTTTCGCGCCCCGCCGAGGCCCCCTATTTGAGCGTGGTGACGCCCTCGACGCACGACATGAGCACGATTCGCGGCTGGTGGGAGGAAGACCGCGAGTTGATTCAGAAGTTTTTCCATCACGAGCTGGGCTTGCCGGGCGAGGCCCCGCGCACCGCGGAACCCTGGGTCGTTCAAACCGTGGTGCGCCAGCATCTGGCCTCGCCGGCCATGTGGAGCATCTTTCAATGGCAGGATCTGCTGGGCATGGACCCCGCCCTGCGGCGGGACGATGTTGCTGCCGAGCGCGTCAACATACCCGCCCAGCCCAATTATTACTGGCGCTACCGGCTGCATCTCGGCCTCGAAAAAATGCTGCAGGCGGACGACTTCAATTCCCGCCTGCGGCAGCTCATTGCCGAAGCGGGCCGGTGAATCCTCTGCCTTTTTCATTGGCCCAAGACCGGATTCAAATCTAGAATGGAGCGATGTTGTTGCCTGGATTTCCCGTCAGCCGGCCGCGCCGCCTGCGCACCACGCCGGCGCTGCGCCGGTTCGTGGCCGAAACCTCGCTGAGTGTTTCGCAATTGGTCCTGCCCCTGTTCGCCCGCAGCGGCAAAAAACTGCGCCGCCCCGTGGAGGCCATGCCCGGCGTTTTCCAATTGTCGCCCGATGAGGTTGTCCGCGAGGCCACCGCCGCGCACGCGCTGGGCGTGCCCGCCATTCTCCTCTTTGGCGTCCCGGACAAAAAGGACGCCCGGGCCAGCGGCGCCTACGCCCGGAACGGCATCGTCCAACAGACCGTGCGCTTGCTGAAGCAAGAGCTGCCCTCGCTGATGGTCATCACTGACGTCTGCCTGTGCGAATACATGGCGCACGGACACTGCGGCATTGTGCAGGACGGCCGGGTTTTGAACGATCCCACGCTCAAGCTGCTCGCCCAGACCGCCGCCAGCCACGCGGCGGCCGGCGCCGACTTGGTGGCGCCCAGCGACATGATGGACGGGCGCGTGCGCGCCATTCGCAGCCAACTGGACAAAGAGGGCTTTGCCGATACGCCGATCATGAGCTATGCGGCGAAATTTGCGTCGTCCTTTTACGGGCCCTTCCGCGAAGTGGCGGAATCCACGCCGCAGTTTGGCGACCGGCGCAGTTATCAAATGGACGCCTCGAACGGCAACGAAGCCCTCCGGGAAGTGGCGCTGGACGTCCAGGAAGGCGCCGACATCGTCATGGTCAAGCCCGCCCTGGCGTATCTGGACATCATCCGCCGCGTGAAGACGGAATTTGGCCTGCCCACGGCCGCCTATGCCGTGAGCGGCGAATATTCCATGATCAAGGCCGCTGCCGCCAAGGGCTGGATTGACGAGCGGGGAGTGACGCTGGAAAGCCTGCTGGCCATGCGCCGGGCCGGGGCGGACATCCTGATCACCTACGCGGCCGCCGACGTGGCGAGGTGGCTCAAGGCTTAAGGCGCCTGCTTTTGCGTTTGCCTTGTCGATTGCGGCCAGCTAGGCTGGACATTCCAATTTTCACTATGATCGGAACAATTCGCAAACATTCAGCCTGGCTGTGGTACATCATCGCCGGGCTCACCATCATTTCATTCATGTGGTGGGGAATGAGCCCCGGCACCCGTTATGGCGGCGGCCCCGGCGGCGGCCTGGGGACCCTTTACGGCAAGCCCGTGACCGAGGAGCAACTCGACGCGGCCCGGCGGGAGTTCGAGATTTGGTACTGGCTGCGCAACCAGCAGTTTCCGCGGCGGCCCACGGTCACCGAAGCCGAACTGGACCGCGGCGTTTACGAAAGGATGATGCTCGAGGCCAAGGCCAAAGAACTGGGCATCCATGTAGGCGACGAGGCTGCCGCCGGCGAGGCCAACCAGGTTCTGAGTTCCATGGGGCGTGACGGCCAGCCGGTGCCCCCGAACCTTTTTGTTGAAAAGGTGCTGGCTCCGGCAGGCCTTACCGGCGCCGATTTCAAGCGGACGATCGCCAGCAACCTGGCCATTCAACAGCTGGTCCAGTCGTTGGGCCTGGCCGGTCAGTTGGTGCCGCCGCAGGAAGCGGCGCAGCTTTACGATCACGACCACCAGGAGTATTCCGCCCAGGCCGTCTTTTTCTCCGCCACGAATTACTTTCCAGCCATCACCGTCACTCCGGCGGCCCTGGCCCTCTTCTACACCAATCACATGGCCGAATACCGCGTGCCGGACCGCGTGCAGTTGAATTATGTGGAGTATGACCTGACGAATTACCTCGCCGCCGCCGAGCAGAAGCTGGGCAAGACCAATGTGGCGGCCCAGGCCGACGCGTACTTCGCCCAGCATGGATTGGAATCGGTTCCCGGCGTCAAGACCCCGGAAGAGGCCAAGGCCAAAATCCGCGACATGATCCTGCGTGAGGAGGCCGCCAAAGCGGCTTTGGAACAGGCGCGCCAGTTTGCCAAAACCCTCTTCGCCATCGATTCGGCCGATGCGAACACCCTCCTCCTGCTCGCCAAAACGAACGGCTTGACCGCCCGCACCACGACGCCATTTTCCGAGGTGGACGGCCCGGAGGAATTCCCGGCGCCGACGGAACTCACCAAGACGGCGTTCAAACTGAGTCCGGACTCGCCGTTTGGCCCCCGGCCGATTGTCGGATCGGAAGCCGTCTATATGATCGCCCTGGCCAAGCAGGTCCCCAGCGAGGTGCAGCCGTTCGATGAAATCCACGCGCGGGTGGTCGAAGATTTCAAGAATTACGAAGGCGTCCTCCGCGCGCGTGCGGCCGGCACCAACTTCTACATCGGCCTGACCGTGCACATGTCCACCGGCAAGACCTTTGCGCAGGCCGCGCTCGCGGCCGGCCAGGCGCCCGTCGCCATGAAGCCTTTCTCCTTGAGTTCCAAGGACATTCTCGAAGCGGACGAACATGGCATCGATGCGCGCCAGATTCAGTACGTGGCGGCTCAAACCCAGCCCGGCCGCATGAGCCCGTTTGTGCCGACTTCGGATGGCGGCTTTGTCCTGTTTGTCGAGTCGCTGATGCCGGTGGACGAGAAGCTGAGGAGTGAAGAGATGCCGAAGTTTTTGCAGCAACTGCGGCAACGACGATTGAGCGAGATGTTCAGCCGCTGGTTGTTTACCGAAGAAAATCGCGAACTGGCCAGCACGCCCGTGCCGAAGGAAGTGGCGGCCGACAAGTCCGCTTCGCCCAGCCAGTGAACGCGGCCGTCAAACTGTCGTCGCCGGCCACGCATGAGTTCTGGGAAATTCCCATTCTGCACGAAGACGGCGAATTGCTGGCGCTCGAAAAACCGGCCGGACTGCTGACCTCGCCGGACCGGCTGGCGCCCGAACGCCCCAGCCTGATGAAGCTCCTGCATGAGGGCATTGCGGCCGGCAAGCCCTGGGCAGCCGAACGCCATCTGACCTATCTGGCCAATGCCCATCGGCTTGAATTCGAAACCAGCGGCGCCCTGCTGCTGGCCAAAAGCAAAGCCGCGCTCGTCGCGCTGGCCGACCAATTCGGCGCCGACCAACCGGTCAGGCGCTACGTCGCGCTCGCGCAAGGCGTCCCGCCCGAGGACTCCTTCGCCGTGGCCGAGAAAATCGGACTCCATCCGCTGCAAGGCGGCCGGATGCGGATCGATCCCCGGAGCGGCAAAAAAGCCAGGACGGAGTTCGCCGTGCTGGAGACATTCTCGCGCTGGTCGCTGCTGCGCTGCGTGCTTCGCATGGAACGGCCGCAACAAATTGCGCTGCACTTGAGCCATGTCGGCTTTGCGCTGGTCGGCGACGAAATGCACGGCGGCAAAAAACTCTGGCTCTCGCGCTTAAAAAGGGATTTTCGCCTCAAACCCGGCCGGGAGGAGCGCCCGCTCATTTCCCGCCCCATGTTGCACTCGGAAGAACTGAACGTGCTGCATCCGGCCACGCACGAGAACGTCTGCATCAAAAGCGAATGGCCCAAGGACCTGCGCGTCGCCCTCAAGTATCTGCGGCTCTACGCCAAACCCGGAGCCAATGGCGGGGGGACAGACCAACCCATGGATTGAGCGATTGCCGGGCGCGCTCAGGTGACGGCCCAGTTGAGGATGGCCTTCTGCACATGCAGACGGTTTTCAGCCTCTTCAAAAATGGTGCTGGCATTGGCTTCCAGCGTTTCGTCATCAATCTCCTTGCCCCGATAGGCCGGCAGACAATGCATGACCAGGGCGTCCTTTTTGGCCAGCCGCACCAGCGGCCGGTTGATTTGATAACCGGTCAGGATTTGGACGCGTTCCCTGGCCTCGGCCTCTTTGCCCATGGAAATCCAGACGTCGGTGTACAACAGGTCGGCCCCGCGCGCGGCTTCTTGGATGTCGCTGGTCACCGAAATATTCCCGCCGGCGCGTTTCAACAATTCCGGCGACGGCTGAAACTTCCCGGGGGCCGCAATCCGCAAGGCAAAATTGAACCGGCTGGCGGCCCAAATCCAGGAATTCGCGACGTTGCAGGCGCCGTCGCCGATGAAGGCGATGGTTTTGCCCTCGATGGAACCCCGCATTTCGCCAAACGTAAAAATGTCCGCCAAAATCTGGCAGGGATGTTCGTCGTCCGTCAACGCGTTGATCGTGGGAATGGCGGAGAATTTGGCGAATTCCTCGACGTCATTTTGCGCAAAGGTGCGAATGACGGCGCCGTGGACCATCCGGCCCATGACGCGGGCGGTGTCCTTGATCGGCTCGCCGCGGCCGAGCTGGATGTCCGCCGAGCTCAGAAACATCGGCCGGCCGCCGAGTTCGCGAATGCCCACCTCGAAGGAGATTCGCGTGCGCGTGGACTGCTTGGAGAACATCAAGGCCCAGGTCTGGCCCGCCAGCGGCTGCTGCGCATGCCGGCCCCGTTCTTTTTTGAATACAGCGGCATCCCGCAAAATCCAGTCAAATTCAACCCGCGGCAAATCTTCAAGTTTCAACAAGTGTTTCATGGCTGCAAACTTTGGGGAGACCCCGGCCGTGCGTCAATTTGCGGAGGGAGCAAGTCTTCCGCTTGTTCCGCTTCCCTTGGCCCGGATGACTGGCATTGGCCGAAAGTTTACGTTCCGCAAATCAGGCTGGTACCGAAATGAATGCCCAAAGGATATTATTTAGCTGAATTGGCCCGACACGTCACCTCTTTTTCAGCACTCCGGATCCAAGGGTCGCATCTTCGCATTGGCCTTGGTGGCAGTAGTCGCGCTGGAGGTGTGAAAAAATTGAAAATTCCGGAAATCTGTTTTTTGCAAATACTTGATTACCCACGAGCGCATTCCGGTGTTTCTGACTTCTCCGCAATTCTTTCACCCCGGCGCTGCGACCACTCCGCCGCCCAGGCGCAGCGGCGACGGCGCTTTCGCCGGCGCCAGATCGCGCCGAGTGACTGCGAGCTTTGCCCGCGCGAAAGCGGCGTGGCGCTTCGCTTCCCGCCGCAGTCCAAGAGTGCTTCGCGCCTCGTGGAGCACGGAAGTGTCGCGCCAGCGTCGGGGAGTGCGGCGGTCCTCCGCCGCGGTGGTCCGTGCCTCGCACTTGTCGAACGGCAATCGGTTGCAGGTTGCCCCTTAATTTGTGTTCGGAGCGCAGTTTGTCCCAAACCGCAGCGCGGGATTTGGCACGGGCGCTGGACGCTCCCGTCGGCGCGGGATGGCGGAGCGCACCGAGTTGGGACAACTCGCGGCCTGGGGAGGCTGCGGCGGTCGGAGCGTGGGCTGCAGCCCGCGGCAACGGCTATTTGCGCAGCCACCTCCAGGCACCATGAAGGCCGCTCTTCGCGAATCTTGGCGCTGCCGAACCGCCAGCGATTTCGGAACCCAAAATGACAAGGGGCCAAAAGCCTGCTTAAAACCAGCCGTTTAAGTCTTCTCTGGCGTTTTCGTTTTCACGGCAGCCTTTTCGTATTCGCTTGACTGGCCTGGCC